>JAHHIE010000035.1 GCA_019358945.1 Stenomitos rutilans HA7619-LM2 | reverse complement strand
CGACTTCTTGCAGTTCTTCCTTAGCTTCTTCGATGCCTGCCACATCATCAAACATGACGCCTGTTTTGGCTTCCATTTGAAAGCGGGCGCGTGATTTGCCAAAGCTCATCGCTTGACCTGGGCCACCGGGCGCATTGCTGGAGCGGCGCAAGATCATCAGCAAGCCACCAATCAGCAAGAAAAACAGCAGCAGGTTTGCCAAGATTCCCATCATGGCGCTGTTATCTTGCGTCGGCTGCACTGTAATATCGACCTTGTTGGCTAGCGCTTTTTTAGTGATTTCGCCGTAATTATCGAACAGTGCGACTTCGCGGGGCGGATCGCCCTTCTTTTGCCCTTCCAGAGTGACACGGGCCACTCGCTGGGTGGGATCAATTTCAATGCGGTTGACCTTGCCTGCGTCGATTTCTGTGAGTAGCGCACTGTAGCTTAGAGGATCACGAGCAGTTTGAGCGTTGGCAGGCAGACTCAGCGTCAGACCTTGAGCGACAACCCAAAACGCAGTGGCTACTCCCATTGCAGTTGAGCCTCGTCGGGGTAGTCGTTTTACCAGTGCATGTGTCCAGGGACCTTTCATAACGTAGCGCCTTCTACCTGTTACCTTGCCGATTGACCTTACCAATAAAGCTGCCTATGCAGCACATGCCCGATCGTTCGCGTCAGCGTAAACACAGAATTTACGGACTTTCTCCAAGTTTAGCTCACCCATTCCTGATCCTGACGAACGAAAGTGCGCCGATGGCGAAGAGAGCATGACTTGAAGGGCTAAGAACATGCTTCAGCCTTGACGATATAGAAGGCTTGTTGTCGAGCGCGATCGCGATCAAACACTAAGATGAAGAAACATTCTTCTAAGCAGTTGTAACCTGAAGCGATGACAACATCTCTCCACTGGCGACATCGGGTAGGCAACCAGCGCGATTGGGTTTGGCGCGGTTGGCAGACTCGTTATACCTACCTTCGCGCTGCGCAACCTAGGAGTACCACACCACTGATTCTGTTGCATGGGTTTGGAGCCTCGATCGGGCACTGGCGACATAACCTGGAAGTCCTGGCAGAGCACCACACCGTTTATGCGCTGGATATGTTGGGCTTTGGCGCATCTGAAAAAGCCGTTGCCTCCTATCGAACCGACCTCTGGGTAGAGCAAGTTTACGACTTTTGGAAAACCTTTATTCAAACGCCTGTAGTGCTGGTGGGCAACTCAATCGGTTCTCTGGTCTGTATGGCGGCTGCCGCTGCCCATCCTGAAATGGTGGCAGGGATTGTCATGATCAGCTTACCTGACCTGTCGATGGAAGAAGAAGCACTGCCGAAACCGTTGCGTCCATTAGTGGGCAGTCTCAAACGCTTGATTCTCTCACCACTTTTGCTGAAGGCGTTGTTTCCCCTGGTGCGCCGACCGAATGTTGTGCGAACCTGGGCCGCGATCGCCTATGCTCAGCCTGATGCCATCACCGACGAACTCATCGACATTTTGGCAGGGCCATCCCAAGATCGGGGGTCTGGTCAAGCCTTTGCAGCCATTTTCAGAGCGGTGACTGATGCTCGCTATAGTCCTCATATCAGAACCGTGTTGCCTACCCTCACGGTACCCATGCTGCTCATTTGGGGACAGAACGATCGCATGATTCCCAAACAGTTTGCGCGTCCCAGTCAATATAGCGAGTACAACCCCAACTTGCAGTTGATTGAACTCGAAAATGCTGGGCACTGCCCTCACGACGAATGCCCAGAACAGGTAAATGAAGCAATCTTAAACTGGTTAGATTCTTGGAAGATGAATCTGGCAAAAAACTCCCCCTAGAGATGTAAGCAAGCCGATGTGCAGTGATGCTTTGCTCTGTATAAGAAGCCCATGATCAGTAAAATTTTGATCATATAGTTGCACCCCCATGCCATGCCTAATCCTCCAACAAAGAAGAGGAGTTTTGCGCCCGTTCTCCCAAGACGCTTCACTACAGGCTGCACGTTTTCCTTTTCAAAGACCCAGTTCCAATTAAAGACACCAGCTAACAACCAGAATATACTGCCTACAGTTCCTGCTGCCACTATCAGAGATAACTTAAGGGGAGCACTACTGGAAATTAGCCAGACGAAAAGAATGATCATTACAAACGTAAGCCCGATGCCTACAGGAACCCCTTCCATAAGCTGATTGCAACCCGATTTACTAAACTAAGTACAGCTTTCCCAAAGCATTTGAGTTAATATTGTCAA
Source organism: Stenomitos rutilans HA7619-LM2 (assembly GCA_019358945.1). GTDB lineage: Bacteria > Cyanobacteriota > Cyanobacteriia > Leptolyngbyales > Leptolyngbyaceae > Stenomitos > Stenomitos rutilans. The sequence continues at coordinate 65,744 of JAHHIE010000035.1, read as the reverse complement.
GAAAATTTCAAGTTAGCTGACTTAAATCAAGCAATGCTGCCGCGCTTTCGGGCTTCTTTGTAGGAAGTGCCGACGTTTCGCAAGCCAGCACGGATCATTTGTTGTTCGAGCAGGGCAAAAAAGCGGGTGCGATCGCCCCCTCGCACCACAGCCTGATTATGCGCCTCCGCCAGCGCGACGGGGTAGCCGTAGCCTTTCTGCACCTGCGCCAACGTTAAACTTAGCGCCGTGTCCAGCAAGTTAGCATCTTCCATGACCCAGGCAGGAAACTCGACGCGAGCAATTTCGGTGCCGACATGGACGTAGCAGAAGTAGATGTGATGATTACCATAGAGGTCGAGAATGCGAGCGGAACTCTTCCAAAGAGGGCTTCTCTGCCCTGGCTGTAGCTCGATCGCCCACAGTGCCGCATCTTTCAACGGCTCCAACACCTGACAGGGCGCATGGGTGAGTGGAAAGCCTTCGCGATCGCCCAGCCCAGAACAATGCGTGGCACAATCCGGTGTGTCATAAGGGCATGCTTGCAGCCGCAAAAAGTTGAGCGCTTCCCCACTCCGCGAAGCACTGATATAGCCAACTAGCGGTATGCCCACCGCACGTAGCTTCTCCCACGCTTCGAGGATCGGCGGCAGGATACGATCGCGTGCTTCCCCCGGCAACGAGTCGAGAAACCAGTAAATGAGAGAGCCATCAACCATTGCAAGAGCGGGGGAGGAGGAGGGAGGGAGGAGGGAGGAGGGAGGGAGGAGGGAGGAGGGAGGGAGGAGGGAGGAGGGAGGGAGGAGGGAGGAGGGAGGGAGGAGGGAGGAGGGAGGAGAGAAGTTTTGAGTAGCGCTTTGCGCCGACAAGCTAGAGAGTTTTGAGTTTTGAGTTACTTTTGTCCCCGTGTTCCCCTGCCTCCGTGCCCCTTCTGCTCCCCCTGCTCCCCCTGCCCCCTCTGCCCCCTCTGCCTTCTGCTCTCTACCTTCTGCCTTCACTGCTTCCCCCAACTCCGCCAGCACGATCGCCTCCGATACCGTGCGCCGATAGCCCATCCACTCTTCGGTGCGAATGCCCCACTGGCGAGAAACATAGAGATCTTCGGGGCGATAGAACACTTCGGGTAGGCTGTCGAGTAGCGGTAGACGATTTTGCCCGTAGTGCAGCACAATGCGCCCAACATTAATTAGATAGCAGTAGGCAATTTCGTGGTGGCTGGGTGCAATTTGGGAGCCATCGGTCGCAAGAACGGTGTGGGCAGCAGGTGGAATCGGAATACTGCCACGAAGATTTAGTGGCTCAACGGGCGCAGCAGCCGTAAAGCTGAGGCGCTCGCCCCAGGTCTGCTGCTGCTCAACCAGGTCTTGCTGGTAACGATAGGCTTGCCCTAACAGCGTTTGTGCCCGTTCTAAGCGCTGACGTGTGGCGTTGGCTTCGATCGTTAGCTGCTGGCTGATGCCCTGCATTTGTTGCGCAAGTTTTGTGAGATCAAGCATGGAGGGGAGGAGTGAGGAGAGCAGGGGAGACTAGGGAGCAGGGGAAGTTTTGAGTTGGCTTAGCGGTCAGCGGTCGAGGGTTAGGGGTCAGGGGTCGGAGGCCACCTTTAGCCTGCCGCCTCTTGCCTTCTACCTTCTACCTCCTGCCCTCTACTTCCTATCTGTTTCCCACGCTCCAACTTTTTCATCATTTTCCAAAATTTTTTGATCAACTCTTCAAATTATGTGTAACATCGCTGGTGAGTAAGTAAGAACGCTACGAAGGGAGAGTCTTTTTTCTGACGATCGCGGCCTCGATTACCACAGTGTAAGTGCAATGAATCATTGTCTGCTAGCCTGTGACTAAGGATGCGATCGATCGTTAAAAAAGTGATTGTTTAACGCAAACGTTTTTAGCTTTAGAGCGTTGCAACTCTGTATAAACCTTTGATTGTTTTTCTTTGTCAAAAAGCTACAGTCAATGATACTGTTTAAGATTCGTATTCTTGGCGATAAGTGCTAGATCTAGGCTCAATTGGGTATTATGTTCTGGCATGTAGACCTTACTCGATCCGTGTCAATAAACCCGTCTTCAACTGTTTAAGTGAGTAGACAGCATTGTGGTTAACTCTCTAAAAAATCTGCTTCCTGGAAAGCCTAAGGGCATTGGTATCGAGTTAGCTCCCGATCGGATCAGCGTTGCACAGCTACGTAAGCAAGGTCAGGGGTTTAAGCTGGTAACGTTGGCAACAGTGCCAGTGCCAGAGGGTCTATTTCATGAAGGACAAATAACGGATATTGCGGGAATGGCTGAGCTCATTCAGTCAACCCTGGCTGAAAATAAGCTTAAAGTCAAACGGGTTGCTACTGCGGTAGCGGGTGGGCGAGACACGGTGACTCGAATTATTCCCATTCCAGCAGAGCTAAACGACCAGGAACTGAGGGAGATGGTGCTCAATCAGGAGGCTGGTCTTTATCTGCCATTTCCTCGTGAAGAGGCAGACGTTGACTATCAAAAATTAGGGCTATTTGTTGACGAGGACGGCATCGAGAAGTTTCAGGTTTTGTTGGTAGCAACGCGCAAAGAAATTACCGATTCCTACGTTCGTACCTTTCAGCAAGCAGGTTTGCAGATCGACGTCCTCGAAATCAGTAGCTTCTCGCTCATTCGTACCATCCGAGAGCAATTACGGCAGTTTTCGCCGCAAGAAGCGGTTGCGATCGTCGATATTGAGTTTGAAAGCACGGAGATTTCGATCGCGGTCGATGGCGTGCCTCAGTTTTCGCGTACCGTCCCGATCGGCACCTATCAAATTCAAAGTGGGCTGTCGCGGGCGATGAATCTTCCTCCTTCACGGAGTACCGAACTGCTTCAGAGTATGACGATTCCCGTCAATCCTTCTGACGGGATGAGTGCAGGCAAGATGGGGGGCAGCAATCCCGGTGCAACGGCCATGCTGCGAATTATTGGTGAACTAGCAGATGAGCTACGGCGGTCGATTGACTTCTACCTCAATCAGGGCGACAACCTGGAAGTAGCTCAACTGTTGCTGGCTGGCCCTGGTGGTTCGATCGGGCAGTTAGACGAGTTCTTCACACAGCGTCTTAGCCTGCCCAGCAGTCAGATTGATCCGATCTCGGCACTGGGGTTAGAAGTCACGCAAGATGTGCCGCAAGCACAACGACCGGGGTTAGGAGTGGTGCTGGGCTTAGGATTACGGGAGGCTCGCTAAGATGTACAGTCTAGATATCAATTTTCTCAACGATCGGCCAGAATACAGACCGGAAGGCGCACGTCAAAAGACCCGCACGGTAGTAGCAACCGATAGTAAGCGACCGTTGTTTATTGGTGCTGCGGTGGCAGTGGGTTTAATCGGTGCAGCCGTTGGCTCATTGCTATTCCTGCAAGCTCAGAATGCCAGTCTGGAGCAGCGGCAGTCAGAGCTTGACACTCAGCTTGGTGATTTAACCACCAAACAAAAGCAGATTGCAGACATCAACGGTCAAACCAAGCAAATCAAGGATGAAACGGGGGCGTTAGCTGGGGTGTTTAATCTGGTCAAACCCTGGTCTGCCATGATGCAAGAAATGCGCGATCGCATTCCTCCAGGGGTTCAGCTTTTAAGCATCACCCAATCGACTCAAAGTACTCAAGCAGCGGCTCCTCCTCCCAGTCCCGCACCAGGCGCCGCCGCGCCAGCCGTGCCCCCACCCGCCTCCGTTTTGCAAATTACGGGTCTTGCCAATTCTTTTAATGATGTCAACGACTTTCTGCTGGTGCTGCAAAAATCAAACTTTTTGAAAGCAGAAAATACCAAATTGGTCAAAGCTACCCTTCAAAAAGAAGCCGCCAAAATCGAGCCAGTGAGGCTACAAAACACTCAACAGCAGGGGCTACCCGCCGATCGACTGCCCCAGTTGCCCAAGCAAGTGGAATTTCAGATTGAAACGGCGTTAAGTGATGTACCCGCCTCTGATTTGCTACGCGAACTTGACCGCAAAGGGGCTGTGGGACTGGTCACCCGCATTGAAGATTTGCAACGTAAGGGAGTAATTCAACCATGACCGCTGGCGGTGATTTTCTTCCCAATGATCCGACTCTGGATGCAGAACCAAGCTATCCAGTTGTTTTTGGGATCGCGCTGACTCCAACCATTCTGGGTATTTTGCTGGCAGTGGGTGGGATTGCGCTTGCAACATACCTGTTTCTCAGCCTGGTACAGCCCGCCCTGGAGAAGTACAACGACCTGAAGCAAAAGGTGCAAACCAAAGAAGAGCAGGTACAGCAGGCAGCCGCGATCGCCAAGCAAATTGCCGATGCCAATGCCAACCTTGAAGCCGCTAAAAAGCAACGCTCAGAGGTATTAAATCTCTTCTCTAATGAATCAACTCTCAATACGCTGCTGCTTGATCTCAATCGCCAGATTGAAACACGCAATGCAGGCGTTGCCAGACTGGAGCAACAGCGTTTGGCTGCTTGTCCTGCATGGGTTCGCAACAATGCCGAGGAACTGCGTAAAGGTGGCGTTGAATTGGCGCGCAAAGCTGCGTTGAAAGATTTTACACCCGATGCCAAAGCCTCTGGTGTGATTACGGACAATGCTTATGGCTCACTGGTTAACAACAAGTTGAAACGTCAGGTTGCTACCGTCAATTTTGAAGGCAATGTGAATCAGACGCAAGCGATTTTCCGCAACATCGAGCGTCTACAGCCGTTTCTGGTCTTTAAGGACGTAAAAATCGTCATTGGAGACGGGACTCAAACCACAGCCAGCAACACTCGCTTGTTTGAAACTCGAGGCAGTACGATTCAGTTCTTGGCAAACTGCCAGCCTGAACCCAAATTAACCACATCATTCAAGCTAGAAGCCTTATCGCCCCTAACGCCTGAAGAAGCTAAAGCTGCTACGCCCCCAGCGAAATAGTGCAGTCCGTCTGTGTCCCGCGTATGGCGTTGCGGACATGCCCCTAAACCCAGCCTTTGAGCAGTAATCTAACGATTTGAGTGAGGAAGGAATTGTGAAACAGTGTCTAGGATTGAATAGCATCATGCTGGGTGGGGTAGCCGTACTCATGGCAGTCCAGCCGACGCTAGCCGCACCTAACCAGGTGACAGGAGTACAGTTAAATCAAACGTCGTCGGGCGTTGATGTCATGCTGCAAACACAGTCGGGTGGGCGACCCCAGGTGTTTGCCGTCAATCGCGGTAACAGTTGGACGGCAGATCTTCCCAGCAGCCAGCTTCGCCTGCCCGGTGGTAAGCCCTTTCGTAAAGAGAATCCAGCTCCAGGCATTGCGCTAGTGACAGTTGCGCCGCTGGATGCAACCAGTGTGCGAGTGACGGTTGTGGGCAAGGCCGGAGCTCCTGTTGGTCAGGTGCTTCGACCAGAGCAAGGCGGAGTAAAGCTGAGCGTGAGTCCGTTTGGCACCAAGCAAGCAGCGGCTCCAGCCTCGGTGGCAGCACTGGCATCTCCTGCTCGATCGCTCTCAATGATTGCCCAGCCTCCATCTCCACCAGCGGCTTCTACAGCGCCTAGAGTGGCACCGATCGCCGTGCCGCTGCCAGAAAAACCGTTGACGTTGGCTCAAACGCCCCAGCCCGCTCCATCCGTCAGCCCCTCCCCTGCGCCAACCAGTCCAGCAACAACCCCTGCAAGACAGCCCTCTGTTCCCACCAATCAAACGGCTCCCTTACTGCCAAATCCAGAAATCCAAATTCAAGGACCAGGTGGTCTACCTGTCCCCCCCGGTGTGCAAGGCGTCTCTCCACGAGCCGTGCCGCCTCCAGTAGGCGATATTTCGACGGCGCAGGTGGATGCTAGCGGTACCACGATCGACTTGGGTTCGGCAGAGCGAGTGCCCCGTCTGGTCTTACGCGATGCCCCAGCACGAGAAGTGTTGGGATTGTTAACACGAGCAGCAGGGCTTAACCTTGCCTTTGTGAGTGATCTGCTCGCACAAGGGCAGGGAGGGCAAGCAGCAGGTCAGCCAGCACAAGCAGGTCAGGCTGCCAGCAGCGATGGCCCCAGAGTCACGCTCGATATTGAAAATGAGCCTGTGCAGAATGTGTTTAACTATGTCCTGCAAATTACTGGCTTAGAGGCCAACCGGGTGGGTCGTACCGTCTTTGTTGGCCCAAAGCTCCCTAACTCGGCCCGTAATCTGGTGGTGCGAAGTGTCCGTTTGAATCAGGCATCCATTACCAGTGCTATTAACTTTTTGGTGACGCTGGGTGCTGAAAGTGCTGTGAGCCGCGATCGTCTCGTGACCAACGCGACAGCAGTGCCAGTTGGACAGTTAGCAGGTGGCACAGGTTCAGCCATTACGCAGACGCAAACTGCCACCGAATCTCGCATTGAAAACCAACGCGTCAACTATCTAGACTCCACACCGCTGTTGCGCGGTTTGCAAATTTCTGGGGATGAGCGCACCAACCAGGTCACACTCGTCGGTGAACCGAAGAAAGTGGGCATTGCGATCGCTCAGTTAGCTCAGCTCGATATCCGTCGTCGCCAAGTCACCGTCAATGTGCGGGTTGTGGATGTCGATCTCCAGAGCATTGATCAATTCTCCGCCAACTCATCCTTTGGGATTGTAGACAACACCCGCGCGGTATTGGATGCCGGGACGGCTGTCATTAACTTTGGTCGCACTGGGCCGGCCTCGACTGGCCTTGGCAGCGGACTAAGCACGATTGGTTCAGCGTTAGGTGCCAGCACTGGGGGAGCCTTCAGTTTTGCCAGGAACTTCCTGCTCCAATTGCAGGCATCCATTACCAGCGGCAATGCCAAAATTTTGACTGACCCCACGCTGCTGGTACAAGAAGGACAAACGGCAACTGTCAACGTCACCCAGGAAGTGGTCACAAACCTGACTCAGCAAACGACCGCTTCCACGAACTCTACTCAAACGACCATTACGGTTGAAAAAGGACGGGCTGGCTTGATTCTGCCTATTAAAGTCGATCGCATTGACGATAATGGCTTCATTTCGCTGTCAGTTGCTCCCTCCGTTTCACGCATCGGTGGCACACAAGACGTAAACGTTCAGGGTAGCGTCAACACGATTAACCTGCTGACCGAGCGCCGTCTTGAATCTGGGCAGGTACGTCTGCGTGATGGACAAACCCTCCTGCTTACAGGCATTATTCAAGATCAAGATCGAGCAACGGTGACAAAAGTGCCAATTCTGGGTGATATCCCCATCTTAGGGGCGCTGTTCCGCAGAACAAACCGCACCAATACACGACAAGAAGTGATTGTCATCGTCACCCCTCGCATTTTGGATGATGGGCAGCAAGCGACCTTCGGCTACGGCTATACCCCAAGCCCAGCCGTCCAGCAGGTACTGGACAATCGAAGCAAGCCTTAAGTAAGGCCAGCAAAACGGCGGTAACACTGACAGCCATTTTCAGTTGCATTCACCGCACTCAACACTCTAAACCACACACCCGTCCTTAAAGGGCTGTGGCTTGGTTAATCAACAACCGCTGTAACAGTTCACCAGAGGGCATCGCTAGTCGGTGCCCTTTCGACTTAAGAGAAAGAATCTCTCTTGGGCACTATGCCAATCGCTAGCAAGATCCGCTAGCGTGATAGGCAGTCGTTGCCCACAGTCTGCCATGCACCGTTTATCCCTTCTAGCACCACTGGGTCTTCTTCTGGTCGCTTGCCAGACGGCCGACACATCCAGAGCGGCACCAACTGTAGCACCCGCATCATCTGCCAGTTCAGCTCCATCTGCTACACCAGATAACGCCAAAGCAGCCCCTGCACCTGCAAGCTTGATTCAAACGCAAGCACTGTCGCCCCAGCCCATTAAAATCACGCCTGCGAGTTTGCCAAAGCCGTATGCCAGCAACAGCGCTTCCAAATCGCCGAATGTCATTCCGATTCCGTCAACGCCAACGTTGAAGGTTCCCGCTGGCTTTGTGGTCAGCGTCTTTGCGGAAGGATTGGATCGTCCCCGCTGGTTGGCGCTCACTCCTACAGGCGATGTGCTGGTGACGGAAACTCGCCAGAACCGCATCCAACTTTTGCGTGATGCTAATCAAGACGGCGTTGCTGAAGTCAAAAAAACGTTTGCAACGTCGCAAAACGGCTTAAACATCCCCTTTGGGATGTCGTTTAGCCATGATGCTTTTTTCTTGGGCAATACGGCTGCTGTTTTGCGCTTTCCCTATCAAAAAGGACAGGAGCAATTGACGGGGGTTGGCACCAAAATTACCGATCTCCCAGGTGGTGGTTACAACCAGCACTGGACGAGGAATGTACTCGTCTCGCCCGATCGCACCAAACTTTACGTCTCGATCGGCTCTCAGTCAAATGCTGACGAAGAACCCCTACCGCGTGCATCTGTGCAGATCATGAACCTGGATGGCTCCGACCGTCAAACCTTTGCATCTGGTCTGCGAAATCCCGTCGGGTTAGCCTTCCATCCCACTACCCGCGACTTGTATGCCACCGTCAATGAACGTGATGGCTTGGGTGATGACTTGGTACCAGACTATTTCACACGCATTCAGGCAGGGCAGTTTTACGGCTGGCCTTACGCCTATATGACGCCCGATCGCCTCGATCCCACCCATATTCAAAATGGGCGCAGCATTCGCCCTGATTTAGCCGCTCAAACGCGCACGCCAGATGTTCTCTTTCAAGCGCACTCAGCGGCTTTAGGTGTACAGTTCTACACGGGGCAAACCTTTCCGGCTAAGTATCGCAACGGAGCCTTTGTCGCCTTCCGAGGTTCCTGGAACCGCGATCGGGGCACTGGCTATAAGGTTGTTTATGTGCCGTTTACAGCCGATGGACGACCCCAAGGCTATTACGAAGACTTTTTCACGGGCTTTCTGGTCAATCCATCTGGCCCCGATACGTGGGGCAGACCCGTCGGGTTACTCACCCTTCCCGATGGGAGTCTCCTGGTAACGGAAGAGGCGAACGGACGCATTTATCGGATTCAGTATCAGGGGTGAAGGGAGGCATTACATACACTGCTCACTGGCAACCGTTGAGAATGCAAAACTCCCCTGCTTCCCTAGCGTCCCTCGCTGCTTCCGATCCCCTACTTCACCTGCATCGAAAACCCGTAGCGATATCCCCTAAAGTTTGACTCTAGCTGAAGGGTGTAATCGCCCGTTTGCTCAATTGTGCCGCTCCAGTCGGTTCGCTTTTCGTCTTTCTCATGTGCTAGCAGAACGGTTCCATCGGGAGCAATGAGCATGGGGAAAGGGCCTCGATCGTGGGTGATGGTCAATGTTTGCCCCTTCGTGGCAGGAAAAACGTAGCGATGGCTGCCCGTACCAACAAAGCGATCAGCGATCGGCAGCGTGGCTCCATCAGCACTCAGGCTGAGGCGTTCCACTTTCTCGTTGCAGCTATTGACGGTTTGTGCCTTAAAGATCCAGCCCTTGAGCGGTGATTTAATCTGAAGCCAGCCGTTTTGATCGTCTGCGACAGTGACAAGGGTATTGTTTTTCAATTGACCGACAACGTTCTCACCATCAGTTGTGGGGGTCGAACGGACATTAAGCGGTGGCTTTGGGTCATTCACTAAAGCCATCTTTACCACGCATGACTCAACGGTGCGATTTGCGGTAGGCGCTGAGTTGGGGGCAGCCTCAGTGGGTTGCTTTTGTGTCGTCGTCGGGGTAGAAGCGGCAGGAGAAGGGTTAGGAGACGGCCGATTGGCGGGGGATGCAATCGGCGCTGCGCTGGGTGATGCTCCCGATGGCTCGGTTACAGAAGACTGGGAACACGCAACGGCTAGTCCAGCAAGTGCTGCTAACGAAAAGGCACCTGCCACAGCCAGCACAGAAGCATTCGGTTTCATAAAGGTAGTTCCTGGAAAAGCTCTCAATAATAGCTACACATGGCTCAAAGGCGGCGACGGATGAAGCCAAACTCTAATGTGCAGCTTTTTTAAGTGCAACAGCCTAACGATCAAGCAGACTGTCACAATTTTGACTGAGATTGCACCATTAGCAGCAGCGATCGCTGAGGGATGCACTCTATATTGATCATAGTCGTCATCAGAGGAACCAGGGATTGAGCGAGCAGACGATTGTCGAACAAGCGTGGGAAGCCCTTGAAAAGTCCGTTATCTATTATCAAGGTCAACCAGTGGGCACGATCGCCGCTAGTGACCCAGATCTTGCGTCACTAAACTACGACCAGTGCTTTGTGCGCGATTTTATTTCGTCAGGTTTGCTGTTTCTCATCAAAGGCAAACCGGAGATTGTGCGTAATTTTTTGGAAGCAACTCTCCAGCTACAGCCCAAAACGGGTCAGCTTGATTGCTCTAAACCCAGCCGTGGGCTAATGCCAGCAAGTTTCAAAATTGTGTTGTTGAACGGGCAAGAATATCTCAAGGCGGACTTTGGCAATCACGCGATCGGTCGAGTCGCGCCTGCCGATGCGTGTCTCTGGTGGATCATTCTCTTACGCGCGTATGTCATTGCAACGCAAGATTTTGAGCTGGTGCAGCGTGCTGATTTTCAGGAAGGCATTCGCGTTAGTCTCGAACTTTGCCTGGTAACGCGGTTTGATATGTACCCGATGGTATTGGTGCCTGATGGAGCCAGCATGATCGATCGCCGCATGGGGCTTTACGGGCACCCACTTGACATTCAATCCCTCTTCTATGCGGCACTGCGTGCCAGTTTAGAACTGTTGGTACCTAATCCCACCAACCAGGTTGTCATTCAAGCCGTTTGCAACCGCCTTCCCCTCTTGCTGAAACAACTCCGCGAAGATTACTGGCTCGATCCAGAACGCTTAAATGTTATTTACCGCTATCAGGTCGAAGAGTACGGCGAAGAAGCCCTGAACCAGTTCAATATTTATTCGGATTCCATTCCGTTTTACCGCTTAGCCAAATGGGTACCCGAAGCAGGCGGCTACCTGGCAGGTAATTTGGGACCATCACAACTAGATTGTCGCTTCTTCTCTTTGGGTAACTTGATGGCAGTGATTGCAGCACTCACCACAGAGCGGCAATCCCATAAGATCCTGAATCTGATTGAGCTGCGCTGGAAGGACTTGATCGGCCACATGCCGATGAAGTTGTGTTATCCCGCCTTGGAAGATAATGATTGGCGCATTGTCACTGGAGCCGATCCCAAAAATCGCCCCTGGTCGTACCACAACGGCGGTAGCTGGCCTGTTTTGCTATGGATGCTAGCCGCAGCCGCTAAAAAAATGAATCGTGGCGAACTGGCACACCACGCGATCGCCGTTGCAGAACGCCGCTTAATACAGGATCAGTGGCCTGAATACTACGATGGCCCCGACGGACGTTTGATTGGGAAAGAATCTCGCAAATACCAAACCTGGACGATTACAGGCTATCTATTAGCCAAAGAAATTATTTCCAACCCCGATCATCTCAAGCTAATGACGTTCGATATAGAAGTCTAATGCTTCAATTCATTCATTTGCAGGGAATGTGCTGCAAGTGACAAAACGGGTTTGATAGCCACTGTATACCATATGCATTGCTGTTGCAGAGATCGTGATCCGAATCTGGATCATGAGAGATTTATTTGGAGTGCTTCAAAGTCTTTTCATTACATGGATGCTCAGGACTGCTGTAGGCGAATTTAGCCAGTGCCGTAGAGGGATGTGTACAGTCAGGCTCTGCCCGGTAGGTGTATATGGGTTATCAGTTTCAGTTTTCAATTGTTTGGGATAATCTGGCGCTACTGTTCGCAGGCGCATTGACAACATTTAGAATCTCGTTGCTGGCGATCGCCGTTGGCCTAATCATTGGCATTATTGGCGCGATTTGTCGCACCTCTGGCAACAAAATCCTGGACGCGATCGCGTTAGCCTATGTCGAAGTCATTCGGAATACGCCCTATCTCATCCAGCTCTTTTTTATCTTTTTCGGAATGCCAAATTTAGGCATCAAACTCACTGCTGAACAGGCAGCCATTCTGTCATTAGCAGTTAATTTTGGTGCCTATTCTACTGAAATCGTGCGGGCTGGAGTAGAAAGTATTGCTAAAGGTCAAGTAGAAGCCGGAATGGCTCTAGGCTTTAAGCCTTTGTCAATTTTTCGCCACATTATTCTTCTACCCGCGTTATCAAATATCTATCCTGCCTTGATTGGTCAGGTGATTTTAGCCGTGTTATTTACCAGCGTTGTCTCGCAAATTGCAACGGAAGACTTGACCTTTGTGGGTGATTTTCTCAATGCGCGCAGCTTCCGTAGCTTTGAAATTTATTTCGCTATCTCGCTCATTTATTTGGCGATCGTCTGGATTATCAAAGGGATGTCTTATTTCATTGAACGACGGTTCTTTGAGTTTGCGAAGTATCGACGTTAGTGAAACCGATGGTTATAGCTGGATATTAAGTTAGCTGGTAAATAAAATGAATGGATTCACCGTACCGCAGATCGCCCTTAATTTGATCATTGCGGCGAAATGGACGATTATCCTTTCCCTCATTGCGTTTGTAGTCGGCGGTGTTGTTGGATTCTTGCTCATGCTGATGCGGATTTATCCTAATAAATGGATTCGAGGCTTGAGCTTAATCTATATCGAATTTTTTCAGGGAACGCCCTTGCTGCTACAACTATTCCTTGCCTTTTTTGGTGTTTCCGTTGTTTTTGGGATTAATTTCTCACCATTGGTTGCCGCCACAATCGCCCTTACTGCCTTCACCAGTTCGTTTCTAGCCGACATCTGGCGTGGTTCAGTAGAAGCCATCCCCAAAGGTCAGTGGGAAGCCGGGTCTGCAATGGGGTTTGGGTACTTTCAACAGCTTCGGCTCATCATTTTGCCTCAAGCGTTGAAGCTGTCGATCGCCCCCACCGTTGGCTTTTTAGTTCAGGTCATTAAAGGTACGTCATTAGCATCGGTGATTGGCTTTTCGGAAATCTCACGCGTTGCTGCCGAGATTAACAACGTGACGTTGAATTCGCTGCTGGTGTTTTCGATCGCGGGTCTGATCTATTTCCTTATTTGCTATCCCCTTTCTACGTGGAGTCAGCGATTAGAGAAGCAATTAACGTATAAGTCGTAAGCCGTTAAAAATCAAAGTCATTAATGTCTGTAGGGACGTTACAGGTAACGTCCCTACTAAAACAATCGGTTTGAACCAATACCCCACCTTATAATTCTCAGTTTCTTATTCTTTTCTCATAATAGTGGAGCATTGCCGATGATCAGATTATGGAAAGCATTGATTCCAAAACAATGGCATCGGGCGATCGCTCTGTTTGTCGCTAGCCTGTTGTTGACCGTTGGCGTTGCCTCTTGCTCCAGCAGCAACTCATCCATCACCTCAATGGCAGTGATTAACACCTCTGTAGTTGCGCCGCCCAACGGTGAACCGGGTAAAACGCTAGACAAGATCATGGCAGCGGGCAAAATTAGGGTTGCGGTACCTAATGATTTCACGCCCTTTGGATCGGTGGCTCCTGATATGACACCGCAGGGTTATGACATTGATGTGGCTGGCGAGATTGCCAAAGGCATCGGTGTAAAGCTGGAGTTAGTGCCAGTCGTCGGTAATTACCGGATTCCCTTTCTCCAGACCGATCGCGTCGATATTGTGATTTCTAGCCTGGGCAAAAACAAAGCGCGTGCAAAGATTATCGATTTCTCCAAGCCCTACGCCCCGTTCTTTTCGGGTGTTTATGGTGGCCCCAACTTGAAGGTTTCCTCACTGGATGATCTAAAGGGGCACACGCTGGGAGTCGCGCAAGGCTCGTTAGAAGATCTGGAAATTTCCAAACTGCCACCCGAAAAAGTGCCTGTAGTGAAGCGCTTTTCGAGCAATAGCTTGACGGCTTCGGCGTTGCTTTCTGGTCAGGTTGAGCTGATTGCGACTGGAAATGTGGTCGCCGCCAAAGTGATTAAAGACAACCCCAATAGCAAGATTGATAACAAATTCATCATGAAAAACTCTCCTTGCTATGTAGGGGTGCGAAAGGGCGATGCGGCGCTGGTAGCGAAGCTAGACAGCATTATTGATGACATCAAGCAATCAGGCAAACTGAATGCACTCTCGCTGAAATGGTTTGGTGAACCGTTACCCGATCTCACACCGCCGCCTGCAAGTTAGCTCTAGACCTCCGATTTCTTAAAGAAATCGGAGGTCTGATTTATTACCGCAAGGAGACTGTTAAAAATGTCTACTCAGCCCGGAACCGCTCAAGCCAACGAGACAATGACAGGTCTGGAGCCAATCATTGTTGCCAAAGATGTAGAGAAAACCTATGACAATGGCTTTCATGTGTTGAAAGGCGTGAGCTTGACGGTACATAAGGGCGAAGTAGTGGTGTTGATGGGCCCCTCTGGCTCTGGCAAATCGACCTTTATTCGCACGTTTAATGCTCTGGAACCCTATCAGAAAGGCAGCATTGAAATTGATGGCACCCTGATTTCGCACAATGCAAAGAATATTGAGTTGGTTCGACGGGAAGTGGGCATGGTGTTTCAACAGTTCAACCTGTTTCCCCATCTGACGATTTTGGGCAACGTAACGCTGGCACCGATTCATCTGCGCGGTATGTCTAAAGCAGATGCTGACAAATTGGGGATGGAACTGCTAGAGCGCGTGGGCATTGCCCATCAGGCAAGCAAGTATCCCGGGCAACTTTCTGGTGGGCAGCAGCAGCGGGTGGCGATCGCGCGTGCTCTGGCAATGCGTCCAAAAGTGATGCTCTTTGATGAACCCACGTCTGCCCTTGACCCCGAAATGGTGCAGGAAGTGTTGCAGGTAATGCGCAGCTTGGCAGAATCGGGAATGACGATGGTTTGCGTAACGCATGAAGTTGGGTTTGCCCGCGAAGTTGCCGATCGCATCATCTTTCTGGCTGATGGGTTGCTTGTAGAAGACACGACGCCAGCAGAGTTTTTCAATAATCCCACCAACGAGCGCACGAAGAAATTTCTGTCGCAGATTTTGCATTAAGACGGTTTCTATCTGTAGGGACGTTACAAGTAACGCCCCTACCAACGTTTCATCCACAGTTGAGTGGTTGCAGAAGGGGCAGAGGCTCTTTCCTGCAAGTTTTGATTTGCTGATTTTAGATGTGAGGAGTCATGGCGATGTTGAAACTGATTGGGTTAAACAGTTGGTGGCAGGTGGGATTGGTTCTGCCAATGCTTTTAGGGGTCGCTGTACCAGTCGCGATTGCAAACCCAACGCTTGAGAAACAAGCTGAACCTGCTGTCGTGCCTTCTCAGGTAGCGATACCAATCTCAGCCGTAAGTCAGCTTGCTGTCGATCGCCTTACTAGCGCCGATGCTGCGATCGATCAAGTGACCTCTGTTTCTCAGCTCTCAGATGTAAAGCCAACCGACTGGGCGTTTCAAGCGTTACAGTCGCTTGTAGAGCGCTACGGTTGCATTGTGGGCTATCCCGACAAAACCTATCGTGGCAACCGCGCCTTGACGCGCTATGAATTTGCCGCTGGTTTGAATGCCTGTATGGATCGCATCAATGAATTAATTGCGGCAGGCACAGCCGATTTGGTGAAAAGAGAAGACTTACTCGCTGTACAAAAGCTACAAGAAGAGTTTGCGGCGGAACTGGTAACATTGCGTGGGCGGGTAGATGCTTTAGAAGTACGGACTGCCACTCTTGAAAAACAGCAGTTTTCCACCACTACCAAGCTCAATGGACAGGTGATCTTTGCGATTACCGATGCATTTGGCGGTGCCAGTCGCAACGGTCAGAATGATAATTACAACACGACGTTTAGCGATCGCATCCGCCTCAACTTCAACACCAGCTTTACGGGCAAAGATTTGCTCACCACCCGGATTCAAGCCTCTAATGTCATTGATCCACGTCCTGCCACAAACACGGCTCCTGGCAACGAAGCGCGGCTCAGTTTTCAATCCGGTAGCGATACATCCAACGCAGCGTTTCTAAGCTTATTGAAGTATGCGTTTCCCATCGGCGATCGCGTCAAAATCTACGTAGGCACCGGGTTCAACATCGGCTTTATTGATGTCATCGATGATATTGTGAATCCCCTCGCCAACGACGCGCAGGCTGCCATTTCGCGGTTTGGTCGCTACAGTCCCATTTATCGCCTGGGCTTTGATACTGGCGGTGCAGTAAATATCAAATTGGGAGGCGATTTCAAGCTCCAGGCGGGCTACCTAGCCAGTGAAGCCAGTAACCCGGCAGCGGGCAGTGGCTTGTTCAATGGCAACTATGCAGCGCTGGCACAGTTGGTTTATGCACCTCAGTTTGCGACGATCGCCTTCACCTATGTCAATGCCTATAGTGATAATGGGCTAAATCACGGCACTGGCAGCACCCTGTCAAATTTGAGCGGACGCGCTGTGTCTTCCAACTCGTATGGTGTGGAAGCCAACTTCAAGCTTAGCAAAGGCTTTCAAGCGGGCGGTTGGGTGAGTTATATGGATGCCGATGCTAGGACAGGAGCCGTCCGAGGGAAGGGTAATGTGTGGAGCTATGCGCTGACGCTAGCGTTTCCCGACCTGGGCAAGAAAGGAAATCTAGGTGGCATCATTGTAGGGATGGAACCAAGACTGACTGGCACCGATGCCTTGTTAAGTGGTTTAACGCGCCGCAGCGACAAAGACACTGGGCTTCACATTGAGGCGTTTTACCGCTACTCCGTCTCCGAAAACATTTCAATCACGCCTGGTATTGTTTGGCTCACTGCACCTAATCACAATAGTGACAATGACGACATTGTTTTAGGCGTGATTCGCACTACGTTTTCCTTTTAATAGGGACGTTGTCTGTATGTCTCTACAGGTTACAAACAAGGTATTGAGACTAACACCAACTGACACTAACCCTGTCGATTTAAACAGATCATTGCTGTTTGCGTAGAGTATTTGGGAAAGCTATGATCGCCTTCCCTCGCTGGACTACTAGACTTCAACTTTCCGTATTCAAAGATACAAATTACCTTCTGTAGCTGCCCGTACTCTGGCGAGTAATCTGACCCAGTAAGCGAGTAGAACCCAAATGCAAACGCACTATCCTGTCGTTATCGTTGGCGGTGGTCAAGCAGGTCTATCGATGAGCTACTGCCTGAAAGAACGAGGTATTGATCACATCGTTTTCGAGAAAAATACGATCGGTTACTCATGGCGTTCTAAGCGTTGGGATTCCTTTTGTCTGGTGACACCCAACTGGCAGTGCAAACTTCCTGGTTTCCACTACCCCGGCGATGATCCGCATGGGTTTATGCAACGGGATGAAATCGTGCAGTACATTGAGGCGTATGCGGCGTCGTTTGACCCTCCGGTGAAGGAAGGTGTTGCCGTTTCAACCATTCGCTGCAATGAAGCGGAGAGCGTGTTTGAGGTTGCAACCACGATCGGCAATTACACTGCCGAACAAGTGGTCATCGCTGTTGGTGGTTATCACATTCCCAAACTGCCAACGCTTTCAGAGCGACTTCCGGAGCACATCGTCCAGTTGCACTCATCCGAATACCGCAACCCAGAATCGTTACCCGATGGAGCCGTGCTAGTGGTCGGCACAGGGCAATCGGGCTGTCAAATTGCTGAAGATCTTCACCTTGCAGGCAGACAAGTGCATTTGTGTGTGGGCAGTGCGCCCCGATCGCCCCGTCGCTATCGGGGCAAAGATGTCGTTGATTGGCTCGATCAAATGGGCTACTACGACCTACCGATCGACGAACATCCTCAAAAAGAAAAAGCGCGCACCAACACCAATCACTACGTTACAGGGCGTGGCGGCGGACGTGAAATCGATCTGCGCCAGTTTGCGCTGGAAGGGATGCAGCTATATGGCAGGCTGAAGAGCATTCGCAATGGCAAACTCGAATTTGCCGATAACCTCAAGCAACACCTTGATCAAGCCGATGCCGTGGCCGAAAACATCAAGAAAGGCATTGACAACTACATCGAGAAAACCAACATTCAAGCCCCGATCGAACCACCCTATACGCCTGTTTGGGAGCCGAAGGAGCTTGCATTAAGCTTTGACTTTGAGCGAGCCAGCATTAGTGCCGTTGTCTGGTCTACTGGTTACCATTCAGACTTTAGCTGGATCGAGATTCCCGTTTTCGATGGCAAGGGCTATCCGGGACACGATCGTGGCGTTACAGACGTACCTGGTTTCTACTTTCTGGGCTTACCCTGGCTGTATACTTGGGGTTCCGGCAGATTTTCAGGCGTTGCACGCGATGCAAGCTATCTCGCTGACACGATCGCCATGCGCAAGAAAGTTGCCCAACGAAACGATTGGAGCACCATCAACGAATTCCTCCTGGGTTCATAGCAGTTTTCACCGATTCTCGTACAGTGAAAACCCTGATTGACTGACCAAAGCCCTGAAAGGTTGCTGGCTTCGGTGCTCACCTGTCCGTAATTAAAAAGCTGGGCTAACGCCATGCAAGCCATTGTAGACTTTGCCTTCCCAACGGGTAACGGGTTACAAGACTCTCATAGCCCTCCCGAAAGGGCTTTGTTCTATGAGACTGCCCTTTCAGTGCAGGGGGCAGCGATCGCGAAAAGATTTGTCAGTCAACCAGGTGAAACTCACTTACTCATATCTAGTGGTTTCTACTTACTCATATTAAAAAGATTTGTCTGTAAACAATTCCAGACTGTAAAGCTTTCTTAGAAGAACTCAAACACTGTTGTCAAACGCTGTAAAACATGTAATTTTGTCGTAAGAGGATTAAACGCCGACATCAGAGACATCGAGATTACGTACCTCGCAGTGCATCTACAGACGTTCTAGACGCTTTAGCTTTAATTTGAAGAAAAGGAAATGATTGCCTCTCGCTATTAATGGTTTTTTCCTACTTATTTCAACCGCCAATAGCCAACTGGCACTGGTATGTGATCAATAGGCATCATAGACCACTCTCAACTCCAGCCATTTTTCTGCTTGCTGTACTGATTGTATTAATAAGCGGGCTTTTAGAACGTTAACCATCCGCTGAAGCATTTTCGTATTCGCAGCAATTTTACTCACAACTAAACTATTATCCTACCCTTAATTTCCTTTAAAAAAGGATTTCTTAGTAACAGTCCAAGCTCAGGCTTGGTAACTATTTTAGTGTTAGTTCGAGTGAGTTCTAGGGGTGCACATGATTCAACATAAGCCGTTTTCATCTTTGACACTATCGCTGTAGAAGCAAGTCATCAGCCAAAGCTTGATCACTTGCATATAGCTTTCAGTGGCTTATGAAAGAGGCTCGAGAAGATCTGCTCATTAATTTAATCCAGCATCTTTACGTCATTTCAAAGCAATGAAAGAGCCGCTTGATTACCTGAACCGTCAGCAAGAAAGAGAATCGAATGCACGCAGCTATCCCAGACGCATTCCAATTGCAATCAAAGAAGCAAAGGGCATTTACATCACTGATACAAACGGTAAGTCTTATTTCGATTGTTTGTCCGCCGCAGGCACAATGGCATTAGGACACAATCACCCGATCGTGATAGAAGCACTGCAAGTAGCACTGAGCAGCAATTTACCCTGGCAAACACTAGATATCACTACTCCTATCAAAGATGCATTTGTTGAGGAAATTTGGCAGAGCTTACCAGCCGAATTTGCTCACAACGCAAAAATTCAATTTTGTGGACCGAGCGGTGCTGATGCTACAGAAGCCGCTATTAAATTAGTGAAAACAGCAACAGGTCGGCGTACTATGCTGTCGTTTGATGGAGCTTACCACGGCATGACCAATGGAGCGTTAAGCCTGATGGGCAATTTAGCTCCGAAACACGATGTCGCTGCTCTCATGCCAGAGGTTCAGTTTCTACCGTACCCCTATCTCTACCGCTGCCCTTTTGGTTTGGGAGGTGAAAAAGGAAGCTGGGTCAGTAGCCACTATATTAAATCAATCCTTGGTGATCCTGAAAGTGGCGTTGGGAAGCCCGCAGGCATGATTCTAGAGTTGGTGCAGGGAGAAGGCGGTGTCATTCCTGCACCGGATGAGTGGGTGAGAGAAATTAGACGAATCACGCAAGAGCACATGATTCCACTGATTGTGGATGAAATTCAGACTGGGTGGGGCAGAACTGGAAAGCTCTTTGCCTTTGAGCATAGTGACATTATTCCCGATGTCTTGTTGCTTTCCAAAGCGATCGGTGGTGGCTTGCCCCTATCAGTTATCGTTTACCACAAATCTCTGGATGTTTGGCAAGCTGGCGCTCATGCGGGTACGTTTCGCGGCAACCAATTAGCGATGGCTACAGGGCTGGCAAGCATCCGCTACATCCGTGAGCAAAAACTGGCCGCACATGCACAAACTATGGGCGATCGCCTTTTAGCCCACTTGCAAAACATTCAAACTGAACATAATTGCATTGGAGATGTGCGTGGGCGTGGATTAATGCTGGGTGTGGAAATGGTTAATCCTGACAAACCATGCAGTGGGCGAGGTGTGTACCCCAACGATCCACAGATTGCACGTGAAATTCAGCGGGCTTGTTTCGATCGAGGCTTAATTTTAGAGCTTGGGGGCCGTTATGGCAGCGTCATTCGGTTCCTATCACCTCTCATCGTGACACCTGAACAAATTGACAGTATTGCTGAGATTTTTCATGCTGCTGTCAAAGCCTCTGCTTAGGCGCTAGATGTCTCTAAAATACATTCCGCTACAAGGCAGCTCTTAACTTATACCAATTTGAATTGAAAATGCGACACATCCTGTAGGGGCAAGGCATTGCCTTGCCCCTACCCACCGATTGATCTGTAGCTGTCATTCTCTAAATCGGTATTATTTCCATCTATGCTGCTGCCCACCCAAGCAACAATTTCTCCATCAACCAGGCTTATTTGTTGCTTCACCAAGTTTTAGCTTATTAGCTCTCTTACTTGATCAAACGGGGAGCATGTCACTTTCGCAAGTTGCTGCTTCTGCCCTCATCCCCAGCCCTTCTCCTCAAGGAGAAGGGAGCAAGACTCAAAGTCTCTCTCCTCTGGGAGAGGGATGTAGGGCGAGGGCGCAAAGGTGACATGCTCCCGATCAAACGTTTGTGCAACGCATCTCTACTAGAAATTTGTCTGTTAACCAGTCTTATTTACTGTGCTATGACCTTCGATCATGATCGCCGTTTCGACCACTTTTTTCTGAATCAATCTGCCGATGGCATTAGCAGCTACAAGGCTGCAATCGCAGACGCTGCTGAGATCCTAATTCAACATTTTGCGTCATCCACTCAAGCCTACAGCGGCTTGATGCCGCAACAGTATAAGTTTCCTGAATTTGATTTTGAGCTATGTCCTGAACAAGGCAATCCCTTGTCCGATGTGTTGCAGCAAGTTGGAGAACTGGTCATTCAACATTCTGCCAATGTTTCGCATCCAACCTGTATTGCACACTTGCACTGCCCGTCTCTGGTACCGTCTCTGGCAGCAGAGCTGTTGATTAGCGCCACCAACCAATCAATGGATTCGTGGGATCAGAGTCCGGCGGCCACATTTTTAGAACAATCTGTCATCGAAGGCTTGTGTCAACTCTTTGGGTTTAACCATCAAGCGGATGGGGTGTTTACCAGTGGTGGTACCCAGTCAAACTTTATGGGATTGCTGTTAGCCCGCGATCGCTATGCCAAAAAGCACTTGCAATGGTCAATTCAAGAACAGGGATTACCGCCTCAAGCCGCCCAGTTTCGGATCTTGTGTTCTGATGTGGCGCACTTCACGGTGCGGCAATCGGCAGCTTTGCTAGGGTTGGGGCATCAAGCTGTTGTTACAGTGCCAACCGATGCCGACTATCGCTTATCGCCATCCCACCTGGAACAGCAGATCATCGCACTTCAGCAGGAAGGGTTATGTCCGATCGCGATTGTGGCAACAGCGGGCACGACTGATTTTGGCAGCATTGACCCACTACCAGGCATCGCTCAACTGGCTCAAGCCTATGATTTGTGGTTGCATGTGGATGCAGCCTATGGTGGAGCCTTAATCATGAGTGATACGTATCGTCATCTGTTGGATGGCATTGCAGCGGCTGATTCACTGACGATCGACTTCCACAAGCTGTTTTACCAACCCATTAGCTGTGGCGCTTTTCTGACTAAAGAACGCACCAACTTTGATCTACTGAAATTACATGCTGATTATTTAAATCCCGAAACAAATGAGCAGTTGGACATTCTCGATTTAGTGGTCAAATCGGTACAAACGACGCGGCGATTTGATGCACTCAAACTCTTTATGTCAATGCAATGCCTGGGTCGCAAAACCTTTGCAGATATGATTGAGACAACGATCGACACCGCGCGAGAAATGGCTGCTTTATTAAAGGTTGACCCAGCCTTTGAGCTTGTCACAATGCCGACTATCAACGCAGTTGTGTTTCGCTACGTTCCTCAAAGCCAGCCCTCAAACCAGGCAACAGCGGCGTTATCCAATCAAATTAATCAAGCCATTCGTCTGAAGTTAATACAAACAGGACAAGCCATCATTGCTCAAACGCAGATTGGCGATTTTGTCTATCTGAAGGTCACGTTGCTGAATCCTCGCACCACGATCGCCCATCTCAAAAGCTTGTTAGAAGAAATAAAGACGATCGGGCAGGCGTTGGAAACCTCCCTGCTGTCTCCTACTAACGAGTGCTGAGGCTCGTGAATTACAGTTGTTTGCAAATGGATACTTAATTTTGTCCAAACGCCAGCATTTGAGCAGCGCTCAGCTTAAAACCAGGAATGACTGTTGAAGCCAGAGGCGTATCGCCCGTATAAACTGTGTCTTCGTATTGCCCCTTCACCCACAGGCACAGGGTTACTTGCTGCTGTTCGGGGTCAATAATCCAGTATTCCGCAATCCCTCGTGCGGCATATTCTGTGTGTTTGAAGCGGTAGTCTCCGTCCCGATTTTCTGTACCAGGTGACACGACCTCAACCACTAAAGCGAGTGGAGGCATATCCTTTGTGATCACATTACGAGTTGTTTCAGCTAAAGCGGCAGCAGATTCTTCCGTATGTAACAAAAGGTCGGGAATACGACAGGTCGCCCTTCTGCCCGAAACTTCCACCTCGGTATTGTAAGCAACCAACAATAGCGGTACATATTTAGCTAACTCAAACAGCAAAAACTTGGCAATATTACTATTTCCAAAAGATTCTGTAGGCATCTCGACTAATGCTCCATCCACCAATTCGTAGCGCGTGTCGGTGCCATCGTCATAGGCAAGATATTCCGTCATGGTCATTAACTTGGGGGCACTGGGTGCAGTTTGAGTCATGGCAGGAAGCTCCAGAAACGCTGCTGTAACGCTGTCAGGGTGGAAAACTGGGTGCGTCAATCTTAGCAAATCCTGGCACGATCGCCCCTCTACCCCACTACTCGTCCGTCCCGCACACCGATCGCTCTCCCTTCAATTGCAGCGTCACAGCAGGGGCGATCGCCCTTCATCCCGCACCGCTTGGCACCCTATTCCCTATTCCCTACTCCCCCGACCCTTCAAGCCGATCGAGATTCCGCTGAACGATCGCTGCACGGTATTCATCGCCAAATTCCACAAAGAGTTCCAACGCCTGCTGTAACCAGGTTCTCGCGTCTGCCGGGTCGCCTTCTGCCTCTGTCAACAACCCTAGCTGATTAAACGTACTTGCTTGGCTGTAGCGATCGTTGAACTCGACGTAGAGTTGCAGTGCCTGCTGGTAGTGGCGGCGTGCCTCCTCAAACTCGCGCAACTCCTGCGCCACAATGCCTAGTTGGTGGTAGGTGCTGGCTTGGGAGTAGCGATCGTTGAACTCGATTTTGAGTTGCAATGCCTGCTGGTAGTGGCGGCGTGCCTCCTCAAACTCGCGCAACTCCTGTGCCACGCTGCCTAAGTTGTGGTAAGTGCCTGCTTGTTCGTAGCGATCGTTGAACTCGATTTTGAGTTGCAATGCCTGCTGGTAGTGGCGGCGTGCCTCCTCAAACTCGCGCAACTCCTGTGCCACGCTGCCTAAGTTGTGGTAAGTGCCTGCTTGTTCGTAGCGATCGTTGAACTCGGCGTAGAGTTGCAGTGCCTGCTGGTAGTGGCGGCGTGCCTCCTCAAACTCGCGCAGTTCCTCTGCCACGATGCCTAATTGGTGGTAGGTACCCGCTTGCTCGTAGCGATCGTTGAACTCGGCGTAGAGTTGCAGTGCCTGCTGGTAGTGGCGGCGTGCCTCCTCAAACTCGCGCAGTTCCTGTGCCACGATGCCTAATTGGTGGTAGGTGCTGGCTTGGCGGTAGCGATCGTTGAACTCGGCGTAGAGTTGCAGTGCCTGCTGGTAGTGGCGGCGTGCCTCCTCAAACTCGCGCAGTTCCTGTGCCACGATGCCTAATTGGTGGTAGGTGCTGGCTTGGGAGTAGCGATCGCCCAGGCTTTCATTGATGGCTAAGCTTTGGTGATAGAACGCTCTCGCCTGCTCAAATTGCCGCTGCTCTAGTGCGATATCCCCCAGATCGGCAAAGCCGATTGAAATCCGTTCAGATTGATTTAGCGCTTGAGCAAGCTTCAGCGCTGTTTCGTAGGTGGCAACAGCCTTCTCAAATTGCCGCATCTGCTTGTATGCATTGCCTAGCCTACGGTGCAGACTTTGAATCAGTACTGGATCAGGATGCTTGTCCATCACCTTCAAACCTTCTAGAAAATAATCTTTTGCCTTCTCTGGCTGTTGCTGCGTCAGGTATGCCGACCCAATCTTGTAATAAACCTCGCTACAGAGGTGTACGTCCTGGGTTGCGATCGCTTTCCCAGACGGACGAAGCTCCATCAACAGCGTCTGTAGCTGCTGAATCTGGGCTTGATTCTCACTCGATGCTATTCTGCGTAACGGCTGCTCAACTGCCTCAACCCGCAACTGCTCAATATTCTGCGTTGAGGTCTTAAACCGAAAGGTGCCCGACTGCCAGGCATAAAAATCAGGCGCGTACTGGCTAATCCGGGTAATGGCATAATCGGGCAGCACAAACAGCAGGGGATGCGGCACACTCTGGCGATAGGCATCCCGCACAAAGTTCAAATCTTGTAAAAGCGGCGGATATGCCCCCACGCCATCCATGCCGATCGCCACTTCCAACCCTTGAATCAGCAGCACCAACTTTTTACCCGTTTCGGTGCGCGTCAGCCGCTGGATCAAGGCATCGCGCAAAAATCGCAAGTCCCGCTCCTGAGAAAAATTCAACACCTCTAAACGAATCGCTGTATCGGCAAGATGCTCCCGCAACGCCTCGACTAAAATACCTTTCTCCTGCTCTTGATTCACCTCGACGAAGCCGATCGTCAGTCCCTCAGCAAAATCAATAAACGTCAGCAGTTCAGCAAACTCCTGCTGATTCTGCTCCAGAAATGAACGACGATCGATCGTGGAAAGCTCAGGCATTTGATGGCAAGATGTCCCTCAGTGCTCGTTGAAACAGTTCGCTGCGGCGCACGGCTGGATTGGGAAAATTCCAGCGATCCAGCCCGTTGTATTCCAAAACAGACGTGTTGAACAGCATTAACTGACCCGTCTCATCTTTGGTAATATTCTTCGTCAAACAAACCTTTGCCAGCAGCGGATAGTGGTCGTCGGGAATAAACCGCTCAAAGTTAAACTGCTGCTGCTTGGCAGCATACTCCACATCCTCTGCCTGAATTTTGGCGTGTTTACGAGTGCTGGCTGTTTGACACGCGCTCCGCATCATTTGCATCAACTGCCTCACGTGCCCCCCGCTTGCCTGCACCAGGCTCATCATCTCAATTTCTGACTCAAATACCTGGGCAGCATCCACCCGCTTCTCAATAATCCGTGCTAGGCACGTCAGTCCATCAAGCTTGTCGTCAAGCTCATAGCGATCGCGCACCAACTGATAGACATTCACCATCGAAACGATATGGGGTTCACCAAAGGTATTGAAGATGTTTTTAGGCGAACACAACACGGAAATTGGCACTGTGTAAATAATGGTGCAATTTAACTCTTGAAGCTGAGCCGCGTAGTCAAAAAATAAATGATTACCAACCTGAGGCGGAACGCGATCGAGGTTATCAAAAATAACGAGAAACCCTTTGGGATAGCGATCTTTAATTTTTTGATACGCATCTCGTAGCAGCAGGTTGACATCCGCTTTTAATCGCGAAATATCCTGTTGCAAAACTTGCCGAATCACCGTTTTTCGCTTATCCGATCCCTTGATTTGCGCCAGCAGCTTAACGAGTAGCTTGGCAATCAGAGGAGCGCCACCTGCTAAACTCGCCTCAGCCTGAACATTAATGGAACTCTCAATCGTTTGTTCATTTTCTTGAGTCACGTCCATAAACCACTTTTCAAAGCTTGTGAGCAACCCCGCATCAAAACTCAGCCCCATCTCTCGCAGGGCAAATTCGACTTGCTTAATCACAATCAAATAAAAGTCGGTATATTCGGCATCGTTGATATCGGTTTCTTCATTCGCTTCCAGGTAAATCACCCGGTAATTTTGTTCCCATTGGCGGCGAATGCGTTGAAGCTCGGTACTTTTGCCGCAGCCTCGATGTCCCGTGAAGAGAAGCGTGCAAAAATCTCCTGCTTCTTGAAACTCTAAATTCGTGTTGATCCCTTCGATCGCTTCAGTTTTACGCACGGGTGCCAGATCGACGTAGTACCGCTCTAACCCTGCACCCACCAGGGGATCGACATCGCAGAGTTGAAAGGCTTCCTTCAACGTTTTGGCACGATAATCAGTCATAGAGTTCCAATCGAGATCAGGCTCAGCCGATCAAGTACGCTTCCTCTATCCTACAGGGTACGGTTCCCTTGCCAACCGCAACCGTGGCTGTGAGAGAACGTCAGTCGTCTTGCCCTTTCCTATCGCTCCAAGCCCAGCCCTGGCAACCTTAGCTGTCCTGTACATCTCCAAGGTGTCCCTCGAATCACCCAGACCTCGGAGGTTTTCAAAACCTCCGAGGTCTAAGAGAACGAATTGCCCTGTCGATCGCACCAATCGGCTCGTCGATCGCACCAATCGGCTCGTCGATTGAACGAATTGACTCGTCGATCAATTGAATTGCCCCGACGATCGCACGAATCGACCCGTCGAGATGAAGTACTGGTAAATCTCGTGACTCGATCGCCCCTCTTTCTGGCACTTGCTTGAAGAGTCCTTAAAGCCAGCGCCACAGTGATGCGTTCGAGAGTGCGATCAGGGCACCTTCAGCCTATCGCGACCAACTTAACGCCAGCCCACTGCGGGCAGAAGGGAGCCAGAAGCCAAAAGTCGCCATCCTTCTAACTCCTGACTTCTAACTCCTGGCTCCCCTACCCAATTTGTCTGGGGTTAAGGGAAGCTTGACCCTCTCCACGTCCATCATCAGGGAATCCCAATTATGTTCACGCAAAACACCAATAATCGTCTCAGCCTCAGCATCCTGAACGCCGATCAAGACATCTTTCAGGGCTTGCAGACCATCACAGACTATACCCCTCAGCGCCAGGAAGCCTCTATCCCACAGATTGAGCAGGCTCAGGCAGAGATGCGGCAATCACAACAGCTTGAAGCTCAGCTCAAGGCTCAGTATCGTGCAGCGCTGGATGCCGCTCGTTTAGCTGAGTGGGCGTTTCATAACACCATTTTGGAAGCCAAAAATGCCGTCATTGCCCAGTTTGGAGCCGATAGCAGCGAAGCCCAAACGGTCGGACGCAAGAAAAAATCCGCCTACAAGCGCCCCATGCGCCAGAAGAAAGCCGCGTAGTCTTCGTAATTGCGCGATCGTCTTTCTAATCGGGAGGCGATCGCTGCTCTTTGAAGCAGATGAGTTAGCTGAAGAAATCCGCCTTGTCTAGCTTCGGTGCTCATACCGATTTAAAGAATGACGGCTACAGATCAATCGGTGGGTAGGGGCAAGGCATTGCCTTGCCCCTACAGGATGTGTCGCATTTTCAATTCAAATTGGTATCAGCTCTATCCTTAATAGACGAGAACCTAGAAGCGATTCAAGCAGTGATGTCTCGCCCTTTTGTTTGCACTAGTACTGTCTATAAGCTATATTGAATGGGCCGAGGTATTCAACTGCACATCGTTTAATGAATCTCACTGAAAAGCATGTTTTTAGAGGTGACCAGTGACGCAGACAGACGTTCAAGACACAGCAGCGCGACAATCAGCCACCCGACAAGCTGCACAGGAACCCTTTCTGCCAGTCATGCGGGAGCTTGCCCGGACGTTTCAAGCCTTTAGCGCTTATGACGAAGATCATATTCGTCAGCTAAACTTAACGTCTCCTCAGTTTGACGTGATCTGTACACTGGGCAACACAGCAGGCATGACGATGGGGCAGCTTGCCGAAAAAACGCTCGTCACCAAAGGAACGTTAACGGGCATCATTGATCGCCTGGAGCGCAAAGGACTGGTACGCCGCGAAGTGCCACCCGAAAACCGACGCTGCTTCATGATTGTGCTGACGACCGAGGGCGATCGCGTGTTTGAAAAGGTTTTTCCGGCTCACATTGCCTACTTGAAAGAACGCTTTGGCAAGCTAAACGAGCAAGAGTTAACGGAGATTGAACAGGCGCTCAAAAAGCTACGCAAACTGTTTTCGTGATCTGGTTGATACTGTAAGTGGCACAAATTAGGGCGGGTAGTCT
This sequence comes from Stenomitos rutilans HA7619-LM2, assembly GCA_019358945.1. Classification (GTDB taxonomy): domain Bacteria; phylum Cyanobacteriota; class Cyanobacteriia; order Leptolyngbyales; family Leptolyngbyaceae; genus Stenomitos; species Stenomitos rutilans. The sequence continues at coordinate 37,274 of JAHHIE010000035.1, read as the reverse complement.
GAGCGATCGGTTGCATAACTGACTCAACATACTACACTTGTATTACGAACTGTCCACCATTAGAAGGAGTCCCGTAATGCATACACTTACCCGCACCGCCACCACTGACATGGAAGTCACCAGTATTCGTCTGGAGCGGGAGTTAAAAGAAAAACTCAAAGAACTCTCCGGCAATCAAGGCTACCAGGCACTTATTCGTGATGTCCTCTGGCAGTACGTACAGCAAAAATCGGGAGACTACCCGCTGCAAGCTCTGCCCGAAATTCGCGTCACGGTTCCTGCCACCGCACGTCAAGAAGAACGCTGTATGCTCACAGGCAAACTCATCCAACCCAATGAACCGATGCTGTTAGGGCTGACGACGACGGGAGGCATGGTGCCCCTCAGTGCTACCAGTTTGCAGGACGCTTAAGCATGAGAACTGATCAAATCTGGCAAAACCGCGCCGTGGCAGAAAGCTTTTTGACGGGTGTACGCGGTGCTATTCCGTTTGCAACGGAGCAGATCAACATTGCTCTGCGTGTACTCGATCAGCTGCATATGCCCATCACACAGGTTGCCGATTTGGGCTGCGGTGATGGGGCGATCGCCCAGGCTGTTCTCACCCGCTACCCCACAGCACACATCACCGCGATCGACTTTTCAGAGCCAATGCTGGAACAGGCAAAGCAGCGCTTGCAGCCCTTTGGCGATCGAGTAACCCTGATGCAGGCCGACTTGTACACGCCTGACTGGCAAACGGGTCTAGGGAGCTTTGACGCGATCGTGTCCGGCTACTGCATTCACCATTTGCCGGACGATCGCAAGCAGTCTCTATACCGCGAGATCTTTCACCACTTGCGCTCAGGCGGCAGCTTCCTCAATCTCGAACACGTGGCCTCAGCAGACCCCTGGGTTGAGGCGTTGTTTAACGACACGCTGGTTGATGCGATTTACCAATGGCATCAAACGCAGGGCGATCGACGATCGCGCGAGGAAATTGGGCAAACGTTTGTCTATCGAGAAGATAAAAAGGCGAATATCCTTGCCCCTGTTGAGGTGCAGTGCGAATGGCTGCGAACGATCGGCTTTCAACAAGTAGACTGTTTCTTCAAGTTTTTTGAACTTGCAGTCTTTGGCGGAGTCCGTTGACCGGAATGTGGCGATCGTTGTTGTAGAGATTGATAGAAATACTTCTAGCAAAGAATAGACTGCTGTCAAGGGTTGCGCAACCGCTAGCCTCACAGCAGTCTGCTCTCTACAGCCCACTACACAAGGTCTATCGTATGCCTTCAGATCAAAAACCATTGGAACAAGTGCCCGCTGCTCCTGCCAGCGCTTCTGCTAGCACCACCACAGCTGGAGCAAGGTCTTCTACGAGCGCGTCCAGTGCAGCCACACCAACACGACCAGCCAACGCCACGAGCACTGCGACTGTGCCGTTGCGAGAGCCAAAAGCGATCGACATCAGCCGCTTCAACGCGCTCACAGGTGATTGGAAGGGCAAGCCCGTCGAAGATTTGAAGCGACTGTTTACCAAGCAAGTCATCCTCGACGACACGACCACCATTGACGTGCCAACGATCGCGGTTCCTGGTTATATCGGCATTACAGATGCCGTGAGCGTGACTGATCCAGCAGGCAATACCGTCTCTGGTCACGCCGATATTGCTAAATTTTTAGCAAGAGATGGGTTGTTGATCTGTACTTATCAGTGGCACAAAGAGCGCTACGGCACCCCGATCGACACCCGCAGCCCGCTAAGTGCAGAACTTTTTCAAGAAGCATTTATGAAAAATGAAGGCCATCATGCTGGCGCGATTGTTCCCGCTCAGCGGTTGGATAAGACCGGCAAGCTGATTGATTCGTTTGGCACCTTCAATGAACCAAATGACTACCATCGCGGCCTGTACGGTAAAGATGGGTATGTGGCAGTGGCACAGCGCCTCGTCTTCCCAGCCTTTGTCACGCCAGAACAAGCACGCGGTTACACCAACTCCATCATCAACTGGTTTGCACTGCTTAATCCCTTTGCTCAGTTTCCAAAAGACTATAACGGTGGTGATCCCACACGGGTGTCCGATCGCGCCACTCTGAAGGAATTTTTGAAGAATGGTTTACTTGCGGCTGTCGGCGATCCACGCGCACTAACCTTTTTCAACGATCCAGCCAATAAGACCTATTGTGCCGAGTTCATGTTTATTGGCTTGAATACGCCAGTCTACCCCTTCAACTTAAAGACCATTACCAGTTTGCTGGATGGCGATAGCTTTAAGGCGAAGCAAATTTTGGAACTCAAGGAACTGCAAAATAACAAGAAGGCAAACCTACTGAGCACGAAAACTGGAAATCCCGAGTTCAAAGCCTTCAGCATCTCCATGCCGCCAGTCCCAGAAGATTTACCCCCACTGGATGAGCTAATGACGCGAAATGGACAGACGATCGCACCCAATAGCTTACCCTTCCCACCCTTTAAGATTTCGCAGGTGATCCGTCGTGCATACCACACACTTTTACCCCGCGATAAGTTTGGGAATGAAAAGTTAATTGACGCACAGGCAAGGCTCTTTAAGTTTATGGAGCCTGCCCTTCTGCAACAATTAGGGCTGCAAGATTTACCGTCAAGCGACCCAAAAGTGATTGGGGTAAGTCAGTTCGTTGCTCTGGTGAGCCAGCAGCTTGATCAGTCCTACAGCTCAGCAGCAGCGTTCGACGCCGCCATCGACGCCGTGATGCAAAAAGCCGATGAAATGCTGGTTGGCGCGGGCGATCGCGCATATTTTGTACCACCTCGCATCTACGTCGATTTGGGCCAAAACGACGGCGACAATAATTTGCCGCAAGGGTGGGGCTTTAAGCTGGAAACAGTGGGTGCTCTTGTCGCTCGCGGTGTGATCCGAGGCAACCCATAGCGCATTGGCCGCGTCAAACAACTGAAAGTCAAACAACTGACACCGTAGACGGAAAGGCAGGAGGCGTTAAATCTCTCCTGCCTTTTGTCTTGAAATTGCCACTACTGGACGTGTTCGGACTCTCTAGGGACATTGCATGTGATACCAATTTGAATTGAAAATGCGACACATCCTTTAGGGGCAAGGCAATGCCTTGCCCCTACCCACCGATTGATCTGTAGCCGTCATTCTTTAAATCGGTATGACGTTCTTGCAGAGTGCTTTAGTCATCTAAATTCTTAGTGCGGCGGCTGTTGCCATTCAGTCAAAGTGGGGATGAATAGACAGAGGTCTTCATCAGTAGGGTGTGGTAAATATGGGCTGTGACATGCCCCGGCATACTGTTCGATTCAAACAAGGTTGACCGAGATGGAGCAGCAGAAGACTGCATTGGAGCACCTGGAGATCGGCCTGCCGACTTCAACGGCAGAATTTCAGGCACTCTTTGCAGCGATCGACGATTTTCTCTTTGTCTTCGACGCACAAGGTCACCCTTTGCGAATCTTGCCAACGCGCCTCGTCCTTTCACAGCAGTCAAACTCAAGCGTAGAAGACCGCTCTCACTACAGGTTTTTGCCGCCCGCGCATACCGCTCCGTTTCTCGATGCTATCCGTCAGGTGTTAAGGACAGGTGAAACGGTTAGTTTGATCTACAGCCTGCCGTTTGACACAGCAGAGCTTTTTTTTGAAGCGCACATTACGCCCTACGCAAACAACTCTGTCCTCTGGAGAGGGCGCAACATTACTGAACGTAAGCAGACTCAAGACGTGCTGCAACGGGGGGAAGAACGCTATCGATCGCTGCTTGAGGCAACGTCTCAAATCATTTGGGACACGAAAGCAGAGGGTGAGTTTGTTACAGAACAACCCGGTTGGAGTGCTTTTACAGGGCAGTCGTTCGAGGAACTTCAAGGATGGGGCTGGCTGAGCGCAATTCACCCAGACGATCGCGCCCAAATTGCTCACGCCTGGACGCGGGCTATTGCGACTCGATCGCTGTACAGAGCTGAATATCGCCTCCGTCGATATGACGGTGAGTACCGAGAGATGAGCGTTTGCGCGTTAGCCGTCCTGGAGCCAGATGGCCGTATTCGAGAGTGGATTGGTGTTCACACAGATATCACGGAGCGTCAGCAAGCAGCAGACTTACTGAAAAAGAGCGAAGAACGCTTTCGCAGCTATTTCAACCTGCCGCTACTGGGCATTGCCATCACGTCACCAGAAAAAGGTTGGCTGGATGTCAACGATAAAGCGTGTGCAATGCTGGGCTACTCGCGCGACGAACTGATTCGCTTAACCTGGGCTGAGTTAACGAATGCAGAAGATCTCGTGCTTGACAGTAAGTTGTTCAACGAGATGCTCTCCGGGCAGATTGAGCAATACGACATGGATAAGCGTTACATCTGCAAGGATGGCACGACACTTTGTACCCACCTGGGAGTGGGTTGTGTGCGTAAACCAGATGGTAGCGTTGACTACACTGTCGCGCTGATGCAGGATATTACCGAGCGCAAACTGGCAGAGGACGCATTGCGTGAATCAGAAGCTCAGTTGAGGGCGCAAACGCAAGCATTGGAGGAAACCCTGCGATCGCTGCGGCGAACCCAGGCACAACTGGTACACAGTGAAAAAATGTCCAGCCTGGGGCAGTTAGTAGCGGGCATTGCTCATGAAGTCAACAACCCCGTCAACTTTATTCACGGCAACCTTAATCATGTCAGCGATTATATTCACGACATCTTAAAACTGATTCAGGTCTATCAGCAGCAGTATCCTCACCCAACGGCGGCAGTGGAAGCAGCGAGCGATGAAATCGATTTGGACTTTTTGATGGAAGATTTGCCCAAAGTGGTATCCTCCATAAGAATGGGGTCTGAGCGGATTCGCCAGATTGTGCTGTCGTTACGCAACTTCTCTCGCCTGGACGAAGCAGAGATGAAATTGGTTGACATTCATGAAGGCATTGACAACACACTCCTAATTTTGCAAAGCCGCTTGAAAGTGAGAGCAGGCAAACCCGGTATTCAGGTCATTAAGGACTATGGCGACCTGCCTCCGATCGCCTGCTATGCTGGTCAACTCAATCAGGTGTTTATGAATATTCTGGCAAACGCGATCGATGCGTTAGATGAGGAGTCAAAACCTCTTGCCTCCGGGATGGCAAACCCATCCTTCGCAACCTGTCATCTATCGCCAAACATTCATCTACAGACGACAATGGCAGACCCGGACTGGGTTGAAATTCACATTGCCGATAATGGTGTGGGTATGACTGAGACGATACGATCGCGACTTTTCGACCCCTTTTTCACGACAAAACCGATTGGCAAAGGCACGGGGATGGGTTTAGCCATTAGCTATCAAATTGTGGTGGACAAACACTGTGGTCAACTGGAGTGCAGTTCCACACCCGGACAAGGCACAAAATTTACCATCAGAATTCCAGTGCGGCAGAAGGAGTAAGCTCCAGTGCCAGTTTGTTAGTACCGAATCATAAGAGAGCGCTTTGATGAAGACTGAAATGTATTGCTATACCCACAATCGCGATCGCACACCGTTGACCTCTGCCTTTGACTCATGGCTCAACCCAGAGCGGACAGCCGTGCTCTGTATCGACATGCATCGGGGTCATTTAGAGTTAGAGTCTACCTGTCCAGCCCCACGCGCGATCGCCAAAATCGAAGCACACAACGCGTTTCATCGCCGCGTCCGTGACCTCAACATTCCATTAATCATGGTGCAGCACTGGCAGCGACACGGCGGCATTGATGACGTCGCTTCGCGCAAAAAAACGGGCAAAGCAAACTGGCGCTACCTCTATGAACTGTATCTACCGCCTAATCCGTTGATGGATCAGCACAGTTGGGAAGGTACCCCCTGGTTGGATTTGATGGTAGAAACTGCGCCAACTGATTACTACATTCGGACTAAAAAACGGCTCAGTGGCTTCTACCCTACCGATTTGGAGTTTCTACTTCGCAATTTAGATGTCGATAATGTCGTGCTAACGGGCACCTTCACGGATGCTTGTGTCTTGAGCACCGCTTTTGATGCTGCCAATCGAGATTTTCGTGTGCTGGTGCCTCGTGACATCGTGGCAGGCTTTTCCGAGGAGGCGGAACACGGTGCGCTACTGGTTATTTCGTTGCATTTAGGGCTGGTGGTTGATTCAGAGGCGCTACTACAGGAGTGGCACACCCGCCAAAAATTGGAGATGACGACTGTTGGCTAACGTCAGAAGCATGACGTGGGCCTGTCCGCTTTGAACCTATTGTTGTGAGAAAACGTGTTGTGAGCAAACAAATGCAGTACCGCTTGAAGACGGCACTTTTGAAGACGGCACTTCCTGTTGCCCTGGTGAGTACGCTCCTGGCGGCAGGTTGTACTCAAAAACCGTCTGCCACGACGACAGACGCCACTAAAACAGACCGGTCGATCGCCTCACCCAGCGCCGAAACGGTCGATCGCCTGCGTGGAGTCGTCGAACCCGCAACGGCAAAGAAACCCTACCGCATCGGTATCGCTGTGGTGCAACTGGCAGACGACTACTGGAAAGGCATGGTCTATGGGCTAGTTGATGAAGCTAAACAGTCTAAAGTCGAGATTGTACGAGTTTTAGCGGCTGGTGGCTATGGCAAAACGTCGGAGCAAATCGCTCAACTGGAGGCACTGGAAGCGCTGAAGGTGGATGCCATTATTTTGGGTGCTGCTGATTTTGATGGCTACGATCAGGTGGTCAAACGGCTGACGGATAAGGGTATTAAAGTCATTGCTGCTGGGGTGCCAGTGAACAGCAAGCTGGTTTCGCTGGGTGTCACGATGGACGAGATTGAGATTGGCAAAACGATCGCCAGCTATATCTGCAAGCAAGATGCCAAAGCAGAAGTGATTGCACTGCCCGGCCCCAAAGGCCCTGCCTGGAACAAACTGCGCTTTGATGGCGTGCAGGCTGGTGCGAAGGACTGTCCCGGTATGAAGCTTGTGGGCAATACTTTCGCAGGCGACATCACTATTGAAGATGGGCAATCCCAAGCATCGGACATGATGATCAAATATCCCGAAGCCAAGTACATCTACGCCGCAGCAGGCGGATTGGGCACAGGAGCAGGGCTGGCAACCAAGCGCATGAATCGCGAAACAAAAGTTGTCACCTCTGCGGTAACGGCTAAAACCGTTGACTTGATTAAGGATGGGCACATTGCAATGGTGGTTTCAGAGCCAGGCATTTTGATTGGACGATCGCTCGTTCAATACACGATCCGGCTACTCAATGGCGACCCCATGCCCAATCTAAAAAAAGGCGACCCCATCCCCTACCCGCAGTTCTTGATTCCCATGTTTGAACTCACGGCAGACAAACTGCCCTCCTATAACCTGAGCACCTACGACCAGCCGCCTACAGGATGGCAACCTCCTGCCTCTGCCCAAGCCGCCGCCCAATGACGATCGCCCCAGACCATCCATCAAAACCCGCACTCCTCCAGGTTGAAGGGGTTTCAAAATGGTTTGGCACCACGCAGGCGCTCAACGGCGCAACACTCACCCTTCAGGCTGGCGAAATTCACGTCCTGCTGGGTGAGAACGGCGCTGGAAAATCCACCCTAGCAAAAATCATCGCGGGTGTGCATAGATTGGATGCAGGCACAATGCAGCTAAATGGCAAACCAATCCACAGCCGCACTGTGCAAGCCGCTCGACATCTGGGCATCGCAATGGTGTTTCAGGAATTGTCGCTAGCACCTGATCTTACCGTCCTCGACAACCTGTTTTTAGGGCAGGAAGGCAGCCATCCCCTAGCGTGGCTCCGTCGATCGCAGGAACGGCAGCGCTGTCAGGCAGTGTTTGAAACGCTGGCGCTTGATCTGCCGCTAGAGGCACCCGTGCGATCGCTCACTATTGCCCAAAAGCAATTGCTGGAAATTGCCAAAGCGCTGGTACAGCAACCGCGTCTGGTCATTATGGACGAACCCACTGCTACGCTAACCGATCGCGAAAAACGCTTTCTATTCCAAACGCTGCAAACTCTGAAACAGCGCGGGGTGTCTATCCTCTATGTCACTCACCATCTGCGCGAAGTGTTGGAAATCGGCACCCGTGTGAGCGCCATGCTCGATGGTGCCGTTAAAACCACAGCTGCTGTCACTCCAGCTTTAACAGAGTCCGTCTTGCTGGAAATGCTGACAGGACGACAGTTGTCAATGGTGGTGGCGCGAGCGTCCTACGCAGCAGATCAACCGCTTTTAACGGTCGAAAATTTAGCAACCAAAACCTGTCAGAACATTCACCTGCAAATCGCACCAGGCGAAATTGCCGGCATCTACGGCATCGTGGGCTGCGGACGAGAAAGTGTAGGACGCACGATCGCCGGACTAGCTAAACCTTTGCACGGCACCATGACGCTAGCAGGGCAACACTACGCACCTCGCCATCCGGGAGCCGCTTTAGCTCAAGGCGTGGGCTTTCTACCCGCCGATCGTAAAGAAGCAGGCATCCTCGCAGAACGTTCCATCTGCGAAAACCTCAACCTTTCTAATCTAGAAGCCTTTGCCAAACGGGGGCTTTTGTCTACCGCTCAAGAGCGCTTGCATACGACCCAACAGCTAGAGCAGCTACAGGTTCGCTACACTTCGATCGAAGAGCCAATTACCCATCTCAGCGGTGGCAATCAGCAAAAAATCTTGTTTGGACGCGCGATCGTCCGCGCCTCACGTCTTCTGGTGATGGAAGATCCCACCGCAGGCATTGATATGGGCACCCGCCTTGAACTGTATCGCCAGATGAAAGATCTTGCCGATCGTGGTGCCAGTTTCCTGCTTCTCTCCAGCGATCTCGTCGAAACCCTCCTGCTCTGCAACCGTGTGTATTCGATGTATGAAGGGGCGATCGTCGATGAAGTCATTAACCCTACCCTTAACGATGAAGAACGAGTCCTAGCCAACGTTTTAGGCAAAAGCATGAAGGAATAAAGCTTCTATGTCTTAGGGTACCTCAAACGCTCTTTCATCGTGCTCACGGCGTGTAGTAACGTATCTGTCCGTTCTGACCATGAATCTTACGCAACGCTTCCGGTTCAAGCTCAACGAATTTGCTTTACCCCTCTTCATTCTTGTTTTGGCGATCGCCACTGGGTTGATTGAACCTCGGTTTTGGTCGAGCGATAACCTGGTGAATTTGAGTCGGCAACTGGCAACGCTGATGGTTATTTCGGTGGGTCAAGCGTTGGCAGTGATAAGCGGCGGGCTGGATCTGTCTTTGGCGGCGGTGCTGGCACTTAGCGGGGTGTATGGGGTCATCGTCATGAACAAAGCAGGTTTAGCGATCGGCGTTCTGATGATGCTGCTCACCGGGGCGGGTTTTGGCTTTATAAATGGCTGTATCATTACTGTCTTTGGCGTGTCTCCCTTCATTGTCACGCTGGGGATGCTGTCGGTGGCTAGAGGGTTGGCGCTCATTGCTACAGGTGGTTTGCCGCTTTATGATGTGCCAAGCGCACTGAGCGATATTTTCGGCTTCAGCAATGTGTTTGGCATCCCTACGCCCGCGCTGATTGCGATCGCAACGCTCCTTCTGGGTCACGTGCTGCTACGGCATACCGTGTTTGGACGCTATGTCTATGCGATCGGCTCCAATACCAGAGCGGCTTTCAACTCCGGCATCAATGTTCGAGTTCAAACGCTGCTGATCTACACCTTCACAGGTACCACAGCAGGTGTTGCTGCCGTTGTGCTGACAGCCTGGGTGAGTGCTGCACAACCCTTAGCGGCAACTGGACTGGAATTACAATCTCTTGCAGCCGTCGTGGTTGGTGGCGTGGCGCTCACAGGAGGCATGGGCAGCATGTTGAATGCGTTTTATGGCGTACTCATTCTAGGAATGCTGTCAAATTCGCTCAATATGGTCGGGGTGTCGTCCTTTATGCAAACGCTGGTGATTGGGCTAGTCATTGTGATTGCTGTAGTGCTGGATAAGGTGCGCCGCAACGGTGTTTAAGCCGTGGGGAGACGGTTTTCCCCCACGATCGCAGCACCCAACTGTAGTGCTTTTTCACTACGATCGTAGTAAGCAAGCGCGGGGGTATGTGATGCAAATTGGTCGTTTCTTTTCCTTGCAGCAGGGTCGAGTGGGGCAGTATTTAGCGCCTAGAGTGCTGGTTGTGCGATCGCCCTTTCGAGCGTTTTCTCCTACAGTCTGCTACTTCGGGTTTGATCACCTCAAGCAAGCGCAAACGTTTGCCCAAAAGCTTGCCAGCATAGGTGCCAGCTTTCAAATCCGTCGCAGCCGTATTATGCCGCAAGCTTACGAAATTCGGTTGCGCGGACACAGTGACCTGGCAAGGACATTAGCGTATTGGGAGCGGCAGAGCGACAGAACTCGGCGTTCATCCAATAGTCAAACGCCTTCCCATCAAAGGATTGAGAGAAGCGCGATCGCCGCTTAGAGGACACTTGCGGCATAGGGATAAACCCACTAAAATAGTACATATATACTATCAACACTTACGCCCATGACTAAGCACTACATTCTCAGCCTTGATCCAAATGCCAAATACGACTGGGATCGACGCACACTGCGTGACCCCATCACGGCTGATCACCCCGCTTTAGCTGATCTCATTGCCCAGGAAGTAGGGGGAGATCCTGGCTCTTACCTCATTGCCGTCAGTATCGAAGTCAAAGTGTTAGAAAAGGTTGCAGCCGAGCCGATGAAGCAGGCTTCTGCTCCAGCCGTATCCCCTCGTACTCAGCTACCCCAGCGTGCAGAACTGGTTGCTTGAGGCATCAAGGTTTACCGTTAAAGCGGTTTGCCTGGGCAGTACGTGCACGCTGAGGAATGAAGTCATAAGCAAGACTGATGACGATGAAACAGGGTGATTAACACCCATTGCTCTTTATGCTTTTTTGAGGATTATTTTATGAAACTTAGTCTCAGTCAATATCCCAGTGCGATCGCACAAGCGGCCCAAGCTGTGAATGAATTTGAATATCAGATTGGCGAGGTTCGTCAGCACCTTGCTCGGCTGGAAGGTAATGCCGAAATGGTGGTCGCTTTTGAAACCGGACTCAAAAATGACAATCAGCGTAAGGCACGCCGTTTTGAAGTGCTGCAAGTGAATCAGGAGTATCAACGCGCCCTGGATGCGCTGAACCGTCTTTCTACCGAAAAGGCAAACGCCCTAGCGCGGCTAGAGCATCTACGCAATGAATTCAGCGTTGCCAAGCTTGAAACCCGGTTGACGATCGCCCAAAAGCTTACTGGCTTAGAGTCGCGTGAACTCGTTGGGTTGTAGTGGTTTGTTGTAGGCGATTTGTTGTAGGCGATCGTGTAAGCGTCTGCAAGGTACACCTAGAAGACTACGAAGTGATACGATCGTGGCTTCTGTACCTTGCTGCTGTATGAGTATTACTGTAACACCCGACGAAATTGAGCAATTCCGGGTAGATTTGGCAGCTTACCCTGATGCGCTGGCTGCTCTTAACGAAATTGAAGACTGCGAAGGTGATTTGGAAGATGCGTCGATCGCGCTAGCAATTCAAGTAGGGCAGGAACCCGACACGAACGATCGTTGGATCGAAGGGGTCGCAAAGCAGTGGCGGCACATTCTTTGTCGTGCTGACCTGAAGGAGAGCCTGGAAGATGGGTTGACGGGTAACTTACTATTAACCCTGACTGAACACACTATGCTGCCACTTAAACTCGCTACGCCTGTGGCAATTTTTGTGGTTAAAACGGGTGTGCAAGATTTCTGTCGATCGTTTGAAGCCAAAATTCGGTAATGCAATCTAGCCAAAGCTTTGTTTGAAAAAAGCTGTCACCTCTGACCAGGCAGCATCAGCCGCAACGGGATCGTAGCGATACCCATCGTCACGCATGAATGTATGCTCGGCTTCGTATAGTCGTGTTGTGTGAGCGATCGTTGTCTGGTTGAGCGCTTCGGCGATCGTCTGTCGCCCGTCTTCTGGCACATGTGAATCCAGCGTCCCAAAGATCAGCAGCACCGACCCACTGATTTCCTTCATGCGTTGAAGGGTATCCGCAACGCCTTTACCCAGTTTGCCGCTGTGAATGCCCGTCGGGTAGCAACACGCCGCTGCTTTGATCTCTGGCTGAAAGGCCGTCCGAAACGCGAGATGTCCCCCAATGCAAAAGCCCATCGTGCCGATGTAGTCTGGCAAAACGGTAGGATCTTGCTTGAGAAAGTCAATCACCGCACACGCATCGGCATCATATTCAGCGATCGCCGTGCGTCGTGCGGCATCGTTCCCGCGCATACGGCCTAAATCATCTGGTTCAATCACTGTTCCTACAGGTTCAAGCCGATGAAAAATTTCGGGGGCCGCCACGACGTACCCATACCCGGCCAAGCGATCGACCAGCCGCGTCATAGCACCACCAAGCTGGTAAATATCGCTATAGAACACAATGCCTGGATAATGACCTGCTGGCTTGGGAGTCGCTATATACAGCCGCATCAGGCTATCGTCTACTCTCAGTTCGGCGTTGCGTTTAATAATTTGCACGCGTAGCTCCCTAGTGGTTCGTCAGTTTTGATTTTGTGCTTTGGGTTTAGTGAAGGTTGTTATTTTGTAAGTGAGAAACTCACAAAATAAGTCTTGACAGACCACTAGCGTAAATAGCAAACAATTATTGTTCAGGTTCGCGTGGTAATAAACGCTCTACAATCTGGGCCTGCCGCTCCACAGTAGCAGCAAGACGTGAAATACTCTCCGCCTGCTGTTTTGCAGCTTCTGACTGTTCTCGAGTAATGGCTTTTAGTTCCGAAAAACCGCTGGTGACAACCTCGGCTAGCGTATCAATCTTTTCCCCCAGATGCTCAATGCGCATGGTGAGCCTATCTAGGCTGTGTTGCTGTTGCTCTCCCTGTTGCTCAATGTGAGTGGTGAGCCTATCCAGGCTGCGCTGCTGTTGTTCCCCCTGTTGCTCGATGCGTGTGGTGAGCCTATCCAGGCTGTGTTGCTGTTGTTCCCCCTGTTGCTCGATGCGTGTGGTGAGCCTATCCAGGCTGTGTTGCTGTTGTTCTGTCAGATGTCCGATCTGATCTGTCAAAACTTCAAGACTGTGTTGTTGCTGTACCCCTGATTGCAAGAGGGCCGTAAGCAACTGTTGGGTAGTGGGTTCTGGTTGATGACTCGTCATATTTCAACGCTTGCGCTATGGAAAGTTTACACCAACCGCATATTTCTGCTTTGTATCAGCGATCGCGCCCTACTGAATAGCACTGCGCGATCGCTGACCTCGATTATTCAACCTTAAAGCTGTTGTTTCGAGGGTTGGTAGTAAACCTGCGATCCCGTATTTGGCACAAAGCGGCACATCTGGTAAGACCGGATGAAGCTTTTCCAAATTGGTTCATCTGATGTGCGGTAGTAGGCTCCCAAAACAGGTTTGAGCGCAGTTGTCGCTGCTTTGAGATGGTAATGAGGCATGGAGAGGAAGATGTGGTGAGCTACATGCGTCCCGATATTATGGTGAATGGGATTGAAGAAGCCGTAGTCGCGATCGATGGTCGAAAGCGCACCCTTCAAGAAAAACCAATCCTTCCCGCGATACCAAGGAATCTCCTGCTCTGTATGGTGCAAAAACGTCACCAGATCGAGCCAGACCACAAAGACAAGATAAGGCACGAGATAGTACTGCACCAAAAATAGCCAGCCGTAAACGTAGGCTAGTTCACCCAAGAAGCCGATCATGAGGAGCCAAAGGGCGGTACTGGTCAACACATCCCACTTTTCGGACGGACGAAAAAGCGCGCTGGCTGGGTGAAAGTGCGAACCTTTGCGATCGGTTGAGCGACGGAATAAGTACACCGGATAGGCCAACAACGGCACATAAAAGCGAAAGAGCTTCTCATACCAGGGCATTTGAACATACTTGGACTGCGATACGGGGTACCAGCTTTCGTCTGTGTCCAGATTGCCCGTGTTGCTGTGATGCGTCCGGTGGCTAATGCGCCAGCCGTGGTAAGGCACTAGAATCGGCGTGTGGCAAAGGTGCCCGACGAGACTATTTAACCATCTGTGCCGTGAAAAAGAGCCATGACCACAATCATGCCCAACGACAAAAAGCGCCCAAAACATGGTGCCTTGCATCAGCCAGAAAAGTGGAAAAAACCACCAGGCATTGATGGCGTGAGCGATCGCATAAAGTGCTGCAATAACACCAACATCCCAAAAAAAGTAAGCAAGCGATCGACCAAGAGAGGGTTCAAAACAATAAGCAGGAATACTTGCTTTGAGATCTTGTAAGGTAAATGGCAGATCTGTGACGTGAAGCGTTGAGTCTATCTCAGCAGACTCACTCAGAGCGATGAAAGTATGTGGCACGAAGTTTTCGATTTGACCTGATTTTACACAACGGCAATTATTCTACTGCCATACTGTCTCAACCAGGATAAGCGGGATCACTGATTTGCCGCTGCTTCGATCGCCATATAGAATCAAAATGGTTTCGTTAAAGCCTACCAAATGCTCATCGAAAACACGGTTATGCTTGTGCGATTGATTACACTCTAGCCTTTAGCGACTGCGATCGCCCGCACATCTATCGCGCGATCGAACAGTACTCTTGGCTTCAGCAGAATCCGAAACAGCAGCAGCAACGACTGCAATTCTCCCGGTGTTTTGCGGCGCTTCCATTGCCCCGGACGGCAGTACAGCATCTCCACTAAACAGCGTTGCTGTTGCAGGTTCAACCGCTCAAACAGAATTCTCACGGTTGGAAACTCGTCTCTCACCCCACTGCGCACAGCCACACCTTGCAGCTTTAAGTCAACTTCCATGAACTCCAGCGACACGGGTAATGTTTCCCCTGGAGCCAGTGTGGGAAAGCTCGCCTGTGTAAGCGCTACTTCGGCTCCCCCTTCAGACATCATGGTCGTCACACCCCATAGAGTGAGCGACACGGGCGGCCCCTCTCGCTTTGGTGATGTGCTTAGCAACGCACGGGCAGAGGGTGCAAATAAGGTACTAGCTGTGCTTCGTTCTCGCTGTTGCCACCATGCCTCTGTTGTCTCCCCGGTGATCGCAGCGGAGTTTTTTGCGCTGACATCCTCACTTATAGCGTGATGATTTTGAGGTCGGGGCAGTCGCGTTAGCCCGATCGTGGGGGCAAAACACAAGCGCACGGTGCGTCGAAGGTCAAACCAGTCATTAGCATCGGGTTTGGGAACATCCAATAAAATCAAAAGCGCGATACCAATCATCATCAGGTTGTAGCTGCTCCAGAGCCAGCCAAGCCCCAAGCCTTTCAATTCGGGCGTTAAATCAGCCGACCAGCCCGTGAACATGCATAAACCTAGATTGCGCCATAGGCTGACAGCCGTGAGGATAAACAGCCCAATCAGCGGTAGCGCCAGGTGCCAGTTGAAGGAGTAGCGATCGCTAGCAGTGCCCTTCGGCGTGACGCTAAAGCCCTTGGAAAAGGGACTCAGCATCACTTGAATAACGGTGAACGCTAGCGGAAAAGTCAGCACCAGTGAATAGATATCCGATAGCAGGGCCGATCGAGAATGATGGTTTAGCCAGGAGAAAAACGTCAACTGCACCACGTAGTAAGGCAGGAAGAAATACATCAATTCTTCAGGCGTTGCCCGTATGGGGATGACCCCTAAAAAGGAAAAGGCCAAGGGCGCAATCAAATAACCCACGCGAGAAAGGCTGGTAAACCAGTGCAGCAAGCCTTCCAAATGAGCCAGACGCTGTAATGGGCTAAGTCCGGGAATGGTCAGCGGATTTGCTTCGATAAAAAATGCCTGAAGTGTACCGCGCGCCCACCGTAATCGCTGCGTTGCATGAGCAGACATATTGTCGGCGGCTAAGCCTGCACTCAATTTCTCATCCAAGTACAGCAACTTATAGCCCTGCGCTGCAAGTCGAATGCCCGTAAAGTAATCTTCGCTAAGCGAATCGGTGACAAAACCACCTGTGGCTTCCAGCGCACTCCGCCGCACCACAAACGACGTGCCCGAGCAAATTACGCTCCCAGCCCCGTCTCGAATCGGCTGAATCTGCCGATAAAAAACTTCTTCTTCAGGTGTCAGGATGTCTTCTAAACCCAAATTACGGGCGATCGGATCGGGGTTGTAAAAGCTCTGAGGCGTTTGCACCAGAGCAACCTGCTCATTCTGGAAAAAACCAACAGTGCGCGTTAGGAAGTTGCGAGTAGGCACAAAGTCAGCATCAAACACGACGATCAGGTCACTTTTCGTTGCTTCAGAGCCAGCGGTTAGCGCGATCGCGTGATTCAAATTACCAGCTTTGGCGTAGCGGTTGTCTGGACGCGCAACGTAGTCACAGCCCAACTCTGCTGCCAGCATTTGAACCTCCGGTCGGCAAGTATCATCCAGCAGATAGACTTGCTTATGAGGATAATCCAATGCCTGACAGCCAATAATTGTCCGTCGCAGAATAAAGACAGGTTCATTGTAAGTCGGCACAAAAATAGCTACCGAAGGGATGAATGCCCCTTCCAGCACGGCATCAGCATTACGGTTCGCTTCTCGGCGGCGATCCTTCACCCGCAGCATCAAAAAAAGCTGAATAATCCCGCTGGCGAGCATCAACATTTCCAGCCCAAAAAGTCCCAAGCTGAACACACCGTTCAACGGATCGGCCAAATTCAACGTTGCCAGCGATCGCCAAGCAATATAGCGAATGGTTAACGCCAGCAAAATACCGACCACGATCGTTCGTGACCAGCGACGCGGTTCTGGAGAAACCTTCATCACCACCAGCGCTACCAGCAACAGAATGACCGTTGGTGCTAGGAGATACTGCACAGCCACCATCGGCACGGCCAACCACAGTGGGGGAGACTCTTGCAGCCAGTTAAGGCGAGCAAAAAGATGGTTAATGCTTCCCTCCTGTACAAACCAGGCCGCACAAACGCCAGCCGTACACGCAAGTATTCCTAAAAGCACCAGTGTTGCGACGCGAGGACGAAATGTTTGCCAATTGAAGCCCTTAAGAGTTTGACGCTTGACTTGAGAAATCGCCATCAGTTGGTTCTCCACCAGACTCGAAAGAGTAATGCATCGACACAACACAGGATAAAGAAATTATAAAATTTCGTCTACTCGTGCACTGTCCATAGTAATGCGACCGTTCAGAAACTATATCGCCACGAGGTTCACAATGAGGCATGCCTGTAACAACAAGCGGTTTTCAGTTGCGCTAACTGAGAATACGAGCGAGACCTGTATTTGGATGTTTGGGGTAGGCAGTTCACAAAGTGTCTAACGATGGACCTACCACAACGATCGCCTCACACATCCATTAAAAATGACCAAGCCACTTGGGCTTGGTCATCTTCAAAAGGATTCTAGAAGTGATAGCAGTGCCGTCACTTGCTACTTGCCATCATGGTCTGCATCACCTGGCAAAGCACGCTCGACGCGATCCCACGCATCACGAGTGGCATGCTTAGCTTTCTCCCAAGCCAGACGGCCACCATGCTGCGATTCGTAGCGTTGGCGCAAGGCGGGTTCAGCCTGATCATAGGTCACACCCTGGTCATAATGGGATGAGTAACCCTCATACCCGGTGCGGTAAGCTGGCTCATAATCGGTGTAATCGTAGTCTGGCTCTACATAAGGGCGTGAAGCGTAATTTCCACGCCAGTATTCATCTTCAAACGTAGGGTTCACACGTTCAGCAGCGCTCTTCCCGGCTAAGCCACCGCCAACTGCACCAACGACAGCGCCAACGACAGCACCGACTGGGCCACCAACGGCACCACCGATCGCAGCACCAGCCGCGCCCGCTGCGCCAGCACCAACCCCAGTACCAACAGGATGGGCACCTGGTTGACCTGTAATCGGATCAGGATTTGCGTCGGGATCATGGGTTCGTCTAACATCGTTACTCATTAGCATTACCTCTCAGTTCGTCTTGCACGGCAAGGCTTGTTGACTTACCGATACCTAACAGTACTGAAGGCAACCTAATTAACTCTTGTGCCAAGAGTAAGATTCAGTATTCGGCACAAAGGTACAGATTGAGGGCAAGATGATCAGACGCTCATATTTAGTATTATTGCGTTCTGGTCATTCAGTAAGAATAGCTGTGCCTAGTTAAGGGCTAGTTTTCGGCCCAGAGGAATTAGAGGGAACAACATTAGACGGTTGACCTGATGCTGGTGGAGACTGCAAAAGTCCTGGGTTAGACGTTTGGCTAGGACTGGGTGCACCAAAAATGTTAAAGGGATCGGACGCAGGAGGCATGATCGTGGGGCTAAGCGTGGGGCTAATGGTCGGATTCGGAGCCAAGCCAGGCGTTTGGTTCGTCTCGATTGGTTGAGTTGCCAGCGCCACCCGATCGCCCCCGACCTGCCGCATCACATCCAAAATTTGCACCACATCGTTATAAAACGCGGTCTGTGAAGCATTGAGTACCAGCAAACCATCGGGATTTTTTTGGTGATAATCCTGAAGCTGTTGAAAAAGCTGGGCGCGATCGACAAACTGTTTGTTCACAAACGTCTGACCAGTGGCGCTCACAGTCACAACTAACATTTGCCGCATCTGAGTTGCGCCCGTACTTGCTTTTGGCAGATCGATTTCAATGCCCTGCTGTCGAGTCAGTTGCAGTGCCGCCAGAATAAAAAACGTCAGAATGCAAAAGATGACGTCAATCAGCGGAATGATCTGAATCTGGACATCTTCAGGAGGCGAATCAAGATTAATTTTCATTACTCCAGCCCTCAAAACGCATCAACACTATTCATCACCATCATTAATGTCGTGACATCTTAACCATGACTACGCACGGTGTTGGACTTTATGCCTGGGTGCAGTACTACGCACGATCGCATTAGAGCTGACTACCAGTTTTCTGCGACCAATGCTGCCGATACAGAAGCTCCAGATCATTACCAGCTTTGCGGAAAACTCTAACTTGGTTAAATAGAAAGCCTTGAAACAGTCGATAAAACGCCAAGCTAAAAATCGCCACGACTAATCCACTAGCAGTTGCAATCAGTGCTTCCCCAATCCCAGCTGTCACTCCTGAGGTTGAAGCCGTGCCCAAATCACCCAGGCGGATTGATCCTAGGGAAATAATCAAGCCGATGACTGTGCCCAACAAACCTAACAGCGGGGCCAACGCAATCACAGCCTCCAACACTTTATCGCCTCGACGCATTGCCGCTAATTCGTCATCGGCTGTTGCCTCAAGCGCTAGACGAAACATCTCCGGATCTGCATTCTCAAGCTGCAAGGGGCTGTAAAGAAAGCGACCGATCGGCTGTTCGTGCGCTTGCCGAGCAATTTCTTTAGCGGTGGCCCAGTCTCTTCTGGCTGCATCCAGCACCCGATTGACAATCTCACGCTCCTTAAGCAGCACATTCGTCCAAAACCAAACCCGCTCAATAATGACGCTGAGGGCCAAAATTGAGAGAAAAAGCAAGGGCAAAATCGTTACCCCACCCTTTTGAAAGATTTCCGCAACATTCACAGTGTGTTCTACTCCCCTTACGTTCCCGATCTTAGGATTTCTGCCCAGTCCTGCCTCTTAAGCTAGAGCTACTTAATTTTAGAGATTTAGAACCTCATTCAAGCAGACAGATGAAACTTCAGTCAAAATGATGCGAAATGTTGCACTTTTTGGAGCTACGCTTCAAGTTGACAAAAGGCGATCGAACGAATGCCCCTACTGGCTCTAAAAAGGGTTAGAACTTACGCAAATTCTTGCAAAACTGCCCCCTGGCCCCCAACTTTGAGGGAGCAAGAACTCAAAGTCCCCCAGGATGGGGGGATTTAAGGGGACAACTGCGCGAGCCCTAAAGGGTCAACGATCTTTCGACTCACACAAGCAACTATCTAAAGGTACATTTCTGTCCCTTACCATTCCTTCTTTAAGACACCGTACTGATGCCCTCCCACATACGGGAGGTTATCCACACCGGAACTATCGTGAGCAATCTGCCAAGATTTAAATGTAACGAGAGGAGACACGTTGATGAAAGACTCGATCACAGACTGGTATCGTAATGTTATTCGGAACCCTAAGTACCGCTGGTGGATTATTGGCGGTTCATTGCTTTACCTCATCAGCCCCTTTGATATTTCCCCAGACTTTATTCCCATCATTGGGTGGATTGATGATGGCTTGATTGCCACTCTTTTAGTTGCTGAGTTGTCTACCTGGGCACTAGAGCGGCTAAAAGGTCAAAAAGATGAAGGCCCTGTTCAAACAGCTAGCACAGCAGAGCCAGGGTTCAAACCAGAGGCAAAAACGGTTGATGTCAATGCTGTATCAGCAGACTAAGCAGGCCGGCAATGACGCTCATCAGCGATCGCCTTCTTCTACAAAAACCGCTTCTATTAACACTCAAGAGCAGGGGTTCACATCTGAATCCCTGCTCTTGGTTGTAGGGATGCATTAAACCACTACAGTACTTAAAAATTAACGTGCTAAGTAACCGAACGGCATGAAACTGAGCCTGCTTAATGGGCTAAAAGCTGACCGCTGACTGCTTTGAGAGAGCCTCAGTATGATCAGGAAACCCCTACTGACTGCACCCAAGGTTAAACAGAGACAATAGAGTCCTTTGCTAAGAACTTCTCCAGTTCTGTAAGAGCGTCAGCATCGACCTTTGTCTGCATTGGGCAGAACTTTGGGCCACACATCGAGCAGAACTCAGCCGTTTTATAAATATCGGCTGGCAGAGTTTCGTCGTGATACTCCTTCGCACGCTCAGGATCGAGCGATAGCTCAAACTGGCGATTCCAATCAAAGTTGTAGCGGGCTTGGGAAAGTTCATCATCGCGATCGCGTGCGCCTGGTCGATGTCGTGCAATATCTGCCGCATGAGCCGCAATCTTGTAAGCAATCAAGCCATTGCGAACATCTTCGGCATTGGGCAGACCCAAATGCTCTTTTGGTGTGACGTAGCACAGCATTGCTGTACCGTACCAACCAGCCATTGCTGCACCGATCGCCGACGTAATGTGGTCATACCCAGGCGCAATGTCCGTCACAAGTGGCCCCAGAACGTAAAAGGGCGCTTCTGAGCATTCCTCCATCTGCTTTCGCACATTGAACTCAATCTGATCCATTGGCACGTGACCAGGGCCTTCTACCATTACCTGCACATCATGCTCCCAGGCTTTGCGGGTGAGTTGTCCCAGTGTTTTAAGCTCTGCCAACTGTGCAGCATCAGACGCATCATGCGTGCAACCAGGACGGAGCGAGTCGCCCAGGCTAAAGGAGACATCATAACGCTTGAAAATTTCGATGATGTCCTGGAAGTGGGTATAAAGAGGATTCTGTTTGTGATGGTGCAGCATCCAACGAGCAATAATGCCACCCCCGCGAGACACAATGCCTGTAATGCGATCACGCACTAAGGGTAAGTGCTCAATCAAAATTCCCGCATGAATGGTCATGTAATCAACGCCCTGCTGAGCATGCTTTTCGATGATGTGCAGGAAGTCGTCGGGCGTTAGTTTTTCGATCGTGCCATGTACGCTCTCTAGTGCCTGATAAATAGGCACCGTTCCGATCGGTACCGATGAAGCCCGGATGATGGCTGTGCGAATTTCATCGAGATCGCCGCCACCTGTTGATAAGTCCATCACCGTATCGGCACCATATTTCACGGCTAGAAGCAGTTTGTCTACCTCTTCTTGCAGATTAGACGAATTAGGAGAAGCGCCAATGTTCGCATTGACTTTGCATTTTGAGGCGATGCCGATCGCCATTGGCTCCAAATTAGGATGGTTAATATTGGCAGGGATAATCATACGCCCTCGCGCCACCTCATCTAGAATTAGCGCTGGTGGCAACTGCTCCCGCTGCGTCACGTACTGCATCTCTTCTGTAAGCAAGCCCTGACGAGCAAAGTACATCTGGGACACATTGCTTTGTCCACGACGCTTGGCGACCCATTCTGTCCGCATATTCGATTCCTCAGATAAACAGCTTCCCTCCGCTGGCATTACCCAAGCTCAGGTTCTAAGGGACTATCTCAGCCTGCCGCAGCAAACACCCCTAGCTTGACTGTGATTCTATCACCCTATGCAGATATGAGTCGGCACGTACCAAAAAGTATGCACATGGGCAAAAGCGCTGTATATCTAACAATCTGACTCTCAAAAAGGACAACCGCAGCCCATAGCTGGCTTTAAGCAGCGACCTTCCTTAGAGAAGGGTGAAATAAGGCTGCTGTGAGGGGTTGTCGTTTACACTTTCGTCGTGGCACGCTTTCTCAGCAAACGATTAACAGTGACCTTCACATTCACTGGTACATGCCGTCGATCGAGCGTTTCAAAGCGAGGTGGCGTGTAGAGGCCAAACTTTTGCTGTAACAGTAGCCAGAAAAATGGCAAATCCTCAACAAGATAGCGCTTCCAAAGTCGCTGTGGATCACAATAAATGCGGAACAGCCACTCGATGCCCAAGTCACTCATCCATTTTGGCGAACGCTTAAGAACACCCGCCTCAAAATCGAGCGTCGCTCCGACTGCCATGAAAATTTTGACGTGGGGCAGCTTGTGCTTGTACTTATAAATCCACTTTTCTTGCTTTGGCGCACCGACGCCAACCGCTAAAACGGTCGCTTTAGATTGATTAATCATTTCAACGATTTCCAGGCATTCCTGTTCGTCTTTCTCAAAACCAAAAGACGGCGAATGAGCGCCGATCACGATTTCTCGATCAAGCCTCTCATTAATATTATTCTTCG
Source organism: Stenomitos rutilans HA7619-LM2 (assembly GCA_019358945.1). Lineage (GTDB taxonomy): Bacteria > Cyanobacteriota > Cyanobacteriia > Leptolyngbyales > Leptolyngbyaceae > Stenomitos > Stenomitos rutilans. The sequence continues at coordinate 14,643 of JAHHIE010000035.1, read as the reverse complement.
CCTGTGCTGCAACGCCCTTAGCGCCACCAAGCAAGAAGACGGTTATGCCGTCGTTGTATTGATGAAACTCACAGAATCTTGGGAAGAGATCGGAGCCTGAAACCTTCTCTTTGAATGGAGTGCCTAAGAATTTAGATGCGTACATCAAGACCTGGCTATCACAAACTCTATAGTCAGCAAGGGCATAAGCTCTGAGAAAGTCTGGATCTTTTTGTAGCTTCATAACATGGTCAACGTTTGGGGTTAGTACGACACCGTTATGAAGCTGATCGAGCAGTTCATGCATCGACATATTATCGATCGAAACGTTGAGAATATCAATCTGACTAGGCTCAAAATCAGCCTGCAAACTGTGAACTTCGTTAAGCTGTGCTTGCGTCGCAAGTGCGTTCTCCAAAGCGCGTCTGCTAATGACTCGATCGTCCACGAGAATTTCTCCTAATAACTGCCAGCCGCACGCTTTGGCTTGCTGGCGCTGCTTCCGCAGGGCTTGTTCGAGCTGGCTCTGAGTAATCAAGCGTTTTTTCAGAAGAATAGAGCCTAAAGAATTTCCAGTCATGTTCTTCGGATTTAATAGATGGAGCCTAAGCCTGCTTGTCAGCTTATTGAAATGAAGTTGTTCAACGCGTTCAACTAAATTTCTAAATCAAAAAACATTTACTTTACAGAAACGTTGATGATTAAAAACAGAACATTCTCAAATCTCAAAATGCGCTTGAAGACTGTTAAAAACGTAAAACGTATGTAAAATCCGTAAGACGATTTTGTGTTTGAGACTTTTTCTACCAGTAAGATGCTTGTCTCAGAGTAAGCTGTGACAAATACAATATAGAATGAGGCACCAAGGCTGAACGGTCATCGCTGAACGGCTTTACAGAAAAATCATTTGAAGCAGAGCAATATTAAGCCCTGTACCAATTTTTGATCGTCAGATGAATTAAAAGAGCGATCGGTACATACCGATGTTGCTCCCTGTTTGCTCAGAATGCTTAGCTCCAATAGTAGATTAGCCAATAACGACTATCAGCTCATGTGCTTGTCTTTACAAAAGATTTATTCTTTTCTTTGAAGTCGCCCGTTTGGGTGAGAAATATACACCTTTATGAGGATGCTTTACTCACTTGAAGAGCTAAAGTTTGTGCCTATTGCGACACACTGCTTTGCTGCTTGACTAGATGACCATCTCAGGTAGCTTGAAAAGGTGCTGGGCAAGTAAAGTTGTAGATTGTAAAGAGGGTTTAGAGTACCCTTCATCAGACTGCTCACTGCTATACGTTTTTTCTCTAGCTTCATGCCTATGCCTACCATTACGATCACCGTCAAGCTCTTCGCGGCGTATCAAGAAGCTTGCGGTTCAGAACTGCAAATGGATGTTGATTACGGCGCAACGGTTGCTACAGTGCGCGATCGCCTCATTGCTGAGCATCCACAATTAGCACAATGGCACGACTTAACGCGATTTGGCATTAATTTTCAGTTTGTAGCATCCGATACGGTGATGCATGATGGAGACGAGGTCGTCCTCATTCCCCCAGTAAGCGGTGGTTGAGGACTGAAGTAGAGGGGCGATCCGCCACCATTTTGCTGGTTCAAGCGAGCAAGCTGCAATAGGATACTAGGCGTGGCGATCAAAGGCAAGTTGAACCAGGCGATCGACGAGCGCGGGAAAGGTGATGCCGCTTGCCGCCCAAAGTTGGGGATACATGCTGGTAGCGGTAAATCCTGGCATAGTGTTGATTTCGTTGATAAAGATGTCTCCGGTTGCTTCAACGTAGAAGAAGTCTACTCGTGCAATGCCAGCCGCATCGATCGCGCTAAATGCTTGGACTGCCATTGCTTGTATTTGAGTAGCGATTGACTCTGGTAAGTCGGCAGGGATAATCCAAGCCGCTTTACCTTCGGTGTATTTGGTTTCGTAGTCATAAAAATCGCTTTGGTATGTGATTTCACCCACAACCGAAGCGGCGGGTTGATCGTTACCGAGAACGGCACACTCTAACTCGCGGGCAGCCACACCTGCTTCGACAATGAGGCGGCGATCGTAGCTAGCAGCACTGTCTAGAGCGGCTTCAAGTTGGGCACGCGTTCTCACCTTAGAGATGCCAACGGAGGAGCCTAGATTAGCAGGTTTGACAAAACAGGGGTAAGCGAGTGCGGCTTCAAGCTCATCACACAGCTTTGGATTGATAGAGGCTAACTGCACCTGTGCGCGGCTGACGGCTCTGTAGTTGACCTGAGGTAATCCAGCTTGGGCAAACACCATTTTCATGGCGAGTTTGTCCATCCCAATCGCTGACCCCAGAATGCCAGAACCAACGAAGGGCACCTGCATCAGCTGTAGGAGCCCCTGAACCGTACCATCTTCACCGTTGGGGCCATGCAGGATCGGAAACCAAACGTCTACATCGGCAACCGTTGGAGGCAAAAGCCAGCGCGTAGATGAGGCACCAGGCTGGTGATTTGATAGAAGCGGCTGGCCTGATGACAACACCTGTTGGGCGATCGCGCCATCGCACCACTGACCATTTTTTTGAATATAAAACGATAACAGGGTGTAATCTGTTTCGTTTGGGCTGGTGCTGAATGCCTGAGCGATGGCGCGTGCTGAAGCGATCGAAACCTCATGCTCACCGGAACAGCCCCCAAACAATAGCCCGACGCGTCGTTTTGTCATGAATCTATGCCTTCAATGCTGATAGAAGCTGCCTTTAACGATCGCAGCTCAACGGTTATAGGCTCTCATGGTATACCCTACAAACTTCCCCGCCAAACAGACGCTAAGAATTGCTGGGCCTTTAGTCGTTAAATACTTCTTGAGCGGGAGGTATATCAAGCATGCTCAACAAAACGGTACGTTGCTGCAACCCGACGAGAGCTACTGTGCAGCAATAATGCTAGGACTTACGCATTTGCCCCCAAACCCCCAATCTTGGGGGCTTTGATTGAGACGGTTCCCCCAAAATTGGGGGCTAGGGGGCGAAAGATGACCGCTTTTGCGTAAGTCCTAAATGCTACAAGATGGGCGATCGTATTCATTTAACAGCGGTCGAACTTCGTTGTAGCTGCGCGGAGCTAGCGTGAGCCAGTTTGTCGGGTTAGAACCGCGATCGGACGGCAACTTCGCGCGCTAATAGCAGTCATAAAATCAAGAGGATTGTTCAATTCAATGCTTAAATGAAAGCTGCATTGAGTGCCCCATCTGGATGCAAGCTTGCCACTCTACAGGATTGGCTTTAGGCTCAGTAGGATTGGGTAAACTACCTAAGAGGATGTCTTAAAAGGTATGAATGCCTACCCGAACCGCCCCCCTTGCCCCCAAATTTGAGGGGTTCTGAGGTGGAAGTCCCCCAGAATTGGGGGATTAAGGGGGCGAAGGCAGCGTCTCTGACACTTCTCAGACATCCTCTAAAGCATCTGTCAGCGCTGTCATGTCTCGTTCATCGTCATTTTTGCCATCACGCTGAGTTACCCGCCCCATGATGTCTTCTCTCCGCCCACCTCATATCACTTTAAAGCGACTGAAATTAGCCGCGATCGTTCCATCCATTCTAACGACCCTTCTGCTGTTAGAGGGCCCTGCGTCGTTTCTCCTGTTCCATCGTCCTGCGAATGCCCAAACCGAAGCGGGCCGATCGCTCACTCTGCGATCGGACATCCAGGAAGCAAACTCTAAAACGGGTGTCATTACAGCACGCGGCAATGTGCAAATCAACTACCCCGCTCGCCAAATCCAGGCAACGTCTGCTCAGGCGCAATACTTCAGCCGGGAGCGCCGGATTGTGCTGAGTGGGAATGTGTACGTTTTGCAACAAGGTAATAGTCTCCGAGGCGAAACCGTCACGTATCTGATTGACGAAGGTAAATTTGTGGCACTGCCAGACGCGCCTAAGCAAGTCGAGTCTATCTACCTTGTTCCAGATGCGACGCCAACCCCAACGCCAACCCCTAATGCTGCGCCCTTTAACCCTCAGTCAGAGTTTACGCCTGCGGTTCCTCCGTTGCCGCGCTCGCAGACAGATTTGGCTCCACCGCTTTCTAACCCATCGTCTCCCGGTTCGCGCTGAGACAGCAACTGCTGATACACGATAAGATCGTCGTCAGCTTTGTGTTTTTTGCTCAGCACAGCCAGGAGTGGACGGTTGAAGATCGCGCTTGAAAACGTTCATAAATCCTACGGAGCGCGGGTTGTCGTCAGCCGCGTCAGTCTTTCGGTGTCTCAGGGCGAAGTCGTTGGACTGTTGGGGCCAAATGGCGCTGGCAAAACGACGACGTTTTATATCGCTACAGGGTTAGAGAAACCCAATCAAGGGCGCGTTTGGTTGAACGATAGCGAAATCACAACACTGCCTTTGCATCGACGCGCACGGTTAGGGATTGGCTATTTAGCGCAAGAAGCCAGCATTTTTCGCTATTTGACCGTGCAGGAAAATATTTTGCTGGTCATGGAGCAATCCCACGTGCCTCGGCATGAATGGCGCGATCGCTTGGGCTATTTGCTCAAGGAATTCCGACTCGAAAAAGTTGCTCATACGCTAGGTGCCCAAGTATCGGGGGGTGAGCGGCGGCGGACTGAGCTAGCAAGAGCGCTGGCGGCGGGACGCAATGGCCCAAAGTTTTTGCTCCTGGATGAACCGTTTGCGGGAGTTGACCCGATCGCTGTTGCCGAAATTCAGCAGATTGTTGCTACCTTGCGCGATCGTCAGATTGGCATTCTGATTACCGATCACAACGTCCGGGAAACACTGGCAATCACCGATCGTGCTTACATCATGCGCGATGGACAAATCTTGGCGTCTGGCAGTTCCGAAGAACTCTACAGCAACCCGTTAGTGCGGCAGTATTATCTGGGTGATGCCTTTCAGCCTTAGAGGTGAGGTGTGAGGGGGGAAGGAGAGTTTTGAGTTTTGAGTTGATGAAGCGTTCAGCGTTCAGCCTTTGATTTTCACCCTACTCCCTACTCCCCACTTTTACCTTCTACCTTCAGCCTTCAGCTTTTGATTTTCACTCTCCACTCCACTCCCCACTTTTACCTTTTACCTTCTGCCTTCCCTCTATGGCTTCAATCACTCCAGCAAATCCACCGCCCTTAAAATCTTTTGGTTTGCCCATACCTGGGATTTCGGTGATGGATCGCTATATCGCTAATGAGTTAGTGATGCCCTTTTTGTTTGGGGTGGTGGCGTTTTCGTCAATTGGGGTGGCGATCGGCGTGTTGTTCGATCTAGTGCGACGGGTGACGGAAGCAGGTTTGCCAGTCTCGATCGCGGCTCAGGTCTTTTTCCTCAAGTTGCCCTACTTCGTGGGATTGTCGTTTCCCATGTCGATGTTGCTGTCCTGCTTAACTGTGTATGGACGGCTTTCGAGTGACAGCGAACTTATTGCACTCCGGAGCTGTGGGGTTAGCATTTATCGGCTGATTACTCCGGCGATTCTGATGGGGTTACTGGTCACAGGCATTACCTTTGCGTTTAACGAAGCGATCGTACCTGCTGCCAATCGGCAGGCATCACAAACGCTGGATGCAGCCCTCAACAAAAAAGAGCCATCGTTTCGAGAAAAGAATATCCTGTATCAGGAATTTCGGGATTTCAAGCAGCCAGACGGCAGCCGCGATAAAGCCCTCTCTCGCATTTTTTATGCCAAACAGTTCGATGGCAAGCGGATGAAAGGGCTGACCATTCTTGATTTCTCACAGGATGGCTTAAACCAGATCGTGGCATCCGAAGCAGCGCTCTGGAACACCGACCAAAAGACCTGGGATTTCTTCAACGGCACCATCTACGTCGTTGCACCGGACGGCTCCTATCGTAATATCATCCGCTTTGAGCAGCAACAGATTCAACTGCCACGTACTCCCCTCGACATTGCTCAAACCTCTCTCGATCCTGGCGAAATGAATATCGCCCAAATTCAGGAATACTTGAGCCTCATTAACCAGACAGGGAATCAGAAGGAAATTCGCAAACTCACTCTGCGCGTTGATCAAAAAATGGCGTTTCCCTTCGCCTGTCTGGTGTTTGGGCTAGTGGGAGCAACATTAGGCACCCAGCCCCGTCGCGGGGTTGGCAGGGGCACCAGCTTTGGCATCAGTCTGGTGCTGATTGTGTCCTACTACCTCTTTATCAGCATTTGCGAAGCGCTCTACCAATTCGATATCCTGTCGTCTTTTTTGGCAGGCTGGCTACCAACACTCATCGGTTTGGTGTTTGGCGGTATTTTGCTAGTACGAATCAGTCGATAGGGGAAGTGAGAAGGAGTATCAGCCATGTCGTCTTGAGGATTCCTGTTCTATTTTTTGTTGACGTCCTGTTCTATTTTTTATTGAGCGGGGAATTCTTTAGAAAACGGCATCCTTGGGAGAGAAATATGTCGAGTGTGGGCTTAAACAAATGGATTGTTAGTGGTAATTTAGCAGCAGACGCAGAGATTAAGACGGTTGATCTGCGCAATGGCGAAAAGGCAAAGGTTGCTAAAGCAACGCTGTATATCCGCAAAACACGGAATCGTGATGATTCGTTTACAGTTTCGTTAAACATCTGGGAAAGCTCCGCTGCCTGGCGGAAGCTGTCATTTCTTAAAAAAGGATCGCTGATCATCTGCACAGGAAGCGTTGAGCCGACACCCTACATTTCTAACAGCGACAACAAGCCCCGCGCTGGCCTGGAAATGTCTGTTCTGGATATTGATTTGGATATTGTCCGTGGTCTTGATGATGAAGAGGGGCCGTCTGAGGACAGTGCCTCTGCCTCTGAACCGGGTACAACGGAGACCACAACCCAGAAGCGAAAAGGTAAAACACCTGTTACAGCTTAGGTATCGGAATATTGCATCTGTCGGGACGTTCAAGGGAAGATCCCGACGGTCACGCAATTGACTAAAATGGATGTAGTTGCGTTTGGCTAGTTGCCTCTATCGAAACGGTTTACGGAAATCTCCAGGGCTTAAAAGCCAGTCAGATCAAGCAGTTGCAGCGGTTATATCACCAGCGGTTGCCAGGCGATCGCATTACAACGCCCGAATTTGCTCAGCGTTTAGCAGCGGTTAGCACTGAGTTAAGTCAGCCTGTTTGCGCCTACATCAACCGACGTGGTCAAGTGATGCGGGTTGGGGTGGGTACTCCACGTCAAACCCAAATTCCGCCACTAGAACTACCTCGCTATGGTGCTGAGCGGCTTTGTGGAATTCGCTGTCTTTCAACCCAGCTAAAATTCGAACCGCCGAGTGATTCTGCGTTGACCGCGATGGCAATGCAACGGCTAGATGCTTTAGTAACTTTGACCCTAACTGGTGGTGGTTTTGAGCGTCGTGGGGGGGGCGCAACCGGGTATGTGAAAGAAACTTACCTGGCGCATTTGGTGCCGCATCCTGAAACTGCGTGGACAGTAACGCCGCCACTAAGCCTGGATGTGCTGACTAATCAGGACTTCCTGAATCTTGTCGAAGGACTTGAAGAGGAGTTCCGACGAGACTATACCGCGCGGCAGGTCGATCGCGACCATGATCAAGTGTTATTGGTCGGCTTGATTACGGATAACCGAGCCTCTCAACACTTCCAAGATGGATTAACGGAATTAGAGCGACTGGTTGAGGCAGCAGGTGGTACCGTGCTGCAAACGCTTCAGCAAAAGCGTCCCCAGCCTCACCATCAAACCGTAGTTGGCGAAGGGAAAGTGCAAGAAATTGCGCTGGCGGCACAGTCGGTGGGAGCGAATCTGGTTGTGTTTGATCGCGACCTTTCGCCAGCCCAGGTGAGAAATTTGGAGACGCTGATTGGCATTCGAGTTGTTGATCGCACCGAGGTGATTCTCGATATCTTTGCTCAGCGCGCGCAATCAGGAGCTGGGAAGCTTCAAGTCGAACTGGCTCAGTTGGAATACATGCTGCCGCGACTGGCAGGACGTGGACAGGCCATGTCTCGGTTAGGGGGTGGTATTGGAACGCGGGGCCCAGGGGAAACAAAGCTAGAAACCGAGCGGCGAGCCATTCAGCGACGCATTACGCGCTTGCAGCAGGAAGTAGATCAACTCCAAGCCCACCGATCGCGGATGCGGCAACGGCGACAGCATGAAGAGGTGCCGTCGGTCGCCGTGGTGGGGTACACGAATGCAGGTAAGTCTACGTTACTGAACGTTTTGACGAGTGCCGAAGTCTATGCCGCCGACCAACTGTTTGCCACGCTAGACCCAACCACACGACGTTTGGTGGTGCCAGATGCCGTGACCGAAGAACCAATTACCCTTCTGCTGACTGACACCGTAGGCTTTATCCACGATTTGCCGCCTTCGTTGATGGATGCCTTTCGCGCCACGCTTGAAGAAGTCACGGAAGCTGAAGCGCTATTGCATGTGGTGGATCTTTCCCATCCTGCATGGCAAAGCCAGATTCGATCGGTAATGAAGATTTTGTCGGCGATGCCTGTTTCGCCGGGGCCAGCACTGCTGGCGTTTAACAAGATTGATCAGGTGGACGGCGATCGCCTGGAACTGGCGCGAGAAGAGTATCCCCAGGCAATCTTTATTTCTGCCAGCGAGGGGTTAGGGCTGGAAACGATGCGCCGCAAGCTGGCTCAATTAGTGCATTACGCGGTTTCGTCTTAGCCTCAATGAGTGATGTAGCCTGTTTGAGCGGAGTTAGGGTGTAGGGTTTGGGGTGTAGGAAGACGTTAGACCCTTTATCCTAGACCGTTTCCTCATAAAGCGGCGCACTGTATGGGAAAAGTAAGCTGTCGCTAACGTACAGAGGAGAGCTGTTGTTCTTGCTGACGATCGACAGCAAAGGCTGCCACGATCGCGCGGTTAAATGCTGGAATATCCTGGGGTTTGCGGCTAGTAACCAACCCGTTGTCTGTCACGACTTCTTGATCCACCCATTGGGCACCTGCATTTCTCAAGTCAGTTTGGAGCGAGGGCCAGGATGTGATTTGGCGACCTTTCACGATTTCCGCCTCAATCAACGTCCAGGGCGCGTGACAGATAGCGGCGACTGGCTTACCAGCCTTAAAGAAGGACTGGATAAACTGAACGGCTTTCTCATTCACGCGAAGCTGGTCAGGATTTGCAACACCGCCTGGTAGCAGCAGCGCATCATACTCAGCCGGATTGGCACTGTTTACTGGTACATCTACAGGGAATGTGTCGCCCTTATCGAAGTGATTCCAGCCCTGAACAGTGTCGTCGTTAGGTGAGATGATGAAAGTCTGTGCGCCTGCTTCATCCAGCGCTTTCCTGGGTTCAGTCATTTCCACTTGCTCAAAGCCATCAGCAATGAGGATGGCAATTTTCTTATGGTTGAGTGCTTGAGTCATGTTAATGCTCCTTCTTACAGGCGTAGTCTACTGACGCAGTGCCATTGGCGATCGCTGCAGTAGCCAGCCCTCATTCATGACTCACGTTAAAAAATCAAGCGTCTAGTTATCTCTATTAGAAGGGCGATTCCCATCAGCGTCATAGTCTAACTGTGGGAAGACACCGCTTGTCCTTTCCCACGTTCCATGCTTAAAACAACTCCTCCTATGCGCGAGACATGAGAGAAGCCGTTGTTCAACCTTGCTAATGAGGCTACGTGCCGTTATGGTGCCGAGACTGCAACCCGATTTCCGGGAACAATCTGAGGCTGATACGAAAACACTTCGCGACTGTTGAAAACTCATCCCTCGCCGCTCCCCCTTTTCAACCCTGCTTCTTCAGAGATTGTGAGCGCAAGCCCTGTCCAGTCAATGTCGCCTTTGCCGTTTGCCACTGCGGCAATTAAGCGATCGTGCAACAGGCTGGCAAGGGGCAGGGGCATTTGGCTAGCGTTGGCAGTCTGCAATGCCAGGGTGACATCTTTTAAACCTAAAGCGAGTTTGAAGCCTGCGGGTTCGTATTGCTGCTGGGCAATCATGCGTCCGTAGTTTTGGTAGATGGGGCAGGCGAAGAGGGTTTGCCCAAAAAGATTAGCGATCTGAGTGCGATCGACCCCATTCTTTTCTGCCAGGGTAAAGGCTTCTGCCATTGCTTCGATCGCTGAAATGATGAGAAAGTTGCCTGCCAGCTTGACCACATTGGCAGCACCCGCCTCGTTTCCAAAGTCAAAAACCCCTTGCCCCACCGTTTCTAGCAGCGGACGGACTCGCGCTTTGGCAACGTCGTTTCCTGCTAAGGTGATCCACAGTTTTCTAGCAGCGACCGCATCGGGGCGACCAAAGACGGGTGCTGCGAGGTAATGTGCACCTTGCTGAGTGTGCTGTGCCGCCAGCTTCTGCGCCGTTGTGGGTGCCACTGTACTCATAGAAAGGTGGATACTGTCGGCTGCCAAACGGCTTAAAAGTCCCTGTTCACCCAGTACAACCTCTTCTAACGCCTGGTCATTTGACAGAATGCTGATGACAACGCCTCCAGGTTCTACTACATCGGCTGGAGCATCAACCGCGATCGCGCCCTTCTCCACTAGCGACTGTGCTTTGGCTGCTGTGCGGTTGTAAACCCGTAGCTCATAGCCTGATTCCAGCAAGTTGATCGCCAGAGGCAAGCCCATGCTGCCTAATCCTACAAAGCCAATCGTGTCACTCATCGATCGATCTCCTTTTGCTTGCTAGATTCATCAAACCCAGATTCATCAAAGTCAGTTTTGTAAAAAAGCCAGTTTCGTAAAAGCATCTTTGTGGGTGTTCACTTTGTTGGCTGCGTGCGAAGGCGGCGTTACTATTGCCCTTTCCAAGACACGGCTAGAGCACCTGTTAGTAACAGTAAACTAACGGCACAAACGCCCTGCCATTGCCCGTAACTCCAACTGTAAGCACCCAAAAGCGATCCGATCGCCCCTCCAACGAAGTAAAACATGATGTAAAGGGCATTTAAGCGACTGTGAATGTCTTCTGGCAGGCTGTAAACTTGGGCCTGATTAGAAATTTGAGTCGTTTGCACGCCCAAATCTAGCAGTATGACCCCCACAATCAAGCCCCAAAGCACGTGCCCCCATACCCAAAAGAGCACAAAAGATAATGTTGTGATGATTACGCCAATGGTTGCTGTGAGCTTCGGACTTTTGCGATCGGCCATTCGACCAACAACAGGTGCAGCAGCAGCTCCAACGATCCCCACTAGCCCAAAGAGTCCTGTAAGCGCGCTGCCGTAATGGTAAGGCGGCTGCTCCAGCAGGAAGACCAGGGTACTCCAAAAGGCGCTGAAGGCACCAAATGACAAGGCTCCGATCGCGGCTACGTCTCGCAAAACAGGTTGCTCTCGCACAATGTGGAATAGAGACTGCATCAACTTTGCATACGAGAGATGCAACGCGGGTTGACTTTGAGGTAACACCCGCCAGAGCAGAACCGCTAGCGCCAGGGTCAGTCCACTGGCGATCCAGTACATCGCTCTCCAATCCAGAGCCGCACCGATGAAGCCGCTCACCACTCGCGCTGCTAAAATGCCAATCAGCAGACCGCCCATGATTGTGCCAATGACTCTGCCGCGCTCCTTAGGATCGGTTAGTTGAGCCGCGAAGGGAATCATGACGTGAGACGCGATCGTACTCATTCCGATTGCAAAGCTTGCTATAGTCAGCGACGTTAAATTGAGCGATATTGCCGCCAGTCCCAACGCTAATGCCGTGAGGCCCAGCATGGTAACAATGAGTTTGCGCCGCTCCAGGAGATCACCCAGCGGTACAAACAGCAAAATACCCAGTGCGTAACCCACCTGCGTTGCCATAGGAATAAATCCTGCGGCTTGATCCGTAACTTGAAAGTTGCGGGCAATTAACGCGAGCAAGGGCTGGTTATAGTAAAGGTTGGCAACCGTCGTACCACACGCGATCGCCAAAAGCCAAACAAGATAAGGGCGCATACCAATCCTCAGACCCGATCTAATATCCTGGTTTCACCGTCGAATAGAGATTAGCAAAGCGCATCTTAAACATCAAAGACTTGTTGTCGTATCTGTCCCCTGAGCTAAATCGAACGCGACTCTTTGAGCTGACAAAAGAATAGCGCCTAAATTAATGACCAAACCCGATGCTATTTACTCAAAGTCAGGCCAAATCGTACAGACCTTCAGAGGATTTGCCGCATTGACTCAACTCGAACGAGGCTTGCCATCTGTAGCGAGCGCAGCAGTCCAGCCCGCAGAGAAACGTTAGAACTGAAAAGAGGCTTGCGCAATCGCCTGACTGTTACAAGAGGCTCATCTTGTGGCGAAGCGAAAGAGCTGTATGCGCTCTACAACTAACTACGACAGGTACGCTTCCTTTATCAAAGTATCTCTGGATACATTCTTGCGATGTATCGATACATAAAGTTTGAGGAAAGAAGCAGGCGCAAGCCAAAAAACCATGTAAATATAAAGAAAAGCTTAAGAGGTTCACGGTGATGGTCACTCCCAACATGATGCGACAGCTTTGGGCTTTAGTGGAGTCAACTCAAGTCAGCACATTGCTGCAATTTGAAGACTCTGACCTCGTGCAGTTTCTCCTTAAGCGGTTCAAAGCCCAGCAGTTGATCGATGCTCAAGACACCAGCAGCCTCGACACCTACATTCAATCTAAACTGCCGCTCATTCGTGATCTTGCTGAAGACAGAAACTCTGTTAATCAGGGTAGCCATTAACTCTAAGTATCAGTTCAGCCCTCCTAACACGCTTCACACATTGCAGCTTAAGGGCACAACACTATGCATCACTGGTTAGGCATTGCCGCGGCGGCTTATGCGATCGGAGCCGCAATCGAAGGAGTGCATGCAGCCAGTCAACTCTCGCACTCGTCGTTAAACTCGACTGATCGCACCGAATCCTGCACTCCAGATGCAACCGATCAACCGGGAGAACAGTGGCAAACATTTACCGCGATCGCTGCCGTCAGCCTTTGCGGGGCCTGTCTCTGGCCCTGTCGCCTCATCCATCGTTCAATGAAGGCGATGCAGCCATGCCGTGACGACTGAGTCACGCTTTATTAAGCAATGCGTTGCTCTAGATGCTGCTCGTGTAAGACCCGATCAATCGCTCCCACACGATCTCGACGCAAGGTTGTCAGCGCGTGAGACAGCTTTGTAAAGCTTTCCAGGCTTATGGTGCTCTGCTCTAACGCTGGATGCGCTTGACGGGCAATACCGACAAAGCGCTCTTCAAACAGTGGCTTGTACTGAGTTTGCTGGGGTGGATGCGGAAACACACCCACCGCAACCTCGATCGCACCCTGTTGCCTGCGCTGTTTCAGTGTTTCAGCAACACGCTTTCTGTTTGTACTCACGCCAAACGGGCTAGCAAATTTTTGTCAACAGGCTGAGATAGGGCAGTCACAAGTCTGTCAAATCCTGCCGATAATGTGATAGCTAGTTGCAACACCGTAATTCGCTATGCTTTCTTTACCGCTGGCACTGTTCGTGATTGCTGCTCTCGTTGGATCAGGCGTTTTGACCCTGAGCTATCTCTTTCCTCGCAGCAAGTCTTAAGCCCGTGGACATCTCAATTGATGACGGTTGCTATCAGACTAGCTTTCGCTCTGTCACTAGAGTGAGGCTGCTCCAAGCTCCCTGCTGGTCGTAGCGGCGAATCATGCGTTGACGGAGACCCGGCTGGAGGAGCCATCCAACCTCCAGAAAAAAGGGCTGCTTGGTTTGAATGCGAACAGGGCTGGTTGCAGACGCTCCGTCTGGTAGAAGCAGCACTTGCACAGGTAAAGTCCCTTGCTCAAATTGGAGGCGAGAACCATTCACGATCGCGGTCGATCGCAGGGTCGTTCCTGCACCCTCACCAAAAGTTAATTGTTGCTCTACCTGGTTTTCATCGCTGCGGCTGAGCTTTAAGTGCGTCAGATAGGTTGTGGGCGATTGCCAATCAGGATACAGCGTTACAGCTTCTCCCTGCCATTCACCAAGAAGATCATCCAGCGTTAAGGGCGGACGTTCGGCTGCATCGCTTCCGGCCCGCTGCTCCCGAATGAGCGTTAGTTGATGAAGGGTGCTCTCGCGATCGAACAGTTGCACTAGCCGCAAACGGCGGTCGCCTGCAATTAGCCCCAACTCAGCACCAAAGTCTGAAAAAGGCGCGAACTGGATAGACCCTTGAGAAAAGGCTCCATCGTCAAAAAACAGTGTCCCTCGCCCTAGCGAACTGTAAATCAGAACTTTTTCGTCGATTGGGTCACTAGTTTGAAGAGACGCATCTTCCTTCGTGTTGACGTTCGCAGCATAGCGCCGGATAATTTGGCGAATGGTTTGATTGTCGTTTAAGCCCTCTAACGACACGATCGTGGGTATTTCTTCCCGTAGCTCTCCAGTGAAGGAAAGGCGAGTAAATGACCCTCGCCAATCGCCCAAGTTTTGCAAAAGAAACTGCCATTGGGTTTGCATGATGGGGAGTAGGGCTAAAGGATGAGGGATAAGAAGAAAGGCTGGCCACTGCCTGCTAAGGATGGTGGATTTAATAACTCCGATTGCTTAAGTAGGATGTGTTAGCGCAGCGTAACCATCGTTTCAGGGATTGATGCGTTACGGCTATCGCTTAACACATCCTACAAAATGCGGTTTTATTAAATCCACGATCCTTAGTACAACTCGTTGTTGAAGGGGGTCGGAAATCGATAGGATCATCCTAAAGACTCTGGATAGCTTATGCGTGGACGTACTTCTAACATCAAAATTAGCGTGAGTAAGGAACAACGTGAAATTTT
>JAHHIE010000034.1 GCA_019358945.1 Stenomitos rutilans HA7619-LM2 | reverse complement strand
ATACAGGGCGCAAGTACACTTGGCGGTTGAGGGCTTAGACGGTTCTCTCACAACTGGTTTCTGCGGGCTACGAGACTATCCTAGAGTCACCACATTTCACTCTTTTTGTCAATGCGTAAGTTCTATAGTCGTTGACACACTCAGTCGAACGTCAAACCATAGACTTGTATAAACAAAGTTTAAGCTTTTAGGCAAAACCGTAGTCAACCGCTCCGCAGGTATCGCCTCATGGGCCTCAGGTAATCCTTCATCTAGACAATTCACCAGAGACTCTCGACAATAGACCACAGAAGCGACGATCGCAAAGCCATGCGCTGCAATCTGCTAGAGTCTATTGTTTACTTCCCAGTTCCACCCCTTCACTATCGCTTGCTAGAACGTTTGATTCATTCATCTGCCAGACCTTAAATCGCATGGCTACTGTCACAGACTCTATCAGCGAACCGTTTGCGGTCGATCGTCCAGCCGTTGTTGAAACCTACGAGCTGAGAAAGACTTACCGCACAGGCTTTTGGCTCAACCAAAAAGTAGTTTCTCTTAAAGGCTGTACACTCAAAGTCTTCCAGGGAGAAACCTTTGGGCTGCTAGGGCCGAATGGAGCGGGCAAAACAACCCTGCTCAAAACGCTATTGGGCATCGTGCGACCCTCTGGTGGACGGGGGCTTTTGCTCGGCGCACCGCTGGGCGATCGCACTGTCAAAAAACGCATTGGCTATCTGCCCGAAAACCCTTACTTCTACGACTATCTCACGGGCTGGGAAACGCTTCAGTTTACAGGGGGCCTATTTCAAATTCCTCGATCGGTACAAAAGCAGCGGATTCCGCAACTGCTGGATCTCGTTGGGTTGTCCCATGCTGCTGCCCGCAAAAAGCAGCTTCGGCAATACTCCAAGGGGATGCTACAACGCATTGGCATGGCGCAGGCGTTGATTAACGATCCAGAACTGGTGTTTCTAGACGAGCCGATGTCAGGGTTAGACCCGATGGGGCGCTACCAGATTCGGGAGATCATTCTCTCCTTAAAGGCGCAGGGCAAAACCATTTTTTTCAATAGCCATGTGCTGTCTGATGTCGAGATTGTGTGCGATCGCGTTGCTATTCTTGCCGAGGGCGACCTGATTTGCAGCGGCTCCCTACAAGAGCTTCTCGGCACCACCGAAACCTATACGATCAAAGGACGCGGTGGCAGCTTAGACGTGATCAAAAAACGCATGTTAAATCTGGAGTTCCGCGATGGGTACTGGCAGGGGCAGCTTCAGGGCGATCCCTACGACTTTCTCGCCACGTTGAACCTCATGGGTGCCCAGATCATCACGATCAACCTCGCGCGTCCTTCACTCGAAGAATTCTTTATTCGCCAACTCAACGATCGGGGTGTGCATACCAGCAATTGAGGTCGCGTCACTCCTCTGAGGGATGCACGAAGACAGTTCAAGCTCTATTTGTAGACGGATAAAGACTAATAGAGTTGAGCAATCGTATGGCAAATCTCATAGAAACCGCCACCAGTGCTGGTCAGTTCAAAACGTTATTGACCGCGATCGAGGCGGCGGGAGTACGCAGCCTGCTGGAAAGCGAAGGCTCACTGACGGTGTTTGCCCCGACCGATGATGCCTTCGCCAAACTACCAGATGGCGCTTTAGACGAGCTTTTAAAGGATCTTCCTAAGCTCAAGCGGATCGTGATGTACCACATTCTATCGGGTGACGCACGATCGGACGATTTAGCCCAGATTGACGAAGCGCCCACGGAGGAGGGATCAATCCTGGCGATCGACCACAGCAATGGGCGCATTCAAGTCAATGATGCCACCGTTACCCAAATGGATATTCTGGCTGATAACGGCGTGATTCACATTGTTGATAGGGTTTTAATGCCTGCCATCCTCGCAGGTCATTCGTAACCTTGCACTCAAGCCTACAGTCCACTTACAGGCTGCGAGATTCCAGTGCATTGGAAAGGCGATCGAGCGCAGCGACGGTGCGTTCCTGAGCCACCACAGTCGGATCAGCAGGTGCTGCTTCCACTGCCTCTTGTCGAGAGAAGCGCTTTTTCGCCTTTTCAAACGCACGAATGACCAGGAAAATGACGAACGCAATCACAAGAAAATTGATCACGGTCGAGAGAAAGACCCCGTACTTGATGCCGTTAGCTGACAGTTTGCTAATGTCGTCAGCACCGACGGCTGAGAGCGCTGGCTGCAAGAGAGCAGGGGTAATGATATCGCCAACGAAGGACTCTACAATTTTGCCAAACGCCCCGCCAATGATCACAGCAACTGCAAGGTCGATCACATTGCCCTGCAAGATGAACTTTTGAAAATCAGACCAAAAACCGCCATTAGTCCGTGCCATAAGCCTACTTACCTCCCTGATTAAAGACTGTTTTATGTTGCTTACAGTACATTTTGTATAGGTTGCATTGTAGGTCAAAGCGGCCCCGCGGCAACATGTTGAGGGCAACATTGGCAGTGCACCAGTCAAACAATCGTCCCAAAATCAATTGCTTCAGAATTGCTAGCCTGCCATCAGAATTGGCTACTATAGAGGTAAGGCGGAATCATTCCGACATTAGAATTATTCCGATATCAGACAATCGCTGCGAGTGAGAGATTCATGACTGCTCAGGTTTTGATCGAGAAAAAAAAGCTGGCAAAGCCCCCGTTGGATATTTACCGACTGGGCGATCGTGTCTTGCGGCAACCAGCCAAGCGCATTGCCAAGGTCGATGCGGAAGTAAAGCAGTTGATCCGTGAAATGCTGCAAACCATGTACAGCGCTGATGGGATCGGGCTGGCGGCTCCGCAAGCCGCCGTCAACAAACAGCTTATTGTGATTGACTGTGAACCGGATGAAGCGGCGACCCCACCCTTGATTTTGATCAACCCAGTGGTGAAGCAGGCAAGCACCGATCTGGCTGTGACGCAAGAAGGCTGTCTCAGCATCCCTGGGGTGTATCTAGATGTCAAACGCCCTGCCGCGATCGACGTTTCGTACAAAGATGAGCAGGGTCGCCCTCAAAAACTCTCGGCAACGGGGCTACTGGCCTGCTGCATTCAGCATGAAATTGACCACCTGAATGGAGTGTTGTTTGTCGATCGCGTTGAAAATGCGCTGTTGCTCAATGAAGCCCTAGCAAAGCATGGCTTTTCAGCACAGGCCGTAAAACGGATTGATCAGTAAACTTGGCCGCTTCCAGTACACCGGGTTGCTGGAGGTTGGCTCAAACCTCAAAACTTCAAACTCAAAGTGTGGGATTTTAACGTGACTCCAAAGAGTGGTGTGTTTTTAGGTGGATCATGCATCGCGGCGATCGCAGCCGTTGGATCGGTGTTTGAACTATCATCAGGGGTGCCGCAATTAGGCAACATTCTGACAGGGGTCATTTTGGCAGTGAGCGTACCCCTGACCGTTGTCTTTTTTTTAGCGGCAGTGCGGGATACGCGAGCGAACCAGTAGACAGAGGGTAGGGTGTAGGGTGTAGGGTTGTAAGGAACGGGAAATGCAGCTATCACACCTCTGTCTTCTGGGCACCTTCACACCTCTCACCGCGTCCAACTGCTTGCTAAACTCCCTCCACGATGACGGGAACGGATCGTTACAAGACATTTCTGCGCCTGTTGCCATCGGGTGACAACCCGACCGCTGCGTCCCACTATCCGCTATCGACAGCGGAGACAGCGGTACTTGGGCGCGAACCCCAATGCCAGGTGGTGCTTGACCCATTGGTTTATCGTGCGGTGTCGCGGCGACATGCCGAAATCAAACCCGTCTTGGGCTTTGAATCACCCGATGGCAGACGCTTTTGGCAGGTGCGTGACCTCAACAGCGCTAACGGAACCTTTGTAAATGGCGAGCGGCTTCAGGATTGCCGCGTTTTGCAGATGGGCGATCGCATCATGCTGGGGCAAAACGGGCCAGAATTTATCTTTGAGTGCCAGCCCAGCAAAAATACGGCTCCACCCGTTCCACCGATCCCTTCCACACCATCGGCGAAGCTCAATCTGCCACCTGTTAATCGCCGCATTGCGCCTGTCCCTGATCGGCTCTCCGCTACAGCCCCACCACGCCGCCGTGAGCCGGATGCTGTAAGTCTGACGCAACTCTTTCCAATTCTTTCGACCGGACGACAGCTCACCCACAAAGCCTATCTGTTACCTGGCGGTATCACCGTCGCCTTTGTCGTGCTGATGTTCATCGCAGTGGGCAATCCCTTTGCGTTTAATATGCTGCTGGCAGCGTATCTAGCAGGTGCAGCTTACTACTTTGTGTATGAACTGTGTGGCAAGCATAAACCCTGGTGGATTCTATCGGGTGCGGCGGTTGTAACCATCCTGCTGCTCGTCAGTCCGGCGCTGAAGCTGTTTGTCTTTGTGTTTCGGCAAGTTTTACCGGGTGATTTGCCAACGGGCGATGTTGCCGTTCCCTTCCCCGTCTTGCTCATCAAAATGTTTTTTGGGGCGGGGCTGATGGAGGAATTGCTGAAGGCTGTGCCAGTGTTTGCAGTCTATTTGTTGGGCACCCAGTTGCGATCGCCCTACCGAGAGCGTTTAGGCGTGTGGGAACCGCTGGATGGCATTTTGCTGGGCAGCGCCTCTGCGGTTGGCTTCACCCTGCTGGAGACCCTGGCACAGTATCTGCCTGAAGTGTACAAAGCGACCTTATCCTCTGGTGAAGGAGCCGCTCAGCTCGCCAGCCTGCAACTGTTGATTCCCCGCGTTCTCGGTTCGGTGGCAGGGCACATGGCGTACAGCGGCTATCTGGGCTACTTTATTGGGCTGAGTGTACTGCGATCGCGGCGACGCTGGCTGATCCTGGGCATCGGCTATCTCACCGCTGCTGGCCTACACGCCCTCTGGAATACCGTTGGCAGCATTAGCCCCGTGTTTCTGGCGCTCGTCGGATTATTGTCCTACGCCTTTCTCGCAGCGGCCATTCTTAAAGCACGAGAACTGTCGCCCACGCGATCGCAAAACTTCGCCACCCGCTTCTATAAATAATTTTGTATCATGAAAATAAAATGCATACTACAGCACAGGCATTGAGATGCTTTCAGCTTTGCTGTGATCTCACCAGCAAATACTGCTCAATTGATCTGGTCACTACTGATAAGCGAACAGAACGTGTCATTGTTTTGTCAAAAAAAGACATTAATCTTGAGATTGATCCAAATGGAGACTGGAGGTTTGTATGAGCGTGAACCCAGACTTCGCTACGATGACAACTCCACAACTTCGAGCGTATGTTTTGGAACATCGAACTGACAATGAAGCCTTACAAGCCTATCTAGACAGACGACATGCTGAGAACCCAAACTCACGAGTTTACAAAGCTGAGGATAACGTGAGTGACGTGATCGCAGCCTACTTAAAGAGCAAAAAACAGCAAGAAGCTTCCTAAAACTGTCAATCTTTAGACTTGCCGCAAAGCCTTAGCAGGCTGACCAGCTCTTCCATCTCAGATCTTTGCAAACCAGTCCACATCAACTTCAACGGACTCAATCACTGTTATCTTGACACCAAGACCTAACTCTTTCAAGCGTTCAACTAACTGTTCGCCGTCTATTAAATCAATCGGCGGTGCGCCATCTCGTGTGGCCTCTTTGATTGCGTCTCTGGTGAATGTACCAGTTGTGATAAACAACCCCTTATCAGTACGTCCTTGCATTGCCCCACGAAAGTCTCGAATTTGACCTGCTGTTACCGAACCCTGATAACGCTTGCATTGAAAGAGCACATGAAAGCTCAAGAAGCCGTTGATACGAGCAATTCCAACACCATCAATTCCACCGTCGCCAGATTTTCCCGTAACTTGTACTTGAACAAAACCAGACTCGCGCAGCAATCGCTGTGCCAAACGCTCGAATGCAGATGGATCAAGCAAAAGCAAAGTTTTGTGAAGTTGTTAGTGCCACGCAAGCGCTTCTAAAGTTTCAATAGCTCCAACAGCCTCTTCTGATGAAACTGAAGAGACTGGCTTATTTTTATCAGCGTCCCGAACTGCCCTAACAATCTCTTTGGGATCAAGATCATCGAGATTGATAGAAGTTGAAACTAAAGACCATATGCCACGTGCTGAATTTTGCAAAAGTCCATACTTCTTGAGATAAGTCCGGCTCCATGCAAGTCGGTATTCAACCTCGCTTTGCGATGTACTGCCATGCAGAATCTCAAGAACTTTGTCAGTAACGCTGAGAAGCTGTACTACTTGTTCATAGATCTCCTCAGTCGTACCAGACCCACCCAAAATTTGTAGAGCCTGAATTGTCGGCAGAAGCATTGAGTCGAATGTTGGAACCGAGGAAGCAGAGCGCTTCATGTAGAAACTTCTGAGTAGATTTACAACTGCTTTGTTAAATATAAATCGCTACTCAAGATACGTAACTGTTTTACAATCTCCCAACGCCAGACACGCTACAGACAATCTCGCAGTGCTGCCCTAATCCAGGAGCAAACTAACTAGCACCTGCTTCACTCTTCACGCTTTGCATCCAGTTCAGCCAATGCATAGCGCGCGATCGCCAAACTCAGACGAGCCTGTTCCACCTCAGAAAGCGCATTCCATTCAACGGTGCGGACGCGCTCCAGAGTCGATTCAACGGGAGCATCGCTGCCTCGCATAGCATAGGCAAGAGGACGCGCTAAGACGTATAGATCATCTTCCGCGAGGTTGGGCAGCACGTCTTGCACACACTGCACAAGCTGATCGGCTAGAGAGACAGAATTGGACAAAACTTGTTGAGCGCGTGTAGCGATCGCCGTCAGAAACTGTTGCGGCACGCGTGTAGCGAAGCGCTGCATCAACGTTTCTTGAAGACTGGTGGCAGACCAAAGTTGATTGACCTGGGCAAAGAATGTACTAGAACGGGTGTTAATCTCATCCGCAGTCCAGCTATCCAGAGAGAAGCCTTGCTCTAGGGCTGTAAAAAAGGCTTCTGACTCGGGCGCCGCAGGATTCCAAACGTAAGGAGCTTTTGCTGTTGGCTCGTCGGTGACTGTAAACGCGTCTTCCGTTAGCGGTTCATCACCATTCCAAGAGCAATGTGCGCTATCTGCATGGAGCAATGTTGCCCAGAGCGCTTGCTCAACCTTAGCCTCTAAATCTGCTTGATCGTCAGAACACATTACCTTAATTACCATAGTGGACTCCTGATGCGCTGAAAACAATACCTCGTTGGTGTTACCTACAGGACGCTTGCTGTCAGTTCCGCAACTCCATCCAATTTACGTCATTTAGCTGAGAAATGTTTTAGCTAGACTGGATTAGCCGTTTCGATAGCACGACTATCGTTGCAGCACATCGCTTCGGTAGATTAGCCCAACGCGCGATTGTCGTCTGGTTCATCCACCGATCTTGTAAACTCCAGCGCTTCGTTATGAGTGCTGCCAAACTTCAAGTGACTACCAGGCTTTAATGGCACTTCCTGACGGTGCACCTTGCGCCAACCATAAGAATCCATTCCAGGCTCTAACATCCAGGTGCCAAAGCGAGAGAAGTCTTCGAGAAAGTACGCTAGATCGGTACCGCCATTGGTTTGAGACTGACGACCAAAAATCACCGCATGTTTGCGTGAAACTCCGCCCTGGTCTTCTTGCAGCACGAGATCATTTTCCGCCCGGTCTCTGCCCACGCGCATAAAGCCACCCTGGATATGCCAGACTTTCGCAGTGGTAAGCGATCGCAGCGCCGCATCGGGCTTCGGTTGTCCTAACCGGGTAATCGGTCCTGGCATTGCGGTCATACCGCCTTCAAGGGGCTGAAGCAGTTCGCCATCAAATTCGGGATGCATGTAAAGAACGGGCAGCGTCCAGGCTTGTTGGTTAAAGCGATACAGCGTCAGTAAGTGCTGTCGAGCAATCGCCACCGCCTGGTCGATCGGCACCCGCCCTGAAAGCGCTCTGGCAAAGGCTTGAATAAAGCTCAAGGCTTCTTCATCCGTAATGGAATCGCGCATCCCCAAAACAGCCGGAACGCCGTGATGAATCAGGACTTCTGCTAAGCTGCTGCGTGGGATGGCTTGCGATCGAGTCGCTTCCGGGTGCTCTAACGAGATTGGAACGGTTTCGTGATCTGGCTGAGCACCCCAGCAGGCATTAAACACAGCCAGCTTTACCTGGCAACGGGTCAGCACTTGAGCCAGTTCTGTTCCATTCAGGGTCATGTCAGGCCGCAAGAACAGCAACCCGCCATCTGGGGCAGGAATCCCATGCCCAGCATAGAAAAAGACATTGTACGTCTGTTTCTCAAGTTGACTAATCAGAGCGGCTGGCGTGGGCTGCACCAGTGTATCGACCTGGCAGGGTGTAATAGTCGCGCCGCCAATGCCACTACTCCCAGACGTTGTGAGCAGATGAGCCAACACATTCGCTTCTTGCTCAAGCTGTAAGGTTGGTGAGGTCTCAGGGTGGTCGGCGCGAATAAAGCCTGAAGATGCATTCTCTACGGGTGGTTCAGAGTCTTCACCCAGGACAAGCAGAATTTTGAGAATATTATCCGATCGCAGCGTCGGTAACGAATGAACATCACTCGTGGTGCGGCTAAATAGCAACTGCTGACGGAGCGAAACGGGCTGTTTGCCAGCGCCATCCTGCATAATTTCCCAGGGCAACGCCACCAAATTAGGATCTCGAATTTCCAAGCGCAGCCGTAGGGGTTTGGATTGCCCCATTGCAATCCCCTGACTATGGTCGAGACTGCCTTGAATCGGCCCATCAAACAACCACTGCCAAAGGCTAATCCCCAGATTTTGCATCAATCGACCTGACTGGCTGACTGGTTGACCCGGTGCGGCTGGTGCTTCCAGCGACAGCACCAAATCTGGTAGAAGCGCATCAACCTGCGATACCTGGGGCACATTGGGAAGGCTTCTCGCCGAAAACATCTCCTGCCACCCCAGCCAAAGCTGATTTTGAGCCTCGGCCCAAACACAATCATGCAAAACATAACCCCCTGGATACGGGGCCTGAGTGACATGGATGGCGAAGTGATTCGCTGTCCGTAAGGGCGCGATCGCCAAATTCAAGCAGGGCATTTCAGACAAAGACATTCAAGAAATAAGGCCAGACCCATCACGACATCAGGATTGTTTAACAGTCTAGTCCGTGTTCGCGTTAGTTGATAGCCGTAATGATGAGATCGCCTTAATCTGTCGGCACTTGCTCAATCTGACTGGGGCTCTCAATCTTTTTCTGCGGATGAAAATAGGCTTCTAAGACTTGACGCACCATCGGAGCTGCGAAAGACCCGCCGCCGCCGCCAGAGTTTTCACCAAAGGCGACCACAACGATTTCTGGCTTAGCGGCTGGAGCAAAGGCCCCAAACCAGGTGTGAGATTGCCGTCCAATATCTTCTGCGGTACCGCTTTTGCCCGCAACGGGGGGTAGTGTAGACACATTCAGCGCGGCACCTGTGCCACCATCAACCACAGCACGAAGACCTTCTCGCAGGATGCGGACTGTTTCTGGCTTGAGGTTCAGAGACTCCGTCCAGTTTTGGGCCGCTTCGTTATCTTTAAGCAAATGTGGTTTGACTAAAGCTCCCCCGTTCGCGGGGACGGCAAACATCACCGCAACTTGCAGTGGTGTGGTTTGTAAAAAGCCTTGCCCGATCGACATATTGACGGTGTCGCCCAAAAACCAGCCTTCTTTGATTTCTTTGCGCTTCCATTCATCGTCAGGGACGAGTCCGGAGCTTTCTTCTTCTCCCAAATCAATACCCGTCTTACGACCAAACCCGTAGCGCCGCGTCCACTGAATCAGGTTGCGATCGCCCACGCCCATGCCGATTTGGTAGAAGAACGTGTCACTGCTCCACTGCAACGCCCCCACAAACCCCAAGGGGCCAAAGCCAGCGTGGTTCCAATCACCAAATTCAATACCGCCGACTGTAAGCGATGGATAGGTACCCAGCACTGTGTCGGGGCTAAATTTACCCGTCTCTAAGCCTGCGGTCGTGGTCACAATTTTGAATGTGCTGGCGGGAGGAAACCCCTGTACAGCCCGATTGACAAAGGGGTGGTCTTTACTTTGTAGCTGCTGCCATTGGGCATCTGTGATGCGAGTGGAGAATAAATTGGGGTCGAAGGTGGGGCGGCTGACCATTGCCAGCACAGCACCGTTGTTAGGATCGATCGCCACAATCGCTCCTTTGCGATCGCCCAGAGCAGCCTCCGCCGCTTTTTGCAGCTCTAAATCCAGCGTGAGCTGTACATCTTTGCCCGTTTGAGTGGGCTTTTTGCCCAGCACTCTCACGACTTGCCCAGTGCCATCCACTTCGACCTGCTGTCCGCCCCACTCGCCGCGCAACAGCTTTTCATAGGTTGCCTCAACGCCCATTTGACCGATCACATCGCCCAGCCGATAGCCTTCACTCTTACGCTTGTCGAGTTCCTGATCGTCCATTTCGCCGGTATAGCCAATGACATGCGCAGCCAAATCGCCGTTGGGATAGTAGCGGACGGCTTCAGCATCGACCTGTACACCTTCCATCTCGCCGCCATATTCTGCCAGCGCAGTGACCTGTGCCGGACTGACCCCGCGCGCAATGCGAACCAGAAAAGGAGACGTATAGCCTGCTTGCTCTAGACGATTTTTAATATCGGCTTCGGGGATGTGAAGGATTTCAGACAGCCGTTGGAGCGTGGTTGCCCACTCTGCCTTTTTGCGTGCGAGAGGCCACAAAAAGACGGAGTGTGACAAGCGACTGCCAGCCAGCATTTTGCCCTGGCGATCAAGAATTTTGCCGCGCTCTGGTTGCCTAGGAATCAAGCGAATGCGATTATTTTCCGCGAGTTGTCGGTTGCGATTGCCCTCCACCAGTTGCAGGTAAGCCAGGCGACTACCAATACCCGCCAGCAAAACCAGCGACACACCCACCATGAGAGCGATCGACTGGTACCGCCGCCCCACCGTCCGGGGAGTCGTTTGGGTAACTGTCGTGGTAGAAGGTTGGGTTAACGTCATACGAGCATTACAAAAGACAGGCCGTGCAAGCGGTGAAGCGTTCTGAATGAGGGAGGCAAGCGATGAAAAAGTTAACTCGATCGCACATGAGCCGTTCGCCCCAGAGTTGGGCAACCTAAAGCAAAGTGCTGCTTCATGCCATTCTCCCTTGTATGCTGCAATGTAACGTTGTGGCTGCCCGAAAGAACGCGGTGGTCATCAAAACGCTTAAACTTAGCCTACTAAAAGGAACGCAGCCTTTGCCGAGGGGCTATGTTATGGAGATGTTCACATCCGTGATGGAATGGACATCGGCAGATAAAATAAACCTATAGTCTGTCACTCTATCAGAAGATGGACACAACCTGCTCGGTGCTTGCCCTGAACAAGCCTTCCGTTACAGCCCAACCTCTCCTTGCATCGATCGTTTGCACAGCGTAAGGACTCAACCATAGGGAATTGTCACGATGTCTCAAACCATCACGCATAATCAGCGCGCTCTGGCGACAGATACTGGGTTTGATGTTGAACTCCGCAAAGTGTTTAAGGTGTTCAATGGTGAAACGGCAGTACGAGGCATTGATTTGAGTATTCGTCGCGGCGAGTTTTTTAGCATTCTCGGCCCCTCTGGATGCGGTAAAACCACAACGCTACGGTTGATTGCAGGGTTTGACTCCCTCTCAGCAGGAGAACTCTTGATTCAAGGGCAGTTGATGACGCAGGTGCCGCCATACCGTCGCCCAGTCAACACGGTTTTTCAAAGCTACGCGCTGTTCAGCCACCTGACCGTGCGTGAAAATATCGCCTTTGGGCTGCGGTTGAAAAAGCGGAGCAACGCAGAAATTTCTGAGCGGGTGCAAGATGCCATCAAACTTGTCAAGATGGAAGTCTTCGCCAACCGCTTTCCAGGGCAGCTTTCGGGAGGACAACAGCAGCGGGTAGCTCTAGCACGGGCGCTGGTCAATCGTCCTGCTGTGCTGCTGTTAGACGAACCCCTTGGCGCACTCGACTTGAAGCTGCGAAAAGAAATGCAGGTCGAGCTAACCAACCTTCACCAGGAGCTGGGGCTGACTTTTGTCATGGTCACGCACGATCAGGAAGAAGCACTCAGCTTGTCCGATCGCATTGCGGTGATGAACCTCGGCAAAATTGAACAAATTGACACGCCTAACCGCATTTACGAACAGCCACAAACTGCCTTTGTCGCTGATTTTATTGGCGATACCAACCTCTTTCAGGCCAAGATTGAGGGCGCACATCCCGCTATGCTTTGGATCACCACAGCGAATGGGCTAAAGATGAAAGTCAAGCCGCTGGAAACGTCTACCCCTTTAACCTCTGGCGCTGTTGTTGTCAGCGTTCGACCCGAAAAGATTCATGTCACCCGTACCATTCCAACCGATGTGATCAACTGCTTTGAAGGGCGGTTGCGGCATGTGATGTACCTCGGTGCCCACGTCCACTACGTGGTGGATCTGCTTTCGGGCGATCGCATTACGGTCATGCAGCCCAGCGCGATCAGCGAGGTGCCCACGGCTGACACGCCCATCTATGTTCAGTGGGCACCGGATGATTGTCTGGCGATTCCAACGAATTAGAAGGCAGAAGGTAAAGGGTAAAAGGTAAAAGGCAGAAGGCGAGGGGAACAGGAGAGACAGGGGAAGCAGAGGCAGGAGGACAATTCGCAACTCAAAACTCAAAACTTAAAACTCAAAACTTCTACGCTGATAGCTGACCGCTGACCGTTAACTCAACTCAAAACGTTTCATGCTTCATTCTTTTGCCACCGCAATCACTCACCCAACGCTGCGATCGCGGCGGCAGTTTTTGCAGGTATCGGCAGGGGCGATATCTGGGCTAGCGCTTTCAGGCTGTGGTTGGACACTAGGAGAAGTACGCCCATTGCAGGCCAACGCGAAAGCTGCAAACGAGCTGCGTATCTATACCTGGTCGAGCTATATTGACGATGCCTTACTGGAAGGGTTTAAGGCACAAACAGGCGTGACGGTGATTGCCGATACGTTTGACTCGAACGAAACTATGCTGGCAGCCTTCCAAGCCGGTAAGGGAGCGGCTTACAGCATCATTTATCCATCAGACTACACGGTGGCGAAGATGATTGAACTGAAGCTATTGCAGCAGCTTGACCGCAGCCGCATTCAAGGGCTGGAGAATATTCTGCCTAAATTTCAAACATCTGTGCATGATCCGGGGAACCGTTACCACGTGCCTATCAGTTGGGGAACCACAGGCTTGATCTACAACAGCGCCAAGCTAAGTCCTCCACCGACTGATTGGAGCTATCTGTGGGCGTATCAGAAAAACCTGTCGCGCCGAATGACGCTAATTAACGACACCCGTGAAGTGATGGGAGCTACGCTACGATCGCTCGGCTACTCCTACAACTCCAGCAACCCTCAAGAAATTAAGCAAGCCTACGAAAAGCTCGCCGCCTTAAAACCCGCGATCGCCTCATTCACCACTGATGCCTGGCGTGATCAACTCATTGCGGGCGATTTGCTACTGGCGATGGGCTACTCAGCCGATGCGATGTCAGTCACGCTCGCCAATCCTGCGTTGAAGTATGTCATTCCCAGCAGCGGCACCTCTCTCTGGAGTGACACGATGGTCATTCCCAAAACAGCCCCCAACCCGGATGTTGCCTACGCCTGGATCAACTACGTCCTGCAACCCTCCGTTGCCGCCCAAATGACCGAACGTCTCAACTTTGCCTCTCCCAACCAGTCGGCTCATGACCAGTTGCCAGCACCTCTGCGTGACAATGAAATTCTGTTCCCCTCAGAGAGCCTATTAACCAAATGTGAGGGCGTCGCCCCCGTCAAAGAACCGATCGCGGAACTTTATGAAAAATACTGGACGCAGTTGACGAGCAGCTAGGGGCAGTTGTTAGTTGTTGGTTGTTAGTTATTAAGGGCAGTCAGCGGTCAGCAGTCAGCTTTTTAGCCTTTAGCCTTCACTCCTTCCTCCTTACCCCTCACTCTCCCCCTCATGTCCCACGCATCTCCCTCTGCATCATCCAGTGTTTCGTCCCACGATCGCGATCTGCCCAAATGGATCGAGCCGCTGTTGCTGCTGGGGCCAACGGGAGTCTGGCTGGGTTTGCTGCTCGTGATTCCGACTTTGCTGATTTTGGAGTTGAGTCTTGTACCGAGTATTCGACCAGGACAGGTTGTAAACCCGTCAGGACTGGATAACTATGCACTTATTTTTCAGCCGATCTACATCCAGGTGTTAGCGCGATCGCTCTTTTTTGCCCTGGGAACCACAATCATCTGTCTGCTACTAGGGTTTCCGGTGGCCTATTGGATCGCCCTCATGGTGCCCAAACGCTGGCAAAATCTCCTCGTGGTTGGCTTTGTCTTGCCCCTGTGGACATCGTCCCTGCTCCGCTCCTACGCCTGGATTACCATTTTGCGGCCAACAGGCGTGCTGAACTCGGTGCTAAACAGTGTGGGAGTGCCATCCCTCGATATTTTGAACCGGAGTCCTGCGGTGCTGGTGGGGATGAGCTATAGCCTGTTGCCCTACATGGTGCTGATTCTCTATGCGTCGCTAGAAAAGCTCAATCGACAACTGCTTGAAGCAGCAGCCGATCTGGGCGCGACTCCCTTTCAGGTATTTTGGCGCGTAACAGTGCCGCAAACCCTACCAGGTATTACAGCAGGTGCGCTTCTGGTGTTCATTACCGGGCTGGGAGACTTTGTTGATCCAGAACTGCTGGGCGGAGCGTCTAGCATGACAGCGGCTCGTCTGATTTACAATCAATTCCTTGGTGCAACTCAGAATTGGGGCTTTGGTTCTGCTCTAAGCAGTCTACTCATTCTGGCGGTGAGTCTGGCGATCGCGCTGCTGTTGAAATATGGCGATCGCAATGCGAGTAACGTCTAAAAAGTTAGCGGCTAACCACTCTTTGCTCACCGCTTTGTTATCACTCAAAACGCTCCCACTCTACAACGCGTCCATCGCTCAAAACGCTCTTACCCCACAAAACCTCGTCACACTATGACTGCATTCAAGCCTCAGCCTAAAATCCCCGGCTCCTGGCAGGCGCTCTTTTCGCTTCTGATGTTTGGCTTTATGTACCTCCCCATCGTGGTGCTAGCGTTTTACAGCTTTAACCAGTCGCCTTATAGTGCAAGTTGGCAAGGGTTTACGCTGGAGTGGTATCGCAAATTTTTTAGTGATCAGCGCATTTTGTCAGCACTAAGAGATAGCCTTAGCGTTGCATTCTTTGCCGTAGGCATTGCGGCTGTACTGGGTACGCTCGTGGCCGTGGGGTTAGCGCGCTATCAGTTTCCTGGAAAAAGCCTTTATCGAGGCATTTCGTATTTACCGCTAATCATTCCAGACATCGCGATCGCAGTCTCTACGCTGGTCTTCTTAGCCGCTGTCGCGATCCCGTTCAGTGGCGGTGCCGTTCAATTGAGTCTATGGACGGTTGTAGCCGCACACGTTGTCTTCTGCCTGTCGTATGTCGCGTTGGTGGTATCAACTCGCTTGACAAACTTGAACCCGCATCTAGAGGAGGCTGCACTTGACCTGGGTGCAACCCCAGGTCAAGCGTTTGTACAAGTGTTGATGCCAGAACTCATGCCCGCGATCGTGTCTGGTTGCCTGCTGGCGTTTGTGCTGAGCATGGATGACTTTCTCATTGCGAGTTTTACCGCAGGCGGAGGCACCAACACATTGCCGATGGAAATCTTTAGCCGCATTCGTACAGGGGTCAAACCAGACATTAATGCTCTCAGCGTGGTGCTGATCCTGGCATCTGGGCTGGTTTTCTTTATTGCAGAATGGGTGCGCCTCCGTAGTGAGCGGAGGCGACTGGGTTAGCACGATTGGCTGTTGCGGTTAAACCGCTTACTTAAAGCGATGCTTACGCTTTGCGATCGCCTTGCGCTTGCGCTTTTCGATCGGCGTTTCAAACTGTCTCAATCGCTTGATATCTGCAAAAATGCCTGCCTTAGAAACCTGACGCTTGAAGCGACGCAATGCCGATTCAATGCCTTCGTTTTCACCGAGAACTACCTGAGTCATTCAATCCTCTGAGCTTTAGCTCCTAAAAAGAACTCCGCAAAACTCTTAAAAGAGATTACCGGAGCAAAGACATCATTACAATACAAAAGGTTGTTTACAGCGCGTTAATAGCGATCGGAGTAACCGCCGCCCCTGCTGCTGGAATAGCCTCTGCCACCACCCATGCCGCCACCCGATGGCTTGCGATCTTCGCGTGGACGAGCTTTGTTGACTTTGAGGTCACGCCCCATCCACTCAGCGCCATCCAAAGCTTCGATCGCGGCTGTTTCTTCAGCGTCAGTTTCCATCTCAACAAAGCCAAAACCGCGGGGACGACCCGTTTCACGATCGGTGGGAAGTTGGACACGCTTGACCGTGCCATATTCCGCAAAAATGCTGCTAAGGTCTTCTTGCGTAACGGCGTAGGAAAGATTGCCTACATAGATTGACATGGAATATCTCCGGAGAGTGATAAGTATGAAGGTTTAAATCCGGAGAGAAGCCTGCTGAAACCAAGAACAAACACTGCAACCGAATCAAACTCTGCAACCTAGATTAACACAGGATCAAGATTCGCAACCCCCACTTACCATACTGTGAAGGAATCTCACGTTTTCTAGCGCAAGGAAATGTCAACGCCGCCCTGCTCATCCTTCACTTTAATCTGGGCAGAACGAGCCTGACCTTGAGCACTCGTGACTTTGCATTCAAACGTGTCTCCAGGTTGAGCCACTCGCAGCTTGCCACCGCAGTTTGCCGTTACATCAGGACCACCTTTATCTCGAATACGGCTCTGAATGTACTGCTCAAGCTTTGGCAGCACTAGCAGTTCTTTTGTATTCCACTGAAACTGACCGTCTGGATTGGTGAGTTCGACCGCGATCACGAAAGATTGCCCTTCAGAAGCTGCCTGACAGTTAAAGCGATTACCTGCCTTCACGTCAAACTGAGCGGGACAATCTACTGAATCGAGCGAAACTTTCGTAGATTCAGTGAAGGCTTTGCCTAAACGACCTTCTAGATCTTTTGTCGCCTCTGATTTAGCAGGAACGCTGGGAGCAGCAGTTGGGCTGACAACAGCGGCAGTTGTAGGCGAAGGAGCACTATCTACCGCTGTCTGCTGCTTGGTACATCCAGCAAAAAGCGCCAGGCTAAATAGGGCTACGACCACGGTTCTCCACTGTTTGACACTGCTAGCGCACCGCTGCGATCGCACCCTGACCTTAGAACTAGAAGACTGACTCATGAATCCGCTTTTTGCTGCCGTGCCTATGGTAGCGCAAACAGGGGTTGTGCTTAGAGTGGAGAGTGGGGAGTAGGGAATGGGGAGTGGGAAATAACAACTACCTTTTGCCTTTTACCTTCTACCTTCTGCCTCCTTAACCTTCTACTCAGTGTAGGAGAGGGCTTCTTGTTCGGCGGCGAAAATGTAATCGTAGTCGAAGATCAACGAGTGGGCATGGCGGATGACGGAGAAGCCCAAGTTTGTGGTGGTTTCAGTGGTGAAGGTGGCGATCGCCAGTTCCACCAGCTTCTTCTCACTAATCACAGGTTTTTGGACAAAATAATCGCGTCGGGCAAAAAAGAGCCGTTCGTCTTTGGGAACAATAATGCGGTTTAGCTTGTGGGTGTGCTGAATGGGACGAATATAGGTGTTGATAAATTCATCCTGATTGCGCTGGAGTCGATAGAGCTTTTCGTGCTGAAACCAGCTCATCCGAAACATCATTTTGATCAGCTCGAAGCCCAGGATGTAGTTGAAGACGTTGTTGCGCTCTGCGGTACTCATGACTAGTCGTAAGGCTGACTCAAGATAGAGATCCGGCTGACCGCGTACATCTTGAGCTGAGTGAATGTAAAACTGCCGAATGTAGCGTCTAAGGGCGATCGTATTGAGTTCTGTTTTAACGTTGAATTCTTTTAAGTAGTGGCTGACTTTTTGTTTGGTGTCGCGGTCTTCCAGAACTTTAGAAATGAGGCCATCAGCGGTGTAATCATCCAGAAAACCCGCCCGCATTTCTGGCGAAGCCGCACACATGAGATGGCAGAGCGACAGCACAAACCGACGCTGATTCCAGGGCAAGCTCTCAGCCCACTGTTGGGCCTCTGGGGGCAGCATAGAGAGAATGCTTTCAGCGCTGGTCGGTTCGGATGGGGTCGCTTTCTTGCCTGTGCGCTTGCTCATGAGTGACCGAAAAGGGGGGCGATCGGTATTTTTAGTGTTCCCAGGTGAGGCGGGGATGAACAATAAGAAGGCAGAGGTCAAAAGGGGGCAGGGGGAACAGGAGAGGCAGAGGAAGCAGAGGAGGCAAGGGGAGCAATTCGCAACTCAAAACTTCTACGCTGACCGCTGACTGCTCAAAATTAAAGGCAGAGGAACAATCGTCATGGCAATAACTTCATCCCTCATCCTTCACTGCCTGTCGATGCTGCTAGCAACTCTAGTAGCTGCGCTTCAGAAAGTTGAGTGATGCCGAGCGTTTGAGCTTTTTCGAGTTTAGACCCTGCCTCTTCTCCCACGACTAAATAATCCGTTTTCTTGCTCACAGAATCGGTAACTTTGCCGCCTGCCGCCTGGATCATGGCTTTTGCGTCTTCGCGTTTAAGGGTGGGCAGGGTGCCTGTGACGACAAAGGTTTTGCCAGACAGGGCAGTGTTGAGTGAGGAGGGCTGAGCGGATGGATCTGCTTGAAACTGTAAGCCTGCGATTTGGAGGCGCTGAATAAGGGACTGGTTCGCAGGGTTCTGGAACCAGTCGTACACGGATTGGGCAATTTCGTTGCCGATGCCAAAGACAGTCGCGATCGCCCCCACCTCTGCGGCAGCTAAAGCTTCGACGCTGATAAAGCGCTCGGTCAAAATTTGGGCGTTGACGCTACCCACATGCCGAATGCCCAAACCGTAAAGCACTCTAGGCCAGGGTTGCTGTTTGGAGCGATCGATCGCTTGCACCAGTTTTTCGGCAGACCTTTTGCCCATCCGTTCCAGGTGGATTAGGCGATCGACCGTGATGTCGTACAGGTCAGCGACCGACTCTACAAGCCCCGTATCCACAAATTGCAGGACGAGCTTTTCGCCTAAACCGTTGATATCCAACGCTTGGCGAGATGCCCAATGCACCAGTGCACCCCGCAAAATAGCGGGACAGGACGCATTGATACAACGGGTCACGGCTTCATCGATCGGTTTCACCAATGCCTGACCACACTCCGGGCAGTGAGCGGGCATGCGATACGGTTCTGTGCTATCAGGTCGCAGTTCGTAAAGAACACGCACGACTTCGGGAATAATTTCGCCTGCTTTACGGACGATCACGGTATCGCCAGCGCGAAGATCCAGTTCGGCGATGCGATCGCTGTTATGCAAAGTTGCCCGCGCGACAGTGGTGCCTGCTAGCTGCACGGGTCGCATTTCTGCCAATGGCGTAACGGCTCCGGTGCGTCCCACATTGACACTGATGCGCTCGACGATCGTGGGTGCTTCTTCCGCAGGGTATTTGAGGGCGATCGCCCAGCGGGGAAATTTCTGCGTGAAACCCAATTGCTGTTGCAGTGCCAGCGAGTTAATTTTGACGACAACGCCATCGGTCATGTAACGCAGTTGGGTGCGATCGAGTGACCAGCGATCGCAGTATTCCTGCACGGCTGATAAATCCGCACATTGCTGCCGTTCAGGATTGACACGAAAGCCCATTTGTTTGAGAAGTTCGAGGCAGTCCCATTGGGTGTGGGGTGTGGGGTGTGGGATGTGAGAATGAGAGTTTTGAATAGCGCTTTGCGCCGCTACACTAGAGAGTTTTAAGTTTTGAGTAGCGCTTCGCGCCGACAAGCTATAGAGTTCTGGGCGAATTGGCCCCCTTGCCTCCTCTGCTTCCTCTGCCTCTCCTGTTCCCCCTGCCCCCCCTGCTTCCTCTGCCGCCTCTGCCACTTCTGCCTTGTTGCTGCCGAAATGTAACGTGTAGGCAAAGAAATCCAGCTTCCGACGGGCGACGATTTTGGAGTCTAATTGGCGGAGTGTGCCAGCAGCGGCATTTCTGGGATTGGCAAAGAGTGTCTCGCCTGCCTGTTCGCGCTCCTGGTTGATCTGCTCGAAGGAGGAGAGCGGAAGGAAGGCTTCGCCGCGCACTTCGACAATGGGTGGTGGATTGTCAAGGTTGAGCCGCAGGGGGATCGATCGAATGGCTTTGACATTCTGCGTAATCTCTTCCCCTCGAATGCCGTCGCCACGAGTGACACCCCGCACCAGTAGACCATTCTCGTAAGTCAATGCCAGCGCATTCCCATCAATTTTCAATTCGCATACATAGTCAAATGATTCATGCTCCGATGGCTGACCGCTGACCGCTGACCGCTGACCGCTAACTGCCACTAATTGCCGCTGCCAACGTTCCTGCCATTTCGCCAAATCTTCGTTGCCAAACGCATTTTCCAGGCTGTAAAGCGGAATGTTGTGTTTGACGGAAACGAACTGGCTGGCGGGTCGATCGCCCACGCGCTGGGTCGGGCTATCTGGGACAACCAGCGATGGATGGCGTGTTTCCAGCTCGACTAATTCTCGATAAAGCTGGTCATAGACGGCATCTTCCATTTGAGGTGCATCTAGCACGTAGTAGTCGTAGTTGGCTTTCCAGAGCAGTTTCCGCAAGTCTTTGACGCGCTGTTCGACTTCGGGAGTGGGTTGTTTTAAGGTATCCATGACCAGCGATCGGAGAAAGTCAGATTTAGTGTAGCGTTGCTGTGGCGGGAGTGGAATTGGCTTTTGACCGCAGAGGCGCAGAGGGCGCAAAGTTTATTCTCAGCGGTCTCGGCGTCTCAGCGGTTTTCCAGCGGTCAAAGTTAAAAAAATCGGGTATGCTGCGATGTAATATGTACCCTTTTTTAGATAGCTTCTGGGTTCGGCGATGAAGGTTTGGATTACCTGCTTTGTTTTACTCTTTGGCGCGGCGGAGGTGTTGCAATGGGTGCAGCAGGTTTCGTTGCCGCTACCGTTTTTTGTTTTGGGTGGTGCGCTGCTGGCGATCGCCTCCAATTACGACAAGCTGACCAACATGCCGTTTCATCTGGACTATGAGAAACCAGAAACGCTGAAAGAAGAACCGACCGTTGCCCGATCGCTCAACGTACCCCAAGCGCCATTGCAGAAGACAGTGCGCGATTCAGTCAGCGATCGTCCCAACCAGCGACCCATTTCCTTTACCATCCGAAAACCCCACCAGCCAGAAGGTTAATCAGCGCGATCAATCTGGGTAGACTTTCAGAACTCTTTGCCTTTCTAGAGTTTGCCAATGCTCACCTTATGGTTGCTCATCATCGCCCTGGTGCTGCTCATCACCGCCCTGGTGCTACTCTTCAACCGCACAGGCAGCGCGCGGTCACGTGTGTTGGGGCTTGTTCTATTGATACTGGGGCTATGGGTATGGGCAGGAGGATGGAACTGTTCCAATACGAAGGAGGCGGCCGTTCTCCATCTCAAATCGAAGCAGAGGGTTAGCACAATGAATCGATCGCAACAAGCGTATTATCTGGAGAACGGTAAATTTAGCGACTCTCTGCGTAAGCTAGAGCTGGGTTTTCAACCCACAAGTGAACAGTTTGTCTATTCAGTGCGGGCGACAACCGATGCGGCTTTTCAGTACGGCACCACTCGTCCAGACTGCCGCCTTTGTAGGGTCTCTCTGTGTATGACTAGCTACCGTTCCTCTAAGCGAGTTGTCACAGTGGCCCCTGTTTAAGCTCTACTCATTGCAAATCTCAAAGCTATGCCGGGGTTGTTTATACCCAGCGGATTGCAGATGAAATCATACCAATTTGAATTGAAAATGCGACACATCCTGTAGGGGAAAGGCAATGCCTTGCCCCTATCCACCGATTGATCTGTAGCCGTCATTCTTTAAATCGGTATCACCACAAAATCAGTGCTGTGTAAAGCGCCCGGAACCGTTCAACCCAACGTATCGTAACGGCATCGTTGATTGTGGAGATGATGCGAAGAAGTTGGAGTAGGGCGATCGACCTATCGTCCCATGTTGCGTTTGAGTTCCTGAAGTTCTTCTTCGGCTTCCCAGCGGCGGAACTGATGTTCCAAGTCGCCTACGCTGCTGGATGAGGTGGGAATCTGGTTCCAGCCTGCACTATTCCACTTCTGTTCGGTTGTGGCGGCAGCGGCACGAGTCGCCTGCGCTTGAGCCACTTTTGCCTGGACTTCTTTGCGGCGTTGCTGAATTTGTTGCTGCAATTGCTGGGTTTGCTTGAGGCGTTCTTTCAATACTTCCATCTGCCCCCAACGCTGATTGCCTTTTCGCAAAAGGCTGGCTTCATGTTCCTGGGCGGGTTCTGCCAGGTCAAGCCGTCCGGCTGTTTTAGCTTTTTCAATGCGGGCGTGCCAGAGCTGAATTTCGCGAGCGATCGACAAAATCTCATCCTGAAGCCCTTTTTCTTCTCGCCTCAGATCCGTCATCAGCTTGAGCGTTTCTTCTTCCTGGTCGCGTAGCTTCTCTTCGAGAACGAGCAATTCTAGCTGCGGATTGTCGCGCAGAAATTCCTCAAGCCGCGTTTCGAGAAATTTGCTGAAATCGTCAAACAGACCCATGTGTGTGCTCCGCAGTAGTTTTTAGTTTTTGGTTTTTAGTTGTTAGATAGGAGCAATGAGGCTAGAAGCCAGAGTTAACTCGAAACTCAAAACTCGCTTGCTTGGCTAACAACCACTAAAAACTAACAACTTCTCGTAGAGACTAACAACTTCTAAAAATTCTGACCAATAAAGACCGATCGCACTTCACCATTGCGGCGAATTACGGCCTGATCTTTAGAGACATCCACTAACGTCCAACCGCTGGTAGCGATGCTTTCACCAACGCGGTAGCGCTGGGTCACGCCATTCATTTCAATCAGGGCAGCGGAGCGATCGCCCAGTTCCAATACTCCGACCAATTTTTTGGCAACTCCAGGCACCGAAAGCGGAATCGGCTGGCGCACAGCGGCTGGGGCATTGACAGACGGCAAGGGTGCAACGGAGGGACTGCCTGGTTGCCCTGGTTGGGGGACTTGATAAATCGGTACATAGAGCCTCGACAACCCAGTTGCAGGGCGGCTTGCAGTGGATGGAGTCGTCCCCGCGGTGGGTGAAGGTTGCATCGTTGGGCTACCTGGTAACGTGACGGTCGGAAGGTTCATTGCAGTTCCATTTGGGCTAGCCGGGGTTGAGCTAGATGACTGCTGTTGATCATCGATCGCTTTGAGCGCTTGCTGCAGGTAGCTAACAAACTGGTTATCGGTTGCCGTGCTGGATGGCGTAGTGTTACTAGCGGATGTCTGCGGTACAACTGCAACGGTCGCTGTCTGCTGTCGTGCCTGCTGGTTGAGGAACCATACACCCAGAACTGTGAGCAGTGATAGGCAACCAACGCCTAGCAACAGGCGATCGTAGGAGCGCACCGACTCTCGCACACTCGCAATGAAAGGTTTCCGTTCCAGCGATCGCTCCATCGATTTGCGAGTTGCCAGCAGTGCCTCATAATCTTGCTCGTCTGCCGCTGCATCAGCCTCAACGGTCGATCGTCGTACAAGAGGAGATACCAGATCGACAAAGCTGCTGCGTTTAGGAGCCGTTGACTCTGGGAGCAGCAGCTCTGAGCGCACCGAGTCGGTTGACGGTTTCGCGCCACTGTCGAGCAGACGTTCCACATCGCCAAACAGATCGTCCATGAGGCGATCGGCGTAGGATTCGACGGGAAAACTACCTGCCGCGATGACATCGGAGCCAAGCGGTTCTTCGGCAAAGGGTGACGCATCAGACGACGGCTGAAGGCGTTTTGTGGAGAGGCTGGCATCCTGAGACATAAGTTTGCTCGTTGAGGAGTAGTTGCTCGTTGGAGAGGATGAGACACGAAAGCAGTATAGAAGATGCCCAACGTTTGGGATCAACTATTTAGAGAGCTTTCAGTAAAGTAGATGCCGCGATCGCCTGATGCGTTTGAGAATGCCTCACTGTAACAGCAGACTGGGGTAAGAAAGCATCTTTTTGGGCACGGTTCAAAAAACTATAGAAAGATGGATGAGGGTTTAACCGCAAAGACGCGAAGACGCAGAGAGGCGAAATACCAGATAGCAGCAAAGCTTTATACGATAGAGTCTATGGAATTGTGCTTCTGCGTTGATTCGTGACGGTGCTTCATGACGGATTTTGACTCTGCCGAGGTTACGAACGGGCTGCCAGAACGACTGGTAAAACATGCCGTGCGCTATGCCGATCATCGATCGGTCGATCGCGCCCTGCTCACCCCCATGATTCGCCATTATGTGGAGCTGAAAGACCAGTATCCCCATGCCCTGTTGCTTTATCGTGTGGGAGATTTTTTTGAGACGTTTTTTCAGGATGCGATCGCCATCGCTCGTGAGCTAGAGCTGATTCTAACGGCTAAGGATGCAGGTAAAGAAGTAGGCAAAGTCCCACTCGCAGGCATTCCCCATCACGCGCTCGATCGCTACTGTGCCGTGTTGGTGGAGAAGGGGTTTGCGATCGCCGTGTGCGATCAGATGGAAGATGCAGCGGACGCCCAGGGGCAACTGGTGCGGCGCGACATCACCCGCGTCATTACTCCAGGCACCATCCTGGAAGAAGGGATGCTCAACGCCCGTCGCAATAACTTTTTGGCAGCCGTCGTCATCGCAGGCAATCATTGGGGCTTGGCGTATGCTGATGTGTCCACAGGCGAATTTCTGACCACACAGGCGCAGGAACTAGAACAGTTAACTCAAGAGCTGTTGCGCTTACAGCCCTCGGAAGTCCTCGTTCCTACCAATGCTCCCGATCTGGTGAGCCTGCTGCGACCGGGTGAAAAATCGGAACACCTGCCAGAATGTCTGCCGCCTCAGTTTTGCTACACGTTGCGATCGCAGGCTCCCTTTGTGCTCTCAGAAGCCCGGTATCGGCTGCTGCAACGCTTTCGAGTGCGATCGCTCGAAGGCATGGGCTGCGAGCATCTGCCCTTAGCCGTCCGAGCCGCAGGAGGACTGTTGGAATATGTTGAAACCACGACGGAGAAGGAGATTGGAAAGGATAAAGGCGAAAGGATCAAGGACGAAGACAAAGGGCAAAAGGTAAAAGGTAAAAGGCAAAAGGATGAAGGCGAACGTGAGATTTCTGATGCCACCGAGCAGCAGAAACCTTCATCCCTCATCCTACCGCCAAGCGGAAGCAAGCTACATCCTTCATCCCTTAAGACTTTTCCCCTCCAGCCCCTCTGCACCTACACGCTGACCGAGTATCTAGTGATTGACCATCAAACGCGGCGCAATCTCGAAATTACTCAAACGGCGCGGGATGGTACCTATCATGGGTCGCTGCTGTGGGCACTCGACAAAACCGTAACGGCAATGGGCAGTCGAGCATTACGGCGCTGGCTCCTACAACCGTTGCTGCAACCGAGTCAGATTGGCGATCGCCAGGAGACGATCGCCGAACTCGTTGAAAACGGTGCGTTACGTCAAACGCTGCAACGCCTGCTAAAGCAAATTTATGACTTAGAACGGCTGGCAGGTCGGGCGGGTTCGGGTACAGCAAACGCTCGTGATCTCGTTGCGCTGGCAGATTCGCTCGACAAACTGCCCGATCTGGGGCGACTGGTGGAAAAGGCACGATCGCGCTACCTGCAAGACCTCCAGACCGTACCCCCGATTCTAGAAACGTTACAGCAGCACCTCCACGCGCACCTCGTTGATACGCCGCCGCTCTACCTCACCGATGGCAACCTGATTCGATCGGGCGTAAATCCGCAACTCGATTCTCTACGCCAGCAAGTGGAAGCTGATCAGGAGTGGATTAAAAATCTAGAGATCGTTGAGCGCGATCGCACTGGGATTCCTACTCTCAAAGTCGGCTACAACAAAACGTTTGGCTACTACATCAGCATTTCTCACGCCAAAGCAGGTAAGCAGGTGCCTGATGGCTACACCCGCAAGCAAACCCTGACTAACGAAGAGCGCTACATCACTCAAGATTTAAAAGAACGCGAAAGCCGCATCCAGCTTGCTCAAGAAAGCCTGAACCACCTGGAATACGAGATTTTCGCTGACCTGCGATCGCAGGTGGGTGAGCATGCCGAACTCATTCGCACGGTGGCACGAGCAGTCGCGGCGATCGACGTTCTCTGTGGTCTGGCAGAAATCGCCGTTTACCAAGGTTACTGCCGTCCTGAGATTGTCCCCACCCGTGACATTCACATCCTTGAAGGTCGCCATCCTGTCGTTGAGCAATCTCTTCCAGCAGGGTTCTTTGTACCAAATTCGACAGTGATGGGAGGACGAGCGGCAGATGGTGAAGGCGAGGAAACCGCAGAGACGCAGAGACGCGGAGATTTAATTCAAAACTCAAAACTCTCTAGCGTAGCGGCGCAAAGCGCTACTCAAAACTTGTCCTCTCACCCCACTCCCCACTCCCCACTCCCCACTCCCGACCTCATCGTCCTCACGGGACCTAATGCCAGCGGCAAAAGCTGTTACCTTCGTCAGGTCGGGTTGATTCAACTGATGGCGCAGGTGGGCAGTTTCGTTCCAGCACAGGCAACGACGTTAGGTATTTGCGATCGCATTTTCACCCGTGTGGGTGCGGTGGATGACCTGGCAACGGGGCAATCGACCTTTATGGTGGAAATGAACGAGACAGCGAACATTCTCAATCATGCAACGCCACGATCGCTCGTCCTTCTCGATGAAATTGGTCGGGGTACGGCGACGTTTGATGGGCTGTCGATCGCCTGGGCAGTAGCCGAGCATCTGGCAACCGAAATCCGCGCCCGCACGATTTTTGCTACCCACTACCATGAACTCAACGAACTCGCATCCATGTTGCCAAACGTTGCCAACTATCAAGTCGTAGTCAAAGAACTGCCTGATCAGATTATTTTTCTGCACAAAGTCCAGCCAGGTGGAGCCGATCGCTCCTACGGGATCGAAGCAGGGCGGTTAGCAGGGTTGCCCGCTTCGGTCATTCAACGAGCACGGCAAGTTATGGGACAGATTGAGAAGCACAGCAAAATTGCGATCGGGCTACGCAAAGGCGGTCAACCCCAGTCCTCAGCACGCGAGAAGAATGACAAACGCTACAACAAAACGACACAGCACCCCACAGAGCAGTTAGACATCTTTGACGCATCCTTATGAAAGGGTCGAAGCCGTTGACCGTTGACCCTCAATCTCCATTGGCATCGCGTCTAGCTCGACCAGTTCGGCAGGCAACACCTGCATAGCGGGGAGCGGGGGCGCAGCACTAGCCTCAAGAACTGGTAGAGCGTCATCGCTCTGAGTTTCTGCCAGGTTTGAAGGAGATGGATACAGCCACCAGGCAAAAAGGCGCGTCATCTGAGGCATTAGGAAATAAGTCATAGTCGGCACCGCAATGCCCGCAACGATCATGACTCGAATGACGATCGACAACGGCGAAAGTTGCGCTTGCAGCACGGTAGAAATCACCGTAATCAGCGGAAAAACGGCTAGCCAAGTCACTAGCGCCATTTTGTAACGTGGCGGCGGCACAATGGCCGCTTTCCCTGGCAGAGTGAACCAGGTTTCTAGCCCAGTCAACACCTGGATAGTGGGAGGACATTCGGTCAACGTTTCGGCCTGAGCAAACCACTGCTGACGTTCCACTGAGGTCTCCCAACGGCGTAAATTGCTCAGTCGATCGAACTTAAAGATGACCCGATATTCAGGATCGTCAACACTAGCTGGACGAAAAATGCTGCTACCCAGACACCCTGGAAACTGAGCACAAGCAGCAGTCACTCCAATCAAAAACGCTTCAAATGCAACTTCACAGCCCGGCGTCACCCGTCTTGAAATGACAACAGTGACCGAAGCATCTTGACTATTTTCACTGCTTTCAGACATAGAGATCACAAGTCTTAGTAGGTGTCCTGTTCAATTTTTTAAGCCATAGCTGACGTTTAATCTGTTGCTAAAGCACCACATTTCCCACTCAGCTTACAAAGCTACTAATGTATGGGCGATACTGGATTTGAACCTGTGACCCCTTCCGTGTGAAGGGAGAAGACATTACTCTGAAACATCTGTGGTGAGAGGATTCGAGGGACTACTTTGAGAAGTGATAGTCAAATCTCTCTCGTATCGCTAGTTTTAAGGCAAGACCTCAGGCGAGAGCCTTTGCGCTATTGTATAGTTCATCATCAGGACGGGTTTTGTTTGTCATGTCCTGATGTTTCCTCATTTGTGGCTCGTTTCGACGATCCTCTGGAACTAATCTGCAAGAGGTCTATTCAGCACAGGCATACTGGGCACTTGCACCATGCCAATGCAGCCCAGCGACACGGCGATCGCAGCCAGCACAACCAACAGCTGCTTTTGCCGCAGTTAATCGACTAATGCTCCGGCTGGCGTTTGAGCAATGACGGTGGAAATCGTTGAAGCCGAAAGAGCAGCGCCAATTTGGGCAGCATCCCAGCCGACCGCCGCTTTTAGATACACACTGAGATAGGGATCAACCCCATCGCGGACATCTGCCAGAAACAGATTCAAAAAATCAAGCGATCGTAGACTCCGTTGGCTCGGACGGCGATCGTCCATCTGATCCATTTTTGGCATGATGCTCCTGATTCTCCGTATTAGGGTTTTATCCGTATTGATGGTAAATAATGATACTGACTCGCAGATCGTACTGTCTCGACGCATCCCGCACAATCACTCGAACGGTATAGAAACTGCTCCGTATTCGGCAACAAATTTCTCTAGCCAATTGACAGAATATAGTGTGCAAAAAGCGTGCCAACATCATAGTGATGGCTGCTGAAGATCGACAACGGCGCAGGCTGAGGCAGTCTTGTGCAGCTTTAGACTACTGGAAGATAGCGATTGGCGATCGCCAATGGAATACTGGAGTACAGCAAGATTGCATGATTAGAGTTGACGATGATACGAGGGGCGAACGTGCCGGAGAGTATTCGCAAACGCTTCAAAGCAGTTAGGAGCCAGGAATGTGAAAGCGGCGCTTCAAGGCAAGTTGAAACGCCGCTCTCATGTTTGTCTCTTACTTCTACTTACATTCAAGATTTATACGGTTTTGCGTCGTCTCGATCGGTGATCGCTCATCTTACGAAACGACGCTGCGAAACCCTCGAAGACTGTTGTGCTGAAACTACTTGAGGTCATAGCGATCGAGGTTCATCACCTTGTCCCACGCCGCCACGAAGTCATGCACAAACTTCTGGTGCGAGTCCTCCTCCCCATAGACTTCTGCAAGGGCGCGGAACCGCGAGTTTGAACCAAAGATCAGGTCAACACGGGTAGCGGTCCACTTAGGTTCGCCGGTTTTGCGATCGTGCCCCTCGAACTCATATTCATCTTCAGAGGTCGCCTTCCACGCTGTGCCCAGGTCGAGCAGATTCACGAAGAAGTCATTGGTCAACGTCTCTGGCTGATGGGTGAAGATACCGTGCTTGGAGCCGTCAAAGTTCGTATTCAGGACACGCAAGCCGCCTACGAGAACGGTTAGTTCGGGGGCTGACAGGGACAACAACTGCGCCCGATCGACCAGCAGTTCTTCAACCGATTCGCTGTGTTTGCCGCTGGAGTAATTGCGGAATCCGTCTGCGGTCGGCTCCAGCACGGCAAAGGACTCAACATCGGTTTTTTCTTGCGATGCATCCGTCCGTCCCGGCTTGAAGGGAACTGTCACATTGTATCCAGCGCTCTTCGCCGCCTGTTCGACACCGGCACAGCCGCCCAGAACGATCAAGTCAGCCAGCGAAACCTTCTTGCCGCCGGACTGCGAACGGTTGAATTCGGTCTGGATGCCCTCCAGGGTTTGCAGCACCGTTGCTAGTTGGGCTGGCTGGTTGACCTCCCAATCCTTCTGTGGTGCCAGCCGAATGCGCGCTCCGTTGGCTCCACCGCGCATATCGGAGCAGCGGAACGTGGATGCCGATGCCCAGGCGGTCGAAACGAGTTGGGAGACAGACAGTCCCGATGCCAGAATCTTGGCTTTGAGTGCGGCGATGTCCTGCTCATTAATCAATTCATGATCAACTGCGGGGATGGGGTCTTGC
The DNA here is from genome assembly GCA_019358945.1 of Stenomitos rutilans HA7619-LM2. GTDB lineage: Bacteria > Cyanobacteriota > Cyanobacteriia > Leptolyngbyales > Leptolyngbyaceae > Stenomitos > Stenomitos rutilans. The sequence continues at coordinate 39,284 of JAHHIE010000034.1, read as the reverse complement.
CACAGGAACTCTTCTGCTGGCACCTCTGAACCGAGATAGCGAACTCGCGGTCCCATGTCACGATGGGTTAGCTTGAACCACGCCTTGGCGAACTGCTCGGCAAACTCATCTGGGTTGTCGCGGTAACGCCGCGCGATCGGTTCATAGGTAGGGTCCGTCTTCATGGACATATCCGCTGTGGTCATCATGGGGGCGTGCCGTTTCGACGGATCGTGGGCGTCGGGTACCGTACCTGCACCAGCCCCGTCCTTCGGTCTCCACTGCCACGCGCCAGCGGGACTCTTCGTCAACTCCCAGTCATATTTGAACAGGGTTTCCAGATAGCTGTTGTCCCACTGCGTCGGAGTCGGAGTCCAGGCACCTTCGATGCCGCTGGTGATGGCATCAACGCCGATCCCGGTATTGTAGGTGCTCTTCCAACCCAGTCCCTGCTCTACGATGCTGGCACCGCCAGGGTCAGCACCGACATGCGTATCTTCGCCTGCACCGTGACATTTGCCGAAGGTGTGCCCACCAGCGGTGAGTGCGACAGTCTCCTCATCGTTCATCGCCATCCGCTTAAAGGTCTCACGAATATCGCGCCCCGAACCAAGCGGATCAGGCTCGCCATCTGGACCTTGTGGATTCACGTAAATCAGCCCCATCTGAACGGCGGCGAGAGGATTCGACAGCACCCGATCGCCAGTGTAACGCTCATTGTCGAGCCAGACTTTCTCAGACCCCCAGTAAATGTCTTCTTCTGGTTCCCACACATCCACGCGCCCACCCGCAAAGCCGATCGTCTTGAAGCCCATCGACTCAAGCGCACAGTTGCCAGCAAAGACCATCAGGTCAGCCCAGGAGAGTTTCTTGCCGTATTTCTGCTTAATAGGCCAAAGCAACATCCGCGCTTTGTCGAGGTTGGCATTGTCGGGCCAACTGTTGAGCGGCTCAAACCGCTGAGTGCCCGAACCTGCACCGCCGCGACCGTCGCCAGTCCGATAGGTGCCAGCGCTGTGCCATGCCATCCGGATGAAGAGCGGTCCATAGTGCCCATAGTCGGCTGGCCACCAGTCCTGAGAGGTGGTCATTAGCTCAAAGATATCTGCTCTCACGGCGGCTAAGTCGAGCGTCTTGAACGCCTCAGCGTAGTTGAACGCCTCACCCATCGGATTAGACTTGGGTGAGTGCTGGTTGAGAATGCTCAGATTCAAATAATGCGGCCACCATTCTTGGTTCGTCGGCACATGACGAGGCTGTTTCTGCCCTCCCGTAAACGGGCATCCGTTTCCGCTACTCATATGTATCTCCTGTTAAATGTTGTGGTGAGGATTGTGTAGTGGACTCAAGCACTGTCAGCAAATAGCGCATTGGCGACTATTGACATGATCGATGAGAAGTCCATCAATGGGCTTTGCTGCGCTGAACTCTGTTTAATCATAATCGGTATGACTCCGTTTTAGAAGTCACCTTAAGCTATTGTAATAAGGCGATCGCACTGATGCAGGACAAGTTAATACCATTTTGGATTTTAGATTAGCGATTTTGGCTTTCAGGAGGCTTGCACATTCGAGGTTTCAATCTTCTATCTGCCCTGGTCACTGTTTAAACTGGTATAACAATGCTCATGCACCTGACCACTGATCGGTTATCTGCTGAGAATAGGCGAAGTGTCTTAGCGGGTTTTCTGCAATTGTTGAATTGCCAGTAGGCTGATCAATCCATAAACGCCAATTAGAATCAGCAATCCCAACTCACCAATGGGCGATTCAATCCCTAATCCTTCCGCCAGCCAGAAGGTGCCGTAAGCCAATAGCAAAATGCCTGCACTCAATTTCAGTCAAACATCAGGAATCTTGAGCAAGTAGCCGTGCAAAACCAGCACGATCGCACCAGTGGCAACCAGCGCCAGGGCAGCACCAGCAATCGCTTCATGCCACGCTTTTGATGCTAGCCCCAGCGTTACCACCACCAGCGCCACTTCTAGCGCTTCGATCGCGGCACTTTTGGTCATGATGATAAAGTTCAGCCGACTGAATTGCTGATCTCACACCGAACAAACTTCTCCCAGTAAGCACAAGCCATATCCAATCGCATCAAGGGAGCCGTTCGATGGAACCTGACCAGATATGAGACGGCTCCCGGTGGTGGTAGTCGCGAAGCGGCTAGCTTTCCGAGTGCCCAAATTGAAGTTCGCGCCCATATTCAACATCTGAAAGCCTATGCCAATCAAGAACCGTTGGTGCAGGCAGTAGTTGATCCACGTTTTTCCTCCATCAGCCGAGGCGTGGCTCCCAGCGTGGAGCAGCTCAGTTGGCGGTGGTCTGCCGAGGCTGACTATGGCACCAAGATTCTCGCGCTGCTCAGACGCTTGTATGGGTCTGCGGGTTTATTGTAGTGGCGCGATCGCATGAGTATGTTGAGTGCCTTTAAAGAATGGCATTTGCGCTGACAAGACGCAAAACAGCGCAATGATCACGTTATCCGCCCAGTTGCATATGACTTATTAGCGACATTAGCGTGAGAAAAGCAGTAAAATGCCATTCTAACGACATCAATGTGCGACTGTGAATAGCCAAAAAATATGGCACAATTCGCAAATGGGTGGCACAGTCCTCCAAAGCCTGAAACCATTTGTCTGAAGAGCTTTCAACGTTTTTACCACATTTACCCCTCACCGCTCAGATTTCGCAAATGGGTGGCACAATTTTATTGGTTTTTGGCAGAAAAATCGCTTTTGGTGAAAAATCTCATATTCGAGCGTTCGTAAATCAGTGGCGCAAAATTTGAGATCGCTAAGAACATTACTGGAAGTAGTTTCGACGCTACTAAACTTTAAGCCTGAAGCAAGTTTCCATCAAAGTTTTGATATTCCGTAGAAATCGCTCTGTTAAAATTCTATCAAATTGACGGCACAAATTTTCGATCGCCCTAACCCTTTAAGGCTCTTGCTTTCCGCCTTTCAACTTGAGAAAAAGCTTGTGCTAAGCAGGATTGGCAAGGTTCTCCGGAGGCGATGCAGCGTGTCGCCAGTGATTTTCGGGCATCGAAAGCGCGGGCTTGGACATGTAGTAGCCGTAAGCACTGCCCTATCGATTATTGGCAATCAATCCTATGCGCCTAGTTAACAGTTCCACCTTCGAGCTACGTTGAAGATGCGACAGTAGCGCATGAGGCGCATCATATTTCTCGCTGCAATTCCCCTTGAGGTTCGTCTCGCCGTGTTGAACGACTGGAAACCCATCGCTGGCTTGGTGCTTCGCTTCATGTGTTGATGAACTTGCTCCATGCTGTTATGCAGAAACCTCACATGCCATCGTTCAGTTTCTGCTGGCAGCGTTTCATAGCTTTTTAGCATATTGACGGCGAGCAGATCAGCTGCATTCTTGTGGACATTAATCACGCGAGGTCTCTTGACAAGTTAGGATCTGAGGGCTTTACGGAAAAACCGAGTGACTGCTTTGCCACCTCGTTTCGCACTCAACCGAAAGTCCAGTGTCTTTCTGGCTGAAGCGACCGAACGATAAAGCTACTTCTAGGCTCCTTTGCTTTCGGTAGACATCTCATCGATCCTCCACGCATCGTTCGTTTCAAATACGGTCGAACCCGTTTGTCTAATGCTGGGACCTATTTAAGCACCCATCAGTTGCTCGTTGAAAGGTCTACTTCAATATCTCGTTCTAGCATCATTTCCTCCCAACTCTAGTAGGACAAGGCATAGCGGCAAGACCAGCGGACATTCAGCACCATGATAGCTGCTTGGAGATGACGCTACTGAAACAAAACCGAGTAGACATGGGAACCGATCAACGACGACAAGGCTTTCCTAAGCCTACTGTCCCGTTCACTTTCTGCGACAGAGCCGACCTTACCGCTACATACGTTAATGCATGGTGACGAAGAAGGGGGCGATAGCATTGAAGAGCGTTTATCTTGATAGAGTAGAGAAAGATATAGATACAACCAACTTGGTTTCTTGAAATGAGGGAAGAGGTTGGTACTTTCTATGTTCTAGAGTTTTCTCATCTTTGTCAGCAACGGAAGCTTTTCTAATGGACATTGTATTGCTAACTGCTTTCCTTTCCCCTTTCCTACCTTTCTTAATAAAGTTAGGTGGCAAGGCATCAGAAAAAGTTGCGGAGAAATTTGGTGAGGACGCTTGGAATAAAGCTAAAGCAGTATGGTCGAAGTTGCATCCGGAGGTGGAGGCAAAGGAAGACATGAAAGTAGCAGCAGAGCAGGTGGCTATAAAACCAGAGAGTGAAGCTCGTAAAGCTGTTTTCCAAGAGGAACTGGAGACGTTATTGAAAGACAATCCAGAACTGGCACAAGCGATCGCCAAGATTCTGCAAGAAGATGCTCCTGATGGGACTCCCGGCAATCAGATTATCCAGACTGTTACTGGCAATCAGAACCAAGTGACAGGTCAGGTGACAGGTGGCAATGTACTTGGCAACGTGCAGGGTAATGTGACACTGAATTAGGTAGGAGGCAGATTAAACGAAATGACTAATGAACGACCTGATCCCAATCAGGCTGCTACAAATTCGTCTGCTCCAGATACCGTTGATTCTTCAAAGAGTTCTCATCCTCAAGCGCCGCAAGTTGGGCAAACGGTGGAGGGCGATCGCAATCAGGCGATCGGACAAATGTCAGGCGGGACGGCGATGGGTAATGTGCAGGGAGCAGTTTTCAACATCTCAGGTAGCAGCATTACTAATCTCACTGGGGCTGGAAATATTCATTATCAAGAAGCTACCCATCAGCCAGCCATTTCAGACAAGGGCGCTAGGGTTGCTGGTGAACCTCAATTGGTCAAGACGATTCTGGTTTTGGCGGCAAACCCCAAGGGAACTCCTTCTCTGCGATTGGGGGAAGAGGTACGCGAGATTGAGGAGGGACTGAGGCGATCGCGCCATCGAGATGAGTTTAAGGTGATCTCAAAGTGGGCGGTAACTGCTAGAGACATGCAGCGGGCGTTGCTCGATTATCAGCCCCAGATTGTTCACTTCTCAGGTCATGGCGTTGGAACTGAAAATTCAGGTAACGAGCCGCTATCTGCTCGTAAATTCAGCGTCGTTTCGGATACCGATGCAGAGCCAGAAGGCTTGATGTTTGAGGATGAAACTGGGCAACCGAAGTTGGTTTCTGGAGCAGCGATCGCCAGTTTGTTTGCCTTATTTACTCACCAGGTTGAGTGTGTGGTGCTGAATGCGTGTTACTCAGAAGTCCAAGCGAAAGCAATCTCGCAACATATTGCTTGTGTCGTAGGCATGAAGCGCTCAATTGGAGATCAAGCGGCGATCGAATTTGCGATCGGCTTTTATGATGCGCTGTTAGCAGGGCGATCGGTGGAGTTTGCCTACAAGCTGGGATGCAACGCAATTCAGATGGCTGGAATTCCAGAGCATCTCACACCGATTCTCAAATGCAAATCATGACTCAGGAAAGTTGGTATTGGCAGTTGTCGTTTGTTCTGACACGACTGGCATCGGAAACCATTTTGCGCCATGAATGGTAGCTGGTGTTTTAGATACAAGATTTATCACTCGATCGTCACTGCCTTCATCGAGTCGCCAGTAGCCAATCAGACCATTGTCGTTCTCTACGTCGCTGTTCAACCGCCGTGACATGTTTGCTTTAATCTGGTCTTGAGGACGACAGACATTCCAGAGTCGGACATCTGCGATTGCGACATCGTAAAACCTTTTCTGTGACTGCGGAACATCCAGTTCCGCTTCTTGACCGCCAATCTTCAAGTTACCTGTCACACCCTTCAGTGAGCTTGTAAATAGCCCAAGGGTTTGGTTTTTGGCAGGAGTTACAATCGTCTTTGCCTGCCCCTCAATCACCAGGGAGTCTTGCACTCTACCATCAATGTAAATAGAAAGCTCCGATGAGGCGTGCTCCCAAGTGAACGCGACATGATGCCAAATCAAATCTTGAGGAAAACTATCTTTTGTGACAGCTACTGTTCTGTTTAACGCGCTTTCGCCCTGCAAAATCACTCGGATTTTACCGTTATGCCATGCAATTGAATAGCTGCACCCATTCAGATCACCTTGACTCACAAGCGAACAATTACCAAATTTGTGTTTAATCCATGCCTCGATCGTAATTGCTTCTATGATGACTAAATCGTTGTTGTTTGCACAATCAACCTGCTCCGTATTGCTACTAAATCTAAGACCGTAGGGTAAGGCTGCGAAATATAGTTGAGAAGCATTTAATCGCTTTACCCCTCGAAGAATGCCGTAATCACTTTGCTGAGACACAGAGTTGTACACGTTGTCACTCTGGCTCTCTTCAAATCTCCAATAACCAACTAACCCTGGCTCGTTGTTGCTTAATTGCCGCGTCATATTCATGGCAATATCTTGTGAACTTCGAGCGATATTCCACAAACGAACTTCAGCGATCGTGCCTGAGAAGAACTGCTCCAAGTCTGGAATCCGAGTATGAGGAGGATGGGCTAATTCTGATGTTCCTTGTTTTAGCGCTACCCCCATAAGGATTGGAGCACTGGACGGCAAATTAGAATCCCCTTCTAAGTCAACTGGACTCGGTTCGTCCATTGATTGTCCCTCACGTCCATTAACATATAGTTTGATAGTTGATCCATCCCAGGTTGCAGCAATGTGGCTGAACTCGTACTGTAGCGCAGGAATTGTGGAAACTGAAGAGTAGTATTTGGTTGATGCATCTGCCGAAACTGAAAGCACAGAAAACAAAGCCTGACCAATCGAGTTTACTCTGAGGGTAAATTCACCTGGTCTTGGATGCGCTGCGTCCAGTGTTCGGCTGATGACCATACCACCCATTATTGGATTGATCCAAGCTTCGATGGTAATAGCATTTAGCGTTTCTAAGCTTTGTAGATTACGAACGGATTGAACACTTCTGGAATTAAATTTAAAATTAGAACCAGCATTCTCAAGAAGTGTAAATAGTGTTCCATCAAGTTTCCAGAGTTTAATGATACCTCCTTCAATCCCTCCATCCTTATTTAAAGTTGCTGAAGTTGCTATCGTTTGACCATCAGAGCTAAAGCTGAGGAAATCTACCCCTGCTTCCTGAATCTCCTTCGACTCTCCTGTAGCAAGATTCCAAAGCTTAACGACACTACGATCGCTAGAGGCAAGCATCTGGCTATTGGGGCTAAAGCACACCTGAACTACTAACGCTTGATGTCCTTCCAGTGCTTTTACAACTTCGCCGTCCTCAACTCTCCAAAGCTTGATTGTTTTATCGCTGCTTCCAGAAGCAATCATTTCTCCATCTGGGCTAAAGCATACAACCCTAACGAAGTCAGTGTGTCCTTCAAAAGATCTAAAATCAAGCGTATCAACCGTCCAAAGCTTGAATGCTCTTTCACCCCCACTAGCAGAAGCAATTCTCTTACTATCAGGACTCAAGCTGACTGACCGAACGAAATCTGTATGTCCTTCAAACGTTTTAAATTCGCCAGTTTCAAGATTCCAGAATTTGACCGTTTTGTCTGCACTTCCAGAGGCGAGTCTATTGCCATCAGAATTAAGGCTGAGACTCATAACTGTTCCTTGATGACCTGTCAAAAGTCTGATCAGTTGTCCGCTCTCAGCATTCCACAGCTTGATGCTGAAATCAGTCATCGCTTGTCCGCTCTCTGCATTCCACAGCTTGACACTGGAATCAGTCATCGCTTCAGCAATAATGGTTTTAGTTGGGCTAAAGCAGATTTCTGTATTGAGTGCCGTTGATTCAAAACTTCCAAGCTCTACAAAATCTTGACTCCAGAATTTAATCGTTCCTTTTTGTTGTTGAGCGCTGTGAACAACTGAAGTAGCAAAAATTCTGGAATTCAAGCTCACGTAACTGTGCTGACCATCAAACTCCAAGGCGGCTGGTAACGGCGGATAGTTTAACTGCTCAGCCGTAATCACAAAATCTTGAATGAAGTTTTTCAGTTTTGGATTTCTAAAACTTCGTCGTTTGAGATCATCAATGATGCGGCAAGTTCTAACTCCCTGATGGCACTCGATAGGAGTGCGATCTCCAGCCGGACTCTGCTTAGTAGGATCTTCAGGTTTTTTAGGGACAGCAGCATGATGGAGTGCGACCAATTCCCAGCGTGTATTAAATGCAGGACTACCTGACGAACCATAATCTGCATCTGCTTTATATCTCAAAAAGTCCTCGTAGAGTCCATTAGTAATGACTTCATTATTGTTGAGAACAATTTGTTTTTGCCTACCTTTCGGATGTTGAACAACAATTACAGAGTCGCCACGTTTTCGTCTCAATGCACGATCGCTAACCCTTTTACCAGGCTCATTGAATGCATCCTCTCCCATTAATCGACCGAGTTCTTTAATCTCTTCCTGCTCATAAATCTCAACCTCTGAAGAATTAGCATCCTGATGCCAGATGATTAGAGATTCTTCTGTGTCGATAGTGTAGCCGCGTAATTTCAAGGCATCGATCGCAACTTTACCCGCTTCCATTACTGAGAGAATCTGATCGCGGCTGCCTTCAAACTCAACCCATACCAATCCAGGAGCAACACTTTCATCATTTTCAACTAATTGAATCCAACCAAGTTCAAAGCCTGCTTGTCGAGTAAACATACCTGACTTGAGTTGCACCAATGTGTAATCGAGACCAGGATTAGAAACAAAAAGAGTCGAATCAAATTCGTAGTCAATTGATTTTTGGTTCTCACCTTGTAGGTTTTCAGCAAAGCTGAACTGAGCAACGCACTGATCCGCCGTTTCTGCATCTGGAATTACGTGATGATTTGTGAGCAGATGGCTTCCGCCGACTAAAAAACCAGTACCGATCGGAATCGGTAAGATTTTGGCAAGTTGATTTTCTGTAATATCCTGAAGTGCTTTGAGCGGAGTTTTGTCTCCTGCTTGAAATTGTTGCCGAACTGCTTCGCTAAACACTCCTTCGGCGATTTGCTGAGGAATGGAGAAGATTTCAATTACTTTGTCAGCGCTATCAAAATTGTGAGGAAAACTCCCTAGTTGCTCAATCGCTACTTCAAGATTCTTCACAAAGTCAAGGAAGCTTGAATGAGAAAAGTACCTTGCAATCCGACAAACTGATGAACTTTGCTTAACTCCAGCTTCTAGAAACGAAATTGGTACGAAATCTTCAGTATCAATGACTACACTAACTAAAGCATGTTGCTCAGAACGCGAGCGTGCCCTGACAATTTCAACAACCTCTATAAAATTCTCAACTCGAAGAGGTTCAGTAGAGATTAGGGTGCCAATGATCGATACACCTGGAAGATTCGTTCCCGGAAAACCAGGAATATTGCCTTGCAGTTGTAGAACAGGTTGCTTTGATTGAGTGGTATACATTTTGTTAATTTAAACAGAAACAACCATGATTGCATAGTAATATTGCTAAATTACATGAAACAATATTGGTTCAGTCCGTGGATTTAATTATCAACGATTTCAAGATGCCCAGCAACCTTAAAGCTATATTATCCTAGACTAATTTTTCAAAGCCATTGTACTAAGAGTTAAGAAACGCAGATTTTTTAATACTGTTTGACTTTAACCATATCTGGTAATTTTGATTCTCACTCAAGGTCTGCGGAATGAAAACGGATCAGCAGAAGTACCACAAAGCTAAGTCTATTCAGGGTAAACGATTTGGGCAGAACAGTTTAAACATAGATTTTCAAAGTAAGAGTGCGGGTCAACAGGTTTTATTTAAAAATGTTTTGGCTCTGCTAACCATTATACTGAGTGTTTTAGCGAACGTGCTTGCAGGCTACGTTGGCGGATTCATTAGCTTGTACGGCATAATTGACAATCCCGCTCGTTCACAGCTTCACATTACGTTTTTAATTGTATTAGTTGTGCTTGTAAGTGCTATTACTCAAGACATAATTAAAGTAACACTTACTCTATTTGTTAGTTTGGGTATCGTCATTGCATTGTCAATTTTATTGGGGGTTTTTGGTCTTATTCAAGGCTTTTCTGCTTTTTTAATAACGACTATAGTAGCAACAGGATTGTGTTTAGGACTAAGTGCCGCTGGTTTTCTAGCAATTCGTTTCATTATTGCTGTTGCTGATATTTTATTCATTAATTCCAATTTTCTTAAAATTGTTATTGTTGTCAGCGGTGTTTCTTCTGCAACGATTAGCTGTTTTGGGGTAATTGCTGATGTGTTAGAACGAAAGAGCTTACCATACAGCAAAATTTTGCTTACTTCACCACTGACATACTGGACAGTACTTTTGCTCGGTGCTGGATATGGAGTATTTTTAACACTGATTGCTTGGCTCGCTAACTACCTTCGAGAAACACCTTGGTCATATCCAGGACTCCAACGATTTTGGGCGCTCATAGTCGGTTCTTGGTGGGGAACTTCTTTTGCAAACCTAGATTTGAGTAATGTTAACTTTACCAATGCTAAGTTAGCAAATTCTGATTTACGGGCGCAAAATCTTTATCGCACATGTTTTCAAGGTGTAGTTGGCTTGGAACGAGCCAGAGTAGATAATCAATACCTCGATTTGGAGTATCCCAAAGTTCAGCGATTACTCACACATGGCAGTAGCCGTGATAAAGACTTTAGAGGATTTAATTTGCGAGGCGCGTATCTTCAAGGTGCAGATATGCGTGAATTTGATTTTACAGATATCAACCTGACAGGCGCAGACCTTAAAAGTACGGACCTTAAAAGCACAGACCTACGAGGAAGTACCCTCATTCGGACCCAACTTGCAGGGGCAGATTTTCAAAGGGTTGACTTGCGTAAGAATATTCTGATTGATGCCAACCTGACAGAGGCAAACTTGCGAAATGCTGACTTACGAGACTGCATTCTCGTTCGTGCTCAAGTCGCACGGGCTGACTTTTCAGGAGCAGACTTGACTGGCATCTGCATTGAAGACTGGAGCGTTAGCAGCAAAACCAACTTTACGGAGGTTCGCTGTGATTACATCTACCGACGCTATCGGGATGGACAACCTACTGACCGCTATCCCGTCGATCGCAATTTTGAACCCGGTGAATTTGCTTCCCTGTTCCAGCAACCTGAGAATGAGTTAGAGCTTGTATTTAAGGGCGAAGAATTTGACTATACTGCCCTCAGCTTGACATTTGATAAGCTACAAACTGATAAACCAGACCTAAAACTAAAACTGCAAGGAATTGAGCAGCGGCAAGACTTATGGGTTGTGAAAGTCACAAGCGATGATCCTGCCAATGTAGAGCGCCGAATCAAAGAAATTCAAGATGCTGTTTACCAGGGATATGAAGTCACTGCGACTCGCCTGGAAAATAGCCCGCTTTTCCGTAGATTGGTTAGTGATCTTGCAAACGTCAAAAAAACGCAAGAAGAAACGAATGAAGAAGTGAAGCAGCTTGCTAAACGCATCGGCAGCAACTTCTATTTTGTGGGTGGCACGATTACAAACGTCACTGGTGCGGGTGAAATTAGGTACACAGAAGCCAGCAATCAAGTTCGTAGCCTAGTTACGGGAGATGGGCATGAAACTCAAGTGGTTAATACTCTGCTGAATCAATTGAGGTCTAGCAATGTAGCAACCACAGCCAATGAACAAACAGAATTGATCCAACTTATCATTCTCGAAGAAGCGCAGCGAGATCCACAATTCAAACAATCCCTGTTACAACAAGAACAGCAAATTTTGGCGGCGCTTCCAGAAAGGGCGATCGCTACTGCCATCCAAAACGCGATCGCCCAGCTAAACGGTGAAGGTAGTAGCAGTATTGTTTGACCTTTACTGTAAATAGCCAAAAAATATGAGCTAGAGTTTAGCGCACCTGATCGCAACAGCTACATTCGTAAATTAGTGGCGCAAATTTTCCAAATCTGGTACAGTATTGCCACTCTACCCTTGCTGTCCTCTTTCCCTCCCATGCCTGACGATTGCCTCAAAACCGAACTTCCCGAATGCCCTGATGATGCGGTACTGCTCGATGAAAGTAGCTACAGTACAGACATTCATAAGTTCATCGAACAGCTTGTGCAGCAGGGGGTCGCCACGACTGAATTTCGCTCCCGGCTCATTCAATGGGTGGCTGATTCCCTTAATCAGGCAATCAAGAAAGCAAGAAAAAAAGCTGTACTAGCGCACCTTCATGTTTCTAGACGTACCTTTTACCGCTGGCTTCAATCATACTTCCGAGGAGGAGAAGAAGCTATTCCGCCAGAAACGCCACGCACAAAAGGTGAACACTTGCTGACTCAATTGTGGAAGCCCTTCATCACCACAACCTGGGAGAAGGGAAGCACGAACGGAAAGATAATGAGTGCGGCAGCGGTCCACGTAAAGGTTGAGCAGGAAGCAGCCAAAAAGTGCAACACAGAAGAGTATCCTGCTTACACAACGGTACTACGTATTGTTAAAGAGTTAATCGAGCAACGAGAAATCCAAGAAGGTAAGTGCAGTGCGGGACAAGGCACTGAACCACTCCTGAATACGCGAGATGGTAAGGCTCTCAAAGCCAGCTATCCAAATAAAGTCGTACAGGTTGACCATACTAAAGTAGACGTACTTTCAAAGCTTGAAGACGGCGAACTCGTCTTGCAATTTGAAAAGGTTAAAGATGACAAGTTGTCCCCTAGAGAGGGAGCTACACGCCTCTGGTTGTCGATTCTCAAAGATTCTTTTTCTAAATGCATACTGAGCCATCTGTTCAGTGCCAAGCAACCAGGATCGGAAGAAGTTGCCTTATTAATCCGACGAGCCATTCTTCCCAAGTATTTTCCTGCTGACTATGATTTGCGCGATGTTGCAATGCCCTATGGCTTCTTTCGTCATCTTTATACTGATGGCGGCAGAGACCTAAAGTCTAAACACGTCAAAGACATTGGCAGACATCTTGCAACAATTAGCGAAGAGCTTGGATTTACCTGCCATCTGCGTCGGCAAGTTTCAGATGGGGGTGATGCAGAGACTGTTTTTCATGGCTTGAACTGTCAAGTTTGGAGTGCTTGTCCGGGCTACACTGGCTCCAGCGTGCAGAAGCGCCCGAAGAATGTTGAATCAGAGGTGTGTCTGAGTTCGCAAGATCTAGATAAGCTGGTCGCTTGGCACCTGTACGCTGTGCACAACCATAAGAATCATCCTAAGTTTGAGACGAGAAGCCGCTACCGAGTTTGGCTGGATGGACTTGATGAAGAACTGCCTCCTGTGATGGAGGAACGGAAGCTGGATCTTTGCTTAATGAAAGTTGTGGATGCGAAACTGTACGACCATGGCACCGTTCGATTCAGGACACGAAAATACCGGGGAGAGGTATTAAAGGGCGTTAATGCGGCTTCTGTCACTCTTAGATATAACCCAGACAACATTCTCCGTCTACTTGCTTTTGAAAAGGAAGTCAATGAGAAGCCAGGACGGTTTTTAGGCTATGTCGAAATGCTTGAGGATGAGGTTAAGCTTCTGAATCAGTGGATTGATGAATTAGAGCTTGACATTCGCAAAATTAATTCTAATAAACTCGAAACTGAAACGTTACGCCTGGATGAGATCAACGAAATTAGAAAGGCTGTGACGACGAAAGCGCAGCTAACCAAGAAAGCTAATCGAGGCACCCGTCTGAAATATCAAGGCAAGCAGGATGGCTTAATAGACACAAAAAAAGCAGGCAAGCAAAAACAGCAAGCTCAGGAGCACACTCGTTTACGGGCAGCAGCAAAAGCTTCTAGTCACCCTGAAAACTCAAACTTCCAGGCTGAAGAAATCGATACGGCTTCAACAACGCAAACAATCGCCGCAGAGTTGAAGTCAGAGCAGCCGCTGGCAGCAGTAGCCTCTACCCCTACCCCGGAAGCAGTGCCAGTCGACCCAAAGGCAACTGTTCAACCCACTGATGCAGACGGTACTCGATCACTCACGCAACCTGCTAAAGCCAGAAACGTGATCGATATGCAGCAGCGTCTTCAAGAAAAAAATCAGGTAGAATTCTTTGAGCAGCAGCTTAAACTGGCTGAGGAACAGCGACCAAAGCTGATCGTTCCGCGCCGAACCAGACGGTTTTGATGAGGTTAGATCGCGATGCTACCGGAACCACAGTCAGGGCGTATTCCCCTAAGTCACTCGAATAAACCTGCATCAGATGCAGGCAATGTGACAGAGCGAATCAAAGCACTCATCAACCGAGAGTTCTTTGCTGAGACAAACCAATTGGTGGCTCTGGAGCAGTGGCTGAGAGATCGATGTGAGGACAGGCTTAGTGGTCGAATCATCGGTCCCAGGAGATGTGGTAAATCGACGATCGCAATGGAGTGCGTCGATCGTATCAGTGGGCAGAAAGGAGCATTGCGTCCGATTCCATTACGAACACATTACACTGATTGCCTGACCTCTTTTGACTCGCGTAAATTGTTCAATCAGATTACGAAGGAGCTAGGTCGCGGTGCCCGAGGTGGAAAGCCGGAAGATTACCGTCTCAGAGCCTTTGACACATTGGAGTTACTCAGGGTTGAAACCCTGTTGGTTGATAACGCTCATTATATGACCGAGAAGGCAATTTGTGATTTGATTGAGTTAGCGAAGAAGTGTGGCATCTCAGTTATCTTGCTTGGTCCGACTATTCTAGACAAGAAGTTGAAAGAGCTTGATTTGTTTGACTACTTCAAACCCTACTGTGAATTCAGCAACCTTTCCAAAAGTGAATTCTCAGGTCCAATCAAAACATTTGAACGAGAATTTCTGGGGTTGCCAGAGCCCTTAGAGTTAATAAGGGCTGAGACGGTAACGGATTTATTCAAAGCCTCTAATGGCAACTTTGGAAATCTAGTTGAAATCCTGATCCAGGTCATTCGACGCTCCTCAACGGTCGATGACTTTTATTTCGACAATGAGGTACTGAGCCAGGTCTTAAAGAAATATGGTGATCAAACAGTAGCTGAGCCGGATGATCAATAACCAAGCGGTTAGTGAATGTACACCTTTGATCCCAATCACCCATATACGATCGTCCACCCCCATGCAGGAGAAAGCATTGCCAGTTTCTTGTATCGGTTCCGACAAGCAAAAGGCAATCGGATTTCTTCTCCTAGTCAGTTAGGGGCAATTCTTGAAGTAGGCACAGCAATCAAACGCTGGGAGAACCTTCTCTTTAGTGGGAGAAAGCCTCAGCAGAAACAGGTGGAAGCACTCAGCAAGATTACGCAAGTTGAGGTTGATAGACTCTGGCAAATGTTTCCTCCCAAAGGTGAGCGATCGCAGCCTAACACCATCCGCATCTGCGCCGCCTGTTGCTTGGAAGAACCCTACCACCGAATAGCCTGGCAGCTCTACTCAACAGCAGGGTGTGATCGCCACAGGCTGCGCTTACTCCCCAGATGCTGGGCTTGTGAGAAGAACTTTTCAGTTGAGGCATTATTGAAGGAACAGAAGTGTGCTCACTGTGGAATGTCCTTCAGAAGTATGGTGAAGAAACAGAAACCGTATTGACTGCCCCGTTAATATTGATGCAATGTCATCACGCGATCGTCACAAGCTCAAACTGCTTACGATATGCTCTGATTGTGCAATCTGTTTTCTGTATCTTCTTGTCGGACAAAGAGACACCAAAACAAGAAGTGTGACTTGCGGGTACTCAAGAACGGCTGAACATTAAACAGCAGCTTCACTTGCACTAAATATACACATACTGAGTGCCAATTCTGAAATTAGAATAAATCTCTCTTGAGAAACTTATTCTTTATTAGGGGAGAGACCTCTTTGAGAACAACAAGGAACCCTTAATGTATTTCTATTCACTGACCGAAATGGATGAAGTTATCAGTTATCTGTATCGAGATAAGGAAATACCCTTAATTTCTCTAAAGAGAGACACTGCATAAGAATCTGTCATTCCTGCTATAAAGTCTGTTACCCTTAATATGTTTAGATACTTCTCATTTCCGGTATAGCCATTTGGAACAATCTTACCAGGCAATATCTCATTCAGTTTTTCACTTTTCTTATTACGCTTCTTGCTATTACCCGAAACAACTCCATCATTAACTGAAATAATAAATTCACTCATTAAGGCTGAAATAGCATCATATCCAGCTATCTCTATTAAAAGAACTTCTTGACATCTATATACTTTGTCTTTAACTTCACTCTTGATTGCTTTAATTCTTTGTTTGATTTCATCACTGCCTGAATCAAGCAAAGGAGTATCAAATTCACCAGTTAATATTCTCTTTTCATTCCGAATAAAAGAATCTTTAGTCAAGGTTATTAACTTATTTATTGCTTTGCCACGGAGAAATCTTATATTCTCTTTTTTCTCTGGCAATGCACTTTCTTCCTTTAAGATTTCCCTTTCTTCATTTTTAACTTCATCATCTGCAAGGCTAAGCAACAACTCTTTGGTAGTTTTATAATCAATATAGCCTGTGTTAAAGCCATCTTCAAGATCCATAATTAGGTAGCAAATATCATCTGCTGCTTCTACAAGAAAGGCTAAAGGATGCCTACACCACCAGGCTGCATTACCAGTGATTTGATTAAGCCCTGTTTTTTCAGCAACCTTTTCAAAAACTTCTTTTTCAGATTGGAAAAAACCATATTTCTTAGCGCTTACTCGCCATGAATTCTCTTCTAAAATACTCCTATAAACAAGAGATTCTCTGGGATACTTAGCAAAAGTTGCAAGAGTGGCGAAAGTCAGCTGTAAGCTGTTACGGTTAAATTGCCGCTCTGATCTAGTAAGAATCCTAAATCCTTGTGCATTTCCCTCAAATAATTCCAAATCTTCTTTTTCTGATGCATTTAATTGATCTAGTTGTTGCCTCCCTGTTTCTGTATAGAACCAAGATTGAATTGCATTTTCACCAGAGTGCCCAAACGGTGGATTACCAATATCATGAGCGAGACAGGCAGCTTGTACAATCGCACCAAAACTAGCTTCATTCAGACCTTTTTCTTCCTTTAGCTCTTTCAGGTCATTCTCGTATTCTCGAAGAATATGTGCTCCTGCAAGCCTCCCTAAAGATCTACCAACACAAGAAACTTCTAGACTATGAGCTAACCGATTGTGTACGTGGTCATGATCTGTAATTGGGAAAACCTGAGTTTTATCTTTAAGTCTTCTGAACGCTTCTGAGAAGATAATTCGATCAATATCACGTTCAAATTGATTACGCTCATGGGGATCCTCCCTATGTTTCTCATTTCCTTGTCGTTCATCGCTGAGTAGCTTTTCCCATTGCATCTTGTGATAAATCATAGATCACCTTACTACTGAGTTATTGTTCTACAATTGTTAACACGTTGGAACTGGAGCCAATCTGCAATATCCTGGGTTGCCTCCTCAACTGAACGACTACCGTCAACTACAAAGTCAGCTATATCTCTCAAGTAAGTGCCTACCTGCTGCTCTGTTACATCCAACTCCAGTGTTTGAATTGCTAGTAGCTCGTCTGTCCCTCTCTTAATTAAGCGGTTAGCTTGTACACCCCTATCAATGGTAATAAAGATAAGGTACAGTTTCATTGGGGCGACTAGTTTCTGTAGAGTTTTAAGAACATCTACGTGGCGAATACCATCGATTATCAGAGGTCGCCCGTGCTGCCAACTAGCCTGTTCTAGTACGGTGTTGCAGAATCCCTCTACATCACTTGTCACAAGTTCAGTACCAATTGCCTGTAAAACTTCTCGTGTTTTAGGAATTTTCCTTGCATCAGCAATAGAACGGACGTAGTCTCCGAAACTCACACGAGACCAGTGAAAGGTTTGAGCTAATTTATTTGAAAGTGCTGATTTACCACTGGCAATAGGACCAGAAAAAGTAAGAATAGCTGGTTTCATACAACTTCAAGATCCAATTTTAACTGTCTTACACTATCTTGTAAAACTACCCAGCCTCTGCGATCGCGTTTAGCATATTTGATTGGAGCAATAGATTTTACACGTTGGATACGAATTAAAGTTGCATAAGAGGCAGATTCGCGCTGTTTCCAAAACTCAGGATCTTGCGCGCATAAAGCCTCAGCAAAATCTTTTTGAATGCTTGTCCAGGAGTCAGGATCAAGTTGATAAAACCATGGATAAGTTACTTGGCAAATCCCAAGAATAGGACCAGACGATCGTTTTAGAAGAATTACATCCCCCTTTTTAACTTGATTGTAAGGAGCAAAGCGACGTGTTGAGAAACGCGACTCTATAGTTTTTTTTCCCTCTAAAACAAACTGAAGATATGGCTCTACAAAAACTGCAAGATGAAGTGAAAACGGCAGATGTGCCGATTCGAACAATGGAGACAGGTAATCCTCCCAAAATGGATCATCCTTCACGGCTAACTGTAAACTACTAACTAGCGGCAAAAGTGAAGTTTGTACTGCTCCAGTAGTCTCCAAAGAGTAAATTCTCCTTTCGTTCCAAACTGATAATATCCAGGGCTTGCTCTATTGCATTAGAGACAAGACTAATTTCTCTTGGTTGCAGTGCCCGCCCTATAAAAGCTTCTACAGCTTTATGGGGTGAGCGATCTCTCGATATAGCATCCAAAACATGCCACAGTATACCCCCTCCTTGACAAGAAAAAATCCTATTTCCAGAAGTCCAAACATCTGCAAGTTGACGTCGAGGATCTCGGCGGCTAACTGAGGTCAACACATCGTTGGGAGTGACTGAAATCAAGCTTGGATCAGCAAACTCCGAGTCGATCCAAGGACGGACTCGAATTCTGACACTAGAAAGGTTTACTTCTAACCACCCCTTCTCGGGTGAAGCAACAATAGGTCGGGGGACGTTAGTGGAATCTCTTCGAGCGAAGATAGCTAAATTACCTCGCCTCCAATCCTGCGGAACACAATGAACCCCTGTAACTCTAAAAACATTACGCTCGAATAAAGGAGCTAGGTAGGACAGAGACAGCTCTTCTAGATGTATCAGTTGAAGTCCTAATTGGTTCGCCCAAGTCAAAGTTTCTTGCCACTCCCGCTCAATACTAGGTCTAGTACCAATTGGGGGAAGGCTGACTAAAATGTGTCCGTCCATCTGACACAACTGACATGCATCCCAGAGAAATGATTGAACGTGCTCCGGATACCAGGGGGGATCCATTACAACAGCTTCAGCAGATATGTTTGGTAGTGCATCCCTCAGTAGATCACACTCTACTATCTGGGAACCTAACACTGTGTTAGACAAGCAACTCGTCATGATTGGATTTGCCTCAAGTAACACCGTGTCCCGTTGATAAGATGATTCAGTTCCTACGTGTAAAAGACTAGGGGTTCCAAGTAGAACAATTGTACCGTGTAGAGGGGTGACTTCCGCACATTTTTGCAACAAATATTCAACGGTTGAATCGGTAAATCTCCAATCATAATCAAGCGGATGAGGCGGCGGTAATGATTCTTGATGGCGGGCGTGAGTAAGCTTCGGTTGCTTCCACAGTGCCGAGTTAATCAATGTGCATGAGGTACTCTTAGGGATTGGCAGCGAAGGTTGAAGCTTTTGTAGAGCTTTGAAAGCAATAATTGGATCGACGCTAGGAAGTAACTTGATCAGTTGCTCAAACGTAGTAGCACCGTTTTTGACCGCATCAAAAATCCATTGTTCAACAGACTGTTCAAACTCTTGTGACTCGATTTCAGTAATTGTCATTGCAGTTGCTTTGTGTGTAAGGGGACATCTGTGATTGATTTTGATCGCTCGATATTAGAGTACCGATTTTCTAATTCTTTTTTCCAAGCTTCAATTGCAAGGTATTGGTTTTTCAATGCGGCTTGAGTGGCATCATTTAGCCGATCCTTGACTGGGATAAACGTTTGAATTTCCAACGGAACCGTTCGAAGTGGAAGATTGTAATCTATTTCCTGAAGTCGATCGACAAAGCGAGCCATATCTGCAGTAATTTCTGAGGCTGCTGGTGTTGTGAACGTTGCATAAGCATAGATGTCAATCCCTAACTCCAGCAATCGCTTCATTAATTGAAACTGCCGATTAAAGAGTTCAGGTTCAGCACAAGTATTAAATGCAAAAGACTCAGAATTAAATCCTTTAAAGCAACAGACACGACCATACTTTGGATAAGTCGCGATAAGTTCAAGATCAGCGTCTGATAAAAACTGCCAGAAGTAATCGTTGCTCAAGTTATCATCAGACCAAAGGTAAACCTGTTGCTCTAAACCTCGCTCTTTTAGTTCAGCCATCATCCAAGGAACCCACTCTGGAACTAAGTCAGGTTGTCCTCCTGTTAAATCAATCATTAAAGGAGGATCAGGTTGATCTAAATAAAGATCAATCAATTGAGATGGGCCCATCCACTCGGAATATTTACGATTTGCAGACAGCAGTTCAAATGGAACGAAACAGTACCAACATCGCCAATTACAAGCTGCACTTTGAAAAACTTGCGCTCGAATCATGTTGGTTGCTTGTAGTCCTAGTGTTGTACAAGCTGGATCGATCGGCAATGGATTTGATGGCCATACATTACTGCTCGATCGCCTGAAGTGTCGAATACGCCCGAATCCTTTGCAATTAGGAGGCTCTGTAAGATCATTTTCTTGCTGCGTGTTGTGAAAGTTGGTAATTAGCAACTGCTTATGCTGCAAATCTACAGATGCTTCCCGATAGCGTGCAGACAAAGTCTCAGTATTAATCACCATTTCAACTTTCACTCCGTTTGGTCCGCTGACTATTCGACTTATTTGAGCGAATTGGTGGAACCTTCTCTCCTTGCTCAGTTAGAAACGGAAACCGTTCGCCAACAAATCTCATACCCAATTGCGTTAGATATGATATCTCAAGGTCTGTTAGTGATCGATCTTGAGGAATGCCATACCAGTATTCGACGCACTTCCGGCAGCAAGAGGCGGTCGCATGTTGAGCAAAATCCACCGCATTCACTTTTGGTGAGTCCTCTTTCGAAGTCTGACGACCATCAAAACTGTCAGCAGGTGAACCAATGGACTGATAGATCTGCCTTTCCATGGCCACCTTCATGCCGCTGACACCTTTACGACGTGCATAATTCTCGACTCTTTGAGGAATCTCATTCGTCCAGTAGTGTTGGCGGAAAAGCTCATTTCGTAAGGCGGCAATCGCGTAGTCTAGATCCTTAGGATCAAGCTTATGTAAACGATCCCAGTCAAAGGGCGCTGGTTCATCACATGAGCGGCACTCTCCTACTGTATTCGCTGCCTTTTGCTTACGAGTAGGTTTATAGCAGTGCTTTCCATTATTGCAGTCTGAACTTGTGCATTTCAGTTGGAGTGGCTTTAACTCCTCCTCAACATTCCAATTATCCGACATTGCGTTTAACCTCCATAACTTCTAAAATTCCTGCTGAGGTAAGGTATCCGACAAAGCTCTTATCAAGAGTGTTTGATCCACATCATTCAAAATTTCAAAATTGATCTTCTCTAGGAGTACGTCACGAGCAATCTGCCACGGCTCAATACCTTCCGTTTGTAGATTGGTCGCAGCACCCCACCAATTTTCACCCTGAAGTGATAGCCGATAAGCCATGTGATCTGCTAAAGCCCCTACTAAAACTTTCTCCCTCGCAGCAACTTTAAAGACGGCATTCTTGAGTCGCTCAATACTACCTTTTGCTTCTTTGGTACACATCTCAACCAATTCCTTTTGGCGGCCATTGAGTAGGATCTGTTCGCCAAATCTTGTAGCCGTCTTTTCTTCGGGTGAGTCTTGCCGTTCCTGTGCAATATCCCCTTCTTCAACCACAGTTCGCTCAGCTCGCTCTGGTTCTTGGGCAGCGTGCCAGAGTTCATGGAGAAGGTCGAGCAGCCAGCGAGATGAGGACCTAGTGCGCTGCTTCAGAACAATGACGTTTCGTCCATTGACACGCCAGAATGCACCATGAAACGCTCCAGAATCTTTCAGTGGAAGAACGGGTATACCCAAACTCCAAACATACTGTAAAGCGTTTGAAAATGTTAGTTCACCATACGTTGAGCAGATTGCTTCACGCACTTGCTTGGGATCGGTCGGGATCGGTTTCGCTGGTAAATCTGCTGTGGCTTCTAGTACAAGCAATGCTAGGAAGTGAGCATAAACTGTGTAAGCACTTAATCGTTTCTGATTTGCTTTTGCATTAACTTTAAAGTGAACAGCTCCAAGGGGAGTTAAATCAAGCTGAAGCGGTCTAGAGCTAAATAGATCAGCTAGTGACCATCCAAACACCCGCCTTAAAGCGAGTGCGGCACTAAGCACTAAGGCATTAGTAGAGACTTCACCTTCATCCTGTGAAGTTTCAGCACTCAAAGTAGGGAAGAAACGGTTGAGAATAAGATCGCGATCAATTCCAGCTTGGCTTAATCGGCTCAACAAATCAGCCGGTGAGATTCTAGGTAACAAAACTTCTTCGCGAACCTGAACACCAATCGCACGACTGACTTCTACTAAACGTGCAAAGCTGGCAGAAGCATAAGCTGTATCCTCATAACGTTGGACTTGCTGTTCCTTCATCCCCAGTCGCTCAGCTAGGTCTTTCTGAGTCAACCCAGCAGCAATCCGAGCTTTGATCAGGGCAAATGGTAATGCTTCAAGCGAATCTAATTCGAGTACTGCCTGTTGTCCATCCTTCAATGCCTCATACTCTTCGACTTGGACGCGCAGTTCCGTAAGCTGAGATTCTAGCGAATCTCTTTCAGCTTTCCGCAGGATGGGATGGACAGACTGATCCTGCTGAGATGAAGCCGACAGTTGAGTGAGAGCATTTGAGAACTTTTCAATTTGAGCTTTAGTAATGCGGTATTGCCGCTCATTCTTAATCATGACCATATCTCCCACAGGTTTAGGGCAACAATGCCTTTGGGGTTTCCCGTTGCCTTGTCAATTTGAAAAAACTCTAGAAATATTTTTCCGCTCACTCCTTCAGTGGTTTGTGCCGGAAAAAATTCACCGAGATACTTCACCTTCTGAGCAACTCGACTGTTGTTACGTAACAGCGGATCGAGTAGATCGGGATTGACTCCCGTAATATCCCAGCAAATATCAAAGTCATTGGGATGTTCCTTCGCTGTTACGAAACTGCCATCGACGTAGACAACCTGGCAACCAGCCCCTCGCAGCCCTAACAAAGCCACTTTCATTCCTGAAAGTAGGTTCTGTCGGTGTGGAGTGTGCCCAAAACGACGAGCAAACTCCTGCCACGAAGCTTCGGTGTGGATTCCAGGTGGTAATAATCCATCTTGATTAAAGGGTGGAATCATAAAATCATTGTAACACAACGAAAAAGTTGTCTTGCTGTTTTCCTGTGCTATAGTGCTAACACAACGATTTTGTTTTGTCAAATGTGAGCCCTTCAATAGTTGGAATTTAGAGTTTGAAGTCAGGGCTGGCGTTGAGGCGCAACATTTATCAGCAGCCATGCAAGGAGATTGTTGAGATGGGAAAAAGCTGGCTACCGTTTGCAAGCTACAATCTTTGGTCACTTTTTGCTCCGGCAGTTGGGCAGGAGCATTGGCACTGCGATATGAAGCGGGGCTATGCCAAAGTTCGGAAGCGAGAACCCAATGTTGCGGCAATCCTGGCACAAGACACCGTTCCGCAGACTATTGGACTGTTAGCGCAACAAGGGGTTTATGAATTTTACTTGAACCCTCAACGGCTTGGGGATACAGATGGGGTCACGCAGGTTTCTGAGATTCTTAAACTCGATCAGCAAGCTGATGAGGTGCGGGAACGATTGAACCAAATTTTGTCCCAGTATTATGAGAACCCCATCCTTCTCAAAAAGCGAGTTTTTAGCTTGAGCCGAGGTGATGAGGGTTTCCCGGAACCTATCAAGCTCTATTACGGGAACATAACCTTCAACCTCTTCGCTGCGATCGACTGCATCCTGCTTGAACCGGATGGCACGCTACACATTCTGGATTTGAAGACGGGCCATTCTGATTTTGATGAACGACAGGCGTTTGTTTATTTGCTTGCTGCAAAGTACCTGTTCCCTCGTCAACGAGCGATCGCCTCATTCTATAACCTTGAACTCTGCAAGTGGTCAGAACCAATCACGGCAACCATGAGCCAACTGAATGCCGTTCGGATAGAGCTAGCGCGCTTGGCTCAACGGCATGAGGCGGAGAAGAAACAGTACCGCAAGAACCCTGCGGAGTTCGATCGCATCTTTCCGCCCAACCCCGGCTTTCGCTGCCAATATTGCCAGTTCAACTCAGTTTGCCAATTTGCTGCCCAGGAGGTCTCTGCATGATTGCTATTACCGCTGCTCCCTCACAAGAACTTGTCTTCCTCAGTGAAGTGTTTCCACTGGCGATCACCCAACCTAATCTTGCCAGCTTTACGATAACCCCTGAGATTGATCAAGAAACTGGTAATCGCTTGAGTTTCCATCTCTCGCGAAAACTAGAACAATCTGTTGTCGTTTGGTATGAGTATCGGCTGTGGGTGCTCACTCCAATGCAACGACCAGCGTTGAATCTCTCTCAGTGCCAGACAGCGCTCTCAGCACTCCAGCAAGATATTCCAGATTTGTGTGATCAATCTCTCCGACTTCAACAAGACAGTGCTGCGTTCGCCTCACCACCTGTTCTGTCCAAACTCGCATTTCAGATTCTACGGATCAGGCAACCCTTTCGACCAATTTCTGTCACATCGATCGCAGGATTAGCGGTGAATCGCAAAATTAAGTTTTGGGCAGAAACGATCGAACTTCAAGGAGAAGAACGCGCAGCATTGTCATTAGCAGTTCAAACTGAGATTGCATACTCAGGGAGCTTGGCGGATTTCTATGCCAATAATGCAGCTCAAGGGAATCCAGAAGATTTGCTAGTGGGCTTGCCCGTTCAGGATTTTGACATGGGCGGTAGTGGCAGTATTGTTCGGCTTGTCGGTGTCGTCAGGGAGCATCGCGATCGGCTGCTCAAACTTGCAGCAGGTTTCTCAACACGGCACATCATCGAGACTGCTCCTGACGATGAGTTAGTGGTTGCGATTCAGTTTGGTAAAGGGAAAAAGCCGTTTCACTACCCACTTTCCGCTCTTCGTCCTTCGATTACGGCTGAAACGGCAGGGCAGTTTGGATTTGATTACGGACAGTTTTTACGATTCACAAAAATTCCTCATACAGAGCGGCAACGATTGCTAACAACCTTCAAAGCACAGGCATCAGTACATCTGTTGCCTTACGGTTTTGAAATTGGACGGAGCTTGAACAGCCTAGAACATCCTGACCTCTTTTGGCAGCCAGCGACTCCTGTAGACCAAACCTCATTGCTGTTTGGCAAAGGAGTTACGGGTGTTCGAGGGCGTATCTTACAGGGACTATCAAGTGGTGGAGTTTATGATCGTCATCCCAATTTTCAACCTGGCATGATTCGGATTGCTGCGCTGAAGTTATGCGACGGTAGTGTGAACGGTTTCCTGGAAGCAGCTCAACAGCGACTAAAACGTTATGGGTTTGAAAGCGAAATCATTGACCGCAAAGCTCTATCGATTAGCGGGCTTAGTGCTGCTGAGGCAAGAGCTGCTCTGGAGAGAACCGTTAACAAGTTAATCACAGTTCCAGTTGATATTGTGTTGACCTTTCTGCCACAGAGCGATCGCGAAGCCGATGAGGAGGATGGAGGCGGTTTTTACCATCTGGTCTACTCGCTGCTTCTGCGTCGAAATATCGCAAGCCAAGTGATTTACGATGGCACGTTAGCAGAGGTTGAACATGGACAAATTCTGAACCAGGTCGTTCCGGGAATCTTAGCAAAGCTAGGGAATTTGCCTTTCATTCTGGCGGAGCCGCTAGAGATTGCTGACTACTTCATCGGATTAGACATCTCGCGATCGCCCAAAACCAAACTTGCTGGAACCCTGAATGCTTGTGCTAGTGTGCGGCTTTACGGCAAGCAGGGCGAATTTATTCGTTATGTCTTGGAAGATGCTCTACTGGAAGGAGAAGAAATTCCGCAACGACTACTAGAACGCCTGTTACCAGCGACGCTGGAAGGCAAAACGGTTTTAATTTACCGTGACGGACGCTTCTGCGGACAAGAGATTCCACATCTGTTGGAGCGGGCACGGGCGATCGGGGCAAAATTTATTTTGGTGGAATGCCGCAAATCTGGCATTCCAAGGTTGTATAACTTGAGCCAAAGAACTTTAGTTGCACCATCACAGGGTTTAGCATTGCGGTTATCCTCGCGTGAAGCAGTGCTGATTACAACCCAAGTGTCTGAACGAGTAGGGTTAGCCAGACCCCTCCGATTAACAGTGCATGAAGCAGGAGAACCTGCACCAATTGAGCAAATTATCGATACAACGTTGAAACTCACACTGCTCCACCATGGAGCTTTGAAAGCACCTCGCTTACCCATGCCCATTTATGGCGCAGATCGGGTAGCTGGATTGCGGCTTCAAGGGATATACCCAAGTAGCTTGTTGGAGGGCGATCGACAATTCTGGTTATAGATGACTTCCGTAATGGCGGCAATTGAACGATTTAAGGCACAGTTAACCTCCTGAAGCAATCGATAAAGATTGTAAAAAGAAAAGCGGGTACCAAACTGGCTCTGGATTATCCCTGAGTTAGAATCAACGTTCCCAGTAGGGAATACTAAATTCGTACTGCCCCACCACTAGCAAGCAAAAACTCGCAATTTCGACCACCTCCAACTCCAGAAGAAGCAAGATGAAAGAATGGTTTCGGCGCTTTGCAGAGGTTCCTGGTGTGGAGTACTCTGGTGCCCCTAATGTGAATCGAGTACGATTGCCGGAACACAACGCCACTCCAGAAATTTCCACGTTTTGCTTTGAGGGCAAGCGACATATTTCCATAATGTGGCCAACTTTAGAAGGCAGCACTTCAGCCTCACCTGCTCATCGGTGGCAAACTCAGCCTCGACCTAATGAAACTAAAGGCCAAACTACTCTACGGCAACTGCATGAAACACTAGAGCTTCCAGGGACAGTGAGTGACTATCATTTTGCTATTCAAGCTTGTCACCAGGCACTCTGGAAGCAGCGCCGAGACGAGCCACGGGTGCTAGCTGAAATTGAGCGATTGTGCTGGTTGGATATTCAGTTGGTTGAGGCACATCCTTCATTTGCCGCCATTGAGAGAGAGGACACGACCCAATTCATCGCTATTCTCGCTTTTGGACAGCTGATTCGGTTGTATGAGCGCGAAGGCAATGTATATGAAGCTTTGGCAGTAGCTCATCGGGCAGAGCGATGTAATCAAGGCAAGCTTTACCTAGAGAATCTCCAACCCCGAATTGCTCAGTTGGAATCAGAAGATGCAGCCTGAAATGCCGCTTTATCAAGCAATAGCCTCAAATTCCTTCTTGGAGTATTGCTTTCTAAGATGGATTTTGACGCCCGCTGTCAAAGAAACCATCCGCAAATGGATCATTCCTCAGCAAAAGGTTAACGTTGCTGATCGCACTTATCGCGTGGATTATGCCATTAGTGGGCAAGATTTGAAAATTGCGATCGAACTTGACGGTTTTGCTTTTCATAGCGATCGCAGTGCATTTAGTTATGATCGTTTGCGCCAAAACGACCTCCATACAGCTGGTTGGGTAGTCATTCGGTTTTCCTATGACGCAATTCGGCTCGACACCACCCGTTGCGTTGCTCAACTTCAGTCCATTCTTTCTCGTGAGCCGCTGTTAGCAACTTTCCTCATTGAAACTCCTATAATTGCACAACCCGACATGGAACCTACACCGTTATTTAGCTTTTCTCCATCACCAACTACAACCCACGAAGCAACTGGCTCGTATTTTGAGTCCGTTCGGAATAAGCTAAATCTTGGAACGCTGCGAGGTTGCCAAACTCAGGCGTTAACTGCCTTAGGTAACTACTTCAGTACTGGAGAGCGCCGGGCAGCTTGTATTATGTCGGTTGGTGCAGGCAAAACGGCCCTTGGTGTTGCCACCTGTCTGGCATTTGCTCAACGTCGGGCAATGGTTATCACGCCAGGTAGTGTCATTCGAGGTACCTTTGATAAAGCGTTTGATCACCAGGCAGTTGGCAATGTACTGTATGGTTTGCGAGGTGGTCCGCTCATTCCAGGTTGTAAGCCACCCCAAGTTTTAACCCTTGATCGAGAAGATGGCCCAATCCGGGTAGTTCAGCGTGAGGATCTTCTGAAAGCAGATGTCATCATTACCAATTTCCATTCTTTGGGTGCAGGTAATGACGAAGATGATTTGCTGTTTAAATTGGAACCTGGCGACATTGATTTTATTGTGGTTGATGAAGCCCATATAGCTGCTGCGGAATCTTACCAGCGAGCTTTCCAACACTTCCCAAAAGCTCGCTCTTTACTAATGTCCGCCTGCTTCCAACGGTTGGATGGGAAACCCATTGATGCCGATGTCGTCTATCGATACCGCCTGATCGACTCGATCGCAGATGGGCACGCTAAGAATTTACGAGTTCTGCGTTTTGCACCTGAAGTTGAACAAACCACTTATGAAATGCTGTGGTCTGATGGCAGCCGAGAAGAAATTGTGGGTCGGCAAGCACTTCTAGAGCTGATTAAGGACGAGCGTAAGTTAGCGCGAATTACGGCTAAATCTGATATATCAATTCGTCAATTGATGCGAGTTGTTCGCACTGCACTGGATGAGCAAGTTGATCTCTTGTACCCAGTTAAACCGAGAGTTCTATTTTCAGCGTTGGGGGAACGCCATGCTGAGCAAATCGCTCGTATTGCAACTGAATATAGAATTCCCTGCGATTATCTGCATCACTCAATGACTGAATCACGCATCCGTTCCATTCGAGACCGATTTGAACAGGACTCTGGCGATTTACAGGGCGTTGTTCAACTAAAAATGTTAGGGCAAGGTTACGACTTTTCGCCTATCACACTTGTCGTGCCCATGCGTCCCTATGGAAGTTTCAGCGAATTCTACCAATTCATAGGAAGGGGTATTCGCGTTCTACAACATCCAGCACTAATTGGACGAGTTGAGCCAAAGCAACAGTTCCTGGATATCATTTATCACGCAGAGTTTGGGCTAGATGATCACATCGAGACGATTTATCGGGAAAACGATATGGATCCGTTGACTGCTCATGAGCTTCCTGCTGATTGGCGATCGCCCTCCTCTGAGGAGGAACTTCCAGGAACCCGTGGGACGGATACTGCCACTCGCCCCGAAACGTTTGTCTTATTTGAGGAAGGCGAAATCGATCGTCGGGTTGTACACGACGAAGAGCGCATTGAGCAACGCAAGGCAGAACGAGAGGAAGAAGCTCTTGCCCAACGCTATGCAGCCTATGCTCAATCTACTCCACAGCCCGTTGCCTTTGAACAATTTAAGCAAATTGTGAGGTTGATGCATGAGTCCTAACCTTGAAACATTTGGGCGTAGAGCGAACCAAACTGAACTGAGTGCGCTACTCGTGATGGAATCTAAAGAAAATAGAAGCGAGTCGTTTCACAAGCTAGACAAAATTGTTGGTGAAATGCTTGTGAGAAGTCTGCAAGGGGAGCAAGTCGCAACCATCACGCAAAATCATTTAAAGGTTAATACGGTAGCAATTCATGGACTCAGCGATGACAGCCAAAGTTTCTTGACTGCTAATTATGGGTTGGAACATCAACAATCATGCGGAGCCTGGTTTTTGCCAGAGAGCATTAACCTTTGTGTCGGCATACTGAGTTTGCCTTGGGCATTTCGAGAACACAATCGTTTCGCAATGGGAATTACGTTAGAGGAACGTGGAAAAGTCTTGCTCAATAGTTCTGCGGAGGCTGTTTTTATTTGGGCTGTTTTAGAACCCCTATTTGATGCGCTATTTTTGCCCTTTGAGCTTCGAGGTAATCTTTCTGGAACCCTGTCTTGTGAAGAGATGCTCCAGCGATGGGATGCGATCGATACCTTCTATCAAACACTTGGCTTTAATGTTGCAGATGAATTAGCAGTCATGCGTTGGGGGGGAGGTTGGCATAAGCTACGAGCCGCAGAACAACTGCAAGCAAAACAACAGCTGCTCGAAGCCCTGGCACAGCAAGTACACCCCCAAATGGCTAGCTGTTATCGAGCATTTCGGGTAAGAGAGTTAATCAACGGCTATTACAAAAAAGCTAAGCGAGACGGACAGGTTAAACGAAAACAAGCCTTGACTAAAGCTTTGGCACCAACTTTAGCTGGTTTCTTTGGTGGTGACTGGCTGGCATTTCTCGCTTACTTGGGTGAAAAACCGCATCCAGAGGAGCAAATCATAACGGCGCTTCCTGAAACTCGTCCATTCGTTGGTGGGGTTAGTCGGGTGACTGAGGTTGCAGCCCTCCAAGGAATTCCAGCCGAAGAGATTGAGCGCATTGCCGCAGCTTACTGGCAACAACCGAGTGGGCAATCTCCTGTAGAACAGCGTGTAGCTGTGCTTAAAGACTATTGGACTGTTTTTGATCAAATCCATGCTCGCCAAGCAGTAGGCATGCAACCGCTTTGGGGATTGGTTGAAGATTATCGATTCCTAAACTTTAACGAAGCGACGCAATCCCCCTATCAACCTCAGCTTTACCAAACGTTCCTTCCCAACGATTTATTGAACAAAGTTGAACAGTTATGGGGAACTGTAATGCTTGTCAAGTTCCCCGACAAGATTGTTAGCGAGTTATTTCCCCATGAATTGATGGCGGAAACCTTTGGGGCTGCCATCAAATTTTGGCACGGTTGTGCTTTGACGGCTTGGTTCCTCTGTGAAGGCCCGTACTCCCGCACAGATATGGCAGGATTGGCACATTACTACCGACGTGAGATTGCAGCTTTGGAAAATTTCCAGACTCCGATTAATTCAAAAATCTTTGATGAGTTGATAAAAGCAGAAGCGCAACTGGGTTCGCCTGAACCTATTAACAGCTCTCAGAGATCAACACCTATAACAGCAGGTGGAGTATCTCTTACAATTCAAACGAGTGTAGGTAGTCGAAGATCAGGATTTGAGAAGCTTCGGGATATTATCACTGCTTATCGACGAGCTTGGGCAGAACAATTCTTGGATAGTTATTTTCGTGCGCGATGGAAAACTGAAATCACAGAAGCTGGGCGCTCCTATCATTTGCTGCTTCACGAAAGAGGGGGCAGGCCACCTACGCTTAAACAGTTTGCAAAATCAGCTGCGATCGCAACGAATCACTGGTTTGGAGGAGATGTGAGTAGTTTGTATGGAGCCATTCGAGAAAAAACACCTGTTCAACCACAGTACAACAGACGGCTGCCAAACAGTAAAGTCCGCTTTGCTCAAGCTGTCTATGAAGCGATGCCTCCCTATTCTGCCGACTTGATTTCCGAGGAATCTAGAAACGCAAACTATCGAATCTTACGCCTGAAAGAGGAGCTGGCAAACCTTAGCCTTCGATACATTCAACTGGAAGAAGCATTGGGTCGAGCACCTGAGCCAGCAGAACTAGGGCTTGAGAAATTACAAGAATACAGCCAGATTCTGAATCAAGATTTGAATATGGTTTGGGCTATGTATACAGGTTCTATTGAAAGTGCAAGGAACTAGAAGGCAATGTTCAGCACAAACTAGAAGACAGAGGGTTTTCAGACTGAGCTTAGATTTATCACTTGCCATGAAATTGTGGAGCCAGGTTGTTGAGTGGCAGTAGAATTGGTGGGATTGGAGCGTTTGATTCAATTTCACAACTCTCTGTCTGACTCAAGTACTCCCCTCAGCAGCTTGATCCCTGACATAACTGATAGCTCGGTGTTAAAGACTTTCAACCTTTCTCCTCTTGACCGCTCTCATTACCGAGCGGCTGTCAACTAGATGACTCGTTATTAACCTCCCAAGAACGCTTTCAACCTACTCAAGGTTTGAGGTTTCGTGGAGGCGTTTCACCACTTCTGCGAAGTTGAAAACTGGGAACTGCAAGCCAAATTTTCCTTTTGGAATTACCTGCATTATTGCCAGACTCGCTTCATGTTCCTTTAGGAGCATTGCAGATGATTACCGCCGTTCAGTCCTCTAACCTTTCGATCTCAAGCCTGCTTACCGTCCTCTCAGAAAATCGCTGTTTCACTGGATCAGAGCATACTGATAGTTGCTCCGACGCCTTTGCAACTAGCAGATGGCGATGTAGTCAACCTCATGATCGCGATCGCGGTGCTAGTGAGAGTCATCCTGGGTCAGACCACTAAGCCCAAACAGTAGTCGCCATGTTCTATGGTTCGTTCATCAGACTAATAACCAGGTGCTTGTCTCCAGCGCTTGCCTGAGAGTTTACCGCCATCTGTGCCTGACCTAGAATCAGAAACCGCTCATCCTGGCACTGTATCTACCGAAAATCCGTTCTGAACCAATCCTTCAACACCCCTCTCCCTTTCAATTGTTCAAACATCGTTGCCAGCTTGGGCATCCTTGACTCAGACAAACCTTTTTCAGTCTTATGCGCTTCCTCCTCCTTGACCTTCCTGCCCGGTTACTCAAAGGACTGCTGCTCCTGCTGGTCTTTCTCACCCCTGTCCTGGGCGTATGGTTAGCCTCTTCCCTGGTTGCGTACACCAATGGTCCCACCTGGCTGGCAGTCTGCTCTGGGGTGCTCTTGTTTCCCCTCCTCCCAATCGCCTGGGATCTGTGGGGTCGAAAGCGTCGTCAGCAGAAGCCGCCAATGCTCACCTGGGGCGATCGCGTCATCCTGCGCACCCTGTTGCTCAACCTGCTTTTCCTTACCTGCCTGTTGGCACTGCGTCCTCAAACCTCCTTTCTGGCGCTTTCGACGCGGGGAGACTGGATGTTGGAGGGTCGGCAGGGACCTCAAATTGCCTGGATTCGGCAATCGCTCTTCCAACTGGCGAATGAGTTGGAGTGGCTGTATCTGGCAGTCCATCAAAATCCTTACAAACAATACGCAGACACCAAAGCGATTCGTCCTGCGCCGCAACCCACAGCGCCAACGTCCACTCAACCCACACCGCAAAGCGAACCCACACCTCAAGCCCAGAAAATACCACAACCGACTCCAACGAACCCTGACACCCAGCCCGCTACGCTGTGGACCACGAACGCTGCCATCCATCCGGCGGTGGCTCATATGCCTGCCAGTGTGGAAACCAGCATTGCAGCGGTGGCGCAGTACCTTGCCCAGCAGGAGCACGATCCCTTTCTCCGAGTCAAAGCGCTGCATGATTACGTCGCTGATCGGATTGCCTATGATGCGCCTGCTTTCTTTGGGCAGACTCCCCGTCCACCCCAGGATGCCGAAACCGTCTTCCGCACTCGCAAAGCGGTGTGTGCTGGCTATGCCAAACTGCTCGAAGCTTTGGGACAGGTGATCGGGGAGGAGATCGTGTATGTCGTGGGCGATGCCCGCAGTCAGAGCAGCGACCTGAATGGTGGTAGTCATGCCTGGAATGCTGCCAGGATTGCAGGCAACTGGTATCTGATCGATGCCACCTGGGATAGCGGCTCTGTCAATGGCTCTAGTTTTACGAAACAATATGGCACCAGCTACCTGTTCCCGCCACCAACCGTCATGGTCGTCAGCCATTTCCCAGACGATGCCGCCTGGCAGCTTTTGCCTCAACCGCTGTCGCGTGGCGACTTTTTCCGGCAACCGATGCTGCGTCCTGGTTTCTTCGCGCAAGGATTGAAGTTGCTGTCACCCACTCGTTCGCAAACGGCTGTGCAGGGCAACGCGGTGATTCAACTGGAGAATCCTCGCCAGCGATGGTTGATGGCAAGTTACGGTGCGAAAGGTAGCCAACAAACCGAACACTGCACGGAACAGACAAGCCAGGGTACGCAGCTAGCCTGTCCTCTGCCGGGTACTGGCACCTACGAGGTGCAACTTTTCACGGGTGACCAGCAGTATGGGCACTACGAGTCTGTCGGACAATTAGAATTCAACAAAGGGTAGTACGCACTGCAAGCAAAAGCTCTGCCTCAGAATCGGGTTGAGAGAGACGCATCGGTTCAGGGCTTGCCATTGGCAAGCCTGTTCACCCCCCTAGTTGCCCAGTGGCTTTAAGCAAAGCTTGCTTAAAGCCACTTTGTTTTTGCGGTTGGTACAGCGCAGATATTGGCAATAGTCCAAGCGAGTAACAGGGTCTTTCATACTTTGCCTCTAGCAAAACCCAGCTATGTTTGAGTCTTGCCTCCCCCTCCTCCTCCACGTAAGTCCTAATGGTTTTCCTTTCTCCGTCTGGTGCCGTTTTTCATGATGGCATCAGAGCCATAGTTGGGACAGCAAAGCAAGGTCGGTATGACTGCCATAGAATATGAAAGAGCAAGCACTGCCTATTTCCCTCTATCTTTTACAAGAGAGCACCACCAAATTAGCTTGCTAGTGGAACTGACCGTATCAATGTTCTTCAACAACGATTTAAAGCCTGTTCCCCCTTGCTTTAGGGAGTTTACTCCCTTAAATACGGGTTTGAGGTTCCTTCCAGCAAGCTAGCCGTTAGGCAACTAGCGTGTCTACATTGCAGACACGCCGAATTGCAGACACGTTCAATCTAATGGTTTTAGAGTTCTAGCTTGCAAATCTTCCACTATAATAAGTACCCATGAACCAGTCGCGGTGTGTTTTCCCTATAGCGTCAATATGGTGGGGGGCTTAGAACAATGTTTACCAAGAGCTGATCGCAAAAAATAGATAAGGGCTCTTGTACGTTTGCAATTGAATGTCGTGATTTACAAAGACTACGACCAATTTCAAATATCCATCTACTAATCGGTTAGGAAGTTGGCACTTAAATCAATTTGCGTAATGGACGCTGCAAAGTTTGGTTTGACCAACGGTGTGTGGTTGAAGATGACGTTGAGAAGTACATTAAGATTGCACTGCGAGTGTCCATCTGAGTGATCAGCTAGCAGTTAAGGAGAAATGGCTACTACTAGGCATTGGTGAGATCGCTCAGATTGGATTTAAGGGAGCTGATACTGTCGTGGTATTTACATGCCAACACCCATCCCATGAGCGCTTTCCTGATTCTTAAACACCCTGCAAGCCAAACAATAGCAATCCGCACACCAATTTTTCAAATGGAGGGGTGAAGCGATGGGACGAATTTTTCTCTGGGCTGGACAAGGCAGCACCATTGATGGCGAGATTGATACAGCCTGCCTGGCGCGCATCCATCACCAAAGCGCTGGCGATCTGAAATACCAGGGCTTTCTGGTTTTCGAAATACCGGTGGGACTGAGTTTGCCGAAGGCGATCGCCTGGATTAATGTGCGGTCCCAACCCGGCGATGTCGCCTTAGCGCTCGAAACCGCGACCTTCCCCAGTGCGAATGTGCGAGGCACCAGCGTTTTTTATATTGCCAATAACACGGAACGGCGGACTCATGCCGAACTCCTGTTGCAAGCGCTCGTGCAGCAGGTGCCAGCGGTGGTCAACCGCGGCGTTCACCCTGATACGGCCACAGAGACTGGCAGCTTGGCGTTCACTCGCCAAATCAACATTCCGGCGCTGGTCTTGAGTCTCGGTTTTGTGACTAATCTTGCCGACCGGACGCTCATGCTCGAGCGCCCTAATGAATTGGCGCACGGCATTTTCAAGGGTTTGTTGCCTTGGAGTCGTCGGTTAGCCGAACGGGGTATTGGTTTGCCCTTTCCGCCGATTAGTATCAGCATCAACGGACAAAGCTGCAGCGAGCAGGGCATCCTGGTCGAAGGCAATGCTTATATTCCTGTTGATCTGCTTGACCACTATGCCGTTGCCATCCCCCGTGCGACGACAGCAGGATGGCAACACTATGGCGGTGTCACCTACATCCGTGCGATTGAACTGCGTGAAGCTGGCGTGTCTGTTGGTTGGGATGCCGAGATGCGTACAGTACTGTTGCAGACGCTCCTGTCCTTTGAGCCGGAAGCGTTGGGCGACATTATCGGTTCTGGCTATCTCCTGCCTTCGGACTATGAGGTGTTTTTGAAGCAGGTGAACCCCGCAGGATTGCAGAAGTTTCCCGACATCGCCCAACTTTACCAAGCAGAAGCGGCGATCGAAGGCGTTAATCCTGATGTCGCCTTTGCTCAAGCCTTGTTAGAAACTAACTGCTTTGCCTCTAGCAGTTTGTTGCCACCAGCTCAAAACAATTTTGGCGGTCTCGGTGTCACTAGTGGCAGTCGCGAAGCGGCTAGCTTTCCGAGTGCCCAAATTGGAGTTCGCGCCCATATTCAACATTTGAAAGCCTATGCCAATCAAGCACCGTTGGTGCAGGCAGTGGTTGATCCACGTTTCTCCTCAGTCGCCCGAGGTGTGGCTTCCAGCGTGGAGCAGCTCAGTTGGCGGTGGTCAGCCGAAGCTAACTATGGTGCCAAGATTCTCGCGCTGCTCAAACGCCTGTATGGGTCTGCGGGTTTATTGTAGTGATGAGCAATTCTGTTACTTAAAGCTTTTTCCTTTTCTTTTACTCCAATTTGTTAAGGCTCAGAAACTGCTTCTGTAGGTTCACACCAACACACAAAAGCTCTTGCATAAGGATCGCTTTCTGGTATGGTAAGCCGCATTTCTGCAACTGGAAAGTAAGGCACAACTTGACGCATGGTCCAAAATTTGGGTGGATCATAGATAATCATGTCTGCGTCCATTGGATCAACATCGCTTTCTACCTGGTTACCGACCTTGGGTAGACGCGAACCTCCAAGCGCGCCGACTGCTAATTCTTCTTTGCCGATGGCTACAACTTCAAGAGAAAGACCACGCTCTGCGTCAAGGATGAGGTCGCTATCCCATTCGGCATCTGGTGGCACGGAAAGTCCTACTGGATGAATATAAGCTAAGTAGACGCTGTCCACTGTTTGAGCCGTCTCGGGACGATAAACCGTGATTCTGACAACACTCCAACGCGCTTCAGCGCCCATCGAGATCACCGTACCGAGCTGAGGCGCGATAGCGGACCACTCAAGACGATAGTCCGCTTCGACAAACTTTAGGCAATCGTCCGGCTGGCAGCAAGCATAAATAATGGGATTCATAGGCTCTAAGCACACATAGTTAAGGAAATGCATCATGCATTGAGTGGCAAGCGACAAGCCGAGCGCTCTCACAACGCCACTGCGAAATTTCAGCAAAAGCTTCGAAGCTTTCGCTGGTGATTGGTCTTCTACCGCCGTGACTCAATGCAGTTTCAAAGCAACTTCCACCATAGAAAAGCGACGTCTGAAGGTCAATAGAAAGGAGGCATGATTTCCGGTGATAAATTCGATGTAAAGATTTATAGCTTTTTCCTCTGTTCTAGTACCGCCTCAAAAATGCTCCGTTGACTACCAGCCGCTTCTAACATCTGCTTAATGGTAAGGGCATAGCCCAGCGTGTTCTCGTACTGGGAGGGCATGCCGGGGAAATCAAGCCCTGAACCCCAACGGTCAACGGTGTCCTCCTCTAGACCAATCACTTCCGCAAGGAGTTTAACGCACTGTCTGCGATAACCTCGTGTTTCTTCCGCTGTCGGCGTGGCGTGGAACCAGGCACGACAAAATTCTCTGGGCTTCATGCTTCTTGGCAAATCATTCGTGGTAAATGATCTACCTTTACTCCGCGTGTGAAACATTGAAGCGACTTCGGGGGTAAACTGTGGGGTTAATTTAGCACTATTTCCGACCGCAAACACCGGATAATATCCGGTATCATCTAAAATTGTCTTAGTTGTACTATCTGTCTAATGTTGCTGTAGGACAAGCAATGGATTACGGATGTAGATGGTAGAGAGTGTTTGCTGCTGGTGATCTTCCATTCACTACATAGAACAAATGATCTCGGTGCAGCACTTTATTGCGGTTGCGTTTTAAGGGAATTAGTGTTCAATAGAGTTTGAATGTTAGTAAAAAAGTACTAAAATCAGCCTTCTGTCAAAACTTTCAAGATTATGATTCACCAGTAGAGGTAAGCAATGACTGAAGCACAGCTCTATGCTCTTTTGGATTCGTATGAGGAGAAAGTATCAAATGACGAAGACAGAAAGCTTTTCGCAGAAGCTGTTCGAGCTGCTAAAGCCTCTGCGCCGCGATCGGCTTACTTGACTCTATGGATCTGTTGCGTGGAATCGTTAAAGCGTCGGTTCGGAGAACTACCGAAACGTGATCCCATAGTTAACGAATTACTTGCCGAGATTTCAGCAATGGAAGCAACTCAAGAACCGTCGATCGCGGTTTTGGTTGAAAAAGCACAGCAATATGACTTGCTATTGAGCGCTGGTGCCGCGAAACTTAAGCGGATCTACTCCATGCAACAACTTTGTCGCCATGCTAGTGAAGCCTCGCCATCGTTGGCAGACTTTGTAGCTGATTCTTTTGCTGTGGTTGATTCCGTTCTGTGCCGTGCTGGCATGTTGGAATGCAGCTCTACTTCTGAACAAACACTTGTACTCAGTAGGGACATAACCTCTTTAGTTAACACGCTCAGACAGCAGTTCACCATCATGGAATCCGTCAAGTCCAGCTAATACAGGCATTTCTGCTTTCTGTTCAGTCTTAGAATTAGGCTCATGTACATTGATCAGTTTTGGGCGATCATCGAGGCGAGTCGGCAAGTGAGTACTACTCATGAGGAGCAAGCGCTTGCCTTGCAGAGACTGCTTGAGCCATTGCCTTTGGCAGAGATTGTCGCCTTTCAG
The DNA here is from genome assembly GCA_019358945.1 of Stenomitos rutilans HA7619-LM2. Lineage (GTDB taxonomy): Bacteria > Cyanobacteriota > Cyanobacteriia > Leptolyngbyales > Leptolyngbyaceae > Stenomitos > Stenomitos rutilans. Next base: position 815 of record JAHHIE010000034.1, on the reverse strand, counting down.
GACCATTTTTTGGATCAGATGGGTGAAAGTGACCGCTCGGACTTATGGGATGTTGCTCACACAATTAGCGGCTTCTGTTCGGATGACGGTTTCCTGTATTTCAAAGCATGGTTAATTGGGCAGGGTCGAGAGTACTTTGAGGCAGCATTACAAGAGCCTGAGCGTGCCGCTGATCGTGCAAAGCGTGGCGAAATCGATAGGGAGCTTCTGATGTATGCTGCTGGGAATGTCTACGAAGCGAAGACCGGTGAGTGTATGTTTTGACCCAGTTTCCACTCCTACTGGTGTTCCTTGTAGTTTGGCTAACCTTGGGCTGCCTTGTCCAAACATGATGCAAGTGTTTTCCCTTTTAACCCTGTTCGCTCTCAACATCTGGATTTGGACTCACTTAAACCCCTAACTTTTCCTGTAAAACATTTTGCCATTAACAATGCAGCAGCCATACTGGGACTAACCAGTTCCTTAAAGTTGCAATGATCGCTCCAGATGAGCTGCTGTCTATTCTTGAACGCATCCTTCCTCTAATTGAGAGGGACAGCTCTGTTTTGGAGGGTTGGAGCAAAACAGAAGACGGTCAAAAGGTTGTTCAGTTTGTCATTCAAATTGGGAAGTACAACACTAATAGGACTTACGCAGTTGGGGCGTAGAAAGGTGACATAAGACTTGAGGAAATCGCTAGAGTGAAGGCATGAAAGACACCGTGACACGGCTGGACTACTGCCAATATTTGCTAGTCAGCCAAATCAACTATACCTTGACGAATTTTGCGGATCACAGTGAGAGCTTTTCTCACGACCAAGTCAATCGGTATCTGG
>JAHHIE010000033.1 GCA_019358945.1 Stenomitos rutilans HA7619-LM2 | reverse complement strand
TCACAGGAGAAACTGCCACTCTACTTGGGCTTTTTTGAATTCGTTCACAATGCGAAAAAGCGGGGCAAAGCCTTGCTCAGTGCTTTACTGGAGAACCTTCTTGCTTAACTCCCCGGAATCCCTATTGAGCCTCCCGATTTAGGAAAGAGACGGTTAGAGAAAGACGTCTATTGCTCTCAAGCGGCCCTTCTGAGGAAAAGCTCCGACGATCATCCTGATGGCTGATAGCTAGCAGCGTCTCCCCAATCCGTCTTTCTACATCTGGTTACCCAACAGTTTTTCCAGGTGATCATACTCAATAGGGCCATACTTGACTTGGACGAAGCCTGTTTGCTTTGTCCAATCTCCAATGAGAAAGTAAGCGTCATCCTTGATCGCAAAAACCGTAGCCGTGTGTCCTCTCATAGAGCCGTGTACCAGACGGACACGATCGCCCACATTTAAAGCGGTTCTTTGCATGGCTTTCATCATGATGCAGTGGTAAAGCTACAAGTGTGTAGAAATTACGTAGGGTTGATACACCAAGATCTATTACCGTTCCAGAGACAAGACGGTGCTTTGGTCGAGATGGTTACTGATTGAGCAAAAACTTTTCAATAAATTTAGCGAGCGCTTTTTGCTCAAAGAAATGAGGCTGCTTGGTATACACGATCGGGCTTCACTCAGCAGGGGCAGATCTGGGACGACGCTGACGATCCACACGCTATCAGCGCAGTGTTGCTTGCACAGTGCTTTTGGCTGCTGCGCTCAGTTCTGCTTGAGTCAAGATTTTTGAGCCAATTTTTTAACACCAACTTTTTTGAGCCAACGTTTGAACCAGAGCTTGGGCTACGCAGTCTAACTAGGAGGTCTCGTTGCCTCAATCTGCTCATCCACTGAGTATTGCATTTGCTTTTTGACAACGGCTTTACGCAAGCATCCTTCGCTTGATAGACAGGATATTGTGTAAAGAATTGTAAAATGGCGGCATTGTGTAAGCCGTCCGCTTTGCTTCTATTCACTGATGTATATGGCACTCCATCTCTATGCTTTCTTCCATGCATTCACCGACGACTTTACACCCCCAGTCAGCCCCTTTTAAGTCTCTCCCATTCCAAACTCATCCGGCTAACATAGGCTGGATGACTCGCTGGGGGGTTCTCGCTGCTTTTATGGTGGCGCTTTCAGGCTGTAATTTTTTGCCTAAAGATGCGGCTGATGCTCAGACTAAACCGTCTGGGGCCGCTCAGGGGCGAGGGGCGGCAGCAGTTGATGTGGCGATCGCGGCGACGGCTCCGCTGGAAACGGCGAGAGAATACACAGGCACAACTCAACCCTTACAGGAAGTGGCGATTCGCGCTCAGGCGGAAGGCCAATTGCGGCAACTGACTGTGGATGTAGGCGATCGCGTTCAGCGCGGTCAAACCCTGGCGCAAATTGATGACTCTCTTTTAAATGCAGCCACAACCGAAGCAGAAGCCGAGCTTGCCTCCAGACGTTCTGAAATTAGCCAGCTTCAGACACAGGTTAGCGACGCCCGGACGCAGGTAGAACAGTCTCGGCTGCAACTGCAACAAGCTGAAGCGGATGCGGCTCGTTACGACAAACTCGCCAAAGATGGTGCGATCACGCAGCAGCAAGCAGAGCAGTCCCGTACACAAGCAAAAACAGCCGCACAGGTCTTGCGATCGAGCCAGGAAAAGGTTCGCAATCAACAGCAGGCGATCGTGGCAGCGAACGGTCGCATTGTGGCACAGCAGGCCGTTGTGGCACAGCAACAAGAGCGGCGATCATATGCCGTGCTGACCGCTCCCATTAATGGTGCCGTGCTGACACGCTCAACTGAGGTCGGCAACCTGGTACAGGTTGGCAATGAATTAATGCGGGTCGGTGATTTTAGTCGCGCAAAGGTGACGTTGCAGGTTTCGGAACTCGATTTAGCAAACGTTCGTTTGGGTGGAACGGCAAACGTGCGGCTGGATGCCTTTCCCAATGAGCAGTTTACGGGCACCGTAACGCGTGTGTCGCCTGCTGCCAATCCAATCTCTCGTCTGGTACCCGTTGAAGTGACCATTCCCAACCCAACGGGCAAAGTAGGCAGTGGCTTGCTGGCACGGGTGAGCTTTACGCAAAAAACGACCGATCGCGTCGTTGTACCACTTTCTGCCTTGCAGGACGATCGTGCCCAAGGGCAACAACCTAACCAGAAAGCCAATCAGCCATCCAAGCAAGCAGGCACAAATACAGGCACCTCCAAAGCTGGCGATCGGGCGCAGGGTGGAGCCAAACCCAAACAGACAAAAGGTACGCTGTTTGTAGTGGTCGGCGAAGGCGAACAGGCAAAAGTGGCGGCACGCTCAGTCACATTGGGCGAACAGGCTGATGGCAAAGTCCAAATTCTGGCTGGCCTGAATCCGGGCGATCGCTTCGTCTCGCGCACTGGCAAACCACTCAAAGATGGCGACTCCGTGCGCTTAAGCATTCTGTCAGCAAAATAGAGTCACGAAGTGGAGCTAGTGCAGTAAACGCAAGCTATTCCTTGCCGTCCAGAAGTTCGCTGGGGTGAAGTGTTCATGCACTCATTCAGGGGCGACCTCCATCAAATGCTGACTCCTGCATTCTCATTCCCTACTCCCCATTTACCGACATGCAACCCCCTTCATCGTCTGGCTTTAGCTTGAGTACCCTCTCAATTCGACAGCACATCGGTACTTTGATGCTGACGCTGACCGTCATTGTGGTGGGCATCTTTTTCATCGCGCAACTGCCAGTCGATCTGCTGCCGTCCATTACCTACCCCCGCATTGGGGTACGCCTGGAAGCGCCCGGTATTTCGCCAGAGGTAGCGATCGACGAGATCACTCGACCACTCGAAGAAGCGTTGTCAACGACTGATGGAGTCGTGCAAATCTATTCGCAAACGCGAGAGGGGCAGGTCAACCTGGATTTGTATTTCAACCCTGGCAGCAACGTGGATCAGGCGCTCAATGATACAACTGCTGCGTTTAACCGCAACCGAAACCAGCTACCCGATACGATCGAAGAACCACGCCTCTTTAAAGCCGATCCGTCGCAGTTGCCTGTTTACGAAATGGCACTCACGTCACCGTCATTGCGAGATGTCGATCTGCGTGTGTTTGCTGATGAAGAACTATCGCGTGAGCTGAGTATCGTTGCAGGCGTTGCGTCAGCGGATGTTTCGGGTGGCGTAGTCGAAGAAGTGCGCGTCAACATTGACTTAAATCGCCTGCAAGCACTGGGCATTGGGTTGACGGATGTACTGGACGAATTGGAGCAGCGCAATCAGGATGTCTCTGGTGGACGCATTTTGGGCGAAAACTCGGAACCGTTGACGCGGGCAGTGGGGCGCTTTCGAGATGCGGGGGAGATTCGAGATTTGTCGTTTGCGGTCGGCAGTCAGGAGTCAGGAGTCAGGAGTCAGGAGTCAGGAGGGAGCGGACAGCAAGGTACGCCCCAAACCTCGACTAGTGCAACTCAAAACTCGACACTCTCAACTCAAAACTCTCCTTCCCAAAGGGTTTACTTGCGCGATTTCGCCGAAGTGATCGACGGTACGGAAGAGGAGCGAGTGCTGGTCAATCTGAATCGGCAAAAAGCCGTCAAAATCAGCGTGCAGAAGCAGCCAGATGCCAATACGGTGTCGGTGGTGGATGCCGTGAAGCAACGGTTGGAGGAGTTGCGACAGTCGGGGTTAATTCCAGCAGACATGATCATCACGCCGACCTTGGATGAGTCAAAATTTATTCGCAATTCGCTGGCGGATGTAATCAATTCAGGCCTATCAGGCGCGTTGTTGGCGGCGATCGCCGTCTTCATCTTTCTGGGATCACTCCGACAGACGTTTATTATTGCGCTGACGATTCCACTCTGTACGCTGGCAGCAGCGATCGTGATGAAGCTTTGCGGCTTCTCGCTTAACATTTTTAGCTTGGGTGGACTGGCAATCAGTGTTGGGCAGGCGATCGATACCTCTGTGGTGATTCTTGAAAACGTCAGCAAACGGGTAGAAACGCTTAAGCTGGATGGGAGCCTCGATCATCGCAACGGGAACGGGCATCCCAACAGCAACGGGAATAGCAATGGGAATGGAAAGAGCGATCGTGCCCGTACCCTGATCACTGCTGTTGAGGAAAGCAGCCGTGAAGTCGAATCGTCACTTGTCGCCTCAACTGCTGCCAACCTGGTATCGGTACTGCCCTTTATCCTGGTGGGTGGCTTTGTCTCGCTGCTGTTTAACGAACTCATTCTTACAATTTGCTTTGCGGTCGCCGCCTCATTGCTTGTCGCGGTTACGGTTGTACCCATGTTATCGGCTCGTCTCTTTGCCATTGAGTGGTCGAGTGGGTTAAAGCGGCTATGGCTGCTGCGTGCGTTTAACCAACGGCTAGACGGTCTTACGCGCTCCTACGGCAACACGCTGGCGAAGGTGATTCGTCGTCGGGCGATCGTCATTGTGACGGCATTTATCGTGTTGGGTGGTAGCGGCATCGCGATGGCGGGTCAGATTCCCCAAGAAATTCTGCCGCGCATCAGCACCGGGCAGGCCAATGTCAACGTGCAGTTTCCACCCGGCACCTCGCTAGAGACGAATCGGCGCGTGATGGCAGCGGTGGATGATGTACTGCTCAAACAGCCAGAGACAGAGTATGTCTTCACAACCGCAGGCGGTTCGCTGTTTGGTAACACGGTTTCATCGAACCCGTCGCGCAGTACGGGCAGCGTGACCCTCAAAGAGGGGAGTGACGTGGTGGAATTTACCGAACGGGTCACACGAGAAATGAACAAGCTCAATCTGGCAGGCATTCGGGTACGGGTTTCTGCGGGTTCTGTGCGTGGTTTGACCCTGAATAACTCTCCGTTACGGGGTGCGGAAGTGGATGTAGTGCTTCAGGGGGAAGATACAAACGCACTGCGGCAGGCAGGTCGGCAAGTGCTGTCGGCTTTGGATGAACAGGTCACACTATCGGCGTTTCGCCCTGATGCAGACGATCGCCAGCCTGAAGTGCAAATTCGCCCCGATTGGGAACGTGCCAATGCCCTCGGTTTGACGACCCAGGAGATTGGCAGCACCATTCAAACCGCGATCGAAGGTTCCGTGCCGACCCAGTTGCAGCGCAGTGAACGTTTGGTCGATGTGCGGGTGCAGTTAAATCAGGATTTGCTGAAACAGCCCTCCCAATTGGCTCAACTTCCGCTGTTTGTCGATAACAGTGCCTTGGTGCGTTTGAGCGACGTTGCCAAAATTGAGGAAGGTCAGGCTCCTGGTGAGATTCAGCGCATTAACCAGCGTTCTGTTTTTCTCATTGCAGGCAACTTGAATAAAGGCGCGAGTCTGGGCGCAGCGTTAGAAGAAGTGCAGCAAATTGTCTCCAAGCTAGAGCTGCCGGATGGCGTAACGGTGCTGCCAAGCTATGCCGGACAAACGAACAAAGAACTTCAGGGAGCGCTGGTCGTGCTGGGCGGGCTGGCAGCTTTTCTGGTCTTTGTGGTCATGGCAGTGCAGTATAACTCTGTCATCGATCCGCTGGTCATTATTCTGACCGTGCCGTTGGCCTTGGCGGGTGGTATTTTGGGGCTATTTGTGACGCAAACCGCGATCGGCATTACGGTCGTAGTCGGTGCGGTGCTGCTCGTCGGAATTGTGGTTAACAACGCCATCATCATGGTAGAGACGGCAAACCAGCTTCGAGAAGAAGAGGGACTCGATCGCAAAACTGCCATCATGAAAGCTGCGCCTCAACGTCTGCGCCCAATCCTCATGACGACGATCACCACCGTCTTGGGACTGTTTCCTCTAGCGCTAGGTATCGGCGAAGGCTCAGAGTTCTTGCAGCCATTAGGCGTTGTCGTCTTCTCCGGTTTGACCCTGGCAACCATGCTCACACTGTTTATCATCCCCTGCTTCTACGTCCTGCTGCACGACATCTTTAAGCGGGATATGGGCATCGGGCAGTTGGTTAACCGGACGCGATCGCTCGTCATTTCGGCACGGCGGTAGGGTTCGACTTTCACCGCAAATGTGGGGCAAAACAACGCCCAATACAACGATAGGGACACACGATCGTGTGTCCCTATTTGATTAGGACCGACTTGATCATGACTGATCGTGCGGCTCTACTTACACAACTGCGGCTGCTTCACGAGCCGCTGCGGCTTCGTCTGGATGGATGCCCAGACGAGTGAGGTTTACGCGACCCCGGTTGTCAATTTCGCGCACTTTGACGATCACTTCATCGCCCAGCGTCACCTCGTCTTCAACCTTGCCGACGCGGTAGTCTGCGAGTTGCGAAATGTGGATCATCCCTTCCTTGCCAGGAAGAAATTCGACAAAGGCCCCAATCGGGATAATGCGGGTTACTTTGCCTGCATACACATCACCCTGGTTCAGCTTGCGCGTCATACCCTGAATGATGCTGCGTGCTTTTTTCGCCGCTTCGCCATCGATCGAGGAAATCGTCACGATGCCCGTATCCTCAATGTCGATTTTGGCTCCGGTTTCTTCCGTGATGCCTTTAATGGTTTTACCGCCAGGGCCAATGATCATCCCGATCATGTCGGGATCGATCTTGATGGTGAGCAGGCGAGGCGCAAAGGGTGACATGTCGCTACGAGGCTGATTGATGGCTTCCAGCATCTTCGACAGAATGTGCAGTCGGGCGGGTTTGGCTTCGTTGATGGCCTGAGCAATGACGGCTAGCGGTAGGCCGTTGAGCTTCATATCCAACTGAAGCGCGGTGATACCCGTATCGGTACCCGCCACTTTGAAGTCCATGTCGCCAAGGAAGTCTTCAATCCCTTGAATGTCAGTCAGGATGCGGATGTCGTCGCCTTCTTTAATCAAACCCATCGCCGCACCGCTGACGGGTTTTGTGATCGGCACTCCTGCATCCATCAGCGCCAGGGTTGAACCAGACACCGAACCCATTGAGGTAGAGCCATTCGACGACAGCACTTCGGAGACGACTCTCAGTACGTAGGGGAAGTCTTCTTTTTTGGGCAAAACGGGAACCAGCGCACGCTCTGCCAAAGCCCCGTGACCCACTTCGCGACGACCCGGCGATCGCATCGGACGTGTTTCACCCACCGAATAGGGCGGGAAGTTGTAGTGATGCAGATAGCGCTTCTTCTCATCGGGATGGAGGTCATCCATTTCCTGAGCATCACCAGGCGTACCCAGGGTGACAATCGACAACACCTGGGTTAGTCCTCGGTTGAATAACCCACTGCCATGCACGCGGGGCGGCAACACACCTACCCGGCAAGAAATCGGACGTACTTCATCCAGCTTGCGACCGTCTACCCGCACCTTGTCTTCAATCACCTGACGACGCATGAGGGTTTTGGTGACGTCTTTGAAGGTATTGCTGAGAGCTTTGGGTGCAGCAGCAGCGGCGGCCTTGACGGGATCTTCGTCGGGAAGTTCAGCGATCGCGGCGACGACTGATGCCTTAATTTCATCTAACGCCGCATCGCGCACGTTCTTATCTGTCTCGAAGCGACCCAGCACTTCTTTTACAGGTTGTGTCACCCGCTCTTTAATGAAGTTTTCGAGCGTTTGATCCACTGCTGGGGGCGCTTCCTTCACTTGCTCAATGCCCAATTCTTGCAGCAGGTCTAGCTGTGCTTGAATTAAATCGCGCACGGCTTCGTAGCCAAAGTCGATCGCTTCAATGATGTCTTGTTCGGGTAGCTGGTTCGCACCCGCTTCGACCATGATCACGCCTTCAGGCGTCCCTGCCACGACGAGATCCAGATCGCCTGCTTCAATTTCGCTAAACGTTGGGTTGATGACAAAATCGTCGCCAACTAGCCCAACGCGCACAGCCGCCATCGGGCCATTGAAGGGCAATTTTGCGAGTAAGACCGCGATCGACGCACCTGTGACAGCCAGCACATCGGGCGGCACTCGATCGTCCATCGACATAGTGGTAGCCACCACCTGAATATCGTCACGCAGCCAGCCAGGAAAAAGGGGACGCAGGGGGCGATCGATCAAACGGCTCGTTAACGTCGCACGTTCTGGTGGACGACCCTCACGGCGCAAAAAGCCTCCAGGAATGCGCCCTGCGGCATACAGGCGCTCTTCGTAATCGACCAGCAGCGGGAGGAAGTCAATGCCTTCTCGTCCGGCAGCACGGGTTGCAGTCACCAAAACCGCAGTGTCTTCCGATTCAATGAGGACGGTTCCTCCTGCCTGCGGAGCGAGTAAACCAACCTTCAGCCGAATATCCCTACCATCAAAGGATATCGACTTCTCAAATTCTTTCATGTAGTGTGCTATCCTTCTCTATCGCTCTTTTTGTTTTCTTTCGCAATCGTAGCATTGATATTCAGATACGGCTTTGAATGCTTGCGATCGTCAAAAGTGGGCCATTCAAAATATTAAAAAAGGTTAAAAAATGGTAGGGCAACACCTGAAAGCTGAAGGCTGAAAGCCAGGCACACAGAGCTTTTAGAGCATTAAGCATTGCTTAGACCCAGGCTTTCGACGCGACACGGAGCAAAAGCAACTTCTGTCACCACACTTCAGGTTTCAGGTTGTACAATAAGAGTCATTATGCAATTCCGATCGCAACAGCTAGGCTCGAAGTAAAAAACTTTCAGGCATTTGCTGATGACCGGATTTTTTGCGTAGTCATGCTCTACACTCAACTGGTTTTGTAATGAAATGTGTAGATAAAGATGCGTGCTAAATGATGCTTTCAGCGATCGATTTTGAGGCTTGGCGCGATTCAAAGCATTGTTTTCTTTGCTTTTTAGCCGTCACTATTGCATCAAAATCGAGTGAAATTTGGGCACTATTGCTTCTTTTAGATGTCTTAGATACGCTGCACTACAGTTAATGACGAGTCTGCTAAATTGCTTTCAGACAGCGGTTTCAGTCACCTCTGATTGCAATCATCTCATCCAGCTATAGAGTGACGGTTATACCTAGTGAGAGATTGGTCACATTGGTTTTACTTAAAGCTTTGTAGATAGTCTTTGTCGCTACTTAGAGTTCCTGCTATTTTAACCGATCGCCCTTCATTTCTTTTTTAACTGCTTGATTAGACTCAACGTTTCATTTCAGCACAGTCTGGAATTCGATTAACGCGCATGGCAATTTTACACGGTAGCTGGATCGTTTCTCCCTTACAGGTTGAGACGCAGGAGACAAAGGGCATCTCATATGATCGTGCCGCTTTACCGACTGGTTATCTCTTGATCTGGGGCGAGGTGTGGCGCAGAATTGAGCCAGAGATGTTGCACACCGGGCTAGCCTCACTGGATGTACCAGTACAGCGCCATCCGTTTGCGATGACCCCGGGTGAACTGTTGGCATCGCTGCGATCACGCCACGAGGCTGGAATGCTACGGTTACCGTCAGCGTTACTAGCATCGGCAGAAGCACCTGTTGCGGTGGCTGGGACAAAAGCAAGGCAGTCACGCTCCTCCAAAGAAGCGTCCCCCAGCCAAACCGTTCTTCCTGGACTCTGGCAAACGCGATCGCTCGCAATCCCGTCCTATCTTACCCAGGGTGAGTTAGATCTCCCGACCGAAACGATCGTCCCACATCATTCTGCGGTTGTAGAGCGTGCGGATACCGAGAGCACTGACGCCCCTAATCAGTTTCTCTACCCCTGGTCTGTTGAGGGGCTTTGCCTCGATCCGATCGCGGCGTTTACCTTCCTCAATGCGCTACCTCTAGGCACCATTCACGCAGAGGACTCCTTTCTTAGCGGCGATCTGCGGTTTTGGTCACACACTGCTCGTTGGAGCCTGGATCTGCTGGCACGATCGAAGTTTCTGCCAGGACTGGAGAAAAGGGAGCAGGATCATGTCTGGGCGTGCTGGGAACCGTTACTAGATAGCGCGGTGGATCAGGTGCGGTGGAAACATTTTGTAGAATACATGCCGATCGCGTGTCGGTTTTATCCGCAGGGGGAGCAGGGGAGGCCGGAGAGGCCGGGGGAGCAGGAGGGGGTTGCTCAAAATAGTTCTCACAAAGGCGATTTTTCCACACTCTCTACCCTCCAACCTGTACACACGGCCTCTCTTTCTCTGTCGCTTCCTGCTACGCCCCAAAGTCTCCTTCAAGCCTTTCTCAGCAGCACCTTGGACGCTCAAATTCGGTTGACGGTTCAGCAGCAGCCGTTACCAGCTTTGAGTGAAAAAGCTGCGTCAGGTAGCGTCAAGCCGACTGCGATCGCGTCTCCGGTCAGGGAATGGCTACAGGCTTTAGGGCAAGAGACCGCAATGGTCAAGGTTACGGGACTGGAGGCGCTCAAAAAAGCACTGGAAACCTGGATCGCTCCCTTGCAATACCAGGGAGTACAGCCAAATTTGTTTCGGGCGTGTCTGTACTTACATCCGCCTCAGTCAGGGCAAGCGCAGTGGTCGTTGGAATATTTCTTGCAGGCGGCGGATGATTCTACCGTTTTGGTAAGTGCGCCAACGATTTGGAGCCATCCGGTTGAGCAGTTGCATTATCAGGGGCGGACGATCAATCGTCCCCAAGAGACGCTGCTGATGGGTTTGGGGCTTGCATCTCGCTTGTATGCGTCGATCGAGCCTAGCCTACAGGCATCACGACCACAGTACTGTTCGCTAACCGCCCAACAAGCCTACGAGTTTTTGAAAACCGTGACTTGGCGCTTGCAGGACAGTGGGCTTGGCGTGGTGTTGCCACCCAGTTTAGCGAATCAGGGCGGGTGGGCAAGCCGCTTAGGACTCAAGATTCAAGCGCAGTCGGCAAAGCTCAACAAAGGGCAGGTGCGCCTGGGTTTGCAAAGCTTGCTCAATTTCCGATGGGAGTTATCGATCGGTGGACAAAGCCTGTCGAAAGCGGAGTTCGATCGCCTGGTCGCCCTCAATGCGCCACTGGTTGAAATCAATGGCGAATGGGTGGAGTTGCGTCCCCAGGACATTCGCGCAGCCCAGACCTTTTTTGCCAGCCGCAAAGATCAGACGGCCCTGTCTCTCGAAGATGCGCTGCGAATTAGTACGGGCGATACGCAGACGATCGAAAAACTGCCTGTTGTTAGCTTTGAGGCATCCGGTCCGCTACAAGAACTCATCACGACCCTGAGTGGCAATCGGCAAATTGAAGCACTGCCTACACCCAAACACTTTCGCGGTGCATTGCGTCCCTATCAATCACGAGGGGTTGGCTGGCTGACCTTTTTAGAGCAATGGGGGTTAGGTGCCTGCCTTGCCGATGATATGGGTTTGGGCAAAACCATTCAGCTTATTGCCTTTTTGCTGCATCTCAAAGAGCAGAAAACCCTGGAGTACCCCACACTGCTGGTTTGCCCTACCTCTGTACTGGGCAACTGGGAGCGCGAGGTGAAGAAGTTTGGCCCTACGTTGAACGCCTTCTTGTATCACGGTGATAAGCGACCACAGGGAAAAGCCTTTGCTAAAGCGGTGCAGGGTAAAGATCTAATCATAACGAGCTATGCGCTCATTCATCGTGACCTGAAGGACTTGCAAAGCGTGGCGTGGCAGGGCGTAGTACTGGACGAAGCGCAGAATATTAAAAACCCAGATGCCAAGCAGTCGAAAGCCGTGCGAGAGCTTGACGCGCAGTTTCGCATTGCGCTGACAGGTACCCCGGTCGAAAATCGCCTGTCGGAACTCTGGTCGATTTTAGATTTTCTCAATCCGGGCTATCTGGGACCCAAAAACTTCTTCCAGCGCCGCTTTGCCACTCCGATCGAACGCTATGGCGATACGGCTTCTCTGCAAACCCTACGATCGCTCGTCCAACCCTTCCTGTTGCGTCGCCTCAAGACCGATCGCGACATCATCCAAGATTTGCCCGACAAGCAGGAAATGACGGTCTTCTGCGGACTCTCCTCCGAGCAAGCCTCCCTCTACCAGCACACAGTCGATCGTTCCCTTGCCGAAATCGAAGCCGCCGAAGGCATTCAGCGCAAAGGCATCATTCTGGCGCTGTTGGTAAAGCTGAAGCAGATTTGTAATCATCCAGGATTGTTTTTAAAGGAGTCAGGAACCAAGAGTCAGGAGTCAGACTTAACTCAAACCTCAAAACTTAAAACTCAAAACTCTTTTCTACTGCGCTCTGGTAAACTCCAACGGTTAGAAGAAATGCTTGAAGAAGTGGTGGCAGAAGGCGATCGCGCCCTTATTTTTACCCAGTTTGCAGAATGGGGAAAGCTGCTGAAAACGCATCTGGAAAAGCAGTTGGGGCGAGAAACCCTGTTTCTCTACGGTAGTACGTCGAAAAAGCAGCGTGAAGAGATGGTCGATCGCTTTCAGCATGACCCGCAAGGACCACGCATTTTCATCTTGTCGCTCAAAGCTGGCGGCGTTGGCTTAAACCTGACCCGTGCGAACCATGTCTTTCACTTCGATCGCTGGTGGAATCCTGCCGTAGAAAACCAGGCGACCGATCGGGTCTTCCGCATCGGGCAAACCAAGAATGTCCAAGTACACAAATTTGTCTGTAACGGCACCCTTGAAGAAAAGGTGCATGAACTGATTGAAAGCAAAAAGGCTCTGGCTGAAAACGTCATCGGCACAGGCGAAAATTGGTTAACCGAATTAGATACCGATAGTTTGAGGGATTTACTCTTGCTCGATCGCAGCGCCATCATCAGCGAGGATTAGCAGCCAAAGATTAGCATAGAGGTAGGCCAACGGTTGGGGCTGGAGCGAGCGTCGGCAAGATAACGATCCCAGCCAATGATCATTAAAACGGAAGAATGGGAACGATTCATGCTTGATCCATTACAACAACGCATCAATCAACATCAACGGTTAAACGAATTACGCCTTAAGCTCTTACGGTTACACAAGCTGCTGCTAGAAATGGAGCGCAGGAGTTACGAGCAGGCACAAGGCAAAGTTTCTAAGGGGCAATTGCTGCAACTGGTTATTGGTCACGAGCAATTTGCCTGGTTGCATCAGATCTCAGAACTGATTGTCCAAATTGATGAATTGTTCGATGCTGACGAGCCAGTTGCGCCCGAAGCGATCGACGCTTTTCTGGCCGATGTTTGCACGTTACTAACACCTGATGCTCAGGGAAATGCGTTTGCCATTAAATACGATGCCGCTTTTCAACACAGTCCCGATGTTGTGCTGGCACATGCAGATATTGTGTCGCTGTTAGCGCCTGATTCTAAGCCCTAAAGATCCCAGGACTGAGGAGCTTGGATGCGATCGCCTCGACAAATGATACCAATTTGAATTGAAAAGGTGGCAGATGCATTGCACTCGATCCCCCTGAGTCTCCCTTGTTGAGAGGGATGCCGAAGGAGGGGAATCTTTAACTATCGCGATCGTCAGTTAAATTGGTATGAGATTCTCTGTAGGGGGCACACGGCTGTGCGTCCCTACGTAAGATCCCACTTCGACTCCAAGCTGCGTCCTTAATAGGATGTCTAAGCAGTATGATTAGCAGCGGATTCATACCGGATGAAACGAATAGACAACGGCTCGCTTGAAATTTACCACCGATTCATCCGTTCTCTATCCGTTGCTCACTGATTTGTCGTTTTTAAGACATCCTCTAACAGGCGATCGCCTCAAACAAAGGGCTACCAGGAGGGCTGATGACGGATCAAGTTCAAGAATTCTTCCCGCGTTTTTTGGTCCTCCTGAAACACACCGACCATCGCGCTAGTCACCGTCCAGGAGCCAGGCTTTTGCACACCTCGCATCACCATGCACATGTGGGTTGCTTCCATCACCACAGCGACACCTCTAGGTTCTAGAATTTCCTGAACCGCTTCGGCAATCTGGCGCGTCAGGCGCTCTTGCACTTGTAAGCGGCGGGAGTACATCTCCACAATGCGAGCGAGTTTGCTAAGCCCCACCACTTTTTGGTTGGGAATGTACGCAACATGAACCTTGCCCATAAACGGCAGCATGTGGTGTTCACAGAGGCTGAACGCTGTAATATCACGCACCAAAACCATTTCGTTGTGTCCCTCGTCAAAGATGGCCCCGTTGACGAGTTCTTCAAGCGATTGCTGGTAGCCGCTGGTGAGAAACCGCATGGCTTCGGCAACTCGCTTGGGTGTTTTGAGCAAGCCTTCGCGTTCAGGGTCTTCGCCCACTCCCAGCAGCATGGTTCTGACTGCCGCCATCATGTCATTCTGAAGATCTTCAGGCGGCGTTTTTAGTTTTGGCTCCTGGCCTCCACTCAGCGTGTTGCGATCGGGGCGCGTGACCAATTTTTTGGATGATTGAGCCGCAGATGACTCGGAACCATTAGAACCGTGAGAAGAAGCAATAGTCATAGTAAATCAAAGGTTAGATAACGTGACAGTGTGAAAGCCCATAGGTGCCGTTGAGCTAAAAAGGCCAAAGCAGCGCTAGCTTGCAGGCAATACTGCAAGCAGCTAAACACCATTAGAAGGTGCCTGCATTGGGCATAAGGGTTAGTTCTTCAACCACCGCTGCCTGTGGCAAAAGGGCTGTGTAGAGAATCGATTGAGCCACTGTTTCGGGTGTCAGCATGGCTGACCGATCGAAATCAGCGTGAACGGTGTCAGTATCCCAAATGGGGGTATTGACCGAACCTGGTGCGATCGTGACGACTCGAATGCCATGCTGACGTTCTTCAGCCGCCAGCGTTTTAGACAACGCCACCAGGCCAAATTTGCTCACGCAGTAAGCGCCCCATTCTGGAAACGCTTGCTGACCCGCGATCGACGAAACATTGATGATGGTGCCCTGTTGTCTAGCACGCATGGTCGGCAGAATGCCTTGAATGCATTGAAAAACGCTGGTCAGGTTCAGCGTTAGAACTTGCTGCCAATCCACTAGGGGCGTGTTAGCGAGCGTTCCCGTATAGCCCATGCCCGCGTTATTGACCAGAATGTCAATGGGGCCAAAACTAGCGGTGATCGCGCCAATTTTCTCTCGCACATCCTCCACATGCAGCAAGTCAATGGGATAACAGCCGACGTTGACCCCATAGGAGCTAACGTCAGCAGCAACAGCCTCCAACTTTGCTTGGGTGCGGCTCACTAAGGCAAGGTGAATCCCTGCCTGAGCAAATGCTAACGCGGTTGCTCTGCCAATGCCGCTACTCGCCCCCGTGATGAGTGCATACTGTTCGGTTTGGGAAGTCATGAAGCAGTCTTACCGTCCTAACGCCTAAGAGTATAGAGAGTCTGAACAATGAAGCTCTTACCGCCAAGGTTGATGAGTCTAGCAGCCTAAGCTGAACCAGGCATGAGAGAAGGACTCGTTGCGGTTAAGGTCTGTAAAGCTAAAAACGAGAGCAACCGTAAAAAATGCGGGTGTCACAGTTTGCTCAGATAAAGACTTGGGGCTATGCCGCTTGCAATCGCCAGCTACAAAAGCAAAACAGTCATTGAGTGAATACAAAAAGCACCACTGCTGCCTGAGAACCAAAAACAGTCGTAGAAAGTATAAACAATTGTTACAAGTTTATTATACCACTCCTGTTCTAAAAGCTGAGATTCGCCTAGTTGATCACACGGATGAAAGCCCTTGCGCTGGTTTTAGGCTTCCTGAGAAGATGCTACCAATGTCGCTGCTTACAGCAACGCTCACACAGAATGTTCGCTAAAAACACCGATCGCGCGGAATTTCTGATATCTCAAGTCGCGTCGCTGTTGCGTGGTTAGTTGGTCGAGTTCACCCAGATGTCTCAACAGCGCTTCTTTAAGGATCTCGGTTGTTTTAAGCGGATCTGCATGGGCAGCGCCGATCGGTTCTGGCAAGATTTCATCGATGACCCCCAACTGAAGCAAGTCTTGAGCGGTAATCTTTAAAGCTTCTGCGGCCTGCTGGGCTTTACCCGCATCGCGCCAGAGAATTGAGGCGCATGCTTCGGGCGAGGCAACGTAGTAAACGGAATGCTCAAACATGAGCAGTCGATCGCCAATGCCAGTCCCCAACGCGCCGCCAGACCCCCCTTCACCGATCACCGTGCAGATAATGGGCACACTCAGGCGAAACATTTCGCGTAAGTTGTAGGCGATCGCTTCCCCTTGTCCAAGTTGCTCCGCTTCAATACCAGGATAGGCACCTGGCGTATCGATAAAGGTCATGATCGGCATGCCAAAGCGATCGGCATGATCCATCAACCGCATAGCTTTGCGATAGCCGCCTGGGGAAGCCATGCCAAAGTTGCGCGTGATGTTGTCTTTGGTATCGCGCCCTTTCTGTTGACCCAGCATGACGACTGGACGGCCTTCGAGACGGGCAACGCCGCCTACTATAGCTGGATCATCATAACCCCCACGATCGCCGTGTAGCTCCATCCACTCGTCGCTAATCGACTGGATGTAGTCTAAGGTGCTGGGACGGCGGGGATGTCGTGCCACTTGCAGCCGTTGGGATGGCGACAATCCACTAAAAATTTCTTGACGAAGTTGCACAGCGCGTGCCTCAAGCTGACGGATCTCATCAGATACATCGACATCATTTTCTTCTGCAAGTTCACGGATTTGGAAAATTCGTGCCTCCAGATCGGCAAGCGGCTTTTCAAAATCAAGCAGGATGGGTTTGCGTTCGATCGTTGGCATAGGTCAGGAGGGCGAAAACTGGGAGGTCAGATAAAAAAGCACTGTTGCCATTTTAGAGGTTTCTCTAGGCCATAAGCTTGACGAGTTTGGACTTAGAGCTTTTTGGATTGGCGAAAGGTCTGCACCACTTCTTTGATGTCCCGAAGTTCACCATCCACCAGATAGTTCAGGTGTTGCATTTCGTCGGGAGAAATTTTACCTGCCAGTTGCTCCAGAGCTTGCCGCACGTTGGGGTATTTTTGCAGGGTGGCTTCACGAACGATCGCCGCTGCTTCGTAGGGGGGAAAAGCATGGCGATCGTCCTCCAAGATGACAAAATCCGATCGCGTAATTTGTCCATCCGTAGAATTGCCTGCCACCAGATCCACTTGTTTTTGCAGCAGTGCTCGATAGAGCAGTCCCAGATTTAACAAACGTGGCGCTTTGGTAAATTTAAAGTCGTAGGTTTTGACCATGTTGGCGTATTCCTGACGTTCGGTGAATTCGTAGCCGAAGCCAGCTTGCCACTGGGGAATGTAAGGTGCTGCTTGCGAAAGGGTTTTGAGGTTGAGCGATCGTGCCACATCACCCCGCACAATCATCGCAAACGTATTCTGAAAGCCTAGCGGCGGCATCACTGCCAGGTTGAACTGTTTGGCGTAGTCTTCTTTCACCTGGCGGTAGACCGCGCCTACATCGCCGATCGTCTGTTGTTTGAGAATGGTGGAAAACGCCGTGCCCGTATATTCGGGATAGAGATCGATTTGCCCTGAGAGCAAGGCATTTTGGCAAACGAGCGTATCCCCAAGCTGCAAGCGACGAGTGACCTTTAACCCCGTTTTTGCCTCAATCTGTTGCGCCAGCAGTTCGCCCAAAATGTCTTGCTCAGTAAACGCTTTGGCACCAATGACGATATCCCCACGGCCACTGCTGCCAGAATGACTTGCGCTACAGCTTGCGATCGTCGTCACTAGCACGATCGCCATGAGAACCCATGCCAGCATTAATTTCGGCCTCATGCGGGCTTGCCTCCTCGTCGCGTCAGACGATGCTCTAGCCAGCCAATGCCCAGGTCTGCCAGAAGTGCCAGCACGGCAGCAGGAATGACACCCGCCAGAATGAGTTGATTATTCAATGCCGAAATGCCGCGAAAGATGAAGATGCCCAAACCACCAGCCCCGATCGCGGTCGCAATGGTCGCGGTACCGATCGCAATCACCGTTGCCACCCGAATGCCTGACAAAATGACTCCTAACGCCAGCGGCATTTCCACCTGCGAGAGCAATTGCCAATCTGTCATGCCCATGCCCCGCCCCGCTTCTCGAATGGCTGGATCGACGCTCATGATGCCTGTATAGGTGCCACGAATGATGGGTAGAAACGAGTAAAGCGTCAGCGCTACGATCGCGGGTGGATCACCAATTCCTCCACCAAAGGCAGGCGGCACCGTCACCAACAGCCCAAACAGCGCCAGACTGGGAATGATTTGCAGAATATTCGCTGTGCCCAGTACCGCTTGACGCAAAGCAGGCTTACGTGTGATCAAGATGCCTAGTGGAATGCCAATTACCGTCGCAATGAGAATGGCGATCGCCACCAGATACAGATGCTCGCCTGTACGTTGCAAAATCTCTGACGCATAGCGAACAAGAAAAAAGTTACTCACCGCTGACTCCTGACTCCTGACTCCTGACTGCATCCAGTGTGCGAAGGGTTTTGAGGAATGTTTGCGCCTCTGGTTCGGACGATCGCAAAAATTCCTCCGCTGTTCCTAACACGACCAGTCGTCCATCCTGCATCAGGCCGATGCGCGATGCCAGCACAAACGCCTCTTGAATGTCGTGGGTGACGAAGACAACGGTTTTACCCAATTCTTGCTGGAGTCGTCGAAATTCTTGCTGGAGTTCCAGGCGTGTAATGGGGTCAAGGGCACCAAACGGTTCATCCATCAGCAGAATGGGCGGATCAGCGGCGAGGGCACGTGCCACCCCTACACGCTGCCGTTGACCGCCAGACAGTTGATTGGGATAGCGATCAACAAATTGCGCTGGCTCCAAACCAACCAGATCCAGCAATTCATGCACGCGTGCTTTGATGCGTTTGGGCTGCCAATTTTGCAAGTGGGGCACCAGACCAACATTGCGCTCGATCGTAAAGTGGGGGAACAATCCCGTTTCCTGGATCACGTAACCAATCTGCCGCCGTAGCTGAATCACATCCCACTCTGTTGTCGCTTTGCCCTGCACCTTGACGTGTCCAGCGGTTGGAGTCAGCAACCGATTGATGAGCTTCATCGTGGTGGTTTTGCCGGAACCGCTGCGACCGAGCAACACCAAAGCTTCTCCAGCCTGAATCGCAAAATTTAGCCCTGAGAGCAGCGATCGTCCACCCGCTGTAAAACCAACCTGCAAAAATTCCACGGCAACGCCTGCTGAGGATGGTTCGCGCTTCGCGTCATTCGGCACCATGAGCCGCTCCAGGTAAGGGACTGTTACTCAAACTTACCACCGTCTCAAAGGGTTGCGTGAATGTGTCGATCGTGTCAACAGCGCTTAAAGAACCGGGATATGTTGCTTTTCAGCCCGATGCAATGATGCGCAGATACTGATGTAACTGCATTTTGGCTTGCCTGCTGCCACGCTCCGCATCAACTGCTGCATTGCATTGAGCTAAACCAGCACCTCTAAATCTGTGGAGCATTACCAGTATGTCGGCTTCGAGAATCAGACGCATTTGCATCATTGCGCTGCTTTGTCTTGTGATGACGATTGCTCAAGTCAGTGCCAAAGAAGCAAAACCAAAACGTTGTCTTACTGAGTGTAAATCGCGCCTGGGTATCGTTTCAGCTTTTGGCGAAGAAGCAACGATTCTACTAGCAGAAACATCCAATAAACGTGAATACAGAATCAACGGTAACATCTTTACGACTGGCAAACTCAGAGGCAATCGAGTTGTGATTGTTTTGAGTGGAGTCAGTATTGAGAATGCGACCATGATTACTCAATTGATGGTTGATAACTTTAGCATTCACCACCTGTTGCTAAGCGGCATTGCTGGTGGTATAGACCCTGATAGCAATATTGGTGACGTGGTTGTTCCCAGCAAGTGGGCCTTTCCTCTGGAAGTGTATTGGAGTGGTGATAGCAGTGTTCCTGCTCCTTGCGGTACGCCAGGAGACTTGCTGTGTTTAGGCTTAAAGCTATCAAAATTCACCAGCACAACCAATTCTGACTATCAGATACCAACACCAGGCGGAGCTGTTGGCACTGGTTTATTTATGCGCGATACGTTTGTCAGAAACGACTCAAATTTCCCAAATGGTGAGTATAAATTTGACTACAAAGTTGATCCAGAAATGCTGGCAGTTGCCAAAAGTGTGAATGCTCAACTCGATCGCTGTGGTCCTAAAAATCCGAGTTTATGTGTCTCGAAACAGCCCGTTGTGCGGATCGGTGGCAGAGGGGTAGCGGGGCCTGCCTTCCTTGCGAATCCTAACTACCGAGACTATATTTTCAAAACCATCAAAGCGGTATCAGTCGATATGGAAACCACAGCGCTGGCCCACGTAGCGTATGCCAACGAAATTCCATTCATCGCCTTTCGTAGTTTGTCTGACCTGGCAGGCGGCGATGACTTTACGGATGTGGGAGCCTTCTTTGGCAGTGGCTTAGCAGAAGGCAATGAATCGAAAGTCACGCTCGGCTTTTTAGAAGCATGGGCGAAACAGCACCCAGATTCTTGAGCGATCGCGCGTTCCAGATCCCCGAAAGGAGTCGGGGATCTTTACTTTAAGGGCTGGGATCTTGAAAGCTGGGACTCTAAAAACTTGCCGTGATCGCAGGTGAGACACAGGAATTTGATAGACTGCTGCTATGCATTCTTTGATTGGTCAACAGCTACAGGGGGGCAAGTATACCCTTGATGAAGAATTAGGGCGGGGTGGCTTTGGCATTACGTTCAAAGCCACCCATCACTTCTTGGGGCAAACCGTTGTCATCAAAACTCTGAATGAATCCCTGCGCTACGAGCCAGATTACGCTGACTATCAGCGCAAGTTTCAGGATGAAGCGAGACGGTTAGCGCTCTGTGTACATCCCCATATCGTCCGCATTAGCGACTTTTTTGTGGAAGCAGGGCAGGCGTATATGGTGATGGACTATATTCCCGGCCCTAACCTGGAAGCGTTGGCCTTCCCCAATCGGCCCTTACCAGAGGCGATCGCCATTCACTATGCCCGTCAAATCGGCAATGCACTCAAAGTGGTGCACCAAAACGGTCTGCTGCATCGGGATATTAAGCCGCAAAACATCATCTTGCGCCAGGGCACCCAGGAAGTTGTGCTGATTGATTTCGGCATTGCCCGCGAATTTACCCCTGGTTCTACGCAAACCCATACCAGCTTGATTTCGGCTGGCTATGCCCCGATCGAGCAATATCTTTCCGAAGAAAAGCGTACCCCTGCGACAGATGTCTATGGACTGGCGGCAACGCTGTATGCCCTTTTGACCGCACGTGTGCCGACTGCATCGATTTTGCGCGATCGTCAACCAATGCCCGATCCGCGTGAATTGCGTCCAGAACTCAGTGCGGCGACCAATCAAGCGATTATTCGCGGCATGGCTGTTGATGTCCATTATCGACCTGCCAGTATGGACGAATGGTTGGCTCTGCTGCCTGTCCCTTCTGCAACGGGTTCTGCACCCATCCCACCGCTTTTTCAGCCAACGATCGAACAGCCAACGGTTGAACCCTCTCGAACGGCGGCAACGCTGGCTGTAGGACGACGATCGGTTGGAGACCCCTCATCTGCAAAAGCGGCACGATCGCCCAGCGCCACGATCGCCAGTCGTGCTCGTCCTGACCTTGCGCCACCAACCCCCCGTAGAACGCGTCGAACGTTGCCCATTTTGTTGGGTTTGATGCTGTTGACGATGCTTGGTACCGCGTCGATCGCCATTTTCTACAAACCACAACCGACTAATCAAGCGGCTTTGGAGCCATCGACACCCTCACCATCGGTATCGCCATCCAGCATCAGTTCACCCAAACCACAGCCTCCCAAACCGTCACCGCAACCAAGTGAGACACCCAAGGTTGAGCGATCGCCATCCCCGTCTCCATCACCATCGGTAGAATCAGAAGCGAAGGAGGATCAGCCTACAACTGAAATCCCTGCCATTCCGGGCTTTCCGGTCGGCACCTCAGAACGCGAAATTGAAGCGGCGCTGGGTAAACCGACCCAAACCAATAAGGGCGCATGGGGTGATACCCGCACCGCTTTGTATGATGTCGTGCCGAATGCGGTGACACTGGCCTATCTGTACGATCGCGCCTCTGGCAACGTCCGCCAAACCGAAGCCTCGTTTGCGCAATCGGTAGATACCCTCCAAATGAAAGTCGCCCTCAATAATATGACGGGTGGGCAGGCAAATGATTTGCTCGATAAATTGGAAGCGGTGAAACAAGGAAAAATAAACGAATACTCCTTCTCAAAGGGTGGTTTGAAAGGTGTGATTCAGCGGAACAGCAGCGATCGCATTTACATCGGCGTGTGGGATGCAGGTCTGCATAATTAAAACGTGAAGATCATGAGCGAAATGCCTTTTGAAACACAAGAACCTGAAGATGGGCTTTTGTCCGAGTATCACTTTGATTACCAAAAAGCGAAGCCCAACCGTTTTGCAGCGCGCAGCGAAACTAAGCCATTGACAGTCGTGGTGTTAGATGATGTTGCTCAAATGTTTACAACACCAGAAGCGGTTAATAAAGTACTGAGAGCATTAATTGAATCAATGCCATATAAAGCGCATAACGATTCTACTTAAATCATTCTGACCAAAAAGAGTATTGCTATTAGTAGAGCGGACTGTAACGTCTGGCAAATAGGATGGTGAGGCTCCTTAATCTCTCACTTCACCTCGATCATGGCATTGCTTGTCGCCGCTGTTTCTAAAAGTTGTCCTTTAATGCGTGCAAATTTGACCGTTTCTTGAGACGTTGATACAAACGTTCCTGGTTGTCCTTTGAGCGTTGCTTCTTCTCTTAAGGTGTAGGTTGCGGTTGCCGTTTGACCATTTGGCGCAACCTGAATCTTGAGGTTTGTGTAGTTACCACTGCGACGTTCTGTTGTCGCAAAGCCTTGCTGAAGGTACTGCCGATACTGCTCACGTGACAAGCTAAGCTGCTGGGCACCTGCCCCTAATTGAACGGTGATCTTAATCGTGATGTTGGGAGCCATATACTTCAAGATGCCATCCACATCTTTTCGATTTGCAGCGGCTTCCATCGCGTTCAAAATTTTGCGAATGTCGCTTTCACGAATGCGAGAGCCTGAAAATTCCTTGATAAAAGCAGGCACCTGATGTGCGGTGGCAGGCGTAAACAAAGCATCAGGAACGATCGCTCCTGGCAGCATCAAAAGCACAAGACTGGCACGGTAGACTCGATTCATGGAAAGGCTTGATAGTTAGTGAATTTAGAAGCCAGAACAAAGCTGATAGCTGATGGCTGATAGCTGTTACTGATGATTGGATGCTAGCAGTGCCGTTACGCGATCGCTCGTTTGCCTCACCGCTTCTGCCGACTCGTGTAGGGCTGAAAGTTCCGCATCGGTTAAGTCGAGTTCTAGCACGCTCTCAATGCCTTTACAGCTTAGGCGGCAGGGTACACCAACAAACACATCGCGCAACCCATACTGACCTTCCAGATAGGTGGTGACAGGCAGAATGCGGCACTTGTTGAGCAAAATGGATTCCACCATGACGCAGGTGGATGATGCAGGCGCATAAAAGGCACTTGCTGTTTTCATTAAGTCCACAATTTCAGCTCCACCTTTGCGGGTGCGATCAATCAGCCGCTCCAACGTTTCCGCAGGCATCAGTTCGGTAATAGGGATGCCATTCACGGTAGTGTAGCGGGGCAAGGGCACCATCAAATCGCCATGACTGCCCAAAACCGTTGCGTGAATGTCACTGGTCGAAACTCCCAACTCCATCGCTACAAAGGTTTGAAACCGCGCCGAGTCCAGTACACCCGCCATCCCCATCACTTGATGAATGGGCAGGCCACTCGCTTTCCAGGTGATGTGGGTCATCTGGTCGAGGGGATTCGTGACCACGATAAAGATTGTATTGGGCGAATGAACGATCGCCTGCTTGGTGACTTCTAACACAATCTTGCCGTTCGTCAGCATCAGGTCATCGCGGCTCATGCCTGGTTTGCGCGGCAGCCCAGCCGTAATCACGACCACATCAGAGTTGGCTGTATCAGCATAATCGTTCGTGCCAAGAATTTGGCGATCGTGCCGCTCAATGCCCCGTGCCTGCATGAGATCCAGCGCCAGCCCCTGCGGACGACCTTCAATGACATCCAATAGCACCACATCCGCAATCTTTTTCTCAGCCAGCCGTTGTGCCAGAGCGCTACCCACGTTACCAGAGCCAACAACGGTAACGCGGGGAGGAGAGCAGGCGATCGCAGAAGGGGTTAAAACCATGAGAGGAGTGAGGGGTAAGGAGTGAGGTGAGTTAGAGGTCACGTGCTAGAAAGAAGCATTTCTGGCAGCGTTCCCTCATCGTAGGACGACTTACCCATTATGAAAGGCTTTGTTACTTACCCCTCACCCCTCTCCCCTCACTCAAATGACTCAAGCTGATCCTGCCGGAGCCAAATATTTGGCGTTGGGGTAATGCCAAACTTCACCAAAGCGTAATCACCGCTCAGGTCAACAACTTCCCCTTTTGTCTCAAAGATGTAAGCGGAAAAGCGAGGATCGCTAGCCTGCGCTTCTAGGCTATTCTCTAGCTTGTCTTTAACCGCTTTCACAAAGTCACCGCGTTTGATTGGCATACCCTTACCGTTCAATAATTCACGTCTTTCAGCATTGTACGGCGGAAGCAGAACGGGCGATCGCACTTCCAGTGAATCCTGCAGCTACTAGCAGCATCGCCAGTCAACAACGCCCTGATTACTGGAGTAAAGGCTTGGAAAGCAGGGGACAGAATTGGCTAATCTGCTTCAGCTCGCGCAAAACCTGCTGCTGAAAGCCCTCTGGTGCATCATCTGCTTGCATCTGAAATCACATAGAGATATGGGACTAAATCACCTATTCGTCTTCAGCAAACACGTACTTGTACAGGTCGTTGGGGTTGGGTTCAGGGCTTTCGAGCGCAAACTGCACCGCTTCTTCAACAAGGGTCTGAATTTTTTTCTCGATCGCCTTTAGCTCTTCCTGGCTTGCCAGATTGTGTTCCAGCAAGTGCGCGGCAAATTTCTTGATGGGGTCACGGGCAAACCAGGCTTCTTTTTCAGCCTTCGATCGCAATTCATCCGGATCGGCTAACGAGTGACCCCGGAAACGGTAGGTCAGGCATTCAATCAGCGTGGGACCTTCACCTGCACGGGCACGCGCCACAGCTTCTTGCGCCACAGCACGCACGGCTAGCACATCCATCCCATCTACTTCGTACCCTGGCATCCCAAAAACGCTAGCTTTCTTGTAGATTTCAGGCTGGGAGGTGGCCCGTTCATGCGCCATGCCGATCGCCCACTTATTATTCTCTACGACGTAAAGAATCGGCAGTTTCCACAGTGCTGCCATATTCAGGCATTCAAAAAACTGACCGTTATTTGTAGTGCCATCGCCAAAAAATGCGGCTGTTACTTGATCAGACGACGCATCACCCATCGCTTCCCGCCGATACTTAGATTGAAATGCTGCGCCCGTCGCTACAGGAATGCCTTCACCAATGAACGCGTAGCCTCCCAGCAGCCGATGTTCTGCCGAGAACAGATGCATAGAGCCGCCGCGACCTCTGCTACAGCCCGTTTCTTTACCAAACAGTTCTGCCATCACGTTACGAGCAGGCACCCCCGCGCTCAGGGCATGCACATGATCTCGATAGGTGCTGCACACGTAGTCTTCGCCCGGTCGCATGGCTTGAATTACGCCCGTTGAAACCGCTTCTTGCCCGTTGTAAAGGTGGACAAAGCCAAACATCTTGCCGCGATAGTACATTTCAGCGCATTTGTCTTCAAAAAAGCGCCCCAGCACCATGTCTTCGTAGAGCCGCAGCCCTTCTGCTTTGGTGACGGTTGCGGTTGCAGCTTGAAATGTTGGGAAGACTCTTTCTTGAACCATTGACTTAATCCTGGCTGGAGATTCTCTATATTCGCTCGAATCGGTTACGTTTTCTAGAACTGAGTTTGAAAAGCGGCTTTCTGGAACTAAACTCTCTAGAGCTTATAGACTGGAACTAAACTCTCTAGAGCTTATAGAATTAATGTTACTTCCAGGATTTTTTTGCTTATCCTGAGATAAACTGCCAGTCTGGCATCTACGAGTTATGATGATGGCACCTTTTGGATTGGCGTTACCCGCTACCATAGCTTAACCTTATTGCTTACTGCTAGGAAAGTACACCGTGCGTATTCCGCTCGACTACTACCGGATTTTGGGTTTGCCGATTCAGGCAACCGCTGAACAGTTGCGACAGGCACACCGCGATCGCACGTTGCAATTGCCTCGCCGGGAGTACTCTGATGCGGCGATCGCATCACGCAAAAAGCTGCTCGACGAAGCGTTTACAAGGCTTTCTGATGGAGAACAGCGCCAGCTTTACGATACGGGGTTTCTAGCCAGAGCGTATGAGCTAGAGCCTGAAAATGGAGCGGTGATCGACCCCGCTAGCGGGCCACTAGCCGCGATCGAGGGTGGGGGGGATGCTCATACACCCAGTATTGAGATTCAAGACGATCAGTTTGTGGGGGCGTTGCTCGTCCTGCAAGATTTGGGCGAGTACGAACTCGTGTTGCGTCTGGGACGCCCCTTCTTGACAGGTGGGAGTGCCAGTCTGAAGCAGGGGCAGTTTGGCGATCCCAGTATTG
This sequence comes from Stenomitos rutilans HA7619-LM2, assembly GCA_019358945.1. Classification (GTDB taxonomy): domain Bacteria; phylum Cyanobacteriota; class Cyanobacteriia; order Leptolyngbyales; family Leptolyngbyaceae; genus Stenomitos; species Stenomitos rutilans. Next base: position 50,641 of record JAHHIE010000033.1, on the reverse strand, counting down.
TTTTTTCAGATATTGTGTTGACGGTTGCTCTTGCCTGTATGGAGTTGGGGCGAGAGCAATGGCAGCAGCGGCAGTACGAAAATGCATCGGAAGCGCTGGAGACTGGTCAGCAGTTGCTGTTGCGAGAAGGGCTGTTTGCCGAAGTGCGTGGCGAAATTCAAGCCGACCTTTACAAACTGCGCCCATACCGAGTGCTAGAGCTGTTGGCCCTGCCCGAAGATCAGGTCACTCTACGCCATCAGGGATTGCAACTCTTGCAAGACATGCTGCAAGAGCGAGACGGCATTGATGGCGCTGGGGATGACCAGTCTGGGTTAAATATTGATGACTTTTTGCGCTTCATTCAGCAGCTACGTGGGTACCTGACGGTGGCAGAGCAGCAAGTGCTGTTTGAGCAGGAAGCACAGCGCCCGTCGCCTGTAGCAACATACTTGGCGGTTTATGCCTTGCTCGCGCGTGGGTTCGCCGAACGGCAACCTTCACTCATCCGGCGGGCAAAGCTGATGCTCACGCGCTTGAGTAGTCGCCAGGACGTGCATTTAGAGCAGTCTGTTTGTGCCCTGCTTTTGGGACAGACGGAGGATGCGAGTCGTGCGCTGGAACGCAGTCAGGATTATGGGCCGATCGCCTTTATCCGTGAACATTCTCAGGGAGCGCCCGATTTGCTGCCGGGGCTATGCCTCTATGGCGAACGTTGGCTACAAGATGAGGTGTTTCCTCACTTCCGCGATCTAATGCAGCAGCAAGCCTCGTTGAAGGACTATTTTGCAGATCCGCAAGTGCAGTCTTACCTGGAAGAACTGCCAGAGGAAGCGGGGACCCAGACGGCATGGACATCACCGTGGCAAGCATCGGCTGGAGCGACTGACTCGTCGATCGCTGCCAATCGTCAGATAGTCAATCGGTCAGCGCCTGAGCCCGTGGCCGCAGGGGTGAATGGGCGATCACGTGCAGGCGTTCAGGAAGTCGGTGGAGCATCTGAGGGCAGTCGCGTTTCGGCGGAGCGATCGCTGGAGCAAGACACAAGCCATGAATATTTGATTAACACAGCACGCGCTCACATTGCGGCTCGCATGGGGACGGCAACGATTCCAGACGATCGACCGCCTACGGAGAGTGTGATGCCGATCGCTGAGCGTGTGCCGCAAGCAGCAGGTGCTCGTACAGCCACGGCAAAGCGACCAATAGGCGATCGTCCTCGTGGTGCTAACCGTACTCCCAGCAATGGCGATGGCCGTGGTCATGCCGCTGCTCGCCGCCGGGGCGATCGTCCACCTGCTCCTAAAGCGTTGGCAGCTTTATTGCCTTGGCTTTTGCCACTGGGTGTTATTGCCGGGATTGTGACGCTGGGCTTTATCGCTGGGTCTCTGTGGCGACGAGTATCAACGCCTGTCGTACAAGAAGAACAACTCAATTTGCGGCTCGATCGTCCTCTGATTGCCCCGCCGACTCCTACTGTGGCACCTAGCATTGCAGCGGTGGCAACGGGTGCTCTTACAACAGCAACAGCAGAAACAGTCATTCAAACCTGGCTTTCTGCCAAAGCCGATGCAATGGGTCCCGATCATAAAGTGGAACCCCTGGCAAAAATTCTGGTTGGGCCTAAGCTGGCTGAATGGGAAGGGGCTGCTGCCGATGCCAAACGCAAAAACGAATACCTGAAGTACGAACATACGGTTAAGGTCAACTCTGTCGATCCCGGTGCGACGAATCCTGATCAAGCGATCGTTCTGGCAGATGTCACAGAAGCGACCGAAGCTTATGAAGCCGATCAGCGAACGAGTGCTGATACCAGCAACCTGCGTGTTGAGTACAGGTTGGTGCGAAAAGATGGCATCTGGCACATTCAGAACTGGAAGCTTTTGCCATAGAGCCTTGTACAATAGGACTTACGCATTTGCCCCCAAACTCCCAATGCTGGGGGCTTTAATTGGCTCGGTTCCCCCAGCATTGGGGGCCAGGGGGCGAAAGATGATCGCTTTTGCGTAAGTCCTATACAAGTTGTGCGGTGTTGAAAAGCTGTTAACAACATCTTTGGCAGTCGTTCCCAAAGCCATAGGTATTGATGATGGCTAGTACTCTGTTTGATGCTTACTTGCCGCTGGTCTTATGGACTGGTTTAGGGCTGATCGCCTTTCGTTTTATGCCACAAGCCTTTCCTCGCTTGCTGGGTCGATCGCTCTATTGGGTCGGCGTGCCCTGGCAGATTTTGGCATTAGCGCGGCAAACGGATTATGCCCAAAATATTGGATTGGCTCCAACGGTGACGATCGCGGCGCTGGGCTTGGGGTTAGTGCTCGGTTGGTGCAGTCTACAACTCTACCAGCGCTGGCTACGAGCCACAGCAACAGAGCCTTCAGTGCCGTTGACCGCTGAAGCAACATCCCTCAATAAAGCGGTCGCAGCAATCACGTCTATATCAAAAGAGCCATCTCAAGCTGAACTCAACCGTGCGCAACGGGGCAGTTTTATTCTGGCGGCAACCATCGGCAACACTGGGTTTGTAGGCTTAGGATTGGTACCCGCGCTGATTAGCCAACCGTACCTGGGCTGGGCTGTATTCTACAGCGTGACGCATAACATTATTGGCACCTATGGAATTGGAGTGTTTCTTGCTAGCTACTACGGGCGATCGCAGCAGCAAAACCACTGGTGGGTGCAACTGCGTGATGTGCTAACCGTACCATCGCTGTGGGCGTTTGTGATTGGGTCTCTCACCCGATCGATCGCGCTGCCTGACATTGCAGAACAAGGTCTCCATGCCTCTCGCTGGTTTGTAATTCCCGGAGCGTTTCTGCTGATGGGGATGCGCCTGAGTCAACTTCACGGCTGGAAAAGCATTCAACCAGCTCTACTGCCCACGTTGGTCAAAATGCTGGTGTTGCCCCTTGCCGTTGGTATTGGTACGACACTGCTCGGACTTTCTGGCGATGCACGTTTAGCACTCGTACTAATGTCTGGGATGCCTAGCGCCTTTGCAGGGTTAATTCTGGCTGAGGAATACGAGCTAGACCGAGAGTTGATTGCTAGCAGTATTGCGCTTACCACGATCGCTCTGCTGTTTACCATTCCACTCTGGCTGTGGATCTTCCGCTAAGGCACAGGGATGGAGATAACGGCAAAAATTTGCCGCAGAGGCGCAGAGAACGCGGAGAATGACCTCTGTTGCCTCTGCGTCTCGGCGATCGCATCAGTCTCATGGTGTTAATTTAATGCATGATCCTCAGTCACGAAACCAGGAGCCAGTCATTCATTGCTGCTGACTCCTGACTTCTGTATTCTCCTATACCAACGCTGGCACCGGGATGCTCAGATGGGGATAGAGCGGATAACGGCTGCATAAGTTGGCAACTCGCTGACGGCAATCCTGGGCAATGGTCGCGTCATCAGGGTTTAGAAGGCGATCGGCGATGATGTTACCAATCTCTGTAAATTCTGTCTGACCCATACCGCGAGTGGTCATCGCAGGCGACCCTAACCGCAAACCACTGGTGACGAAAGGCGATTCAGGATCAAAGGGCACCGTGTTTTTGTTCGCGGTGATGTTTACGCCGCTGACGAGTTGATCGGCCAGCTTACCCGTAATGTCGATCGAGCGAAGATCAACCAGCATCAGGTGATTATCTGTGCCGTCAGAGACAATTTTCAGCCCGCGGGCTTGCAATTGGTTGGCTAGCGCACGTGCATTTTCAATCACCTGACCGCTGTAGGTTTTGAACTCAGGCTTCAACGCTTCACCAAACGCAACAGCTTTCGCGGCGATGACATGCTCTAACGGCCCACCCTGACTGCCGGGGAATACCGCTTTATCAAGCTTCTTACCCAGTTCGGCATCACGAGTGAGAATTAAACCACCTCTGGGGCCACGCAGCGTTTTGTGGGTCGTTGTCGTGACGACATCACAGTAGGGAATGGGGCTGGGATGATGCCCTGTAGCAACGAGTCCGGCAATATGAGCTATATCGGCAAGCAGGTATGCCCCCACTTCATCGGCGATTGCCCGGAACTTGTCAAATTCGATCACGCGAGGGTAGGCAGAATAGCCACAGATCAAGAGTTTAGGACGATGTTGCAATGCTAATTCGCGAATCTGGTCGTAGTCTAGTTGCTCGGTTTCTGGACTCACGCCGTAGTGGTGTACCTTAAACCACTTGCCTGAAACGTTGACTGGCGAACCGTGAGTTAAATGCCCGCCGTGGGCCAAGTCCATGCCCATGATGGTGTCGCCCGGTTCCAACAAGCTTAAGAACACCGCAAAGTTTGCCTGTGCGCCAGAGTGGGGCTGCACATTGGCATGGGCGGCACCAAAAAGTTCCTTTGCCCGATCGATCGCCAACACTTCCGCCTGGTCAATAAATTCACACCCACCGTAGTAGCGCTTGCTAGGAAGTCCTTCGGCGTATTTGTTGGTGAGGACTGATCCCTGTGCTGCCAGCACTGCCGCAGAGGTAAAGTTTTCACTGGCAATTAGCTCCAGGTGATCTCGCTGACGCTGGAGTTCCCGCTGAATGATAGAGGCGATCGCAGGGTCGGTTTCGGCAAGAAAGTCTAAGTTGGTTCGAGTCACAGGAGGAAACCCCTCAAAAAGCGGAATAAGTGCGTTCAGTTCTGAAGCTAAACGTACTTTCCCACTTTAGCAGTCGCCAAGCCAGGGTAGAGGAAAATCCTGTCTGGTTACATCAGAGTCATCCTGTTTATGGCCGTTAAAACGACGCTTCATCAAAAAATGAGTCAAAGAATACGATGGCTTTAAAGGAAGCGTATTAAGCTGTGTAGCAATGCGCCCGAACTCATTGAGCAGTCTCTTACAATGAGGCTAGAGCCGCTGATTCAGGGATTTCGGTCGTTCATTGGAGGTGTTGCATGCTAGTCATCCTCATGGACAATCAACTCATTGCACCACAAGCTGTCTGTGCAACATGCCTAATGGCCGATCAAAGCGGTAGACCCCGCTGGCAGAGCGGTAAACTCCGCTGTGGTCGTGCCATTCACAAAGCAAGTGAGCAACAGCCTGAGCAATTTGAGTGTCAAATGGGCTTTCGGTTCGCGGACATTGAGTAAGAGCACAAGGATAAGGGACTAAGGCTGAAGGCTAAAGGCTAAAAAGCTGACTGCTGACCGCTCAATCAACTCAAACTCAAAACTTCCAGGCTGACCGCTGATAGCTAACCGCTAATTGCTCCACAGGCTGTAGACTGGACTCGTTGAGTTGATAACTTGCCTGTGCTTATTGCCGATCGTGTGATCGTACCGCTGGATGTGTCGAGTGAGCAGGACGCGATCGCCCTCCTCGATCGGTTGCCTCAGGTTACCTTTTGGAAGGTAGGACTAGAACTGTTTGTCAGTAGTGGGCCGACTATCCTATCAGCATTAAAGACGCGGCAAAAGCGAATTTTTTTAGACCTTAAGTTTCACGATATTCCTAATACAGTTGCAGGGGCGTGCGCCGCAGCGGCTCGTCACGGCGTTGATTTAGTTACCCTGCATGCGACGAATGGCAAAGAGAGTCTACAAGCCGCGCAAGAAGCTGCTATCACAGGAGCCGCGGAAGCAGGACAGCCCGTTCCTAAGTTACTAGCCATTACCTTGCTGACAAGCTTAACCGCGCGATCGCTCGCTTTTGAGCTAAAAGTGCCGCTTGAGCTGCCAGAATACGTGTTGCACATGGCACTTTTGGCAAAGGAAGCAGGCTTGGCAGGGGCAGTCTGTTCACCCCAAGAAGCCGCACAACTACGGCAGATTTGCGGAGATAACTTTTTGCTGGTGTGCCCTGGGGTGCGACCAACCTGGGCAGATGCCAAAGACCAACGACGGATCGTGACACCTGACGCTGCGCTAAAGGCCGGTGCAGACTATTTGGTGATTGGTCGTCCCATTACAGCCGCTGCCGACCCAGTTGCGGCATTTGAGCACATCTGTGAAGAACTGGCAACGGTTGGGTAGGAGGGTAGGGGAATGGGGTGTAGGGTATAGGGTGTGGGGTGACGAGATCGCTGAAAGTGGAGAGTAACGGTGATGCGGCTGAACGATCGCTGGCTACAGAGGCTGATTGGGTTGGGGCTGGTTTGGCTGTTAGTCGTGCCAGTAGATGCGGCTGAACGATCACCTGATCGCTCGTCTCCTCACCCCTCTCTCCTCACCCCTCATCCCTCACCCTATACCCGTCTAGCACGCAAATTTACATGCCCGACCGCACTGGAGCCGCTCACAACAGCTTTGCTGCGAGATCTACCAGGCTATATCAACCGCTCCAACGTGCGGTTAGGTGCTCAGCAAGGCACTGTACCAACCTATGCCATTCTGGCGAGTCAACCGGACTTTATGCCCTTGCCAACTGGTTCTAGCGAGTATCCCGACCCAAACGATGCAAATTTGCACCAGGTCTTTTTCACTGTTTTAGAGCGGCAATACCTCGGCAAGCGCGTTGTCGAGTTTCAGCAGTACCACTGGCTCTTTTTGGCGCAAACGGCAAATGGTTGGCGGCTTGCACTCTTGTTTTCTCGCATAGGCTCCTACCCCAGCGATCGCAAGCCTGTTACGCCTCCCCGTGACAGCAGCCAAGGTTCAACCGCTGAAGCGATTCGGACGTGGCTAAGCAGTTGTGAATCAGAAGCCGTTAAGCCTTGATGGATATTAGCGGTCAGTGATTAGGAGGCAGAAGGCTAGGGAAGTTATTGGTTGCAAAGCCCTAAAGCCTTGCAGACATACCAGAAAGGGCATATCAGAAAAGTTGTTGGTTTTTAGAAGAAAGCTGACCGCTGATAGAAGGCAGAAACAAACTCAAAACTCCCCGCTTCCTACTCTCTACTTTTCTGCCTTAAAGCGCAAATCCCTGTACAAGCGTTGTTCCCAATGTCCCTTCAAAGGTTGGTTTTGTCGCTGTGATGAGGACTGCGACTCGTTTGCCATCTGGGGATACTTTCACTTGGCGGATAGAATAATCCAACACGTTGTCTCGAAAGTTGGTGAGGGTGTCGAGCGATCGCTGCTGCCCGTCATAATTCACACCAAGCTGCATAGATGCTTTGTCCTGCGTGCTTTTCTGCTGGAGGTGAAGCTGCAAGTCGCGGTTGTTTAGACGCATGGTGACAGTTTCGCTGCCATCCACTGTGCGTGATCGAGACACGATCGGAATTTCAATGCCTGCTACTGGAGGCGTTAAGTTCAAGTCTTGGCGCACTTTCCACGTTTGCTTTAATAGTTCACTTTCCGCTTCAGACAGCTTCATGCCTGCCTCTTTTTCGCTGTAGTGCGTTTCAACACACGCATCTTCAACACAGCGATTGCCATCCAGCTTGACAAGCTGTAATACGGACTTTGGTATTCCTGCGCCTGTATCTTGAGAGCTTTCTAGATAGACGAAATAGTTCCCATCCGGTGAAAACCCGGTCATGCGCGGTGTTGCCCGAAAGGTGGGGGTACGCTCAAGGGGCAGTGGCTTGTTGGCAGGAGCGGAGGCGATCGTGCTACGCGATTCTTTCGGTAGAGCAGCGTTGGTGGGCGTAGAGGCGATCGGTGCTTTTGGCTGTTGTGCTGCAATCGAAGGGGAGGGCGATTTGCCGCCGAGAGGCGCGATCGCAGTGGCACCGGGCATGGGTGAGACTTCAGGCTGTACTGCGGTCGCTCCTGGAGCTTCAGATACTTGCGTCTGCGGTGTCTGCGAACAGGCAGCGAGTAGTCCCAACGCTAGAGCCGTGGGAACCCAACGAAGGACGGTTTGTGAATGTTGCCACATGGAAGTGTTAAAGAAACAGGAGACATAGGCAGTTGGCTCAATGTATCGCTTTCGGAGGAACCAGCCAAGCATGCCGTTTAGGATACTAAACAGATACGCTGTGTGATCGAGTCATTCCGGAAACAGCGCTAAAGCAAAGCGGAATACTGAACGGTTGCTGCAAGCTGACGCTTGAGTGTTTGTCAGATGTGGAATGGCTTTGCTCTCACACTTTCAAAAGGAGTGTCTTCTCGCCGTTCCACTGTGCTTCACAAAACGAGACGGCTACTTTAGGTTGATTGAGGAAAATAAGTCATGATGAACGGTATCCCTGCAAATTATTTGAGGGGGAATGATGCCATTTTTGCCCTTCCGAGAGCCTGGTTCGACCATCTGCTTTGCCGATCGCCACGAAGCTGGTGAAACGCTGGCGCAGGCTGTTTTACACGTAGTAGCACAATACCCTGCACTAGAGACAGCCCACTTTGTTGTATATGCCTTGCCCAAGGGTGGTTTGCCGATCGCAGAGCCGATCTCCAGAGCCTTAAACTGCCCTTTAGATGTGATTGTGGCGAAAAAGATTACCCGACCAGACAATGTCGAACTGGCGATCGGTGCTGTGACAGCCGACGGGCATGTGGTTTGGGATTCCTATCGCCGCGACTTTCACGCTACGGTTTCAGCGGCAACATTACCAGAAACCAACCTGCCGACTGGTTCCTACCTCTATGAAATAGCGCTAAGGGACGCACAGACCCAGGCTCAGACTCAGCTAGCCGCCCTTTCTTCCGACCATCCTCGCTTTAGTCCACGCGATGCCATTGCGCTGCTAGTCGATGACGGCATCGCTACTGGGATGACTATAAGCGCTGCTGTACAAGCTATGCGATCGCAGCAACCTGCTCAAGTGTGGGTTTGTGCCCCCGTTGCGCCTCGTGAATTAATGCCAATACTTCAAGCTGATGCCGATCAAGTGATCGTGCTAGCAACGCCTCACCCGTTTTATAGCGTCAGCCGCTTCTACAAAAGCTTTCCTCAAGTCACAATTGCAGAAGCTGTGGCATATCTGCATAACTAGGTTTGGCGCAATTTGCTTTTATCATTCCGGCAGCCTATAGCATTCAATCTTTTCGCTGTAATGGATGAACCGAGAGCGACTACTTTAGAATTTAAAGGCTCAGGCATCCGTGGAGCATATCCTTCTCCCTTCTAAAGCGGCCTAAGCAACCTATGTCATCGGCATCTACCAACCACTTTACGAATTTTTTGCAGATTCATGGCAACTGAAGATCAGATCAGCCTGTTTAACCTTCCAGCCTCTGACAAAGCTCTACCGCCAGAAGACTTTGACCCTGAGCAAATTCCCACCAGTGTTAAAGTTCCCATTCCTCCTGGCACCTATCAAACGATGGATCAGATGTTGGCGCATTGCAGCCGCTGTTTTCGTTGCGCACTGGGGCAAAGCCGCACCAATGCTGTCGTCTCACGAGGCAGTGTTCACGCGCCTATTATGATCGTAGGTGAAGGGCCAGGGCAAAATGAGGATGAACAGGGCAAACCTTTTGTCGGCAAATCTGGGCAACTGCTCGACAAAATTCTCGCATCGGTGAATCTTAACGCGGAACAGGATATTTTTATCTGCAACGTGGTGAAATGCCGTCCACCCGAAAACCGCACGCCTACTACGGAAGAGGCCGATGCTTGCAAAGGCTACTTGTTAGAGCAGATTCGCCTCGTAAATCCAAAAATTATTCTGCTGACGGGTGCAACTGCGTTGAAGGGCTTACTGGGCATCAAGCAGGGCATTACTAAAGTGCGAGGGCAGTGGATTGAGCAGGACGATCGCTTCTACATGCCCATCTTTCACCCGGCTTACTTGCTGCGAAATCAATCGCGCGAACGGGGGCAACCCAAATGGTTGATGTGGCAAGACATCCAGGCTGTAAGGGCGAAGCTTGATGAACTGCGCGCAGGTTAGCCCATCGTGGCTCTCAAGGATCACCGCTCTAAATACTGCTGAAGATACGACTCAAACCGCTCTTCGAGTTGCTCAGTCTTCAGCGACCTTGTCCAGTATTCTGTGACGGTGTGACCAAAGGCCCAAGCATTGCGATCGGGTGACGTAGAATTACTTAACAACAGCGGCCACAGTCCGAGTAGGTCGAAGTTTCGTGCGTTTGGCAGATCGGCGTTGAGTAGCGTGAACAAGTCGTAGGCCATCTGGAGTTTGCCCAGCACTACGGGCAGTTGCTCGACGGGAATCTGCTCTGCTAGAAGGTATGCTAGCGTAGGTGATCCAGTTGTCAGAGTCGAAACGAACCGCAGCACAGGGCTTTTGAGTAATGCTGTGAGTCCCTGCGTGGTCGTCATTTGAAACGTATAGTGCTCAATAATTTTAGCTGCCGCGATCGTCCGAGCGTCCAGGTTCCGCAAAAAACGGGCAAGTCGCAATTGCTTGGCGGGCGCGATCGCCTCCATCAGCCCCACCGAGAGCGTATCGAAGCCCCAGGCCGTGCGACCCGTGTCTAAATCGCCTGTCACGATCGGCACGACTAGCTTGCAGAAATCGCCCAGCAGTTTAGCGCGGTACTCCGTTGCGTCTCGAATCGCCTTTTCTTTTGGTCGATCGCCCCATTCCCAATCGTAAGGTGGTGCCCACTCGCGTAACGGACGCAGGCGATCAACCTGCGTTACAACGGCAATCGCTGGTAAATCAGCGACGCCTGCCTTGGCATCTTTGAGAAAGTCCACGTCCATTTGTAGGGCTGGATCAAGGGCAGGCGTGACCAGCAGCAGCAAATCTGCCTGGGTGATATAGTCCAGCACTTGCTCTCGTAGATCATCTCGTGTTGCCTGCTCATACCCTGGTGTATCCCAAAGCGTTAAGGCTTCGCCCTCGGCTGCTTGCCAATGGTAAGACTGCACGCGATCGGTACTGGGAAGCACATCCACCTCTGCACGGCGATCGACAAAGAGCGTGTTGATCAAACTGCTCTTTCCGGCTCCCGTTCGCCCAACCAGCAGAATATTGACGGGTTTTTGCTCCACTGCTTCAGTGGGTTCAGCTTGCGTCAGAATGTCGCGTAAGGTTTGGGTCTTCGCTTTGGGCAAGCTTGGAGCCGAGGATGGCAGTTCCAATGTCGCAGCAGGCATCCCCCCGTAAAGCGCGATCGCCTGTCTGCCCAGATTTGTTAACGCTGCTTCTCGTAAGAGCTGTCCTAGATTGACCAACAGTTCCTGCGTGGCTCGATTGCTCGATCGCTGCGTGGCTGTGCGGGCCAGTGCTGCTACCGGATTCAACAACCACTGTGCCCAGTTCCACACCTGCACCACCTTACGCGCCGATGGCTCTAGTTTTTGATAGAGTTCATACGCCTGATACGCCTGCCCGATCGTCACCTGATTCAAAGCGGGCGACAGCTTTTGCATCCACTGATCCATATCGTCCACGGTGCCCCGCATCAGCGCATAGGCTTGTGGAACATAGATTTGCAGCAGCGGGCGTTGCACCTGGGGGTAGTACGCATGCGCAACGGTTTCTACCACTTGCTTACATCGCCCCCAAAATTCAGTCCATCCTTCCCAAAGGGGTGGGTCATTCCGCGCCTCTTCCAAGATTGTGTGGATGGCTGTTTCCGCTTGTCGTGTAGTGCTGGTCGATGCCGTTACCACTTCGGTCGTGTCTGCTTCTAACTCCTCTGTCACTTCAGCAACGACCGCTCGAACTTGCGCTAATGCTGGCTGTGTCCACTTCACCAATAGCCAACGCCAAAGTACAAACATCACCACCACAACGCCCCAGATCCAGCTAATGCCCCACTGCTGAATCTGCAACCCTGCTGCGATGACCAGAAAGCTAATGATGCTGGCGATCGGAAAACCCAATGCCATCCACTGCCACAGTTTTAATCGCACCATTGCTACCGATTGAGCGCGTTCTCTTTAGTGTAGGCAATTGGGAGAGGTGTGAGGGGTGAGGGGTGAAAGTTTTGAGTTTTGAGTTCTGAGTTTTGAGTTAGGGTTCAGCCTTTAGCCCTCTCCGCTCTAACAACTAAAAACCAACCACTAACACCTGATCTCACCTCTGACTACTGTGCCATTGTGATTGAAGGGTTGTTTGTAGATTTGCGAAAGAAAGGGGCTGAGTGGGCACATAACCAGAAATAATCGCTAGGGCTGTAGTGATGACGATCGCGTTTACAACAGCAGCATTTTTGTTAAGCAAGGTAGACATGACGACTTCGGAGCGTGTAGTTCCTCAGTTATGTCATCGTTCGTCTAAAGCGACCGTGACAGTCAAACGCTGAAACCCTAATTCAAGTCATATCTAATCGTGATCGCGATCACACTCTGATTACAGCAGGATGGAAAGCCGTATTGCCAGGTGCAAAGCTTGGATACAGTCATTCACGCGGTGCAAGCGTACTGAGGTCAGCCCCTACCTCCTGCCCTCTACCTCCTGTCTTCTTCTGATTAACGTCCCTAAAATGGTCAAATTTCCCCAGTAAAAAGCTTTAGGGTTGTGATTACCGCTGCTCGATCGGGCGAAAGACGCTGACTCAAGTCGAGTTGGGTCACGATCGCCTCTAGTGTTTCTCCCTGTTGCCAGCGTTTACTGAGTGCGGTAATTTCATCCCACAGAAGGTCGCTCTCTGCATAGGTTTTGGCGATGGCGATTGGCAGTTCTGGATGAGGACACCCTTCTGCTTTCGTCATCATGTTGTGTGGAATCGCCAGCGTACGATCGAAGCAGTGGTACCAGCACTTGGGTTGGAGTGGTAGCGCAGAGTGAAATAACTGCTGATGTTCTTCGCTGTCAACGGCACGATCGTCCGCACTCGACACAATGAGCATTGGTGCAGCAGGCTGAACTTTTGCACGATCGAGAATCTCCTGGCCCATGTCCAAAAATACCCGCAGCGCTGGCATTTGAAAGCCACCGTACCCAAAGCCGACGTTTCCAGGTGCTACCTTCCACTCAAAATAAACGTTCATGCGTTCAACGACCCAGTCTACTAGAGTGTTTGTACCGCTTAAATAGGGCGCGAACAGTAGGCTACGATCGACCTGCTGAGCACATTCCAGTGCTAACCAGGCACTCAACGTGCCGCCACCCGACAAGCCTCCCACAACGACGCGATCGCCCAAGGCTTGAGCGTTTTCTAACCAATTGCGCCCAAACTCCTGGTAGATGTACGGGTTTTCTGGCAACGGTGGTGGGTGATCGTCATTCCAGTCGCCTGCCTGCCCGTGCCCTGGTAGCAGCGGAATCAGGACGTTGTAGCCTGCCTGAAAAAATGCCTCGCCAATGGGAACAAACTGCTCTGGTGCGGCTGTGAAGCCGTGGAAGAAGACAATGACCTTAGCTGTTGGATCAGATTGCAAGAAAAAGCGCGATCGACAGGTGTCGTCACGGAGCCCAAGCGCATCTTCTCGTGCCCTCGTCTTTTTGATTAAAGTTTTAGCCAAATCGGTATAAGCCATCATTTCACCAACACCTTCTTGCATTGACACGTTTGTGCGGTTTGGCGCTGCTTTACAGCCGTTGTAACGCCAATAAACAGGTTTTCCCAGAAGCCTTGCGGTAGATTCTCGATCATGCCTGACAATGCTGAGGCTTGACTACAAAGAACTTGAGAGCATCCTAATCGTCGATCGACCATAGAAAGATGAACTTATATAAACATTGACGATTCTGGTCTAAAACTGTATGATTAGATACAGAAAAGTAAATCGTTCATCTCGATTTCTGATCTAAGGCTCATGGCTCAAACGGGTCTTTCCACAACAGAAACCGGACGGAAGTAGGGAGTCATCCCGAAGGAACGCGCCTCTCGCAACACATCATCCAGGAGGCGAAATATGAAACTCTCTTATCGCAACGTTGATTACGACTTTAACCCTTCTTCTCTACAAGCGCGTGGAGCAAAGCATCGTTTGGCTGAAGCTTCTAGAGCCAGAGCTTTGGGTGCTATTCTCACCTATCGCGGTGCTACTTACACGGTTGATCCATCCGCTCAAGCGGCATCTGCTAGCCCTGGTGCTCCCGCTGGGACAGTGCTGACTTATCGTGGGTTCTCTTATACCGTGCAACGTGTCTCTGTACCCGTCGCAGCGGAACCAGCCGTTGTAAATCATGCCAAAGTTCCTGCTTTATCCATTCAAGAGCAAGCACGGGCACTTACAATGAATCATCATCGCGCCATGAAGAAACGGCAACAAGTGATGCTGGTACGATCGGCGGCTGAAGTTGGCATGTCTGCTACGGCGGCTAGCCATTGGGAGCGGATTCAAGAAACCTTTAACCCCGTGCTTCAGGCGACCTACGATCGCAGCCACGCCGCCCTCAGCTAATCCAGTCTTGCCAGGATTCATTTTGCGTTCTGGCTTGTCTCCCAAAGAGTGAAATAAGTGAGCCATCTCGTGAGAAGGGATGGCTTTTTTCTTTAAAGTGTTGGGGAGTGGGGAGGGGAGTTTTGAGTTTTGAGTTGGAAGAGCGGTCAGCTAACCCTGCGGGAAGCAAGCTACAGCGGTCAGCCGTCAGCGTAGAAGTTTTGAGTTGCGAATTGCCCCCTGCCTTCTCTGCTTCCCCTGCTTCTCTTGCCTTCTGCTCCCTTTTACCTTCTGCTCTCTGTCCTCCGCCTCCTGCTCAACCAAACCCAGGAGATAAATTTCTCGCTGTGCTGCATAATGGCGGAAAGACTGGTAGTATACAAGTTGTTGTTTCCAGCGTTGGAACGACACACGCACCGTTGAGTCGGCTTTAAGATTGGGTATGTTAGAAATAGGTGCGGTCAGATGTTTCAGCGGCGGCTCTACCAGCTTCGGCTTTATTGATATGGTCAGCATGGCATGAGTATGACAGGCGCAAACATTAACTTCCCCCATTACTATGAAACGGCGATCGCTTGCCAAGAACAGAGCGTCCGAAATTGAGACGTATATTGAGGTTCAGGCTCGTCAGGGTCTGATGCTGGCAGAAACGCATTGTTATAGCGAGGCGATCGCTTGCTATAACCGTGTACTCCAGATTCGAGATGATCATTTTGCGGCCTTGTATGGTCGAGGAGTTGCACTGGCAAACCTGGGTCAATACGGGGCAGCGCTGCTTTGCTTTGACCGGGCGATCGCGGCTGATGACACTCAACATGAGGCATGGACGTTTCGAGCCGTTGTTTTGATTCATTTAGAACGGTATCAAGATGCTCTGGCAAACTGTGAGCAGGCTCTAGTCTTGCATCCCCATGATTGGGAGGCGTTGACCTTTCGTGGTGTGGCGTTTTACTACCTGGGGCAGTACCAGCGTGCCTATGAGAGCTACGATCGCGCAACTGGGAGGACAGTCAAGCGATGGAGTTTGCGAACACTGTGGTTCAGACTGTTGGGTCAGTTGAGCCAGAAGCAATCCACCTAACCAGGCTGCTTACCTTCACGCTGATCGCAGCAGTTGGAGTAGGACATTGCGATAAATAATGCGCCCTTTTGCATTCAAGTGAACGCCGTCAGTGGTTAGATCTTCGCGGAGCGCCTGCCCTTGATATAGCGGTTGCAGCCTGCCGTTGAGAAAGCTGACCTGTTCGCTGCTGGCAACTTGTTGCAAAAGTCGATTGATCTCATTGACACGGGCGATCGGCCCTGCCATGTCGATGTTCTGACTAGCAGCAATGGTGGAGTAGAAGGCAGGCAACAGGACAATGCGGTTGGCTTGCAGTTGTCGGCTGAGCGCGATCGCCTGCCGCATATTGGTGACAAACTGATTGTTACTAATAATGTACTCAGCATCATTGGTGCCCATCGCAATGATGACCTGGTTGCAACGAACGCCAACCGACCATTCTCGCCGCAGTTGTTCGAGCAAGGAAACGCTGCTCATGCCGCTGAGGGCAAAGTTGAAGGTGCGATCGCCTAGCGTGTTCCCTAGCCCTGATGTGATGGAATCGCCAAACACGCAGTTGTTGTACTGCTGATTGCGAGTGATGTTAAGTCGGTACTGCACCTCGTCTTGCCACCAGGGAATAGCGGTGACAGTATCTGGTTTAGGTTGCCCACTTGCCAGCGCTACTAGAGAACTCATGTTGGCAGGTGCATGCAAAGCATCGCGCCAGCGCTCAAACAGGCCAGCTTGAAGGGCGATCGTCAGTAGCAGCGCCAGCAGCGCCATATTTAAGTAAAACGAACCTTTCATTAACCAACGCTTCATTGCAATGCCACCGAATGTTTAACGCCTGAGCGACTTGAGAACAGATGCCAACCTAATTTGAGGACGGGGCTAACGAACCAATTGTGCCGTTAAGTACTAGGAGCTTGGATGCATCAGCCCGATCAAGCGGACTACTCGCGGTGGCTGTCTTGGCGCATTCCGTCAGGCGATCGCTTCAACTGTAAGTCGGCGAAGCACCAGTACTGACTAACTCTACGCGATGCGACCCTTTTTGCAAACCATAAAACTTTACGTCTGTCGTGCGAGTCGCCAAGGAACCATAGTCTGTAAATCGATCGTATAGGCTGCCTGCGACCAACCCGGCACGAATACGGTTGCCTTGAAGTGAAATCAGTCCTGCTGCTAAGGCTGTAGCGCTAATCAAAAAAGATTTTTGCTAAAACAGTTTGCATTTGAACAGTTCACGTGTTATATCTTAAGTAGATTGTAAGAGTTAGTACAGTCGATGAGTAAACAGTGGGGAACCAGCAGGGTAGCTTCAGGCGCAAACGGCCTACAGGCTTGCTTGAGAGCGTTTTCTCTGTGCTTCCAGCGCTAGTTTACGTTCTAGATCATTGCAAACATCAATAAAAGGAGATTCTCAAATGGCGACCGATCTGAAAGCAACCTTTGAAGACATCAAAAATCAAGTCTTGCAAGGTAAAGCGATGGATGTTTTCGAGCAATATTACGCAAATGATGTGGTGATGCAAGAAAATGACAATCCGCCTACGGTTGGCAAAGACGCAAACCGTCAGCGAGAGTTAGAGTTTTTCTCAAAGCTGACCGAGTTTCGTGGAGCCGAGGTGAAAAGCGTTGCCTATGGCGATGATGTCATTATTTCTGAGTGGTTTTTAGACTACACCCATGCCGATTGGGGCAAGCGTACTTACGACCAGGTCTCGGTTCAAAAGTGGACGGATGGCAAGGTTGTCCATGAGCGCTTCTATTACGCCAGTTAAGACCCTGATTTGAGCTTGCTATTGAGGGACTATCGCTCATTCATGGTGGACGCGATCGTCCCTCCTACTCCCATACCCTACCCCTTAAATCCCATGACTCTTCCCAATCACCCAATGACGACGAAAGAAGCGGGATAGCGATGATTCTTCCAGCGTGAGGGAAATGGGGCGACCGTGAGGGCAGGTGCGCGGATGGCGGGTTTGCTGCCACTGATTGAGTAGGGTTTGCATCTCGTGGAGGGTGAGCGGTGTCCCGTTGCGGATGGCGCTCCGACAGGCTGTAGCCACCTGCGCCGTTTGTAAGTCTCCGCCCAAACTGAGTTCTAGCAGAGCTTCTGTGCAATCGTCTCGCTGTGCCAAGATAGCAGGAGCCGATCGCACCATCCACACGGCTTCGCCAAAAGGTTCAACGTCTAAGCCCAGTCGTTGCAGTTGTTTTACTTGAGCCACCGCCAGTTGATTCAAAATGATTGCTGGTTCGAGAGATACAAGCTGCCAGCGATCGCACAACTGCTCATAGAGCACGCGTTCATGGGCAATGTGCTGCTCCACCAACCAAACGCCAGTAGGATGCTCGGCGAGGATGTAAGTGTTGTGTACCTGGGCGAGGGCTTTGAGGGGAGTGGGGAGTGGGGAGTAGGGAGTGGGGCGAAGAGAGTTTTGAGTTTCAAGTGTTGAGTTTTGAGTTGCGTTTGCTTCCCCTGCCTCCCGTGCTTCCCTGCCTTCTGCCTCTCCTGCTCCCTCTGCCTTCCCTACTTCCTGAATTTTTCTCTCGCCATACCCACTTTCAGCTTCAGCCGCTTTTAACAGCGTGCCAACTCGCTGCGAATAGAGAGTATCGGCTAGGTTCATCGGGCTGAGGCGAAGCGCCTGGTCGATCGCGCTAGCAACCTGTTCTCGCCAGAAACTAAGGTGATGCAGATAAATTTCGGCCTTGGCAGGATGACGGTTCCAGTCGATGTGCTCTGGGGAAATCTGGAGATGCACGAGACAAACGGGGAAGCGATCGCGCGGCACGGTTTGCCGAAAGCTAGCCAGAATGGTCTGCTCTAACTCTGGCATTTGTACAAAGCGACCATTGATTGCCACGCGAATCCAATCTGGACGGTGGCGATGGCAGCGATCGGGCAAGCCAAGGAGGAGATAGAGAGAAGGATAAGGGCTAAAGGATAAAGGATAAAAGGGGGATTGACTTTCTTCATCCTTCATCCTTAATCCTTTAGCCTTTTCAAACTCGGTGATTTCTAGCGTTAACTCCTGCAAAGCGTCTGCCTGTACATCGCGCAGCATTTGGGGCAAGATTTGCCGTGCGGTTGTGCCAGCCCAAAGCTGAAACCAATCCCGATCACGGGGTGTTTCGCTGCGAGTATCGGTTTGCTGCACCTGCCAGGTGACATGTGGGTGACAGAGCGCCAGTTGATGAATGGTAGCTTGTACGGCTCGCATCTGCTGGGCTAAGGGTGGCAAGCCCTGACGACGGGCAACCCAGTGACCAAACAAGCGATCGACTGTGACAACTGTGCCAGGTGCGATCGCAACAGGCTCTAACCGCAGTGGCTCTCCTTGTACGTCGTACTGCACTTGCCAGCCTTCACTAGACCCTGCTGGACGGCTCAAAATTTCTAGATCGGCGAGTTGGGCAAGGCTGTGGAGAGCTTCGCCTCGAAAGCCCAGGCTGGTAATTTTCCAAAGATCATGGCTGTCTCGGATTTTGCTGGTACTGTGAGGGGCGGCGGCTTGCTTCAGGTCGGATAGCGTCATGCCGACACCGTTGTCCGCTACCCGTAGCCGCCATTGATCAGGCGAAAGTGCGATCGTAATGCGGGTTGCACCAGCATCAAGCGCGTTTTCTGCCAGTTCTCGCACCACTGCCGCCAGGGAATCAATCACTTCTCCCGCTGCAATGAGATGCACAACCTCTACTGGTAGAGTCTCAATCCCAGATGTCATACCTCTAGTGTAGGTGAGACCTTCAAACAGTGAGCAAGTTTGGTGCTGAAAGTCGATCGCTAACCGCTAGTTACAGCTATTTGCATCTGCATTCACCACACCCGATACCCTGCACCCTGCACCCATCTCGATATAGCTGTGGCTGACCCGATTGAGAACCGCTGTAAATCACTGAACAGGTTGCCAGAGCTTGATTTTGCCATCGTTGCCTGTGCTGGCGATCGCTCGACCGTCGGGTGTCATGACTACCGTAAAAATAGGGTCATCCGAGAGGGTTTTGATCAGCCTTCCGGTTGCTGTATCCCATAGCTTGATGGTTTTATCGCGGCTACCGCTGACGATCGTGCGTCCATCAGGGGCGATCGCAATGGCGGTGATCACATCGGAGTGTCCAATCAACGTTGCGTGCAGTTGGGTCGTTTCCATATCCCAAAGTTTGATGGTGTTATCGCCGCCGCTGATGAGCTGTTTGCCATCGGGGCTAAAGGCAAGGGTATAAACCGGGCGTTTGTATGCCACAAAGGTGTGAATGGGTTCTCCAGTGGCCGGGTTCCAGAGCCGAATGGTGCCGTCATAACTACCGCTGGCTAGCGTCTTACCATCCGGGCTAAAAACAGTTGCATTGACGGTATCGTTATGCCCGGTCAAGGTGTGAAGCAATTGCCCCGTTGCTACATTCCAGAGTTCCACAGTTTTTTTCCAACTGCTGGTAGCAAGGATTGTGCCATCGGGACTAAAGGCGATCGACTGCACGGGAAACGGGTACTTTGCCACCGATCGTATAAACTGCCCGGTGCTGGCCTGCCAGAGTCTGACCTTGCCGTCATCGCCACCCGTTGCCAGGACTTTCCCATCCTTGCTAAGGGCGATCGACTCTACCCTGGAACGAACACTGAAGTCCCGCAGCCTCTTGCCTGTGCTGAGTTCCCATAGATCGGCAAACCCCTCAATGCTGCCGCTGGCGATCGTCTTACCATCTGGGCTAATGGCAATCTGATGGATGGGTTCGTCCGCTTTGGTAATGGTGCGCACTAATTGAGCCGACTGCCAGGGACTAGACACACTAGCACTGGGTAACGGGCGATCGATGGACGGTGGAAAGTCTGAAGACGAAGATGAATCGCAGCCTGTAAGGAAACCTGTAAGGACAGCGATTGTGACTAATCCACCCGGAATGATGCGTCTTGCTGCCATCTCGATCGTCCCTCTGCTGCCTCTCCTATCTATTTTTGCACCTGGAAGGTGGGTTATTCTTGCACCTCAGAAGTGGCTGGCTTAGGTTCAGCCCGTTGAACCTCAACAGGTGCCGCTGGCGTGGGTGCTAAGGTTGGGCTAACGGCTGGCGGATTAGCAGAGACATCCATTGCCGCAATTGGGGCCAGCAAACGAGCGATTTCTGCCTCCTTTTGGAGTTGCTGGGTCGAAGAGACGAGCTTGCTTAAGCTATTAATCAGTTTGCGGAGATTAATCCGAAAGCTGGGATCACCCGTCAACTCGTCTAGATCGGAGGTGATTTTTTGCGTGTTTTGAAAGGTCGATCGAGCCGAATCCAGGGTTTGCTGAAGCAACAGGACATTGTTAGGGTTGCCAAAATCTTGCGAAAAGGTGCGCAAATTGGCCGAAGCCGCTGCTGCATTGGCCGAGAGCGTTTCCAAGTTGCGGAGCACTTCAGTTCGCTTGACTTGATTCAAAACGGGGGCGAGGCTGGCGATCGCACCCTTCAATTCACCGCTTGCCTCACTCACGTTGCTCAAAGTCGTGGTGAGTGAATTTCGATTGGTTGCCAGCAGCCGATTTGCTTCCTGGGCTGTTATCCCCAATTGACGGGCCGAAAGGCGAAATTCATCCAGCGTGGGTGCAACCGATTTGAGAGGTTTAGAAACCTCACGGCTCAGCTTCGCAATGCCTGCCGCCGCGTTGGACGCATTTTTTGCGACCGAGTTTACGTTGGCGGTAAATTCTGGATCACTGACTAGATTGGCAATGCGAAGCACCGCCCGGATCAGCTCGTTCACGTTGAGCCGCGCCTGACCCTGTAGCCGGGAGCCATTACAAATAATGATGCTGGGATTGCAGTTGCGATCGAGCGGTTGAGCAATCTCACCTGGCGGCAGATCCTGGAGCGGCGAAATGTCGATCGACGGTTCTCCAATTAAACCGGACTGATTAGCTTCAATGACCGCGCTACTGGGAATCAGCAGATCAGACGGGGAGATTTTCACCTTCAACACCACACCTCTGGGCTGTGGTTTCACTCCCACGACTTCGCCCACTCTAATACCACGGTAAGCAACGGGTGTGCCCTGCTTGATGCCGCCTGCATTATCAAATTCGACAAAGGCATTGTAGCTGCGCTTACCTGGACTGAAGCCACGCAACCAGACGACCAGCAAGACAAACAGCCCTACTGCTAACAAAACGAACAGCCCCAGAGAACTTTCTCGGAGCGATCGCGAAAGTCGTCTGCTGCCTGTGGAATTCTGCATACACTATCCTCACACTACTTCAAACCATCAACCCGTTGCGTGAATGGGGCCTTCTGTACTGCCACTCTCAAATTGTCGAATCATGGGATGGTCGGTTGTTTTAACCTCTTCGACGGTCCCTTGCCACTGAATTTTGCCCTCATACAGAAAGACCAGACGATCAACCGCACGCCGCACGGTGCTTTCCTGGTGAGTCACGATCGCATAGCTGCTACAGCCAACGTTCACGCACTGCAACTGCCGGATGACATCCTCCAATACAGTGGAAGCGATCGGGTCTAAGCCAGCGGTTGGCTCATCGTACAGCAGTACTTCCGGGCGATCGCGCGGATTATCCGGATTTGCAATGATGGCACGGGCAAAGCTGACTCGCTTCCGCATGCCACCCGAAAGTTGAGACGGGTAGCGATCGCCAATATCCGCCAACCCAACCATCTCCAGCTTATCTTTTACCAATTGTCGAATCCGCTGTCGTGGCAGCTTGGAGTGCCGCAAGAGGTAAAAGCCGACATTCTCCTCTACCGTCAGCGAGTCAAACAACGCCGATTGCTGAAACACCAGCCCAATGCCAATTGGATCAGGGGCATCGTCGACCGACCCGACTCGCCGTTGCCCCTGAACAAAAATCTCGCCTTCGTCTGGCACATCCAACCCTGCGATAATGCGCAGAATCGTCGATTTGCCCGTGCCCGACGGGCCAATAATGCCAAGTGCATCCCCTCGATAAAGCGTCAAGTCAACACGGTCTAAAATAACGCGGCTACCAAAGGCTTTGGAGACTCCCTTTAGTTCGATTAACGGCTCAGCCATCAGCGTATTAGTAAGGACAGATAGCGTTGGCAATTGCGGCGATCGCAACAATGCCATTACCTTTACACGGTCTGCTTGCGTTTAACAAGCCCCAACCCGGTGCAGTTGAGTAAAAAGATTGTGCGGCGGAAAAAGGCTGAAGAAGTTGTTAGTTGTTGGTTGTTGGTTTTTAGAAGGAAGTTGAACAGTGGACGGCTGACGCCTGATTGCTGATTGCTATTATCCGTAATCAAACCATAAAGATCCTCTCAAATGCTGGCGTGCCAGGAGAAGGCGGGTTAGAAACAGCATGGTGTTGTCTTCAAGCTTTATGAAGATGGCACTCTGAAATCTGATTGCCACGCATTAGGTTTCAGGGACTCCAAACGTACATGCTGCCGTGCCTTCTGCTTTTGAAGTCGCGGCAGCTTTTCTATGGCGTGCCACGGCGATTTGCTGCTTTTGAAAAGGAAAGAGACTCTGTGTCCAAGTCGAGCCAATTTACCTTGTTAGCAACAACACTATCTGAGTGCTTAACCGTTTGCTGCAATTCCTACCAAGGGTATGAAGACAGGGCAAATGAGAATGGTAAGCTTGATTATGAAAGGATTATGAAATTGAGCCAATGTCATTCTCTAACGATAATGTGACCTCTAGGGCCAGTGATGCTCCTAGCTTGCCAGAAGTGCATCGGAGTATTCCTATCCCCACAGTCAAAGGCTTTTGGCGCAAAATGATAGCCTATGCGGGACCAGGTTATTTAGTTTCGGTTGGGTACATGGACCCTGGCAATTGGGCAACTGATCTGGCGGGCGGTTCCCGGTTTGGCTATACCTTACTGAGTGTGATCTTGCTCTCCAACTTGATGGCTGTCTTGCTGCAATCGCTTTGTGTGCGTTTGGGCGTCGCCACAGGAAAAGATTTGGCGCAAATGTGTCGAGATTCCTTTAGTCCCAGAGTGAGCGTTGTGCTGTGGGTGCTGTGCGAAATTGCGATCGCCGCCTGTGACCTTGCTGAACTGTTGGGCAGCGCGATCGCCCTGCAATTGCTGTTTGGGCTACCGCTACTGTGGGGGGTGTGTATCACAGCACTGGATGTACTGGGCTTGCTCTTTTTGCAAAGCAAAGGCTTTCGCTATGTCGAAGCGCTTGTGATCATGCTAGTTGCCACGATCGGGACGTGCTTTGCCGCTGAGATTCTGTTTTCGCGTCCTGATGCAGGCAGTATTGTGCAGGGCTTTTTGCCCAATCACGAGATTTTACGCAATCCTGACATGCTCTACATTGCGATCGGTATCCTTGGGGCGACGGTCATGCCCCACAACCTCTATCTGCACTCTGCGATCGTCCAGACTCGCGCCTGGGAGCCAACGCCTCAAAAACGACGAGAGGCAATCTGGTTTGGCACGATCGACTCGACGGTGGCGCTAACGCTGGCACTATTCATCAACGCAGCCATTTTGATTGTGGCGGCGGCAACCTTTCATACCAATGGGTATCAGGAAGTCGCGGAAATTCAGGAGGCGTATAAGCTGCTATCCCCCTTGCTGGGTGTAAGCGCTGCCAGTGCCATTTTTGGGCTGGCGCTGTTGGCCTCTGGTCAAAGCTCCACGTTGACTGCAACGCTAGCAGGTCAAATTGTGATGGAAGGCTTTTTGCGGCTCCGCTTGCCGTCCTGGTTGCGTCGTCTGGCGACACGGTTGCTGGCGATCGTGCCTGCTCTGATTGCGATCGTCTTCTTTGGCGAACACAGCACAGGCAATCTGCTGGTGCTCAGTCAGGTGATTCTTAGCTTGCAGCTCTCGTTTGCTGTGGTACCACTGGTACTGTTTACGAGCGATCGTCGGCTCATGGGCGAATTCGTCAATCCTACCTGGCTCAAAGTGCTGGCCTGGGCCGTTGCCTTGATCATTGTCAGCCTGAACCTGTGGCTGTTGCTACAAACGTTTTTGGAGTGGTTTTAGGGATGAGGGATGAAGGCTAAAGGATGAGGGATGAAGGCTAAAAAGCTGATAGCTGACCGCTGATGGCTACTGCACTCAAAACTCATAACTTAAAACTCTTCCCTCAAATTGCTCCCCTACAATAGCAATAAGGCATTTAAGAGGCTGCGCTATGACTGAAGCGGCGATCGGAAAGCGGCTCACCTTCGAGGAATACTTAGACTACGACGATGGCACTGATACACTTTACGAATTGGTGGCAGGAAAATTAGTCGCAATGCCGCCAGAAAGCCGTTTAAACTCACAGATTTCATTTTTCCTGGCACTTGAACTGGCTAAAGTCATCCCTGCTGACTGCATCTGCCATAAGGACACGGAGCTTGAAGTGATGGGACCACGAGCACAAGTCCGTGTACCTGACCTGATGGTGCTATCTGAAGACTTGGCAGCGGTCTTGGGAAATCGACGCGGCACGATTACACGCGATATGCCGCCGCCTGTGCTGATTGTCGAGGTGGTCTCTCCTGGCAAAGCTAATGAGGAGCGAGACTACCGTTACAAGCGCTCTGAATATGCCGCTAGAGGTGTCTCTGAATATTGGATTGTGAACCCACCCCAAGCCAATGTCACCGTCCTGACTTTAGTAGCTGGACTTTATGAAGCCGCTGAGTACACAGGGGCAATGCTCATCCAGTCACAATTTGAAGCGCTGATGCTAACAGCCGATCGGGTTTTGAGCGCAGGCAAGTAGCACGATCGCAACTTGTATGGTCGCAACTTGTCTGACAGAGACCACAACGGAATGAAGCTTGTCAGCAGCAATGTGGTTTATCCTGAAGAGAGCTTCGTTAACGGAACTTAATATTTTCTTTTTGCTTCCCTACCTATGAAATGCACGATCGATCGCCGCGCCCAGTTTTCTGCCAGCCATCGGTACTGGTTGCCAGAATTGAGCGAGGCTGAGAATTTTAAGCAATTTGGTGCCTGCGCTCGATCGCCCGGTCATGGTCACAACTATGTCCTTTATGTGTCGATGGCAGGTGAGCTAGATGAATACGGCATGGTGTTGAACCTGTCTGACGTGAAGCAGGTTATTAAACGTGAAGTCACCAGCCAGCTCGATTTCTCCTTCCTTAACGATGCGTGGCCTGAATTTCGGGAAACGCTACCGACGACCGAAGCGATCGCGCGTACCATCTGGCAGCGACTTACACCTCACTTGCCGATCGTCCGCATTCAGCTTTTTGAACACCCTGAACTTTGGGCAGACTACTACGGAAACCATATGGAAGCCTATCTCACCATCAGCACTCACTTCAGTGCCGCGCATCGCCTTGCCCGTCCCGACCTGAGCTACGAAGAAAACTGCGAAATTTACGGCAAATGCGCTCGTCCCAATGGGCATGGGCACAACTATCATCTCGAAGTCACCGTCAAAGGTGAGATCGATCCCCGCACAGGCATGATTGCTGACCTTGTTGCTTTTCAAAAGGCAGTGGATGATTACGTCGTGGAACCCTTCGACCACACCTTTTTGAACAAAGACATTCCCTACTTTGCTGAAGTCGTGCCAACGGCTGAGAATATCGCCGTACAGATTCGATCGCTGCTGCAACAGCCCATCCGCAACATTGGCGCACAGCTTTACAAAGTCAAACTGATTGAAAGTCCCAACAATTCTTGCGAAGTTTATGGCATTGAAGCAGAAACAGCGGTGACTCAAATGTCGGCGCGTGAGCCAGTGGTGGCAGAGCGGTAAGGGAGGGAGGGGAGCAAGCAGAGAAGGCAAGGGGAGCGGGGGATGCAGAGGGAGCGGAGGAAGTTTTGAGTTTTAAGTTAATTGAGTGATCAGCGGTCGGCTTTTGTTTGCCACTCTGAGTTTTGAGTTCAGGATTCAGAAGCCAATCTTCTTACCTTTAGCCTCCACCGCTTCCCCTACCTTCGCTGCTTCCTGCCTCAAGTTGCTCGTCTCGGTGACTCCGATCGCCCTGCTCCCTTTCCCTGTAGTCGGCGATCGTCGAGGCGGACAACTTGGGCTTCGTTGCTTTCACGCGCTACTCGGATCAGCAGACCTGCTGACACAAGACTCGAAATCATCGAACTGCCGCCATAGCTAAATAGGGGCAGCGGCAAGCCTGTCGTGGGTAATGCTCCTGTAGCGACACCGATGTTTAGCAGCGATTGCCCCACTATCAACACCATCACGCCGATCGCAATTAAGCGATACACTGAATTTTGTGTCTTTATAGCTACCCGTAGCGCCAGTGTTGCATAGGCTAACAGCATCACCATCAGCACCAAACAACCCACAAAGCCAAACTCTTCTGCAAACACCGCGAAGATAAAGTCGGTGTACTGAATGGGGAGATAGAACAACTTTTGCTGCGATAGCCCAAAGCCCGCACCCCAATTGCCACCAGAGCCTACCGCTAAAAGGCTTTGCACCAACTGGTAGCCATCCCCTGTTGCGTCTGCCCACGGATTCAGGAACGATAGAATGCGGCGGCGCTGATAGCTTCTAAAGCTGACGCTGAGTACGGCCAGACAAATCCCTGCGAGTGCTGTACCGCCCATGTAGGAGTATGGTAAGCCCGCAGCCAGTGCCACAAACCAAAGCAGCATTCCACACAGCGCTGTCGTGCTCAGGTTTGGCTGTAGCAGAATCCCGATCAGCACTAACCCAAAAATCCCTAGCCAGAGCACCCGTGTGCCTCGTTTCAGTCGATCCCACTGTCCAAAGATGCGAGCGCTTTGCAGCACCAAAAAGGGCTTAATGAGTTCTGATGGCTGAATCTGAAACGAGCCGAGAAAAAGCCAGCGAGTTGCACCATTGACGGACGTGCCCACCCCAGGAAGCGCTGTGACTAAAATTAATCCCAGAATCACGACTAGAAACCAATCGGCAACACCAACGATGTAGCGCAGCGGTGAATGCACGACCAGGTTAAACCCTACCATCCCGACCAAAATCCAAAGGATTTGCACCTTGAAGTAATACAGCCCATCGCCCCGATCGGCATCCGCAACTGCATACGATGCAGAAAACAAAACCGTCAACCCAAGCAATAGCCATAGAAACGTCAGCCAGCGTAGCCAGCGTGCCTCAGATGACCAACCCTGGGCCGAGGTATCAAAAAAAGGAATAAACAGGCGCAGATTCACGTTTGTGCGAAGAAGGGGTTAAATAGACAAAGCCAGCACAAATTAAACCCCGGTCTAGGCTAACCAGTCTATGTCAACTTGCCAAAATGAAGAAGAAGTTTTGCAAAGAATGCAACAGTTCAAATATCAGCACCATCAACCACCTCTGAGCAGCAAATTAGACCTTAAGTCTCATCGCGCTCTCCCAGGCAAGCAGGCTATAATCTTGGGTAAACATGGCAGTTTTCTGGCAGAGAGTTTCTATGAGTGGTCCCTTTGATGCTTTCTTTATTGGCAGAGCACTGGCTGAAGCTGTTTACGAACAAACAGAGCGAGTTTTGACCGATACGCTGAGCGAATTGGGTAAATTTGATGCAGAGCAGCGCGAGCGGTTGCGTCAATTTACCGAAGAGGTCTTGGCACGTGCCCAACGAGACGCAGAGGCCGCTAGAAAAGCGCGTTCTACCACGGCGATCGTGCCCGTCGGGACTCAACCAACCGATTTACAGGCTACGATCGATGAACTTCGAGCAGAGGTCGCTCAACTTCGCGCTGAGCTAAAGCGCTACCGTAGCAGTAGCTTGGCTTAGACTGGCCGCCTTTATCCAGATTTCAACCTGATAAATCAGTTACACTCAGTTACATAAAACAAAACTTTAGGAATTCGAGTGTCTGTTTTTTCTCACGACTCCGACCCCTTACAGCAATCTGCGGAGCCTGTTGACGGTGCCTCAATGCACCAGAAGGATGCAGATGAGTTGGCGAATCACCGGGTGCCAGGTTACAAGATCGACCAACTAAACGGCACAAATGTAAACGGCGTAAATGGTAAAGCTATTGCGGTTAGGAGCAGTGGTCATACAGTTGCATCCCGATCGGATAATGCGTTTTTTCATACAAGCAATACGGGCTTACCAGATGCTGATGTTCCCGAAGCCGTCACTGCTGAAGAAGCT
This sequence comes from Stenomitos rutilans HA7619-LM2, assembly GCA_019358945.1. Taxonomy (GTDB): domain Bacteria; phylum Cyanobacteriota; class Cyanobacteriia; order Leptolyngbyales; family Leptolyngbyaceae; genus Stenomitos; species Stenomitos rutilans. The sequence goes on along the minus strand of JAHHIE010000033.1, from coordinate 22,501 downwards.
GTAGTGCACCAGTATGAGCAGGCCGTTCGTGCTAGACAAGCACCCGCAGACCTGTCGTCAGATCGGGGCTTTCGCCAGTCGAAGCCAAAGGCTTACAGCGACAAATCCTATCGGTGGAGCCGCGAAAATTATTCGCGCCTGGGTCGCACATACGATATTCAGTCGTTTGTGTGGCTATTGCTGTTTGCGCAATGGCTTTACAAGAGGCCCTGGAGTTACCCCGGTGGTATGACCGAGGAGAAGCAACGGCAACGGCGACGCAAGCAGGCGATTTGGATTCGAGATACGCTGCTCGATTTAGGGCCAACGTTTATCAAGGTCGGTCAACTGTTTTCTACCCGTGCTGACCTCTTTCCCACCGAATACGTGGAAGAGTTGTCCAAGCTGCAAGACCGAGTGCCTGCGTTTAGCTATGAGCAGGCGAAAGCGATTATTGAGCAAGATTTTGGGAAACCCATTCAGCAGCTTTTTCAGAGTTTTGATCCGATTCCGTTAGCCGCAGCGAGTTTGGGTCAGGTGCATCGAGCGCAACTTCATTCTGGCGAAGAAGTAGTGGTGAAGGTGCAGCGCCCTGGTTTGCTGAAGCTCTTTAAGATTGATCTTGCCATTTTGAAGGGCATTACCCGCTACTTTCAAAATCATCCTGAGTGGGGTAAAGGACGCGACTGGTTAGGCATTTACGATGAGTGCTGTAAAATTCTGTACGAGGAAGTCGATTACCTCAATGAAGGGCGTAATGCAGACACATTTCGGCGCAATTTTCGGTATGAAGATTGGGTTTGTGTGCCGCGTGTCTACTGGCGTTATGCATCACCGCGCGTATTGACCCTGGAGTACCTGCCGGGGATCAAAATTAGCCACTACGAAGCACTAGAAGCCGCAGGTCTCGATCGCAAATCACTGGCGCAAATGGGCGCGAAAGCCTATCTCCATCAATTGCTGAATGATGGCTTTTTTCATGCCGATCCTCACCCTGGCAACATTGCAGTGAGTCCTGACGGATCGCTCATTTTCTACGACTTCGGCATGATGGGTCAGGTCTCGATTCTCACCCGCGAGAAGCTGCTGGAGGTCTTCTTTGGGGTGGCGCAGAAAGATGGCGATCGGGTCGTGGCTTCCCTGGTGTCATTGGGTGCGCTGGCGGAAGCGGAGGATATGGGGCCTGTGCGGCGATCAGTGCAGTTCATGCTGGACAACTTCATGGATAAGCCGTTTGAAAATCAATCGGTGAGCGCAATCAGCGATGATTTGTATGAAATTGCTTACGGGCAACCGTTTCGGTTTCCAGCGACGTTTACCTTTGTGATGCGCGCCTTTTCAACGCTGGAAGGCGTGGGTAAAGGGCTTGATCCAGACTTTAACTTTATGGAGGTTGCAAGACCTTTTGCAACGCAAATTATGGCTAACGGCAATCCATCATCCGATGCAAACAGTATTTTGAGTGAGTTTGGACGGCAGGCCGCTCAGGTCAGCAGTACCGCTTTGGGGCTACCACGCCGCATTGAAGACACCCTGGATAAGCTGGAACGGGGCGATGTCCGGGTGCGTATACGATCGATTGAGACCGATCGCATTCTCCGACGACTCAGTGGCGTTAACATGGGAACAAATTACACGCTGCTGGTGTGTGCGTTTACCCTTTCGGCGACCATTTTGCTGGCGACAGGATACGCTTGGTGGGCATTGTTACCTGCTGCCGCTGCCGTTGTTGCCGCGATTGCTTTCATTCGACTCATGATGCGCCTTGATCGATCGGAACGGATGCCATAATGGTGCTTCTATCCCTAGCTTGCAATGGTCGTTGACGAAAGCAAAGTCCATTTATGAAACGCTTTTTCACGGGTCTTACGGATGTGGGGCTTTTGCGTTCTGTAAATCAGGATGCTTACTATATTGATGCGAATGGGCGCTTCTTTATCGTTGCAGATGGCATGGGTGGGCATGCAGGTGGACAGGAAGCAAGTCGTCTAGCGACTCAGGCGATTCAAACTCATTTGACTGACCATTGGGAGACGGCTGAGAGTTCACGATCGCTGCTGGAAGGTGCATTTTTTAAGGCCAATCAAGCTATTCTGGCCGATCAGCGCAGCCATCCAGAACGCTCTGATATGGGCACAACAGCAGTGGTTGTGGTTTTTCGAGATGAACAGGTCTGGTGTGCCCACACGGGCGACTCACGGCTTTACCGCTTACGTGGCGCAAAGTTAGACCAGATTACCGAAGATCATACCTGGGTGGCGCGAGCCATGAAGGTGGGTGAACTGACCCCTGACCAAGCGCGTGTTCACCCGTGGCGGCATGTGCTGGCGCAGTGCCTGGGGCGAGAAGATCTGCATCAAATTGAGGTGCAATCGCTGGCGGTACAAGGGGGCGATCGCCTCCTGTTGTGCAGCGATGGCCTGACTGAAGAAGTCTCTGACCAACTCATTGCCTCACATCTGAAGTCGATTCGCGCTTGCGAACGAGCCGCGATCGCGCTGATTGATGCAGCTAAAAACCACGGGGGGCGAGACAATATTACCGTCGTGATTGTGGCGATCGGTGGACTACATGCACGCGAAAGCTAAGTGCTGCGGCTCTGGCTGGCAACGAGATTGACTACGTTAATCAAAAGCCTTTGAGAGCGGGAGCAAGTAACGGCAATGACAACTGGTTAAATCAAATCGGGTGACAACCAATCATGCTTTAGCTTAGGTGTCGCTTGAAGAATGTATGTCCGTCGGGTGGTGCGGTTTGGTAACAGAATCTTTACTGTGCAAGAAATTACTTGAATGCAGCGATCGCAGGTTGTAACTGTGTCGCTGGCTTGGTTCCCTCTGTATGTTGCAATCAGTGAGGCTAACTTCGATCGTATCTGAATCCACTATAGAGCCGCAAACGACTGCATTCGCTTCTGCTACATCGGTGGCTGAAGCATTATCGCCGCCTGCCGAGAAGCAATTAATTCGCACGAGTTTGAGAGCATCGACCTATGACGGCATGTTTGCGACGATCTTCTCGTCGATCACAGGTGGCGTGCTACTCAGCAATTTTTTGGTAGAACTGCATGCTAGTCCAACCGAAATTGGCCTCTTGTCGTCGATCCCTATGCTGGCAAATTTGCTGCAACCATTGGGGGCATGGCTCAGCGAACGCACCACCAGTCGTCACAACTACTGCCTCTGGGTCTATGCGCCGTCACGGTTGCTCTGGTTGGTGCTGGTGGCTGGCATTGCGATCGCCACTTGGAGAGGCATGGAGGCCCAGTGGCTCATTTGGTGGACGCTGGCAATCCTCTGTCTCACACATGTGATCGGCGCGTTGGGTAGCGCCTCATGGCTCAGTTGGTTGGCCGCGCTGGTGCCCCGACGGTTACGAGGGCGCTACTTTGGCATTCGCAATAGTGCTGCCAGTCTCACAAACTTGCTCTGCGTACCGTTGTTAGGAGGTGTTGTCTCAGCTTTCCCAGGGCATTCGATGCAGAGCTTTGGTGTGCTGCTGTTGGTGGGTGTGGTTGTAGGCATGATCAGCCTGGGCTTTCAGTTTTTGATGGTAGACGTGAATCCGCAGCGGCAGCGAGAAGAGGCAGGGGAAGCAGGGGAAGCCGAGGGAGATGGAAATTTAACTCATAACTCAAGACTCTCTAGCGTAGCGGCGCAAAGCGCTACTCAAAACTCTTCCCCACTCCCCACTCCCCACTCCCCACTCCCCACCTTTCTGAAAGACAAAAACTTCCTTTGCTTTCTGCTCTACTTCAGCACCTGGGCGTTTGCGGTAAATTTGAGCGCGCCGTTTTTCAACCTGTATATGCTGGCGAATCTGGCGATCGATGTGAGTTGGGTCACGCTTTACACGAGCTTGCAGGCAGGCGCGACGCTGATCATGCTCGTCCTTTGGGGTAAGCTTGCCGATCGAGTTGGTAATCGTCCCATTTTGCTCACGGTTGGATTAGTGGTTGCAATCACGCCGCTCTTCTGGTTGGGAACAGGCGAAAATTCCCTTTCTGTCTGGCTTTGGCTCCCTTTGCTGCATGTACTGGCAGGTGCGACGTGGGCGGCGATCGACCTGTGCAACAACAATCTCCAACTGGGGGTCGCTCCGGTGCAGCAACAGGCCTCGTACTTTGCGATCGCGGCTGCGATTGCGGGCATTAGTGGTGCACTGGGGACATCGGTTGGCGGTTTCCTCGCAGAATTTGCAGACTATGGTGGCATTCCAGGGCTTTTTGCACTGTCGGCGATCGTGCGCTTGATCGCACTCTTGCCGCTAGTGCTGGTACATGAACAACGTGGACAATCGCTCCACCAAATGATGCAAGCGTTGTTTCCACTGAAATTAGCATCATCAGAGTCAGAGCTAGCATTAGAATTAGAGGCCACTGAACCTCAGTCTGTGTCTTCAGACGCTCAATTGGACGATCGACACATTGCACAGCCAGAAGATCCGTCACAATGGAAGAATGAACCAGGTTGACTATCTTCGTATTAGCCTTGTCGATCGCTGCAACTTCCGCTGTCAGTACTGTATGCCTGAGGGAGCAGATCTGACTTATGCTTTGCAGCAGAATTTGTTGACGCAGGATGAACTGCTGCTTTTACTGCATGATGTGTTCATTCCCGTTGGCTTTACTCGCTTTCGGTTAACGGGCGGTGAACCGTTGATTCGGCCAGGTGTCGTAGAGATTGTGCGGGCGATCGCTCAGTTTCCAGAAACGCAAGATCTGTCCATGACGACCAATGCCTTCTTGCTGGCAGAGATGGCGCAAGACTTGTATGACGCAGGCTTGCGGCGCATTAACATTAGCCTGGACTCCATGCAACCGGACGTGTTCGATGCCATCATTGGTCAACACGGACGTTCCCGCTGGCAGCAAGTGTGGAACGGAATTCAGGAAGCGTATCGAGTTGGCTTCAATCCGCTCAAGCTCAATGTAGTGGTGATTCCAGGTGTCAATGATCAGGAAGTGCTGGATCTGGCAGCGTTGAGTCTTGATCGCGATTGGCACGTCCGCTTTATTGAATTTATGCCGATCGGCAACGATTACCTGTTTGGCGATCGGGGTTGGGTCAGTTCCGAAGACCTGCGGCAACGCATTCGCGATCGCTGGGGACTGACAGATGGGCAGGTGCGCGGCAATGGCCCCGCTGACGTGTTCAAAATTCCTGGAGCGAAAGGAACGCTTGGTTTTATCAGCCAGATGTCTGAGTGCTTTTGCGATCGCTGCAACCGCATGCGCTTGTCTGCCGATGGTTGGCTGCGTCCCTGCCTGCTCAACGAAACAGGACAGCTTGATTTGAGAACGGCATTGCGATCGGGCGTACCGCTCCATGAGCTTCGTCAACAAGTGCGCGAGTTGCTCGAACTCAAACCCGAAATCAACTATAAAGAACGCGACTCTGGTACTACTGGCACCTACAGCCGCACCATGTCCCAAATCGGTGGATGAGTGATTGAGTTGTTGCTTAAAGGGGCAAATTAAAACCTGTAGAGTTTTCAGGAGTATCAACCATTCCTACAGCAGCACAAACTCTAGAATGCTTTAGCGTCTGCTACAGTTTAACCAGGATGTACTTGCCCATCTATATCGTCCGCATCGACGAGCGAACAGGGAATATCTTCATCTTGGCAGGTGAAGAGACCATTGTTTTAATTGGCCGCAACGGTAAAAGGACATTCCCATGAGTCAGCCTGATTTTCAAGCAATGAATCGGACGCAACTGCTGTCCTATGTCTTTGAGCATCGAGACGATCAAGACGCATTTTATGCCTTGATGGACAAGCTGACGGCAACCCCCCCTTTGGCAACCATGCCTCCCGCAAATGGACGAGATGAAACCGAAGAACTGCGGCAAATTCTGGAAGACATTCGCAAAAAGCGCCAGCAGGAAGAGTGAGGGCGATCGTTGAGAATGAGTGTAGCAGACAAAATTTTATTGTTACGTTTAAGACCTCTGCGGTAGCTCAACTCAAGAGTAAAATTCCTTCTAAGTAGTATTGAGTTAATCTATGGAAATCAGGACTGTAAATGACAGACCATGGAGAGAACATTTAGATTCTTTCTTAAAAGAGCCTACTCGTGAAGGCTTTCTGCACCTTTTACAGCGAGAAGCTGTAGAAGATAACGATTTGGAGTTTAAAAGAAGTTTACTTCCGTCCGATTTAATGGCAAAACACATTCTTGCAATGGCAAACAAAAATGGTGGTGCAGTTGTGTTCGGAGTAGATGAGCATAAACCAAACCAATTTTCCCCTTGTGGCTTACCTGAGGGTTCTGACGGGTTTGATGTTACAAATATTGAAAAAAAGCTGGCTAGCTATATTCCAAAAAAACTAGAAATCGGCATTATTCCAGCTTATGTTAAAGGTGAAGAGCATTCAGATTTTGAGAATAAGTTTTTTCTTATTATAATCGTTAGCTACAACCCAAGACATATACCCTTTGTCTCCTTGAAATCAGGGGAAAATCTTAAAAGAGATACAATTTATGTGCGAAGAAATAGAGCTTCGGAGCCAGCCAATCATGATGAGATTCAAGAGATCATTAACAAAAGAATTGATACAGAGTATTCGACAACCAATGAACGGAAGCTCATTGAGCATCTAGAAGAATTAAAGGAATTGTACAGCCATATACCGAGAACAGTTAGAGAAGTTGTTTCTTTTATTCCTCCTTTAACACCACTGGACTTGGGGTTTCCTATTGAGGACATGAAAAGGATGTTTGGAAAAACTGAATATAAAACCTCCTCTAATCCAGAGTATCCTCAAGAAAGCTATGAGAGCTTTATTAGAAAATTGATTGAAATTAAAAAAGACGAAATAGTTAACTTGATGAAAAGAACGTAAGATTTATTAAAGCTTCAACTGTAAAGAATTAGGCGGTAGAGTAGCTTTTGTTCTTAAGACTTGAAAGATATTGAAAGCCCATTGATGATTTTTTGACAACTTTAGGCTGATGACCTTTCTGTAGAGTTGCAATCGCACCTTCAATGACGCAACTACTTACCTTTTATCAATGCTGGAATTCTACACGGCTACTTCTCCAAACGGACGGCGTACCATTGCAGAAATTCACCAGGGCCGACATCCAGTTCGCAGGAGGTTTCAAGCAAGTATTGAGCCTGGTCATGCAGTGAGGTGAACCGTTGGAGGTCTCTAGGAAGATCATCTTGCCGTTGGGATAATACGTCCTTGAGTTTGTCAAGCAGTTGGGCAGTGCTAAGAAACACCTCCGATCGCCCAGATTCCAGCAGAACGAACGTGTCACTTTCATACATCCGTGGGTCAGGCATTGCTGGCTATTCTCCGGAAAGAATTAAATGATTGTCTTGCCGAGGCATACTTCTATTGTGTAGCCCACAAGCAGTCCAGAACATCGATATAATTGTTTGCACTATGGACACCCTGTAACGTGGACTTTTGAGCTAGCTACAGGTCTGAATTTACCCTACCATTTGATTGTCTATGAAGCGTTCTGCCTGTTTGATTTTCAATCCAGTTGCGGGTCAGGGTGATCCAGAGCAAGATCTGGCAACGATTAAAGCTTTATTAGAGCCTGAAATCGATCTGGATATCCAGATGACGACGGAGGAGTTGGGAGCCGATGCGTTGGCACTGGCGGCTGTTGAACGTGGTGTGGATGCCATTATTGCCTCCGGTGGTGATGGCACGCTCTCAGCGACCGCGGCGGCGTTGGTTGGTACATCGATTCCCCTCGGCATTATTTCGCGGGGAACGGCGAATGCTTTTGCCAACGCGCTGGGTATTCCCGATACGATCGAGGCCGCCTGTCGCACGATTCTCGGTGGCGCAACCAAAACGGTAGATGCGGCTTACTGCAATGGCTATCCAATGGTCTTGCTCGCAGGTATTGGGTTTGAGGCAGAGGCTGTTGAGTTAGCTGATCGCGAAGCCAAAAATCGCTTTGGTATGTTTGCCTACGTCCTGGCGGGGTTTCAAGCATTGCGGCAAATGAAAACCTTTGATGCCGAAATCGAAACTGAGGACAAAATTGTTAAAGTCTCGGCAGCCGCCATCACCGTAGCCAACGCCGCTCCTGCAACCTCTGTACTGGCACAGGGGCCATCGGGTGTCGTCGTCGATGATGGGCTGCTAGACATTACGCTGGTGTCTCCAGCAAATAAAGCAGGGGCGATCGCGGCGACTTACCATCTCTTGCAAACTGCTCTCAGTGGGGATGCCGTCGAGCGTGATGACATTGGCTACCTCCGCGCCAGACGAGTCAAAATTACGACAGAACCAGAACAAAAAGTGGTGTTGGATGGCGAACTCATCGGCACAACGCCGATCGATGTGGAATGCGTGCCTAGTGGACTCACGCTCTTTATGCCACTGACGGAAGAAGATGTGCCCGTCGAAAAGCTAGACGGCCTGCCAAATTTGGTCGTTGAAATGAAAGATACGGCGGATGGCGAAGATGGCTTTAGCGATCGTGAATCAGAGTAGATCACCATCGTCTTGTGCTTGATTGCGCTTGCGTTCTTGCAGCCTCAGCAAAATCTCAGCGTGGACTTCGCGCGTAATGGGGTAGAAGTAAGCAAGCACAAGACCAACGATTAAGGCAACAAGGGGAGCAGGCCCAATGGCTAAGCGAATTGCCAGCAAAACGCTATCTGGCTGGGTCGGTAATGGTACTGCATCGGTCGGTTTGATATACCCTGCCCAACCTAAACTCTGGAGCACGATCGCGATCGCAACCCCTAAACACACCTTCTGTAAAAACGTTAAGAAACTGTAGAACACACCTTCTCGTCGCTGCCCAGTTTGCAGTTCGTCTAGTTCAATCACATCTGGCAGCATAGACCAGGGAATCAGGTAGGCCACGGAGACACCGAAACCCGCCATCACAGCTAGCACATACATCAGCGCCATCTGTCCAGGCTGAAGAAAAAATAATCCGGCTTGAGCAATCATCCAAACACCCATACCCATGCCATAGACACCCCGCTTGCCATACCGTTTACTCAGTAAACTCCAAACAGGCAACATTGCCATCGCTGTGAGCTGTACGGCTAGCACCACTGACGGTACCGCCCAAGGACTGTTCATTCGCATCCAGCTACCAACGAAGTAGGGAATGATCGCAGCCGTTAGTTGAAAGCTGAGCCAGGAACACAGATAAATGCCAACAACGAATAAAAACGGGCGATTACTGAAGGCGATACGTAGCTGTTGAAAATAGGGAATGGTGACAGGTTGTTCAGCTTCTGGGTTTTGAAGCCCTACTGCTTGCATGTGGGCCTTTGTGCCCCAGACGCACCAAAAAAGAGGCAGCACCGAGAGCACAGCACAGACAACACCGATCGCCAGATACTTCTGCCCAGCGTTGTTAGGAATCAAAGAGCCAATAATGCCAACCAGAATCAGCGCCAAAATACTGCCACCGATCGAAAACGCAAAGCGAAAGCTATTTAAGCTGGTGCGCTCGTCGTAATCCTGAGTGAGTTCTGGTGTTAACGCTGTGTATGGTAGATTGACAACCGTATAGAGCCAGTTAAACCCGATCGAAATAATGGTGTAATAGATGAACAGGCCCCACTGATTGCTGGTTGGTACGAGCCACTGGAGGAAAAAGAAGATCCCAAAGGGAACGGCTCCTAAAACAATCCAGGGATACCGTCGGCCCCAGCGAGATTTTGTTTTGTCACTCATCACACCGACGATTGGGTCGTTGATGGCATCCCAAACTTTGCCAATCAGCTGCGTTTGCCCAGCCAGTCCAGGATCAAGTCGGGCAACATCCGTAAGGAATGGCGATAGATAGAAGATTAGAATATTTGCCGTAATTGCAGGACCTAAATCACCCGCGCCGTAGGCTAACTTGGTGCTGAGGCTGAGTTTTGCCGATTCAGACGGAGTGGGCGCAGTAGGATTATGCATGGCGAGATACAAGAAATTTCGCTAACAGTTGTATTATCTTTCTCAGTTTTGGGCGCACAAATTCCTCATCATGCCGTCATGTCAGATCTATACGTCTCCTGGTCAGAATATCATCAAAAAATCGAACAGCTTGCCGCCAAGGTGCATCAGTCCGAGTGGGAATTTAACCAGATTATCTGCTTAGCGAAAGGTGGCTTGAGGGTTGGTGACATTCTGGCACGCATTTTTGATTTGCCACTGGCAATTTTGGCAACCTCGTCCTACGGGGGTGCTGGTGGTCAGGTGCGCGGTTCGATCACCATTTCGCGGGATCTCTCTATGACAACCGCCAATCTGGGCAGTCACGTTCTGCTGGTGGACGACCTGGTGGATTCGGGCGTAACGCTAAAGAAAACGCTGGTGTGGCTCGATCGCCGCTATGGTTTCTACGTTGAAGAAGTGCGAACAGCGGTGCTCTGGTACAAAGACTGCTCTGTGGTTGCTCCAGATTATTACGTAGACTACTTGCCAGATAATCCGTGGATTCATCAACCGTTTGAGCACTATGAGCGAATGAAGCCAGCCGATCTGATAACAGCCCAACCGTCTACCAGCGTTACTTCTTAAAGCGGCTCCCGCTCAAGTAAGCCATAGTCTAATTGAAACGGGTGCAAGATATCAGGTGTGGTAAATCCAAACGAAGATGGCTTTATAGGACTTACGCAAAGGCGGCCAACCAGGCATCGATCAGCGTTGCTAAAGTTCTCAGCAACCGGACGCAATGAAACTGCACAGGTGAGATAGGCTAACCGCTGACCGTTGACCGTTGACCGCTTTAAGACAACATCCGTTTCATGGGATTTTACTTCGCTGCCCTTTAAGCTTGCCTTGTTAGCGCTGACATCTTGCGGTTAATCCCTATCTAGCGCTAGAGCAAAGATTAAGAAGTTATTAAGGTGTTGTAGAGTTGCGTGCTGCTTTAGCCATCACGTCGATCGCTGTAAATCAGCTATAAAGGGCTTTGGTTCGCTCTGGCAGCGTTGTACCTTAACGCACTTTCCGTACCGATACCCAGGGAGTCGAGCTAGGAACACTCCCCATATGAAGTTTCAGTAATTCTATTGATATACTGAAAAAGTCTGAGTGCAGAGCTACGTCTGTAAGTAGTTTGTGAAGAAGTGGTTTGTGAAGTAATTGAGCGACTTGCAGGGATCGTTTCAACCTATTGAGGGCCTTTCACCTTTCAGTTTTTTCGAGGTTTGCAATGCGAGATATGAGCGATCGCCGACCGATGTCCACAGCCGCTGATGCTGCACATCCCAAGAAGCGTTTAGGCGGTTATTTGGTTGAGGCCGGATTATTGACAACGGCCCAAATTGATGTTGCGTTGAATGACCAAAAGCTCACAGGTATGCGCTTTGGTGAGATTTTAGCAGCACGTGGGTGGGTCAAGCAGCAGACGATCGAGTATTTGATGCACAAGGTGGTTATGCCTGAACAACAGGCCGCAAAGCAATCGAACGGGCGATCGATCGCCGCCCATCCGCGTTCTAATGGCAACGGCTCAACTCCTTCTCGCGATTCTCTGAGCGCCAAAGCCGCTGAGCCTGAAGCCAGTAAACAGCTAGTGCGCCGAGAAGCGCCCATTGCCAAGCCACTTCCTTCGACTAGCAAACCTGACGATGGTATTAGTTGGGTTGGTTAGGTAACCCCCAGCACATGGCTTAACCAGAGCCAAACAGGCAACAGCAAGACAAGTGCCAAACAGCCCAGAACGAGCGTTGTCACCGTTAATTCCTGATCAAGATTATAGGCTTCTGCAATCACAAGCGTGGCAAACGCAGGTGGCATCGCCATTTGCAGCAGTAAGGCTTTAAAGATGGGGCCTGTAACACCTGCCGCCCACAGTCCTAACCCTATCAGCAGTGGGACAAATAGCATTTTAATGCCAATGCTAGCAATAGCAGGCTTAAGGCGTTTGAGGGACGTTAGCTGGCTGAGGCGCATTCCAATCAAAATCAGAAATAGGGCCACGACACACCAGGCAAAGTTGTGTAGCCCTGTCTCTAGCAGTAGTGGCAGTGGTCGATCGCAGTACATTAGACCTACGGCAAAGCTCCAAAGCGCCGGATTTTGCAGCATCACCCGAACGGTCTGCCATCGCACAGTCTGCCAGCGGGTTGCCTGACTTACTTCACGGCTTCTGTGGGTTGCTCCGCTGAAATGAGCCGCGATCGCCACACCCAGGCCATACGCTCCTGGTGTTGACCCCAACAAATCATAAAACAGCGTCCAGGCAAAGTCCTGAGGCTCTATTAGCGTCAGCGCAACGGGGTAGCCAATATAGCCAGTGTTGCCCAACATTGATGCCAGCAGAAAGCCTCCTTTCGCTGGCTGATTCAAGGAAAGCGGCTGCGCAGCAAAAGGGAATGGGACGGACGATCGCCGACTCAGCCACCACGCAATGCTCATACCTAGCAGCATCGCTGCCCAGGCGACTACGGGAGCTAACCACAAGGATGCAGAAAGATGAGCATGACGGAGAAAGGCCACGATGCTGATGGGCACGCCAATCCAGAACAAAAACTTACCCAGGTAAGCTGGCATCGCCTTGGGCAGCAAACGACCCAGCACCCATCCACAACCCGTCCAGCCTAATAAGGGCACATAAATCGTCAGCAGACTGGCAAGGGTCATGTTGGCAGTAACGTTTTGGTGCAGTGGCTTAATTTTTGGCTCAACCGTTCAAAACGGCTGTAAAACAATAAAACTGTTCCCTGATCGTTTGAACTTACCCATGAAGACATTCCCAGGAGATCTGACACAGTCTACAATTCCTAGTAGTAGCCGTCGCTTGAGTGCAGGAGCCGAACGCTTGGATAACGCTGGTACACCCGAAAAACCTTCAGACGCACCAAACGTTTCTCCCCCAACCGTAGACGATATTCCCGTCGCGTTGCGCGAAACCCCTGATCTTGCACCCAAGCCTCGCACAAACGTGGCACTGCTGGCAGGAAGCTTAACCGTGCTGGGGCTGATCGCGCTGGCGACTGGTGGCTATGTCGCGCTGCAGATGCAGCGATCGCAAACCGCGACCTTGGCAACCGAAAGCCCGACTCCCACCACACAAACTCCCACCACTGCACCCTCGACTTCTCCCAGTGCCGATACTCTCCTCGGTCACTTCGCCTACACCGAGGCACCTCAGTCAGAATTGGCTCCGATCGTTCCTGATGGCAGCATTAAAATGCGGAAAGCGGCTGCCAAGGCCTTTCGAGAGATGACGGCGGTGGCTCAGCGTGAAGGGGTCAGTCTAGTGCCCATCTCAGGCTTTCGCTCTCTTGCTGATCAGCAATACCTATACTTTGATGTGAAGGCCGATCGCAACCAGGATGCGGCTGAACGCGCCAAGGTCAGTGCCCCTCCTGGCTACAGCGAACACCACACAGGCTATGCCGTCGATATCGGCGATGGCAACACCCCCGCCCTCAACCTGAACCCCGATTTTGATAAAACTGCTGCCTATCGCTGGCTCAAAGCAAACGCCAACCGCTACAGCTTTGAACTTTCTTTTCCTAAGAACAACCGTCAGGGCGTGAGCTACGAACCCTGGCACTGGCGCTACGTAGGCGATATCCAAAGCCTGAAGACGTTTTACAAAGCGCGAGGACAGAAGTAGTTGTTGGTTGTTAGTTATTAGTTGTTAGTGGTTGGCTGTTATCCTTCCAAAGTTACTGGTAAGCCCCCGTGAACCGGAAAAGGCGCGTCAGAAACATTATCTTCTTCGGAGTCATCAGCACATTGGCGATAGCGGTTGTGTTGGCTATTGTTGTTTTCTCCTTCGGTCCTTCTTTTGTCGCAAAGCGCTTCAACCTGATTGATAGTAGCGGGAAGCAGCCCATTTCAGAAGCCGCTCAAACCTTACATAAAACTTTAGCGATCGTTGATTTACACGCAGATTCGCTTTTGTGGGGAGGCGCTTTAACTAAGTTGACCCACTATGGTCATGTTGACATTCCACGGCTTATCCAAGGTCATATAGCCTTACAGTTTTTTACAGTTGTAACCAAAGTTCCGGCTCCATTACTGTTAGAAAATAACGACGATCGTAGTGATGACATTACGAAACTTGCCATTCTTCAACGTTGGAGCATTCCAGCCTTGTTTAGCCTTGCAGAACGCGCTTTGTATCAAGCTAAACGACTGAACGCACTTGAATCGAAGACACACGGAAAGTTCAAACTCATCACATCAAAGCAAGATCTAAGCGATTATTTTGTTACAAGACAGCAAAACCCACAAATTACAGCAGGTTTACTGGGATTAGAAGGCGCACACGCCCTAGAAGGAGAGCTGGAGAATGTCGATCGTTTTTACCAGGCAGGCTTTCGATTAATTGGCTTAGCTCATTTCTTTGATAATGATGTGAGTGGCTCTGCCCACGGACTCAAGAAGGGCGGATTAACCCCACTTGGGCGAGAAGTCCTACGACAGATGGAAAGCCATCATATGATAATCGATCTGGCTCATGCGTCTGCTCAAACGATCGATGAAGTGCTGGATTTTACCAACAATCCCATCTTGGTTTCTCATACAGGTGTACGAGGAACCTGTAATAATGCTAGGAAGCTAAGCGATCGCCAAATACGGCAAATCGCTCAACATCATGGGCTTATTGGCGTTGGGTTTTGGAAAACAGCAACCTGTGGCAACGATGCAATTGCGATCGCTCGTTCCATCCGTTATGTAACAGCTTTAGTTGGTGTTGATTATGTTGCTCTTGGTTCAGATTTTGATGGCGCTGTCCGGCTTCCGTTTGACGCTGCTGCTATGGTTCAAGTAACCAACGCCTTATTAGTAGAGAACTTCTCTAAGCAAGACATTGCAAAGATTATGGGCTTGAATGTTCTAAATTTCTTACACGTGCTTCTCCCAGAAAGATAGTAAGATCGCCACCATTTTGACTCGCTGGACTCCTTCATAGTTCATTGCCACATTCCTGACTAAACGCTGCATCATGCGCTCTACGACCTCATGCTTCAATGGAAGAGTGCGATCGTAGCAATTCAACAACTCAAGCAGAAAGCAGTAACGCGGCACAATCATAGTAACTTTGAGATTTGACTGGACTAATCATTGAGCAGAGTCAGCGATCGCACACGCCCATTTACTGCTAGGTTAGAGTTGGCAACAAATATTAATAATCGGTTATATGAGTCAACTGTCGCTTAATTTGGTGGCAATCGGCATTTTTACCATCACCATGATGAGCCTCTTGGGGTCGATCATCAATGTCTCGCCACTGGTCCCTGCGATTGCCACGGCTGGCGTTTTAGGGCTGGCAACGCTGGATACCTTAAGCTGGCGTGGGCAAGGCTCGACACTCATGCTCGACTGGATCGCCCGGTTTTCGGCAGCCCACCGCGATCGCATCATTCGTCACGAAGCAGGGCATTTTCTCGTGGCCCATCAGCTCGGCATTCCCGCTACGGGCTATACGCTCAACGCCTGGGATGCACTCAAGCAAGGCTATCCCGGTCAGGGCGGAGTTCGCTTTGACTCGCAGGAACTGGAAGCCGCGATCGAGCAGGGGCAACTATCTGGTCAGCTATTAGACCGCTACTGCACCATTTGGATGGCAGGCATTGCTGCCGAAATGTTGGTCTATGGCAACGTCGAAGGTGGCGCAGACGATCGCCAAAAGTTACGAGGCTTACTCGTCCAATTAGGGCTGCCACCTGCGGAACGAGATCAAAAAGAGCGCTGGTCACTGCTCCGTGCCAAAACTCTTTTGCAAGACAACGTTTCTGCCTACGAAGCGCTGATGCTTGCGATGACAGAAGATGCCTCGGTTGAGGAGTGTAGTCAGGCGATCGACCAACATTTGCCACAGGCGGCGTGAGAAGAGTCAGAGGTTAGGGGTCAGGGCTGAGGTCGGTATCCTTCATCTCTCATCCCCCATCCTTTGCTCCCTGCTGGTTGTCACAGGCAGCCACTATGACCAGTTGGTATCCTTCCTTCCTCATCTCCTGCTTCCTCTGCCTCCCCCGCTCCCTCTGCCTCCCACTCCCTATCCCTCCAAACCTGGCAAAAACTTTCGCAGTAGCCCAATGACGATCGCGGGTTGCTCCAGTTGCGCCAGTACGCCTGCATCTGGGATCTGCATAAAGGCTTTCACAGCAGAAGGGTTTAGGGTTGCGAGTCGTTTACCCGTTTCAGCGCCAATGAACTGTGCCTGTTTGCCCCACAGCATGACCGTTGGCACATGAAGTTGGGGCAGGTAACGAGCAAGGTCGAAGTAGAGATCACCTCGCAGAAAGGCTAGTGCAGCGTATTGTGCATTTGGCTGACGGGCAGATTCCAGGTAAGCCTCAACCATTTCTGGTGAGACGCGATCGGGTTGGGCAAATAGAAACCGCTCTAGGAAATTGCGTACAGAAACGTCAGTCGTAGCACCAACCGTATAAATCAGTTGGTCAAGCAAGGGGGCGTTGATGACCTGTAGCGGCAATCTTCGTCCGGCATCCTGCCCAAAATCGGCAAAGCCAGAGGGAGAAATGAGAACTAAGGCTTTTACCAAAGCAGGCTGCTGAATGGCAAGACGAACGGCGATCGCGCCTGTTAACGATGACGCGACGATCGTCACCGGATAGGGACAGGTTTTCTGGATGAACTCTGTCAACGTCATCAGATAGTCCGCCACTTGATAATTCCGTACTGGATGGGCGGACTGACCCCACCCAATTAAATCGGGCACCAGCACGCGATGCGAGTCCAAAAATGTTGGATAGACTTTCGACCATTCGTAGCCAGAAGCACCGCCCCCAAAACTGTGTAAAAACAAGAGGGCTGGTGCATTGGATGCCGCAATCGTCCAAGGCTGACCTACAGGTGTGTAATACACCATTGCTCTCAGTGAGGTTTCTACAACCCGTTGTCCAATACCTGGGGGATGAAATTGCAGCATGGCAAACTCGCTAGGATGTAAGCAACGGCGTTAGCAACGCGTTTTCTCAAGGCATAATCTCACGGAATTTGATGAAAGCAACAAAATCCTCCTGGGACGCTGGCAGACTTCTGCAAACCCTCACGTACTTTGAGGTCATTCCAGTGCTGAACTGGTTTCAGCGTCTGCTTCAAGGTTCTAAAACGACACAACCAATGATGACGACCCCTTTAGCCGCTAAAACGATCCTTGTTGTTGGTGCAACGGGAGGTGTGGGTAGGCGCGTGGTGCAGCAATTGCGCGATCGGGGTTATCCTGTCCGTGCCTTAGTCCGAGATTTAGCACGCGGCAAAGCGATGGTGGGGGAAGGCGTAGACATCATTGATGCCGACATCACCCTTCCCGAAAGTCTCACGCCTGCGGTGGTAAAAGATATTCGTGCGGTGATTTGCTGTGTCGGGCCGCATGTGCAGCCCAAAGAGGGGGATACGCCCGATCGCTCAAAATACTACCAGGGCATCAAATTCTATCTGCCCGAAGTCGTGGGTGATATCCCCGAAAGCATTGACTACCAGGGCATCAAGAACCTGCTTCATGCCGTTACCGCCCCACTCCAAGCCGCTCAAACAACCGAAAAAGTTCTCTTCGACTTCACCCCTCCCACACCCTACACCCCACTCCCCACTTTCTGGGGCGCACTGGATGATGTCGTCATGGGCGGAGTCAGTGCCAGCACAATCCAGCAGACAGACCATGCCGCACTCTTTACAGGTAACGTCTCCACATCCAACTCCGGTGGCTTTGCCTCGGTTCGTACCCGCAATCTGGAACCCGCGCTCAATCTGTCAGGCTATGAAGGCATCAAACTGCGCGTGAAAGGGGATGGTCAACGCTACAAATTTCTCATGCGGGATGATGATAAGTGGGATAGTATCGCCTACTCCCATTCCTTTGACACAACAGCAGGCGAATGGATCGATGTGCACATTCCCTTCCGCACGTTGATTCCCGTGTTTCGAGCCAAGTCGTTAGCGAATGCAGCACCGCTCAACGCCAGCCACGTTTGTTCCTTACAGCTCATGCTGAGTAAGTTTGAATACGATGGTGGCTTGAATCCGCATTTTATAGCCGGAGCCTTTGATCTGGAGCTTCAGTCCATTAGTGCTTATGGGGGAGCAACCCTACCGCAGTTTGTGCTGGTGAGTTCCGCTGGCACCACCCGATACGATCGCCCCGGCATCAACCTCAACGAAGAACCACCCGCTGTAAGAATGAACGATCAGCTCGGTGGCATTCTCACCTGGAAACGACGGGGTGAAGAAGCCGTTCGCGAAAGCGGCATTCCATATACGATCGTTCGCCCCTGTGCCTTAACCGAAGCACCTAGAGGCAAGCAGCTAATCCTTGAACAGGGCGATCATCTGCGCGGTGCCATCAGCCGTGACGATGTCGCGACGCTTTGCATCCACGCGATCGAACAACCATCCGCCTGCAACGTCACCTTTGAAGTTAAAGCCGAAGACATTGATCGCCCCGTCAGTTGGACAACCCTTTTCTCAAACCTGAAGCCAGACGGAGAGGGATGAAGGATGAAGGCTAAAGGATGAAGTAAAGAACCGACCTCAGAACGTTCTATCTCTCCGCGTCTCCGCGTCTCGGCGGTTACTTCCCGATTCCCTTTCCTAAAAACAAACGCGATCGCCCCCTGAGAGGACGATCGCGCTGATCAAACTAGAACGAAGCTATTTAGAGTTGAACGTCTGGAACTGTTTGAGAGCAGCCTGACTAATGTTGAACACAGCCCAACCGCCAGCCGCCGCCAAAGGAAGTAAAACAATCAGAATGCGTAGATCAAAGTCCATGTCCAGAGCCTCTCAATTTAAAGATTTTTGAATGATTCTCATATTCTTACTTTTAACTCAAACGGTCAAGTTTTCCTAGCCCTTAGTTGTAAATCCACTCTCAAAGCCTAAGTCAGTGCCTTTGCCTGCATGAACAAGCGCTAACTGCTTGTACCGTTTGGCATGGTCAATGAGATCTTCTGCCTCTACATCTGATAACTGCCGCAAGACTTTGCCAGGAATGCCCACCACGAGCGATCGCTCCGGTACATCTTTTGTCACCACCGCTCCTGCACCCACAATGCTGCCTGCGCCAACCCGTACCCCATCCAGTACAACGGCTCCAATACCAATCAAACAGCCGCGCTCAATGTGGGCACTGTGGACGACCGCACGATGCCCGATCGTCACATGATCTTCCAGCACCGTCGGCTTGCCTGGATCGCCATGCAAGATAGCACCATCCTGGATGTTCGTATTCTCGCCAATCACAATTTGCTCCACATCGCCCCGGACGACCGCTCCATACCAGATACTGGCTCCAGCGGCGATCGTCACGTGCCCGATGACAGTAGCGTTTGCCGCCACAAAAGCAGCCTGAGCGCGATCAGGAGTCGCCCAAAAAGAGGGATGAGGAAGTTCATGCGTCACGGTAAATCACAAAGTAAATAACGTGGAATTGCTTATAGGGGAGGGCAAGACCTAACGAGTATAATAAAGCCACTGGCAGTGACGCACATGAACAGGCAACCCCGCTCTTGATGACTAACCTTGGCTTGCAATACCCCATCTTCGGGCCGGAGATTCAGTGCCCCCACTGCCGCCAAACCATCCCGGCATTGACGCTCACAGATACGTACTTGTGCCAGCGACACGGTGCTTTTGAATCAGACCCTAAAACAGGCGAATTGGTACATCTTCAGTCGGGACGACACTGGCGGCGATGGGAAAACGAATGGTATCGGCAGCATACCCACCCGGATGGCATTCGGTTTGAAATTCACGAAGCCCTCGATCGCCTCTACACGCAAGGCTATCGAGCAACGCGGGTCATCATCGCCCAGCGCTACAAGGATCTCGTCAGCACCTACCTGGAGCGCAGTACCCCCTGGCGTGGTCAGTCCGATACCCAGCGTCCTCGTCTCTATGGGTTGCCTGTCGAATTTAGCCCCGATCCCAAAGATGATCCCTGCTGGGACGTGATCAATTTTGATTTGGATAAGGAACCAGGCGCACCCGTTCAATACCCTTACTTTCGATTGTTTGAATAAAACCCATTCTTTGCAGGGGCATAGCATTGCCATGCCCCTACTTCCAGGCTTGTGGTTGTTGAAAGCGGTAAATATCCTGAATCGCCTGTACCCAGCCATCGGCAAGGGATGCCAGGATGCAATCGCCCTTCTCTTTCGTCGCTGTCGTCGGATCGCCTAAAACGCCACTTTTGCTGAGATCCCGCGTCATCCAGGCAAACGGTAGCTTTCCTTCCATACTCAGCAAACTGTCATCTAGTAAGCCTTGGGGATACTCGGCGATCGCCCGCTCCATTTTCACCTGCTCTGGCAAAAGCGACAGCAGCAGACTCGTTTCCGCATCGCCTGCATGAATCCCTAGCTCCCGTTCTTTCATCGTGAGCAACTCATCTGCCACATGCGGCACCCGCCAAATAAACAGCGGCAAAACCACAAAATCGTCGTAACGTTGGCGTAAATCCCTTGCCACAATTTCAATGACCTGCGGTTGCCCGCCGTGAGCATTCACAAACGCCAACTTGCGAAAGCCTGCCCGATAGATGCTGTCACCAACCTCCATCAACGTTGCCACCAGCGTCTGCACACTCAACGTAATCGTCCCTGGAAAATGCCAATGTTCATTCGATTTGCCGTAGTACAGTGATGGCAACGCATAAGAGGGCACACTAGTAGGCAACTTCTCTAGCGCTTTGCCAATCACCGCTTGCCCGATCGCCACATCCACTGCTAACGGCAAATGTGGCCCATGCTGCTCGATCGCCGCCACAGGCTGAATGATCACCACATTACTCTTATTCGGCATTGCCTCAATCTCTGTCCAGGTTAGGTACGCAAAGAAGCGATCGGGTGGAATAAAGCCGTGAAGCATAACGGGAAAGGATAAAAGATAAATTATCAAGGATAAAAGATGAAGCTGTCGAGAAACGCGGTTTGAGCTTTGAGTAAATTCTGGTCACTGGCTAAATTATCTAGCCTTCAGCTACCAGCTATCAGCTTTTTAGCCTTTAGCCTTTCATCCCTCCACCTTCTGCCTCCTGCCTTCTGCCATCAACTTTTATCCTTTAGCCTTTAGCCTTCATCCCTCATCCCTCCACCTTCTGCCTTCTGCCCTCTGCCCTCTGCCTTATAACCATCATGTCTACCGCCCTCGAAGAACAACTTGGTTACTTCTTCTTTGATAAACGCATTCTGACACGAGCATTGACTCGCAAAGCGTATGCGTTAGAGCAACGTCAGAAAAATCAGGCGTGCGAAGACCAGGAAATTTACCGCACGCTGGGCGATGCCGTCCTCAAAACCGTATTAACAGAATTGTTGATTCGGGCAGGTTCTGCCACGCGGCAAGATATCACGGTGAAAAAGATTGAGCTAGAGCGCGAAGAAAATTTGGCAAAACTCAGTGAGCAACTGGGAATAGGCTACGTGCTCAAGTTGGGCGTGGGCGAAAAGCAGCAACGGGCGTATGAACAACCTTACGTGCTGGCGGAAAGCCTGGAAGCGGTGATTGGTGCGATCTACTTTGATGGTGGTTTCAGCGCGGCAAGAGAAACCATTCGACGGTTATTTAAGGATGTGTTTGCGATCGAGTAATACTCCTCCTACGCTTCGCTTGATTCAGCCGAAACCGTTAACATTCTGGTTTCGATCGCCTCCCACGTCTCCCGCGACACCCTCACCGCTGCTTCTTTGCATCGCACCACAAAATCGCTGTTAAGCTTGCTATTTGCTCAGCAGGTATTCCGTTGCCTGAATCAGTAAAAGCCGGGTGGGCATATTGCTCACTCTTGATGAGGCAGGACAACCCGTAGAGATCTTCTTTGTGGTTTACTCGTTTGATTAAGGTTGCTGAGACGTAGATTGAAGGAAAGTAACTGATGCCACGTGGGTTTCAACTGCTGTTATTAAGTGCGATCGCCCTCTCTTTCACCCTGCCGGCCCAGGCAGCCGAGACGAATCCAAAGGGGTTGAACCAGAACCCCGAACCTGGTTGGAGTGTGTGGCGGCCCAAGAATGAAATTGCTGCCGCAGGCTTTAGTAGCGGGTTTTCTAACAGTGAAGCGGGTGGGTTTCTGGATTTTGAGCAGGCGTGTTCTGAAGCGATCGGTACACCAAAGGACGAAACGCCGTACTGGTTTCGGCTCAGCAACTCGATCGACCAAATTGGTACAGGCAAAGTTGAGTTTGGCTGCTGGAAAAAGGGCGCATTGATCAACACGATCGTCAACACAGCCATCAGCACCAAGCTGGAAAACGTCACCTGCCTTCGAGTCCGAGTACCCACAGGAGAAGATCTCCGCATTCGTGCCGAACCGAGTTTGAAGGCGAAGATTATTGGTGCAGTTAAGAATGGGGCAACCGTCAGACCCGACAGTTTTCCAGCCACGATCGTTCAGGCAAACCAGCGCAACTGGGTTGCCATTCTAGCGCCCCGGCAAGGTTGGGTTTCTAACGATCGGTCAGAAGCATCTGGCAATCTGACATTGTGTAACCCACATTCCGCACTTCCAACTGGCACAAAAGGATTAAACCCCCTCAACACAGCAAGTCGTAGTGACGGCAAGCAGAACCGAAAAACTGGAGAATCCATTGGTGATCGTCGCTTAGAT
>JAHHIE010000032.1 GCA_019358945.1 Stenomitos rutilans HA7619-LM2 | reverse complement strand
AGGGGTATTTGCCAAAGTGCTTGCACCTTTGAGCAAATTGCCCCTAAAATTGACACAGTAAAACCTGTACCGCTCGTTTACTCAAAACGATGGTTCGGCTCTGTCCCTGATTCGGGTAGCTAACTTTCTGCCTTCCTAAAGCTTTCTGGTTAGTGCCCCAAACCTTTCATAAAACTAAGTAGCGAAGCTGTTAACCCTCTCTGTTTGCCGCAGTGGGGGTTTTTGGCTTCTAAAGTGTCCTAGAACATAACCACACTCCTTGTCATTGCAACGGGACAAACTTGACAGGCTAGAGTATCCCTCGGGTAGTGGCGCATGTGCAATGGCGAGTGCCCAGCTAACTGCATAGAAGAATCCTCTATGCCTAAGGCATAGTAGATCGAATGTCCTTTGAGGATCTCATAATCTTTGAAGCAACGCATTGCAATCAGCCGAAGTCATTCTGCGTAGGATCTCGCTGGTTCCCAAGTTAAGGTTTGCCCGAGTCTCAGAAACAACAAACGGCAGAGCTGTCTAGCCGTTTGGCTATCAGTCCTGCCGCTCCCTCTGAAGGCTACGGATATTGAGATTGCTTGGCGTTGGTTAACAATCTAACTCTAGTTGCCGCCAAGTGCAAGTGTACTGTCAATCTTGCTCAGCCCTGCAATGAGCCTGTTCGAGCGTTTGGTCTAACCCCTATCAGACGGTTGAGGCTATCCGTCGCGTCATTTCCGGCTTGCTTTGCAGAATCGCCTGGGGCACTTGTCCACCCTCACAGTTGCCAACGCTGGTTGATGCCAAGTTCCATGCCCTCTTGAAGTTGAACGGAGTCGGCTTCTTCACGCCCGTAGTACCTTAGTACCTTTGAGCCATCCGTTGTTATACTCTCTTCTACACTACTGTGTACGAGCCGAACGGCTATCCGAGGGTAGTCTAACTCAACCCTTGATCGCTGTCATGCTGCCAATGTCACTGTCATTTGATAGCAGCCTTTGAAGCGCTCAAAAAGAGGCGCTGTACTACCCCTTTTTGAGCACCAGATTGTCCAAGTCTGGTCCAGAGCTACTATACACCGTTCAAAACTGGGTTCTGCTTGACGGCTCACTGATCCCTTCGCCTTTGGCGATCGCATAGTTGTGCAATGCCAAACAAAATTGCCAGTACGCCCCGCCTTTGCTAGCCCTTGACTGGTGGGTACTTGTCAGACTTGATCGACAGGAACATCCTTAAATTTCTGCCACCACTCCCGGACAGCAGTCTCAGAGCACCCCTTGATCTCAGAAACCTCGACACAGCTCTTGCCTTCTCGGACCAGTGCGACACACTCTAGCTTAAACATTTTTGCATAGATGGGAGGTCTCCCACCGCCTTTAACCCGAGCACGCTGGGCTCCAGATCGCCTCACCCAACTCTCGACTGTAGACCGAGGAATATCCATTTCTTTGGCAACCGTTAGCAACGATTTCCCGCTCAGGTAAAGCGCAAGGCAGTGTTGCTTATCCTCCTGAGAAAACTGCCGCCGCTTCTGCTGAATATTGACATCTCTGAGCCAACGGCTCACGACATCGGCGGGGACGCCGGTTTCCACCTGTACCTGCACTGGCAGTAGACCTTTGAGAGAAAGCTCAATACACCGCTGCTTCTGATGCTCATAATCTCGGGTAGTACTGCCCATCAGTTTTGCCTCCCGCAACCAACTCAGGAGTACGGTTTGGTTGCCCATGCCTGTGAAGTATTGAATTTGTTCCGTCGTGTAGCCCTTCTGGAACAAGAGGATACAGTCCTGTTTGAGGGTTGCAGAGTATGGGGGCAACTGCCTGGCTGGAAGGATATGCGGAAACTCCCCAGGAGCCTCTGAGCATGACTGTTTCTGGACCAATTCGATGAATAATTTGAAGCCTGTACAGTCCAAACAGGCCAAGGATTGCCCCGGTGATGAGCATTCACACACCCACTCCCATGCGGACAAAACTTTTGCAGCCGCTTCATCGTAACGGGCAGCGGCTGCTTGCAATGTGCTTAACGTTAATTGAGATGTCATAAGACCATCCTCATCAATAACAACAAGATGAACAAAAACAACAGAACAGACGTTTTCCAAAGCCAGGTTAGGGCGAGCATGAAAGACTCACCCACCGCCCTCACCCATCAACGTCTAGGCGTGGAGTGCCACAGACACCACTGCCCCATCCCGGACCATTACCCGCCTGACTAACCTGTCATAGAGCAACTCCCTTTCCTGCCGGATCAGGCTGTACCAGAACGCCACATTGCGGGCATAGGGAGACATCAGGATCTCCTCCGCTGAGGCACTGATAAAAGCGAGGTGCTCCGAGTTTCGGGTGAACTCCTGAAGCTCTTTCTGCATGTCGCTGTAGGCTTGTTTAAGCGCTGCGGTGGGTCGTCTCTGCAGCAACAGTTCCGTCTCCGTAATTTGCTCCCGTAGTGCCAAAACCTCAGGTGATTCCAGCACTGGAATCCGAGCAGCGGCTGGAGACCCAGCGACTTGGAGAGAGCGTTCAATTACCCGGCGAATGATTGCCTCATCCAGCTTTTCAGTACGGACGCAGCCCCGATTTTGACAATGAGCAGCGGTATTGCGGCAACCATAGTACTGGTACTGTGGACTATGCTTGAGCACCATCGGATGACCACAGCAATCGCAATGGATCAAGCGCGTGAGATAAAAGGTCGCCCCAGGCGTTCCTACCCTGCGATGGTTGGTTTTGATGATGCTCCGCAACTCCTCGAACTGCTCCTCCGAGAGGTAACGCTGCTGCGTGTGGGTGTCGTACTGGATATCCCATTGCTCAGGGGGAAGCGTACGCTTGGCTTTGTCATACTTGTTGTAGACGGTATGCCCCCGCAGAACAGGATTGAGTATCCATTCCACCAGACTATGGGGGGCGTTGTAGAGCAACAGTTCCTCAGACGTAGTCGGGTCAACGCTCTTACGAGTCTTCTCGGTGTAATAGACGCCGCTAAAGACCTCAGCGCGGCGTTCCCGGTCTTCCTGCAGGATGGCCACTTCCCGCTTATGAGGAATGCCATACTTCTTGCGAAGTGCGCCGAGTACTGGACCAGGATGCCTCAGTTCTAGATACAAAGCGAGAGCCTCCTGGGCAATATCAGCACAGCTAAGACCGCGCACCAGTTGTGACGAATCATCTGGCTCATGCACCAGATGTTCGTAGGGTTCAGGGCGCTGTTCGAGTAAACAGACCCGGGGGCGAGTATCTTTAACGAACTGTTCGTTTTTGACCATATAGCCCCAAGGCGCACGACCAAAAGGTGCCTTGCGCTCCCGGCGGTATCGGTGTCCCCGGCGAACTCGATCGCGTAGTTCACGACGCTCGTGGACTGCCAACAAGCATCGAATATCCAGGTTAAGTTCACCAGAAGCCGTGTTTAGGTCAACGTCACCCAAGTCGATGAGATAGAGCTTGATGTCATGCTCTTTGAGCAGACGCTTGAGTTCGGCATAGAGCTCGTCATTGCGGGTGAGTCGATCTAAGCGAGCCGCAATGAGGGTCTTAACACGACCCAAGCGCATCAGAGCGAGAAGTTTACACAACTGTTCGCGATCGCTCACACCGCCTTTTTCAACATCGAAGTAGATCTGGTCTGGGTTGTGCTTTTTGAGCAAGGACACTTGTTGCTCAGCCGCTTTTTGATTCAGGTTTTGCTCCTGGGAGGAGACGCGACCATAAGACGCTGTAATCTGGTCCATAATTTTCTTGATCCATTGAGTAAGGTACGAAATTGACTGACAGAGCAGGCTCACCAGCTTGAGGTAACGGATGTACCAAGCGATGAGCTGGAGTTGGTAGATAAGGTGGAGTCGGTAATAGAGGGATAGGGAATGGCACAACTTTTTCAGCAAGGTGCGCTTCCGTTGAACCTGTTTCAAAAAGTTGTGCATTTAGTGAGCCTCCGTTTTGTCTATGGGATAAGGATTGTGGGGAATGAGGCAGACGTTAGTTGCTTAAGGAAGCGATTCGGAGTTCTTTCACAGGTTAGCCAGATGGATCCTGCACAAACTACGCAACGTCAAACCAAGCAAAGAGGCAGAAATCGCATTTAGAGAAGAAAGCCATTTCTGCTGGGAGGAACGCAAACGATCCGAAGTTCATGCAGCCGTTGAAAGCCAAAAAAAACAGAGACCAGCCTCTGAGCCTTGCCCAGGAGTGCTGATCTCTGTCTTGAAACTTAAGATCTTCTATTGAACCACCTGTTGTTGGAACCGTTTTCTTCTCGCTCCAGCGGTGGCAGCCAAGGAGAAGACGAAGGGCAATGAATGCCTTCCTGACCCTAGGTTAAGCAAGCTACTGCCTATCTTCGAGCGTATTTTTACGGAAACAGCTTTGAGATTGGTTAAGAAGCGTTGACTCTGAGCTACCCGTTACTTGGAGCTTTCACCGTGAGTCATGCTTCAACGAATCGCACAACGTGATTTTCTATACGACTACTCATTTAGCCCAGGACTTCGAGAGCATCATCCAGCCGCATTACCATGTCGGGGTCTGGTCAAACTAAATGCTGAAGAGTTGCAGGCACTCCGAAAGTTCCTGGAAGACAATTCTGCCACTTAATGTGGAGTAGAGAGCGATTGCCCCTAGTGTTGCAGCACTAGGGGCAATCGCTCTCTTAAGCTAAACCCAGGAAAAGGGTGTTCTAGCAGCCCCAGTCTCTATGTCTTAGGCAGCAGTTTTTAGGCGGATTGGGTACGGACGGTGTAATATAGTACGTACCAAGTGACTAGCGTTTAGCACGTCATAAGCGTTTAGCACGCACGTTAGGAGTAAGATGATGGGTGAATTACTAACGACACAGAACTCCGTGCCCACTAAACGGTACAAAGTTACGACCTATCTTGAGCCCAAGGTGGCAGAAATCTTCGCCACTCTAACCAGGCAAGAGCGGCGAACGGAGTCTCAGATGGCCAGCAATCTGATCGAGGATGCTCTGATCGCCAAAGGGTTGGTGACGCGTGAGCAACTCGATGCATGGCAGCAGGAGAGCTCCTAGGGACGGGGACTAAGCTGTGTGTAAGGCTTTGGGAGTTTGCCTGTGAAGCCAAGTCTAGGACTTCTGGCTCAACGTTAGATGGCTAATGACTGCAGTAGCAGGTTGCCGACAGTGCATCGAGGATGCGGTTTACTGCTGGCTGCTAATGCTTCCTGACTCATGAGATTTTAGAGCTGCACTGAGAGGGCAGGATGGATCAGCTTAGAAGGGAATACAGAGACCTGATTTTTGAGCGAAATCGCTTCAGGGACGCTCAAGCAGAAGCGCTTCTCGGTCATGACTCGGAGTTGGTTAAATTCTATTATTTCGAGACGAGACGGTATCAGATGAAGCGGGAATTGCAAGAGCGATTAATGATGTTGATAGACCTTGATAATCCCCTTTTGGGCTTTGCAATGGGGTTCTGTCGTTACAAAGATCTATCAGAACGAGTGCAACAATGGGACGAGTTAGAAGGCGTGGCAAACGATACAGCGGATGCCTTTGCGTCGGTTATAGAACAACTTCAAGCCATTGTGGTAGAAGTGCGTCAGCAGGTAGCAGCACTACCGCCACTGGGCGGGGAGGATGTGATGCGGCGAGTGAGTGAAGCAGAATCCAGAGCTTCTAAAATGGCTGATCAGCTTTATGGGGCGCGGGTGTTGGAGTTGCAGCGCCTCATTGTCGCCCAAGACAAAAGGTCTGCGCCTGACTCAGCCGTGTAGCGATGGAGTTGCTGGACCTCAAGCCTTGTTTCATCGCAGCAGTTGGTTTGGGCGGTGCTCTGTGGGGAGAAGCACGAAGACGAGGACATTGATGACAGAAGCGCAATTTTGGGAAATCATTGAGCGGAGCAAGCAAGGTGCTTCAGACTGTCGATCGCAAGCCCAGCGGTTAGAAGCAAGCCTCTGCGAATGTACCCCCGAGCAAATCATCGCGTTCGATCATCTCTTCTTGCTCAAGCGTCTTGAAGCGTATCGCTGGGACTTATGGGGTGTGGCGCACTTGCTTTGTGGTGGGTGCAGTAATGATGGCTTTGAAGACTTTCGGCGCTGGTTGGTTGGGCAAGGGCGGCAGGCTTTCGAGCGTGCGCTGCGGGATCCAGAGTCAGTGGTTGACCTGCTGGAGCGTACGGGCCAGATGAAACCAATCAAAGCTGACTCAGCGGTATCCGTTCAAGGCGAAAGGTTGGCCTATGCGAGCTGTAAAGCCTATGAGTCGTTGGCTGGCGAGGCCATGCCTGAGATGGATTTAGAGGCACTGGCAGCTTTTTTCCCGCGTCAACCGCTTGGGGAGCCTTGGGACGAAGAGGACTTATCCAAGCTGTTTCCAAGGGTTGCAAAGCGGTTTCTGTAAGACGTTAGGACCCTGAATCAAAGGTTTCGTGGCAATTGGCTGACTTCACTTGAAATGTTGCTTACAGCCTCACCGTCTGCAATTGGCTTGGGCTTCCATTAGAACATCCACAAGACTCTGCATTAAGCAAGTCAGCAAACGAAACCTGTGGGCGACACCGCCGCTGAACTAGCTCAGGACTGATGGCAGTAGCGTACGGCAACGACAATCCTAAAGTAGTCGAAGGGGAAGCTGCACTGACCGCAGTAGGGCTGCGGGCCCGGCAGGAGACCACGCCTGGTCAAACGCCGCTCATGTCCGATGGCCGTGCTTGTTCAAACGCGATGGGAAGGCCAGGTTAGAATGCTGGGGTAGAAAAAAGCAGCCCTGCGTCTGAGTTGCCCTATGGATGCTGAAGCAAAGCCAGATTTTTTCATCAGCTACAACCGCCATGACAAAACCTGGGCAGAGTGGATTGCGTGGACTCTGGAAGCAGCAGGCTATACGGTTGTCATTGAAGCATGGGATTTCCGTCCAGGAGGAAATTTCGTTGTTTATATGCAACAGGCAGCAACGCAGGCAGAACGGACGATCGCGGTGTTGTCACAGCACTATTTGGATGGGAAATTTACGCACCCAGAATGGGCAGCCGCCTTTGCCCAAGATCCAACAGGGGAAAAGCGATTGCTGCTGCCAATCCGCGTCGGGGAGTGTGCGCTGACGGGAATGTTGGCGACGATCGTCTACGTGGATGTAGTCGGGGTTGAGGAAATAGCCGCGCAGGAGCTTGTGTTGCAGGCGGTACAAACGGGGCGCACCAAACCAGAGCAAAAGCCACGCTTTCCAGGACGATCTCACCCACTGACTGATCGAGCCAAGCCCATCTATCCGCCCAACATCCTCCAGAATCTCCCCTACGGCAGCACCAACTTTGTGGGACGAGACGCGGAACTAGAGCAGATCCATCAACAGTTGCAGCAAGGTTCAACCGTCTCCATTTTCGCTCTTTCGGGGATGGGTGGCATTGGCAAGACCGAGCTTGCGCTGCAATATGCCCGCCAACATGGTCGCAAGGGTGACTATCCCGGTGGACTCTGCTGGATACGGGCACGGGAAGATGTGGGCACGCAAATCATCAGCTTTGTGCGCTCGTGCCTGGAGTTAATGCCACCAGACGACCTGGAATTAGTGGAAAAGGTGCGGTGGTGTTGGGGACGGTGGCGCGAAGGAGCCGCTCTGCTGATCTTTGATGATGTGCAGCAGTATGACGCGATTGCCCACTTCCTGCCGCCGCAGGAGTCGCGCTTTAAGGTCTTGCTAACGACGCGCTCGCACTTTGGCTCGCCCGTGCAGTCTTTGCCACTGGATGTGCTGTCGGATGCAAAAGCCTTGGCATTGTTGCGATCGTTGGTGAACGACAAGCGCGTGGAACAAGCATTAGTGCAAGCCAAACAACTCTGCGAATGGCTAGGCTATTTGCCGTTGGGAGTGGAACTGGTGGGGCGATATTTAGCCCGCAAGCCAGATCTCTCCCTCGCGGTCTTGTGGCAACGGTTGCAGGACAAACGCTTGGACGCGCTCGCCTTCAAGCAAGCCGAACCGGGCATGACCGCATCCCTGGGCGTAGCAGCGGCCTTTGAGTTGAGCTGGCAGGCATTGGACGAGTCCGCGCAGCAAGTCGCCGCGATGTTGAGCCTGTTTGCCCTGGTGGAAATTCCCTGGACGCTGGTGGAACAGTGTTTGCCAACGCTGGATGCAGAAGAGTTGGAGGAAATCCGCGATGAGCAGCTCTTGGGCACCTATCTGCTGAAGCGCGTCGATCAGGGGCTGTACCAACTGCATCAACTGCTGCGAGAATTCTTTGCGGTGAAGCGATCGCAACGGGCAGATGACTCAGCCTTGCAGCAGCAGTTTTATCAAGTGGTGGTTGCAGCAGCAGAAAGAGTTTATGAGAAGCCACAGCGATCGCTGCTCCAGGAATCGACGGTAATGATCGCTCATTTGCAAGCCGTAATCGAGCGGTTCACCAACGCTGAGCAACCACTGGATTTAGCAACCTGTCTACAGTTGATAGCAAACTTCTACTACGCACAAGGGCGCTATGGTGAAGCCGAACCGCCGTATCGCCGCTCACTCGCAATGCGGGAGCAGCAGCTAGGACAAAACCATCCTAGTGTCGCAGAGAGCCTAAACGATTTGGCAGGATTGTACGATGCCCAAGGGCGTTATGGAGACGCAGAACTGTTGTTTGTGCGATCGTTAGAAATTCGGCAACAGCAGTTAGGGAACGACCATCTTGATGTCACGCAGAGCTTGAATAATTTAGCATTCTTGTACAAAGCCCAAGGGCGTTATGGAGACGCGGAACGGCTGTTTGTGCAGTCGCTAGAAATTCGGCAACGACAGTTGGGCGATGATCATCCCCGTGTTGCAACGAGCTTGAACAATTTAGCAGCCTTGTACTACGCCCAGGGGCGATACGGAGAAGCAGAACCGCTCTACCTGCAGTCGTTGGAAATCTATCAACAGCAGATAGGCAGTGACCATCCAGCCATAACAACAAGCCTCAATGGTTTGGCAGAATTGTATGAGTTACAAGGACGGTATGGGGACGCGGAAACTTTCTACCTGCGCTCACTGGAAATTCGGCAACGGCAGTTAGGCGATAACCATCCTGATGTCGCTCAGAGCCTGAACAATTTGGGGCACTTATACGATTCTCAAGGACGTTATGGAGACGCGGAACCGCTGTTTGTACGATCGCTGGAAATCTGGCAACGGCAGTTGGGCGATGACCATCCTGATGTGGCCAAGAGTCTCAGCAATTTAGCAAGGCTTTACTGTTCGCAAGCGCGCTACAGCGATGCGGAAACGCTTTTTCTACGCTCACTCTCCATTTTGCAAAGCCGGCTTCCTGCTGATCATCCTCATGTCGCTAGGATCGTGAGTAATTTGGCCAATCTCTACACTTTGCAAGGACGTTATCGTGAGGCAGAAACCCTTTACCTGCAAGCACTCCTGATCTTTGCAACAAAGTTGGGGGACAATCATCCCTGGATGCAGGAAGGGGCAACTAGCTTTCGCGCTCTACTCCAAAAAGCTATCCAGGAGCAGCGCACGGATAAACTTTCGGATGATCCAATGACGCGGTTGGTGTTGCAAGAATTGCGAGAGGAGAGTGGGGAGTAGGAGAGGGCCATCGCACTCAGGCGGTGTACTAGTGGCTTTGGCCTAACCTTGGACTATTTCGAAAGGGAAAGGGGTAGTACAGAGGCCAATTTAGCCGCTCAAACCGGCTAAAAGCCTTATGCTGTCTTGCACTTCTGCTCAGGGGGCAACTAAACATGAAGAAAGTGAGTCTTAGTAGAAGTGATCGAAGCGTCCTTATTCTGATGCAGAGACCGCGCAACCTAAGATCCTTTCTAAAGACTCGAATCAGGGCACATAGACTGCGAGAGTCCGCCTATATCCCTCATTTAGAGTAGATAACGGACGGAATATGTCTAATCAAAAGTTAAGCGGATCTCATTGCAGCAGATTTTATGGAACTTGAGAGTGGAGAAGTAAACGCTGATGCAGATACTCAGGGTCGTGAGGCGATTTGGAGAGGAATCTGCTCGGTCGCAGAGCAACTTCTGTCACGATGCCAGATTCTGATGCGTCTCGGTGCCGAGGCAATTCCGCAAGCCTTGCTGGGTCAACCAATCCCTGACGTGCGAACATGGCAACTTGTTGAAGGTTTAAGTCTATTGACGATGTTGCTGCGTGCCGATGATGTACGCACGGGAAAGGTGACCTTATTTATGAAAGAAGGACCTTTAGAAATCATAGAGAACGGACAGATTCGATATTTGTGGTCTCAGTACACAGTTCAAGGTCATTTCAGCGAGTTTGGTGGGCGTCCTGATCTGATCGTTACATCTAATGCTGATGTTCCGACGCCAGCAAATATACTCAGAGTCGTGGAAGTAAAGTGTGTGAGGCGACTAGGAGCAAGTACCGTGCGTGCCGAATTTGCAAAGGCGCATGATCTCAGAGTGAGTTCCTACTTCGTCTGGTCGTATTTCACGCCTGACTCTCGCATTGTGACAGGTGCTGAAGGGCTTGGTATCGATCTGCATGAACTTGGACTTGACCTCAACTCT
Source organism: Stenomitos rutilans HA7619-LM2 (assembly GCA_019358945.1). Taxonomy (GTDB): domain Bacteria; phylum Cyanobacteriota; class Cyanobacteriia; order Leptolyngbyales; family Leptolyngbyaceae; genus Stenomitos; species Stenomitos rutilans. The sequence goes on along the minus strand of JAHHIE010000032.1, from coordinate 68,451 downwards.
GCGTCACGCAGTTCATTGATTGCAAACTCAAGTGCGCTAGTCTCGAAGGTCGCTCATACGCTGGATGTGTCTCGTCAAGAGGAGCGATTTGCGCGACAGTTGATCCTTGCCAACAAAGAAGTTGAGCAAAAGCGACTTACCTCTAGTAGCGATGTATCGTGATTGCCTAATCGGGTAACAGGGAGGTTTTCCCTCTCCGTCCCCAAGTAGTGATACGGACGTAGTGACGCAAGGCATCGGTGGGAGCAGTAGTTTGAAACTTACCTAAAAAGGGAGCGAAACTGCCTAATCTAAAGATAAATAGTAGAAGCGTCTTAGCTATTGGGCAAGATTTTTTAGTCTAATCAAGAGGAGTTGTGAATCTAGGTTTGCTTGAGAAGTTTTGCAGTTAGTGTACTTCTGTCGGTTTTTATGGGGTCAGCCAGTGTCCAAACAGCTACTCGAAGTGAAGAGTGGAATTTAGAAGGAACTTGGAATTTGAGTGTTGGTTACTTCAACTTAACCTCGGATGGAAGATGTACAGTCAAGATTCCTACTGGTGGTGCAGGAGTGATAAATGGTCCTATTGCAATTAGCAAGAGTGCTTCAGGTTATAGCGTTCGAGTTAATATTCCAGCAGAGATACGTGTCTCAGGGAATTGAGCTAGGCGCTGCCCATCTACGAAGGTTTGCGTTTGCGATGAAAGATCAGCGGTTGGTAAATATTCTTTTGAACTTATAAAATAGCAGTGTCTTGCCTCCTCCCTCCAAAAGGTACTTATGGAACCCTTAACCCCTGCTCTCATTGCGGTTACTACGCTTATCCTCAAGAAGGCTTTCGAGAAAACGGGTGAGAAACTCGGTGAAGCGGTTAGTGTGCAGTTATCACAGTTCGTGCAGCTCATCCAGCGCAAGTCTTTACTGAAAACGGCACAAATTGAACAAGCAGATCAGCCTGTAGATATGGGGCAAGCAGTGCTGGAAGTTGAGACCGTTAGCGCTACAGACCCGGAACTGGCTCAAGCGGTAACTCAGTTGGCAGAGAGTGTTAAGGCTGACCCCAGGCTGTCTCAACTCATGCCAGCGTATGCAGAGGCACTGCAAACGGCTCGACCGACCACGATTAAGAACTACGGAAAGCTAGCGGAAGAGATTAAGAACCTGTTTCAAGGGAACACCTTCAATGCGCCTGTTACGTTTAACTGAAAGGATTCGCCCGATTCACGGGTCACGTCCCATCCCCTCACGCGACAGGAATATCAGAATCGACAGGCGCTCCTAACCAAAGTGAAGCACTTTTGGGTAAAAGGAGTGCTGGAGAAGTCGCTACATGAGCAGGTACTTATCACGCTGGGCATGGAAGAACGCCCCGATGCGATTGAGCGTCCCTGGAATTTAATCGTGGAAACAGAAGGATCAGAGCGGGAACTGCCAGCCAACACCTCTATCCTCTCTGTATTTGATGAATTGGGAGCGGGTCGCACCTTGCTGATCTTGGGGGAACCGGGTTCCGGCAAGACAATTACCCTCTTGCAACTGGCAAGAGATTTGATTGCACGGGCAGAACAGGATGTCGATTACCTGATTCCGGTAGTGGTGAATCTTTCTTCCTGGACACCCACTCGACGGCGGGGCAGGCGCACCGCGCCCCAATCTATTGCCGATTGGGTGGTGGAAGAACTAAGCAGTAAATACCAAGTGCCGAGGCACTTGGGCAAAGACTGGGTAAAAAAGCAACAACTCCTGCTGCTTTTGGATGGCTTGGATGAGGTGAAGGCAGCGGATCGAGATGCCTGCGTAAACGCGCTCAATGCCTTTCAGCAGGAGGCAAGTACCGAACTAGTGGTTTGCTGTCGGGCTAGAGACTATGAAGCGTTAAGTAATCGGCTTCAGGTTCAACAAGCCATTTATATCCAGCCACTCACCCTGCCGCAAATCAAAGGCTACCTTAATCGCCTGACTGCCAATCTAACCGGACTCATCAGGTTGCTGGCAACCGATTCCGCGCTGCCAGATCTCGCCCAATCTCCCCTATTGCTGAATATCATGGTCTTTGCTTACGGAGGTGTTATTGTTGCTGACCTGCCTCAAACGCTAGTGATTGCAGACCGACGCAGGCAACTCTTTAATACTTACATCCAGCAAATGCTGAAGCATCGGGGGCAAGCCCTCAAGTATCCACAAGAGCGGTTTTTGGGCTGGTTGAGATGGTTGGCGCTACAGATGGTGCGGGAGTCTCAAACGGTGTTTCTGATTGAGCGAATGCAACCTTACTTGTTACCGTTTGGAGACCAAAGAATCTATAGAGTTGGCTCCCTTCTGTTGCTAGCCCTCGTCTGCGGGCTGATTTTTGCGCTGATTTTGGGTTCGATGAATTATCTGATTTTTGGGCTGTTTGGTAGGCTAATTGATAGGCTGACCGGTGGACTGATTAGTATGGTGATTGATAGGCTGATTTTTGGTCTGATTTTTGGTCTGTTTGTTGGTCTGAGTTGCGGGTTATTTTTTGGAATGCGTGAGGAAATAAGGGCTATTGAAAAACTCAGACTGAAGTGGTCTTGGCAAGAAGCTAGGAGCGGGCTGAATGGTGGTCTGATTTTTGGGCTAATTCTTGGTCTGACTTTTGGACTGAGCGGCATGCTGAACGGTAGTCTGATTGTTGGGCTGTTTTTTGGGCTGTTTTTTGGTCTGTTTCTGGGGCTGACTTTTGGGCTGATTGGTGGTCTGACTGGTGGGCTGATTGGGATTGAACTTGAGAAGACAACGATGCCTAATCAAGGAATCTGGAGCTCAGTTAAAAACTTTGCATCGGTTAGTCTGATTAGTGGTCTGATTGTTGGGCTGATTGTTGGTCTAATCGATGGGCTGCATGATGATCTGCATGGCGGTCTGATTGTTGGGCTGACTTTTGGGCTGTTTTTTGGGCTGATTGGTGGTCTGTTTTTTGGAGGTGCTGCTTCTATCCAACACCTTACCCTCCGCCTCATTCTCTACTTCAACGGACATATTCCTTGGAACTATGCCCGCTTTTTAGATACCGCAGCCGATCGCCTCTTCCTGCAAAAAGTCGGAGGTGGTTACATCTTCATCCATCGGCTGTTGATGGAACACATCGCTCAGTTGCCACCAGAGTAACCTAAGTCTTGAATATCGAAAGGGCAGGCGATCGCTCAGCGCACCTGTCTCAAACACAATTGACGCTACACTCCCGTTCTTCCAGATTGAAGTCAACCAGATTCGATCCCTGCTGAATACTGGGGTCTGGTCAAACTAAGCCGAACGGGCACCCATCCGGCTTAGTTTGACCAGAGGCCTAGCAACCCTCCGCTGAAGGCACAGAAGCGCATACATTACAATTAACAGTACAGTTTCAGCCGTCTCTTGACGTTCGCCTCCTTAAAAATGCTGTGATTAAATCCTTGAATTGCAAATCTTCGTTAGTTCGTGAACATAAATATGGAAAATACGCTGTTCAATAGAGCAATGTTTGAGTTTATTCAAGCATTTGAAATTGAGGAGAAATATTCGCGGAACGATGTCCGTAACGCTCTACTTAAAACCCAAAATAGATACTCCCTAAATGACATTTTTGAAGAGGAGCGTTCACGAAATAACGTTGAAAATATTATGTTTCTCCTTACAGGACAAGACAATCAGGAGAAAATCAATATCCCTTACTTATTCGGATCAAGAGATGATTTGAAAACTACTAAAGGGCGTATATTAGAAGGCTTTTATTTGGGTTTACTCTTCTACAATTTCACCTCATATAAAGATGGAATAAGGATATTTCAATGCCTAGGTTCTCTACCTTCTTTAGTTTCAACTGACCGAGGCTATAATAATTCAAGAAAAGGTAATGAGATATTTAAGGTATCTCCTTCTGTAGAATATCGTGGGTCAATCCCTTATTTTGAGTATCTTAGCAACTCTAACCATTTAAGATATATGGGTCTATTTAATGTTAAATCTGTTAAAAATAGTGATTGTGAAGTAGAGCAAGAATTGCAAAATTCAAGTACTAAACTCGATCCCAAACAATATCGAGCTATCTGTTTAGAATATATAGGATCAGCCAATCTAAATGTGAAGTGATACGCTGTCCGCTTGTGGCGGAGACTCTTGATGTGAGATGGATATGTGGGGAGAAACGAGCAAGTACCAACCTTTCCGAGACAGCGATGAGCGTGTCATTGAGGATGAAGAAAGCTATGCTCGAAGGATGAAAGCCGACGTTTTACCTGATTGGCCCAAAGAGGTCTTGATCGAATGGCTACATAGGCATGCAGATTTCATATGGAAATATGTCTATCTCGGATTTGAGACATTCTCTTTTTCTAATGAGCGTTGGCCGCTGGAAAAAATTCCCAGTCGAGAAGCGTTTGACGATGAGGAATTTTGTGATGCCTTCTCGAACGTTGAGGAAAGGGCGAGCGATCCATACGACTGGCTTGCCCAGCATATGCTAGAGCAAGGTACATGGAATACACCTATAATTCTTCTTCAGAATGAGCGGGGGCAGCATACATTTCCTGGCGGCGAACCTCTCAAGCGGCCGTTTCATTTGCTCGAAGGACATCGCCGTTTATCATTTCTTAACGGGTTGCGTAAAATAGGCAAGGCTTTTCCTTACCATGATGTATGGGTTGTAAGGATATAGCTAGAAATCAGGGTCGTAGGTCTCCTTATCGCCGCCGCCCAACAACAGCATGCATCCGACACGTGACACTCTGCCTGTCATCAAACGCATTCTTGGGGTCGGGTGGGGTGCCGGGCGCTCGGCACTGTTCCATCTCCTTCACTGACCTCTTATGCTAGATCAACCTGCACCAAAAATCGAGCTGCTACGCGCCGCCTACGCGGCCTTCAACGCGCGTGACATTGATGCCGCCCTCGCCCTCATGGCTCCCAACGTGGCTTGGGCGAGGGCGTTCAAAGGCGGTTTTGTCCGTGGGACTGAAGCCGTCCGCGCTTACTGGACGGAACAGTGGAGCGAGATCGATCCACACGTCGAGCCGATTGCCTTTCACCCAGAAGATGATGGGCAGGTCTTGGTCGAGGTGCATCAGGTCGTGCGCGATCTGGCCGGAGCCGTGCTTGCTGATGAACACGTTGGTCACCGTTTCACCCTTGAGCATGGTTTGATTCAAGCGATGGAAGTCTGCCCACTTGTATCGTCCGGTCTCGGTGCCTAACCACGCGCTTCAGCGCACAGAAGCTGGCGTTCAGCCCCTTTCTGCACTCCACGCTTGACCTCGCCAACCTCTGTCGCTGAGCTTAGGGCCGTTAATGCTCGTATCTTTGCCGAAAATGCGTTTACTTAGGCAAAGTTTTTCTTCTCTACCCCTTTTCTAATAGGGGATCGAGTAGCAACGGAACAGAAAATTACGCTAAGGCTGAAATGCTTTCCCATTAGTCACTTCAAAAAGTAATCTCCAGTCTCATTGAGACGTACCAGTTAAACTCTAAGTCATCTGGTACAGAAATCTAGAACAGAATATCAGGGGTTTCAGGCTCCTGTTTTTCAGCAGTTTCAACTGGTACACCCCTTAGCGTAACTTTCTGGTCGGATAATACTCAAACCCCGTTTATGCGATCGCAGGCATGATGAAGCCGTGGGATGCTCAGACACAACAGCAGACGGTGGGAATCAGTATGGTGCGACGGCTGATCGGCATAGCACTCCTGGTCGGTGCAGTGCAGTGGGGCAGCACACGACCCCTTCAGGCACAAGAGACCACGAAACCCTCTACTCCTCCCCCTGACAACACATTGGAGTGGGTCAAGGTGGCGATTAGTGGTGCGGGGACACTGGCCACGATCGTCGGTGGTGTCTTTGTGTTCTGGAATGTGCGCCTCACAGCTTCGCGTCTAATCACAGAGCGCTTCTCTAAGGCTGTGGAACAGTTGGGGAGTGACAAGATTGAAGTGCGTCTGGGTGGGATCTATGCCCTGGAACGCATTGCTCAGGACTCCCGGCGTGACCACTGGACGATTATGGAGGTGCTAACGGCGTTTGTGCGGGATAAGTCACCGTTAGAGGCTCCTAAGCCTTCAGTGCCGAAGACCTTTGTGGCAGCAGCGCTAGAGGTGCCTGCGTCAGGAGTGAAGTTCACACCCGTGACGAAGGATGTGCAGGCAGCGTTGACGGTGATTGGCAGACGACGGTACAAGTATGACTCCGAAGGCAAGCGGTTGGACTTAAGCAGGAGTAATCTGAGCGGCTCCTACCTCCGAGGTGCCAACCTCAGTGAAGCCGACCTCAGAGGTGCCAATCTCCGGGGTGCCAATCTCCGGGGTGCCAAGTTCAAAGGTGTCAACCTCTACCGTGCCAACCTCAGAGGTGCCAACCTCTACCGTGCCAACCTTCGAGAAGCCTTCCTCGAAGGTGCCTTCCTCAGTGGTGTCTTCCTCAGTGATGCCTACCTCACCCTTGCCAACCTCATTAAAGCCGACCTCAGGAAAGCCAACCTCACCCTTGCCAACCTCATCAATGCCAACCTCAGCGGTGCCAACCTCACCAATGCCAACCTCACCTTTGCTAACCTCAGCGGTGCCAACCTCACTGGTGCCAACCTTGAAGGTGCCAACCTTGAAGGTGCCAACTTCTACCGTGCCAACCTCAGTGAAGCCGACCTCAGAGCTACAAAACTCGATGGCGCCGTCCTTAAGGGTGCCAAGTTCAAAGGTGTCAACCTCTTTGGTGCCAAAGGCATGACAGACGAGCAACTCAGCCATGCTAACCTCTGCCATACAACCCTTTCTGACAGCACCATCAGCGATCGCGACTGTGCAGCGATGGGCATCACTCCCCCTGACGCACCCACTCTCCCACCTTCCCCACCTGAATCCCCTCCACCCCCTGCCCCTGATGCCTAGCGACGCCTCAGTTTAGGGTACGGAGAAGGGCTGAAACGTCTGTCGAGAGGGCTGCACGGTTACCCTAAAAACCGACTGTCCAGTCACCACCCACAACCAAGATCCCTACCAGAAAGCAAGAGAGACAAAGTATCCCACTAGCAGGGAGTTGTGATGTTTAGGGGTAAAGTGAGACGCGGTTTGATGGGCAGTCCAGCCCCTCTTATGACCCTAAAGGCTGGACTCGACAGCCCTGTCCCACAAACCTAATCCCACCAGTCAGTCATCCCATCAGTCCAGCCCTCCCACAAGAGGTTAGGTCAGGTGATTCACGCTCTGCTCGGTCTGACAGCCCTGCTTGCGACCCGCAAAGTGGGGTACAGCCTAGAGACCTTTGACCGTACTTCAACACCTCTACCCAGTGCTGTGTTCGGTGCAGCGTCGCATCTTTAAGGTGAGGAGCGATCGTGTTGTCAGGCCTACAGACAATCTCGTTCCCCTAAAGACTGCTGGAACAGGACCCAACAACCAGCACAAACCCACTAGAGAGTAGGAGCGCATGTAATGCTCACGGCTCTCGTTGGTTGCCGATCGCTACATTTCCTTGTGTCAGTCACAGTTCCGTTACGCCCCAGTCTTCAGTTCCGCTCTCGCTGTCGAGTGATTCTCAATAAGACGGCTTTTTCTGCAACAGACCGCAATTTTTGAGACCGCTGGCGGTGACCTTTCCCAAAACCTGCGAAAGTATTGGGTTTTGCACTTGCTAAAATACCGAAAGAGCAAGTCTGAACAGGAATTACTTGGATGGCCCAGCGTAAGGAGTGGCAAGAATATCATCTAACCCTTAGAGGCTGGGTCAAAGGTAGTTGTAGAGATGATTTTGGTCACGGGGAAGATATCGAACCCCCATTGGACAGAGTGCTTACCCAGCGGTATGTAGAAACGGTGGATTTTAACCAGATGGGAAAGGGAGTGAAAACTCCTTCTTACAAGTATGGAAATGACGCCGTTGTGGAAGCCTTACTTGCTCAATTTGGTTCATGTCCCGAGGCATTGTAGGGTATGAAAAATAACCGTAATGGACAGGCGGAAGTTTTAACAGAGCAGCAGTTAGAGGAGCTGATGCAGGTCTTGCCGGATAACCATCGCTTGCTCTTTGCCATTTGCTACTACACGTCCTGTCGGGTGAGTGAAGCATTGAAGTTGCAACGATCGGACATCATTCGCGATCGCATCGTGTTCCGTGCTCGAACGACTAAAACGAAGATGACTCGTGATGTAAAAGTCCCCACTAAGCTACAAGCCATCCTGGACCAGGCTGACCTACTCACCACTGGCTATCTCTTCCCTGGAAAGCAGGAAGGACATCTGACCCGGCAAGCAGCAGACCTGGCACTGCGGAAAGCCTGTGATTACCTGGGCATTCGAGGCATATCCACTCACAGCTTCCGCCGTACTGGGCTGACGAAGCTTTATAAGCAGGGAGTGCCCTTGAAGACGCTCCAGGAGCGAACAGGTCATGTTGACCTGGGGAATTTGGCGAAGTATCTGGCGATCGGTAAGGACGAAGTGGATGCAGTGGCGGAATTGCTATGAGAGGGGTTTGAGTATCATCCGAACAGAGAGTACCGTTAAGCTGCTAAACCAGCTCCCAGATGGCCGCTTCCAGCGTGTTCGCTCCAGGTGGTCTGGGTTGTGCATTGATTCGTTGTAAGACGGGGACACCTTGGGGTGAAAGGTTGAACTGTTCTAAAGCTTGGCAAGCCTGGTCTATCTGCCGCGCGGTTGTGGTCAATTGCGTGCGCAAGGCGGCCACAAACTGGTGCGCCTGAGCAGGCAAGCTGAGTTCAGCACAGTACTGCGCGAGTTGTGGTTCACATTTTTGCCACACGAGCAGCAGTCCCGATACTCAGCCTCACTTCGACAGATTCTCTGAAACTCAATCTGGCTAAGGATTTCAGCTCATGTTGCACTTTTTTTCCGTATGTCAGCTCAATCCCCATCAGGGTCAAACCCTCGCTCCATGCTTGTCATACATAAAAAATAATTAAAAAGTAGCTAAATTTACTTGAAATATTGGCTATCTCTTCCTATACTTGATGGGAGGCTACAGATAAATAATGATTCCAGGAAGACGATGACCCCTGATATCAAGAAGACGATGACCCTGAACCTCTCTGAGGCCGAGATGCTGGTTCTTGAGGAGTTGGCCAATAAGAAGGACCTCTCGAAGACAGCGGTGCTCCGGCAGGCGCTACGCCTTTACCAGATGGTTGAGGCACGATTGTCAGCCGGTGAAAAGCTTGTTTTCGAGGATGAGAAGGCCCAGAAGAAAGCGGAGTTGATGGTTCTGTGAGCACCATCCCTGTTCAGATCGTCCGCCGCCAAGATAAGGCGTTGGTGGATGCCGTCCTTCATACCGAGCTAGTACCAACGGTATTGGTCGAAGCCGAGAAGGAATGGGGTCCGATTCGCTTGGACGCTGCCCAGAAGCTCCACGACGCAGGCAAGGGCGGGGAAATTCCGCAGCACTTTCACTGGAATTGGGGGACGAAGAGCCTTGATCTGCGGTTCCTTGCCTACCGGTGCCTCGGCATCAAGTGCGACGGCAAGTGGCAAGGACTGCTGATGGTCAAGCTCACGGGCATGGAGGCTAGGCTCGAGCCTGATAAAGGCAAACCGCTCGTGTACATCGACTACCTGGAGTCGGCTCCCTGGAATCTTCGTGCGATGGTGGACACGCCGCTTTACGGCGGTGTAGGCCCGGTGCTCATGCGGACGGCAGTACAACTGAGTCATGACGAGGGATTTTATGGACGGATCGGACTGCACGCGCTTCACCAAGCAGAGGATTTCTATCGAGACGATTGTGGGATGCACGGTTGCGGACCTGATGCGTCCTATCAAAACCTGCCGTACTACGAGATGACCCGCGAGATTGCGGCGAGCTTTACGTCAAACTTCAACGGGGGGCCGGTATGAAACTGAATATTGATCCAAATTGGCTTCTCCGGATGGCGGAGAAGGAGGACAACAGGATCGTCTCTGTTGGCGGGCTCGTCACGCGAGTGGAAATGAACATGGGCGTGGAGATTCAGCCGGACATGAGACCGTCTGAGTGGAGCCGGATTTTCCCGCTGAAAGCTATGCGGAAGTTTCAGTTCTCGCTGCCGGAGGGCGGGTCCGACGCTGAAGTTCTTCTGAAGTTCTTCGGCGTGCAATCACCCGATGCATGGCGAGCGAAGTGGGGTAACTATGAAGTTGCGTTCCGGCAGACGCAGAAGTTCGACTTTCATAGGGAAGCACTCACAGCGTGGGTCCGAGAGGCGGAAATCACCGCCAGCCAAATTCCGCTTGCGGAATTCGATGAAGCGAAGCTGCGGTCGTCGCTGAACGTATTGCGGCGGTTGACGCGTGAGGATGCCATGCCTGCCCTGGATCAAGCTCAGGTGATCTGCTCGCATTGTGGGGTGGCGCTTGTTCTCGTTGCCGAACTGCCTGGTACGCGGATCAGTGGGTGCTCCCGGTGGCTCACTGACAGCCAGGCGATGGTGGGGCTAACCCCGCGATATAAGTCGGGTGAACAGTTGTGGTTTACCTTCTTCCACGAACTGGGCCACATCCTGTTGCACGGTAACCAGCAGTTGTTCGTGGTGGATAACGCGGCCGATGAGATGGGTGATGAGGTGGTCGATCCTGTCATGGCAAAGTATGAGGAAGAAGCGGATCGGTTCGCAGCCGACATACTCATCCCGCCAGCGGAACTGGCTAAGCTCCCTCTTCACAAGCCGGATGAGTTGACGAGCGAGCTTATTCAGGATTTCGCCGAGTCGATTGAAATCCACCCGGGTATCGTGATCCACCGCCTTCAACACGATAAGGTTCTCGGACACTGGCAGGGCAACACGCTGAAGCAGAAACTGGAGTGGGGTTTCATCCCCGAGGAGTAGCACTATGATTGGGAAGATCTTCGTCACCGGGAGCGGCTGCGACCCGGTAAAGGGCAAGCACATAAAGGACCCATACCTGGGGCCGAAGCCGTCGCTCGGGGCGTGCCGCCCCGATATTCGCAGACAGGTCCAGAAGGGCGACCACGTCTTCGTGGTGTCTGGGAAGGTGCGGGGCTTCTCTCAAGTCGTGCTGGGTGGCTTCGAGGTCGCGGAAAAGATCAGCGCGATCGAGGCATATGAACGGTTTCCGGAGCAGCGTCTGCGGCTGCTCCCCGATGGACAAGTGATCGGGAACGTGATTGTGAACGCCAAGGGCAATCAGCACAGACTGGATCACCACGAGAAGGACACGTTCAACCAGCGGATTGAGAACTACCTCGTCGGTATGAACCCAATCGCGCTCCTGACGCCGGAAGAGATCGACGAGGGACGCTTGTGGACCTTAGAGATCCTCCAGGAGGTATTTGGGAAGCAGGGTAACTCGGTCCGCGAAATCATCGGGCGTCATCACAACATGACGGAAAGGCAGGTTTACAAGCTGCGAACGCTGCTGGATGAAGTGAAGGACTCGGCCGCTCAAACCCGACCGGAGGAGCTGCTTTATGGGTTGGACAGAGCATTTCCCTTGGCGAACTAAGGAACGGAATTGACGGTTCAAGGAACTGATAACATGACATCTCAACTCCAGCCTCCCAAGCAGCTGACGCTTTTTGGTCCAAGCATACCTTCCACACTCGATGTCGCCGGCCCCAACGTGTCGTGCGATGTGATCGCGCTCGAAAAACGTCGCGATGGTGGCACACGTTACTGGTGCCGCGCCCATCGTGCCGACGCCACGGCGAAGGGCGGCACGATGGCAGCCCGGTGTCGCAGGGCAGACACGGTCCCCATCCATGCTGATGAGACCCTGACACTTGATCTAGACAAGTACCTCGGCGGCGTCGCGCTCTGGGGCGCTGTCCCGGCCGTGTACGACACGACGCGGCAGAAGATGGACCGCGGCATTCACGTCCACACCCGGCTGACAATGGAGTCTTCAAAGGACACAGATTGGACGTACCGGGCTGTGCAGCTCGTCGGGCGGGGTCTGCCGGAAGAGGGCATCGTGGTCAGCGAGATCGACTCAATCTACTACATGACCAGCTCAATCTTCGGCTTCCCGATGACCTTCGTCACCTGCACTTACTGCGGCTGGCCGCACCTGGACAAGGATTGGTTCTCCGTACACCCGCACCGCCGGCACTTGTGCGCCGGCTGCGGGAAGTACTTCTACGACCGCATGACTGGAATCGGCAACCCGATAAGCGGAGTCCTTGACGCCCTCGACGTCGGCAAGCATAAAATTGTGCCGGCGGAGAAGACCCTGGATATCAATCAGTCTGAATACCCCGGCGGCATCCAGATTTGGGGGTCGAACCCGGCGTTTCTGTGGACGCAACCCAAGCCCGAGAGAGAGGGAATCCACGTCCATGCTTTTCGGACGGATAGCCAGGTCGAGCCAACTCTTGATGACACGTTTCGAGAGGTCACTATCGATGGCATTCGGCTTGATCCGATCATGGTCCGAGTGCTGATGGCCCAGAACGTTATGCCTTCGCTAGAGAGCCGTGTTCGGTCGATGAACTGTACGAACTGCAGTCATTCCCAATTTGACCTCGGGGAGGCAGCCTACATGCCCTTGCCAAGGCACACCTGCTTGGAATGTGATCAGCAGTTTCCCACCCCAGGTCGGCTGCGGAACGTAGTGGCTAATCCACTTCCAGCCATTCTGGCAGAACTCGCCAAGTTGGCCCCGCGGCCTCCGCAGAAGCATCGGCTCGATTTGCTCCCTGAGACCCTGTAACTTCGCCCTTTTGCGCGAACCTGGGGTCGGGTTAGACTAAGCCGGACGGTCACCCGCCCGACTCGTCTGCAAAACCGGACGTGAAACTTTCGCTTCATCCGGCTCCTCAACCACTGGGTGCTTGTCATGCATACCGGAATGAACTTGGTCGTGGCAATGCTGATGTAGCAGTGTCAGATTGCCCCATTGATGATTTTGGTGCTTGCCGTCCACATGGTGGACTTCCAGCAGGTCATCTGACTTAAAGTACAGTCTGCAATGTGAGCATTTTCCCTGTTGCCGCTTCAGCAGTTTGGCAATCTGTGTGGAGAGTTCTGGGTGTTTGCCCCTGCGGGTGCCCCAGTAACTCCAGTCCCCATCGAAAGGACTGCGACTGCCCTGGACTTTGACATGCCGGACAATGGGAGTTTGAACGTGAGTACGCAGCCGCACCTGGTTCTCTCCCTGCTAGGCAGCAAAGACCCATCCTCCTCCTTGATTGACTAGCCAGTAGCGACTGGCTCGCCATTGTCCGCCCTTGTTAGGATGACGACGATGTGCCCAGGCTCGCAGTTTTTGATAGAGCAAGTAATCCAGCTTGGCGTAAGCCTTCTTACTACACTGTGCCGAGAAGTAAGCCGACCATCCCCGAATGATCGGGTTGAGGTGTTGAATCAAAGCAACTTGTGGGGCTGCTTTGTGGCTTCTAATCACCGTCTGCAATTGCTGAAGGTGTCTCTGCATTGCTGCTTTGCTAGGCTGGATCAGCGTTTTGTAGCCTTTCATTGACTGCCCGGATGTATATTTACTCACTCGGTATTGCCGAATCGAGAAACCCAGGAAATCAAACCCGACCTGCCCATCCACGGCTTCGAGGGTGTGACAGAGGCGAGTTTTACTTGGCTTGAAGGCTAATCCCATCTTTGCCAGCCACTTGCCTAGTAGCTGTTGCGCGTGTTCAATGACCTGCCGTTGCGGATGGATCACCAACAGATCATCGGCATAGCGGATCACCCTTGCCCCTTTGCCATAGCGCTCAAGGTAGGTTTCCATGCCATGCAACGCCACATTCGCCAATAAGGGTGACAAACTTCCGCCTTGTGGCACGCCCTGTGGCGTTTCACTGTACTGGAAGTTGTCCATGACCCCTGCCCGCAGCCACGCTCGGATTTGCCGAGTGACAAACGGACTGGCGTTCAGCTTCTTCAACAAGGGTTTTTGCGCAATCGTGTCGAAACACTTGGCCAGATCGGCATCTAAGATCCATTTCGGTTGATGACAAACCTGGAGGTAGATCGCCATGATTGCATCGTGACAGGAGCGTCCTGGGCGAAAGCCGAACGAGTTTGGCTCGAACTTGGCTTCCCATTGTGCTTCCAACGCTAGTTTGAACAGGGTTTGTCTTGCCCTGTCCTCTAAGGTTGGAATCTGCAACGGTCTGAGTTCTTCGGTGTTACCCGGTTTGGGAATCCAGACCCGACGCGTGGGAGAAGCCTTGCCCCAACCAGACTGAAGACGTTGGGCAAGGGACAACCGTTGAGGCGGTGGAAGCGACTTTAAGCCGTCGATGCCTGCTGTCTTCTTGCCAGCATTATCTTGCGTCACTCGTCGCACTGCCAGAACTCTGGCTGCCCAAGAGCGGATCAGGAGTCGCTGAAGCCTGCGCACTTTTGCTCGTTGACCACGACCAGCGGCTCGGTAGATTTGCTTTTGCAACTTAAAGACCTTCCGCTCCAGCTTGCGCCAGGGGATGGACTTCCATTCATACGTAGTCGTTAACTCGCTCATGACGTGTCCATTGCGACTGACAACTCTACCTTCCCAATGGCTGTGTCTCCGTCAGCATATCCCCTGGCTTTCCCAGAGGCATTGGCTTCTGAGACAATCCCGCCTCCCCGACCCATGCGGCTGACTACCTACTCTGACAGCGACCGTTCAGAGAGCCGTCGGGGAGGTTACTTTGTTCCCATCTTCCGTTTTGCGCTGACTGTAGGCTCCCACTCTCCACCGGGTTTCTTGCTGAGTGCTTGCAGGTCAAGCGTCGTAACTGCCTGCCAGTTAGCCTTTCCCTTTTGGGCAAGCCCCTAAACCCGCGTAGGCTTGTTCACGATGACGATGGTTCAAACGTGGGTTCACTTTCGTTAGCCTTGGTCAGCTCTGCTCGACGGAGTTCTCAGTCGGGTTCTGAGTGACCGCCTTTTAGCCCTGCTTCAAGCGATTGAGGGTCAGTCGCACACTTGAGGGCTACGCTGTTACCCCAGCACTAGGGGAGTTGGAATTGTCCAACCTGGACGCACCACACGAAAGATGAGTTATCAAGGTTCAGAACCCTGACTCCGCTTTATTTCTAGCCCTTTAGGACTCGATTTGAGCGGAAACAAGTCGCACAGACCCATTCGTGTAAAAATGAGCCATTGCCCCGGAGGGGTATAAATCACTATCAGCCTTGCTAGTGAAAGGCTTGATTCGTAGGCTTTGCTAATCGCCTTAAAGGCTTGATTAGTTGCATAACACCGCAGAAGTGCCACCATAGAATCGGCGTTGTGGCGATCGACCGCTACGAAGGAATGGGCGTTTCAGCCGTTGTACTACAACGTAGTTAGGCCGATTTTAGTCCAGCGTTGAAGTACGCCCTGGTGCTGCCTGCCCACGGCTCAAGTTGGTAGCCGTCTCCAACTTTGGGACCAAGCTGGAGGGGCGGGCCGTTTCCGTTGGTGTGGCCACTGACGGCAAGGAGGCTATGAGTGTTCTTTGGGGTGGCTGAGCCGTGCGCTGTAGTCTTGTCTGCGCTTGCTCTGCCTGCCGTTTGGCGACAATCTCCCGTTTTAACTGATAGAGCAGTCGGGCATGTTGCTCCCGCTCTGTGTGTGTCCAGTCACGCTCAAACTCACTCATCTGCCGACTCTCTACTGGTTCTCACAACTGTACTATCGCGTCGCTCGCTTGCCAATGTCTGAACGTTGCTAGAGTCGCTTGGCTGTGTGCGATCGCTGTTTCACATCAGACCCGTAGTAGAGAGTGCTTCAGCGGTGACGTGAAACAGAGTGGCTGAAAATGTCTTTTTCTCTAGTTGTGTCTTCTGCTGTAACCTGTGTTGAGCGATCACGCTCCGATGGCGACGGCTCCAGCGCGCTTGGTCACGCACCGCTTACAATCAGACTGCTGTGCCAAGACCGGAACCACTTGTGAAGACGGATACGTTGTTCTACCGTTTATTTAAGGATCGCCCTGACTTAGTATTTCAACTCCTTGGCGAGACCACTCCCCCTGCAGGCACTTATGCGTTTGGCTCTCAGGAGGTGAAGCAGCTGGCCTTCCGGATTGATGGCGTGCTCACCCCCTCACCGGATGCCGTGGACTTGCCCCTCGTCTTTGTGGAGGTGCAGGGCTATCGTGATCAGAAAAAGATTCTCTATCACAGCTTCTTTGCTGAAATCTTTCTGTACTTGCGTGATTACCAACCGGTGCAAGACTGGCTAGGTATTCTGATCTTTACCCAGCGTAACCTTGACCCACAGTTACCCCTTCACTTTCAAGACTATGCCAGTAGTGCTCGCTTCCAGCGCGTCTACTTAGATCAGTTACCAGCTAACCTGACTGAGCAATCGTTGGAGCTGCGTGTACTGCAACTCATTGGTTTGGATGATGCTGTGGCTCCAGAGCGTGCAAGACAACTGGTTGAGCGAGCCAGGGATGAGGTTACGGATGGCGCAGAGCGTGAGCGCGTCGTAGAATTGGTGTTAGCGACACTGGTGTATAAGTTTCCAACCCTTGAGCGGGAGGCAATCAGGCAAATGCTGGGATTAGACGAACTGAAGCAGACCCGGTTCTATCAAGAGGTCAAGGAAGAGGGCGTTGAAGAAGTTCTTGCCCGTGCGGTTCCTAGCTTTTTGAGGCTTGGTTTGAGTGCCGAACAAATTGCTGAGGAGTTGGGCGTGGAGGTCGAAACGATCGCGCGCATTACCCGGCAACAGCAATCGCAGCAGAACTAAGTTCTGAATGAAGTTTCCTACGCCATCAATAGCAGGTGTATTCTCAGGCTTCCTCTGAGGACTTTCTCTGGAAGGAGTTCATGACTGGTATTGTTTGGGCTAATCTTCGAGAGCTTTGAGTAGGCATTGGCACGTAAGACACAGCCTCTACTTCAGAAGCAGTGGAAGCATGACGCAAACATCTAAACATCTAAGCTTCCAGATGTCTAGATGTTTAAGTATCTAGCCTTGAGTCTAACCACAGCTCTAGCAGTTCTTCCATGATCGCGCTCATTTCCTTCCCTTCAGTTGCTGCCGCTGCTTTTAGGCGTCGATGCATAGCTTTCGGCAGGTAAATCGTCGTCCGCTGATAGTTAGGGTCTTTGCTCTTAGATGTCTGGATGTCCAGATGTTCAGTTGTATTAGATGTTTGAGTGTCTGAACGTTCAGATGTTTCTGCTGCCTGCCCGGACCGGACAGCGCCAAAAAGGTTGTCAAAGCGGCTCCCTTCTTTCTTGGTGCTCATGGCATAATCTCCCTACCCACTTCGAGGTAGCATCGCCATGCAATACCAGCATAGGAATCGCCTTTCACCTCATTCACAGGCACCCCTTCAAGTGCCGCCTTCTGAAAGACTGCCAACCGTCGAATACCTGTTTTGAAGAGGGGCAATCCTGCACTCTCCAGCGATGATCGCGCTTCCTCCCCCACCTTGCTGGGCGCTGGCGGAATTAGAGTCAGCAAGATGCGATAGTCAGCGTCCAAACCTTGCAGTGCGTCGACCATTTGCAGCATTGCCCCCATTGCCAGCGCGTCAGGGGATGTAGGGAGAATTAGCAAATCCGTCCCCGATGCCAGTGTTTTCAGATCGTCCGGTGCAGGTCTAGCAGGGGTATCAACCACAATATGCTCGTAATTGCGGGCAAACTTAACGGCAGCCTTCTCGTCAACCACCTTAAAAGGCAGGTTCCCAGCGCTTGCCCATTGCAAGGCAGAACGGTTTAAGTCGCCGTCAACCAGCAGTGTGGGTGCTCTCATTTGGCAAAACGCTGCTAGGTGCAAAGCAGTTGTACTTTTGCCCACACCACCCTTAAAGGATGCGATCGTGATAATCATTGGTCAGTTTCATGAGGCTTGACGGTAGTTTACCGCCTAAAGCATTTAGAAGCTTAAGCATCTGGATGTCTGAATGTTTAGAAACTTGAATGTTTGAATGTTCAGATGTCTGAACGTTTTCCATGCCTACAGAACGCCTTTTCCTGCCTCTCTTATCGGATATCAGAAGCGTAGTTAGAAATAAGCGGGCTCACTTAGTCCTAACTTAAATGTCCAGATGTTCAGATGTCTAGACTCTTAAAGTAGTGGGTTAAGTCGTCCAGGTCGTTCAAGGTAAGGAGTAAGAGGTCCCACGTGCCCTCAATCAAGAAACTAGATGCTTGAATGTCCAGACATTTAGATGTTCAATTGCTGACTCATAAGTAAACCTGAGCAGCACAAGTGCTCACTTAGGGGTTGAGTTAAACGCAACCCCTAAATAGAAAAATAGGTCGGGGATGTCTTGAACCATGCAGCGCAATCCCTGAGTGATAGAGTCAAAGCCATGCTGCCGCAAGAGATTGAGCACCATCGTACGCACAATAGCGAAATTAGTGAGAGCATGACCATCGCACAAAGGAGCTTGGTCTTCTTGGCGGACAACATCTTGGGGTTCTTTGCTCGGCGCACATGCAAAGAACCCCCTCATACAGCGATTGTACGGTATAACACCTCCTAAAACTGCCTCTAAATCCTTCTGGATAATGATTCAAGCTTAACGCGCCGATAGATTATTGTAATAATCTATCGGCGCGTTAAGCTTAAGAAGCCATCACAGATAGGCTTTGAACATGAAATTAGTTGGTTATATTCGTGTCAGCAGTGAATCGCAAGCCGATAACACCTCGCTGTCGGAACAACGGCGACGGATTGCCGCCTATTGTGAAGCCTTTGGTCACGAACTCGTCCAAGTCTTTCAGGAAGTCGGCAGCGGCAAAAACGCGGAACATCGTCCTCAGTTCCAAGTGGCTCTGGAACTGGTCAGGACTCAGGCAGACGGGATTATTGCTTTGAAGCTCGATCGTATTGCCCGGAATACCCGTGATGTGCTGGCACTCGTCGAGGACACCTTACAACCCCATAACAAAGCGCTGGTACTGCTTGACCTGCAGGTTGATACTTCCACCCCCACCGGCCGCATGATCCTCACTGTCATGGCAGCCGTCGCCACACTGGAACGTGATGTCATCAACGAGCGTACCCAAGGGGGGCGGAAGGCGAAGGCAGAACAGGGCGGCTATGCCTATGGTGCGCCTAAGCTCGGTCAAAGGGCCGTCGCCAAAGCCCTAGTGGTTGACGCTGCTGAGACAGCAGTCATTGCCCTGATGAAAAAACATCGTCGCTCCGGCAAGTCTTTCAGCGCGATCGCGGCTTGGTTGAACGTCCAAAATATTCCCACTAAAAGAGGAAAGATTTGGCATCATACAACTGTAAAGAATGCTCTGGCTGCTTCTGTTTGAGCCAGTATGAGGGTAGGGCAGTGATGTCCTACTCGACTGCATCTCAATGCCTTTTGAATTCAGTGTCTCAGCCATTTCACTGAGCTACCGTAACGGGGCTTCGATAAGAGTTCACTTGCGTTACCTCGTCCGGTCTCCCCCTATCCCGGATGCTTCGTTCGGCTAGATGTATCCTCAGGCATTCCCCGTTAGCTCTGAAACCCTGCTGTTATCAGCAACGCTACTTTGGGTGGGGATAGAGTTAGGCACAACTCTAGAGGAGTGGGCTCCTCACTTACTCACCGTGACTTCGTGTCACACTTCGCCAACGGTATTCGCTCCTCATTTTACCCCGATCTGCTCTCCACCAAATGGTAGGAGCTGATCTGACCCAGATCAAAAAACTCAACGTTCTCAGTGTCCAGAGCATCATTTCAGAGATTCGATACTGACTATTAGCAAGTTGCCATTTTGTAAACAATTGTTAGAGAGAATCAATATAATTCCTGTGCAAGGAGTTATATTGATGCTTAAAATATAATCCCTAAGAAATATAATCCTTGAAAAGTACTTTCTATAGGGACGGGGTTTGAGTATCATCCGACCAGAAAGTCACGTTAAGAGATGTACCAGTTGAACCTGCTGAAAAACAAGAGCTTGAAACCCCTGCTATCTCGTTCCAGATTTCTGTACCAATTAGCCTAAGGGCTAATTGGTACGTCTCAGTGAGACTGAAAATTGCTTTTTGAAATGCCTTCTCAATAGCTGTTTCAGCCTTAACGTTGTTTTCTATTCTGGTGCTACTCACCCCCCGGGACCGCGCCTTTAACGAAGCCTATAAAGCGCAGGATTTCAGCCGTTTTCTCCTTTATTATCCGATAAAGTTATACAGCCTAAAGAGCAATGATAACGAAAACTAATCAATCAGTGCCTTTTATCGTAGCTCAGTCTAGTGCCACTCCTTCTGTATCGTCCCCACAGAAAATTCCCACAAATTTCCCATTATGGCCAGTTGCATTGACTGCGGTGGTCACTGTAGCGGTCACTTTGTGTGTGGTTAAACTCTTGCCTAAAAACATCCAGTTCACAAAAGCAAAAAACCGGGTCATGAAAGCTTTTAATGAATTGTATTCAGTAGAACCAGCCCAAGAATTTGCTATTAACATAGAAGTCTCTAATATTCGTACTCTGGATAATCTGCGAGCTACTGTGCAAGCAACTGTTTATGTCTGTATTGAAGATGTACAAAAAGCTATGAATTTTTTGTATGAAGGAAATCGCATTTCAGCAGTAGCAGTTGATAAAGCAGTAAGAAAACGTGCGGAGTCTGTGATTCGGGGATTGACTAGTAAAATAAATACACTAGATGAACTCCAAAAAAGCCGAGGAACTATTATTCTTCAAGCTAACCGTTCTCAACAAGATAATGAAGGAAATCCATCAGGGGAAACTTCAGCAATAAATATTGGTGCTCAAGCTAAAGAGCTACTAAAAGAAGATTTGTCGAATCTAGGCTTGAAGATTACAGGTCTTGTTATCGGTGAGATTGATGAAACCTCTGACTATACAGCCACTAACTACTTTGATGCTCAAGCAATTCAGCATCGAACAGATGTCATACAAAATGCAATTCTTGAGACTCGCAAAAAAGAACTAGATACAGAAGAGAAAATACACAAGCGTGAATTAGATGCAGAAAAACAAATGCAGGAATATAAGTTAGGTATCGGTCGTGATATACGAGAAAAAGAGTGGGAGATAAGTAGTTCTATAGAAGAAATAGAGGTCAACCGCCAACTGAAACATCTTGGCAGGCTAAAAAAACTTGAAGAATTTGAAAAAGGGAAGATTGATCATGAGCTAAATATTGAACTACATAAAGATAAACAACAAAAGAAATTGCAAGATGAGATCGAAACTTCTAAATTCAGTACTAGAGAATTTATTGAAACTACCGAGCTGCGGATTAAAGAAACGGTAGAGTCCTTGAGAAGTAAAGTCCATAAAGCACTAGAAATCGAAGAAATTGAAGTTGCAATCTCGATTATTCAGGCAGAACAAAAAAGACTAGATCATGAAATTGATCGTGCCAAAAAAGCAGAAGAGCTTACGACAGAGATTGAACAAGCCAAATCCAACCGTGAAAAGTTAAAAACGGAAATAGCTGCTGATGCCGTCGAGAATGAAGCCAAAATTATCGAACGCTTAGCCAAAGCAGATGGTACTCGCCACAATCTGATCCCAGCTACAGATGCTGATCGAATAGTACATTTGATCCAAGAAATGCTCCCTGAATTACCCAAATTCGTTGAAATTGCCCAAGCATTAGCCCCCAAAGCCGGAGTTTTGGGAGACTCCAATATCTATACTTTTCAAAACGGCAATGGAGAGGATATCAGCAAGCTGATGCTTTCTACGAGTAGTCTGTTACTTATTCAATCCTTACTTGATGGGAAGCTAGGACATTTACTGCTTGAGCTGCTTCACTCATTGAAAAATGATAGCAAGAGCTAAGAAAATGATCGTTCTAAAGTGTAGATTTCTTGATACGAGAATTTTACCAACAGTTCGTGGCCAAGGTTGAAGTGAACTATCTAGCAAGCGTAGCGTGTATTTTGAGGTGGAAATGGCATTATTAGACGATCTGGTAAGAATTGGTGCTCCACTACTAGGATCAGTTATAGGTGGACCTGCTACACTTGCCGCTGCGCCAATAAGCTTGATCCTCCATGCCTTGAACCTTCCGAATAATTCATCGCCGCAAGACATCACCAAGGAAATCCAGGCAAATCCGGATGCAGCCTTAAAACTCAGGGAGTTGGAGGTTAATTATCACCAATACCTTGCCAGCGTCAGGCTGCAGATGGATCAAGCCGAATATGCCGACAGAGCCAGTGCTCGATCCCGCGAGGTAGAAATTACCAAAGCGACGGGCAAGAAGGATTGGTACCCTTCTGTCCTTGGTACGTTCGTCATTTTAGCTTTCACAGTGTTACTTAGCGCGCTGATATTTCACCCTCCCAAGCTGATTGGCAAAGACGACGCGAACTACGCGAGCTACCAGACTCAGCAGAGCCTTATCAACATACTGATTGGTGCTCTGACAGCAGGGTTTAGTACTGTACTCGGTTACTATTTTGGTTCGTCAGCCGGTAGTCGCAATAAAGACGACACTATTGCTAGTCTTTCTTCCGATCTGCCTGAACCTCCAAGCGCTTCACCACCGCCAGCTATACCGCCTCTGCTGATTCCCATCCTTCCACAACCAGATCAACCAAATGGGACAGTGTCTTTGAATGGCTCGGACCTAGGAGTTGTTCAACCAGCTTCACGCACTCCAACTGATCCCATTGCCGATCCATCTAACGTTGCCCCATCAGTAGGCTTGTCTCCTGCCGTGAAAAATGGCTCAGGGCGGGCTTCCATTAACCAGTTGCCAGGGGTTTCTAGCATTCCCTCAACAATCACAGGAACCCTTAAACCAAGAGATCCTAATCTTTCTCCTCAAGCTCAAACTATAATACCACCGCAAGCAGTTAAGCTCATTCAAGAATTTGAAGGTTGTGAGCTATCCGCTTATCCAGATCCAAAAAGCGGCAACGAGCCCTGGACAATTGGTTGGGGCACTACAATATATCCTGATGGAAGAAAAGTTAGAAGAGGTGAGCGCATTACGCAAGCGCAAGCTGATGAATACTTGAATACTGATCTTAAGAAGAACTATTGGAATATCATCAAAAAAGCAATCCCTTACTGGGATGAGATGCATGATGATATGCGCTCCGCCCTATGCAGTTTTGCCTATAACCTAGGTGCACATTTTTACGGTGATGAAACTGACTTTCATACAATTACAACTTGCCTAAAAGAGAGGCGATGGCATGATGTACCCAACGCACTCATGCTGTATGTCAATCCTGGCTCTAATGTAACAGAAGGCTTGAGGAGGAGACGCCGTAGAGAATGTGATTTTTGGCAGCAAGGTCTGCGTAAATTAGGAGTCCCATCACCAGCTTTACATGTCGAAGCGGTTAAGGAAATCCTAAAATACCCACAAAAGCCGAAGCCTACTAGCAAAGAATTCAAACTCGATGTGCCGTTTAACGACCAGAACGACAACAGCGGCTCAAAGGGTCAAGGAGCGGGTTCGCGGCAGTGTAATTTAACCTCAGCGGCGATGTTGGCAAAGTATCTCAAGCCAAGTCTCTGGGGAGAATATAGCGATTTTGCAAATGGAATGCAGGATGTATTAAGAAAAACTGGAGGCGACACGACTGATTCTGGTGCAATCACTAGAGCGTTAAGATCAATCGGGATTGAGAGCTATTTCTCTACAACCATTAGCCTAGACGAGTTAGACAATTCTTTGTACAACGGCATCCCAATGCAAGTGGGAACCAAATATAAAATTGACGGACACTTCATCATCATTATAGGTCGTGACCCAAAAGGGTATGTTTGCCATAACCCTTTTGGTAGTCGTGCCGGTACTTCTGACGAGTGGATTACTATTGGTGACGGATCTGGAGCTAACGAATACCTTACCATTAACTGGATGAAAACGTGCTTTGTCGATATGGGACCTGATGCTGGTTGGGCCAGGGTTGTGACCGGAGTCGACGGCATTCCTACAGGCTTAAAATCCGGAATGTAAAACATACGGTAGTGTTTCAAATCTGTTGTTCAATTTTTGTGCAGTTCCTCAGTGCAAAGGACGCTGAAAAGGCAATTCTGGTATCCTAACGACTGCCGCAGGCACCTTCTCATAGTTCATTCAGGCAGACCTGCTACGAGCCTTTGTTGGCAGATCCACGATTCCAACTCGGATGGAAGGAAGAGAGATTGTAGTGTTCAAGTTGGATGATGAGCGCCGCAGTGTGGTCGGTTCGCTACTGGCTGCTGCGACTCACCTGATGATTGTGGGCAATCTCAGCACACCCCGCAAAGATTCGCTGATTATCTCTTTGGATGAGTTGCCCTCGATTAAACTCGACCGCCTTCCCCAATGGATTAATGAATACCGTTCCAAAGCCTGCTTTATCTTGGGCATTCAAAGTTTAGATCAACTCTATGACATTTATGGAGACAAAATGGGCGCAGCGATCGCCTCTGCTTGTAGCACCCATGTCTTGTTCAATCCGGGGGTTGAGGCTCAGTGGAACGGAAAACCGGGTTAGCAAGCAAGAGTCTTCAAAAGCACAGCCCGAAAGAGACTTCAGCAGATTCTCGGAATTCGCCCAGTCCAAACTCAGTCCAGAGGTCTTGGTATAAAATTACAAACGTCTGAGCAGAAGCTGTTTTAGCGTTGTTTAGCCCGCTGCACTGTTGCAAAGAGCAGCAGAAGGGCATAGGAATGAGAAAGGTGAAAAAGGCTGCTGTGTAAAGGTTTTGGGAATTGTGACAGTTTGAGCAAGTTTAGAGAAGGAAAGGGCGATTAAGTGGTCAGTCGTGCTTATGAATGAGCGCGTCATCGGTGCTAATGGCTTTAAGAGCACGACTCAATCCTTCGTTCTTTTTGCCTTATGGACTCTAAGCTCATGACACAAGCCCGCTCAAGTTCATGGTAATTTGACTCCCCAGGCTGCCAGTTTAGTCATCACAACATCAATCGGGTAAGCCGCACCAAGACCAGTTGTTTCCAGGGTAATGCCGCCACTAAATAACACACCGATAACCTGGTTCTGAGCATCCAAAATCGGGCTGCCCGAGGCCCCTTGTCTCAGGTCAATACGGAGCAACAAGCGGTCTTTAGCCTGTGAATTCACAAAGCCCAGACTTTCTGTTTCATCTACCTGCCAGGTTTGGAGCCCCGAATGACCAATAATCCGCACATTCAAGCGGTCTCCCAGCACCTGTTGTCGCACGGATAGGGGTTGAATGTCTGCAGGCAAGTCCGTCACTTCCAGCACAGCCAGATCCAGTGGATCATTTGGCGGTGTCATCTGCAGCAATCGGACCTGCGCCTTTTCCAAGCGGGCCACTGGAATCCCGTCCGGTGGGTTGCCATAGTACAGTTCCACTTGCAGATTCTCGCCTCGTTGCTGGGTATCGGGTTCAAACACCACATGCCGATTGGTCACAATCCAGGCTTTATTCCCCTCGCGTTTGACGACGAAGCCGGTCCCATAACTGAAGCCTTTGGCACTGTTAGGGAAGCGCGCAATGATTTTGACGACGGACCGTTTCAGCGGTGTCACGGTGTCACTGGTTAAGTAGCGCGTTTCAGCCAACGCAATCCGCTGCGGCACTGGCTTGAGTGCCAGAAGTCGTTGCGCTTCCAGCAGATTGGACTGCGCATAGGTGTAACTGGGGTCTGCTTGGCGTGCCAGCTGGTATTCCCGGATGGCGGCGGTCAACTGCCCTTGCTGCTGGAAGACCCACCCCAGTCCATTGTGTGCGAGTGTATGGGCGGTACTTAAGGTACCTTGTTGATCAGGGAAGCTCAATGCTTGGCGGTAAGCGGCAATCGCCTCCCCTAGCTTCTTCTGGTCACTCAGCGCATTCCCCAGATTGTTGTAGGCACCAGCGTACTGTGGGTTGAGCTTGATAGCCTGACGGTAGGCGGCAATCGCCTCCCCTAGCTTCTTCTGGTCATGCAGCGCATTCCCCAAACTGTTGTAGGCATCGGCATCCTTGGGGTTGAGCGTGATGGCCTGACGGTAGGCGGCAACCGCTTCGTCCAGCTTCTTCTGTTCACGTAGCGCATTCCCCAGATTGTAGTAGGCAAGCGCATATTGGGGGTTGAGGGCAATCGCTCTGCGAAACGCGACAATCGCCTCATCTAGTTGTTTTTGCTTCTTCAGTACATAACCTAGAAGAAGCTGATTTTCAGCGTCCTTGGGGTTGAGTTGCACCGCCTTGCGGCAAGCTACAACAGCTGCATCAGGTTTGAGCTGATCGTCCAGTACGTCACATAACGTACGATAGGCAGTCGCATCATTGGGATTAAGGTCAATGACTTTCCGGTAAGCCACAACGGCCTCATCCAACTTTTGCTGCGCACGCAGCGCCTTCCCCAGGCCATTGTAAGCAGTGATATTCTTCGGGTCTTGTTGAAGCACACGCCGCCACACCGCTTCCGCCTGGCTATACTGTTTCTCCGCTTCTGCCGTGCGCCCCTGCTGCACTAGCTGTTCAAGACTTTGAGCTGCCGCAAGATTGGGGAGGGTGCCCAACGTCAACAGGAGCATAACTGACAAAACCTGAGCCGTTCTCACCGTTTCCTTGCCTCACACACTAAGTTATGGCAGCAGAATAACCACTGCTATTCTGCCATGTCTAACAAACATGGCAAGCGTTCAGCCAAGGCAACTTGAAAGCAGTATGCATGCGAGATGATTGATTCTCACCACTCGAGACTCATTGCCAAGGCAACCGCAAGGTTAGAGGCGGTGAGATCGACACATCCACTGCCTGGATGTCAGGCGCGATCGCCTGCGACAACACCTGCTTTAGCGCTGGACTCAAGCTTACTCCCAGTTTGAGCTTCAGGAGGTCATTCGTAGCCAGCTCGTCCAGCGTTTGATACGTCAATTGATACTCCAAAATGGCGATGACTTCTTCGAGCCACTCATCGGGTAATTTGCCTCTTAAATCGCGTCGGATCTGGATGATGGCAGGGTTAGTGTTAGTGAACATAGGCTTCCTTAAACAGTGATGTGTAGCCGCGCAAAGCGGTGATGTGTCAGCGATGTGAGCGCTGCTGTCTGGGGTGATGTGTGACGGCTGTGACATCACACATCACTGGATGTAAACTCTGCTGTGTCTAGGTTTCAGACCAGCGCACCCATTCCGCCTTAGAGTTGAGAGGTGAGAAGGTTTCGATCAGGTGCAACGCTATCAATTCCAGCAGTAACGCCTGCACCTGCTCACCGTTTAAGCCCTGATTGCGACCCCAGTTTTGCCGCACGTCCCGCACTGCGATCGACCCTTTCTTGCGGAGATACAAGGCGAGACTTTTGAGATTGCCAGCGGGCATTGCCTCTACTTGACTGGGCGTTTCCTTGGGTTCCAGCTGTGATGCGTCTGCCTGCCAGCAGTCCTGCAACCAGCTGTTTACCTGAGTGCGGAAATCGAGTGGTGGCGCTTGTGGCGGTGTGAGTGGCTGAAAGGTCTGACTTTGCGGTGATGACCAGAGGGTAAAGTCGGTAATTTTGCGCTCAATCTGGGGCAACTCCACTGCCAACCATTCAGCGTGTCCCGGCAGCTTTAACTTGCCCTTGCCACTGGAGATCGGCTTGCGTGTCGTGGGGTGGATGGTGGGAATCAACTCCAATTCCAGCAGGGCCGCGTCACGCAACCGGGCAATGCCTTTCGCATCCCCTAGCGCTGACAACGTCCGATCGTGCGCGACAAACAACGGTGGCATCAGCACTTTGCGACTATCACTCATCGCGGACTTGAAGAACTTGCTGCCGATGTCACCGGGCAGGCGATCAGCCCAGTTGGTCATCTCTTCCGACACCACACTGGTAATGCGCTGCTGCTGCCGTAACGACTGCTGCCAGTCTTCCTCGGTCAACCCAGAGCGGTTAAATTCCTGGTAGCGACGCTCGATTTCGTCGAGATACCACTGCAGGAACTCAGCGATCGCGCGGTAGTCCATCCCGGCACCGATATGCCGAATGCCCTTCCACTCGTGGTTGGCCGCGTGCGGATCGAGCAAAATCACCTGATGCCCCGCGCGCACCTTTTCCATGACCAGGTAACGAGCGGTCCAACTCTTCCCGGCACCCATGCCGCCGAATAACAGCCCAGGATATTCCAGGAAGTTTTGCAGGTAGGCGGTGGTGTCAGCCGTTGGAGCAGACGCGGGTGTTACAGGCATGGCTGGTTGCCCAGGTGCAGCCGTTTCTGACTGTGGCTGCGAGGTAGCCTGCGGTTGTGGTGCTGACACGTCCTGATAGTCGGCCTCTTGGACATCTGACAGATACGGTGCCATCTGGGGGTAAAGCCGTTCGGCGGCTTGTAACTGAGCCACCTGCTGATAGCCTTCTAACTCAGCGTGATGGGCGATCGCCTGCAGTTGCCCTTGTTTCAGTAGCGTTTGGCGTTCCCACTCTTCGTACTGGCGACGATAATCGCGTCGCGTTTGGGTGAGCAGCCAGGCGGACGCACACAGCCCAGTCCCCATCAGCGATAGCGGAATTTTACGATAAGCCGCCTGGTAGGTGAGCTGCGTGCCCAGAAACCGAAACGTTTCCGGCTGATGCAAGTAGCCACTGACCGCAAGCGCCGTGCTGGTCATGCCCGCCGCCAGCAGCCCCAGGATCTGAGGCAGATAGGGGTCTTTCACCGCAAAACCTCCTTTACCTGTTGCTGCACTTGCTGTTGCACCTGTTGGCTGGTGTGGGCAAGCTGGTCAAACCAGCCCGTGAAGATGGCCACGGCAAGAGCGATCGCAATCGCTAACAGTCGGGCACTGCGCGACAGGTAAGCCGGGAGAATCAGAGCCAGTAGGCAGGCGATCGCCCCGATCCAGTAGAACGGCAAGAGCGCTGTCAGCCAGCGGGCGATCAAGGTGACGGTAATGCCCAGGGCGAACAGTCCCATGAAGCGGCTGATGCCTTCCAGGGCGTAATCAATGTGATCCGGTTCGGGTGCGTCCTCTGGCTCATAGTAGCCGTCGGACGGTGGGAGCATCAGGGGTGAATCATAGTGGTCAAACATGGCTTACCTCACACTCGAAAGAAGTCTTTGACACCGTGCCAGAAGCCTTTCCCAGGCTTGCCAGCGGTGCCATAAGTCAGCAGTTCTTTACGGGTGGCAGCCTGCCACCGCAACGCTTCCTGCACTTGCAGCTGTCGCTGTGCCTGAGGGACTTTCTCACCGATCGCTTTGGCACGGTTCTGATGTCGTAGATGGATCAGCTTGATGGCGCTCTGGAAGTCCAGACGATTCAGGTCATACTCGGAGCGGTATTCCGCTTCAAGCTTCTGGATCCCGTGTCCGGCTTTCTGATGCATCAGTTGCAAATGCCTGTCGTAGCCTTTGCTCAACAGCCAGGCATCCAGAAGACTCTTATCGATCTGCTTGGAGCCTTTCTCGACTTGCTTCAACACGCGCTGGACAAACTGCTCATACTCCACTTGCCCTTCAATCAGCGTGGTGAAATGCTTTTCCAGGATCGGCAGAATCTCCTTCAGTCGGGTCATGGCGTTGGCGCGATCGGCAAAGAGGGCGAGTTCGTGGTCGCTCATTTGTGGTAGACGCGCCAGGTCGATGCCGAAGTAGCGGGTGGCACGTTCGGTCAGTGCACCTGCATGGGGCAGGATGTGGGACTGGATACCCTTGGGGCTACCGCTGTAGCCTTTGGCTCTTGGTACTGACATTAGTTGCACTCCTTAGTTTCAGAAGACCAGAACAGGAAGCTGCTGCGGTGGGTGTCGCAGAGGGGTGAACGAGGCACGATCACCATGCGCTGACCAGCGGCACCTGCAAAAAAGCCCAGCAAGTAACCACCCAAGACAAGTCCCAGCACGGCTACAAGGGCAAGCAACACAGTGTTGAGCGGATCACGATCGGTGGTCACACGCTCAGTCGGTATGGGTGTTTTCGCCTGAGCCAGCGCCGTTTCCAGAGGGGTAAAGGTGGTACTACCGTCTGGTTGCTGTTGCACCAGATAGGGAGTTCCTGACTGGTCCGCCCAGACTGCCAGCTTCGCGGGTGCGGTTTGAGTCGCCAGTGGCAAGGCTTTAGAGTCGTGTGGCATCGCTCCTCCTGGTGTCGATAAAGATGTTGGCAAGCCAGCCTGACTGACCGCGCCACCGCACAGGCACCCACACCACGCCGTCTTGCTGGACGCGGCGATCGGGCGACAGTTCCACCAAGTCACCGTGCATCAGCACACCTAAGACTGGACTCTGCAGACTGGGCGCGGCGCGGAAGTTGGCGGCCACGCCAGGGCTCTGGATGTGGGCGATCGGGAAGGTAGCCGGATCGCTAGGCGACGCTGCAACGGGTGTCGCTGTTACCAGCGGTAAAGGCTCTAAAGGCGGTTTTGCAAAGGTTTCTGGCTGTTGTGTGATAGCATCCTGCTGGGATGCTAGTGACGGGGTCGGCAGCGGCGAGACAGAAGGTGTAGCGGCAGTTGTGGCTGGCTGCTGCTGTTGCGAGAAGCCGAAGCCAAACATGAGTAGTGGAATAGCCAGCAAGCCCAACGCGATCGGCAAGCCCCAACTTTTAGAGCTTGGCGGCTGGGGCGGTGGCACCGGATTGAGGGTGAAGTACTGTCCTTCACCGGGTACGGGTTTTGGCATAATCGAAGTCACTCCTGATTGGAAGGTTGGGAGTCCAGAGCCAGCGGTTTACTTTGGACGGTGAACGCTGGCTTCTGTTGTTGAGGGGCTGGGGTCAGTCGTCGGTGTGTCAGCTCTTAAGAGCGCCCAGGCGAGCACCAGGAGCATGATTGATAGCAGCAGGCGTATCAGGCGTCCGCTGGAGGCTTTCCCAGGTTTTGCAGTGTGGTGAGAGACTGCTGTAGACTTTGCGTCTCCTGGCTTTGTGCTGTGGCTAGCATCTCGGTTCGTTCGCGGTAGAGACGCGCTTCTAGCTTGAATTCGGTGGCTTTCTCGGCGATCGCGGTCTTCGCCTGCTGCGTCTGCTGTAACTTCTGTTCTCGCACTCGGATATCGCGCTGCATCTCTGCGGTCAGTGCATCGGCCGTTTGCAAGAATTGGGCGGCGATCGCTAACGGGTCATCAAAGGCAATGACTTCGCTTTGCCGGAGCGACTCCAGGCTATAGGTCTGGGGTAGCTCTGGCTGGGACAGGACAATCTGGTGATTGCCGACCTCAACAGTCACAGGTGGATTGCTGCCAGGTGCGGGCACTGGGTCTATCGAAGGCGGATATTGCAACGACACGGCTTGAAGATAGCGATCACCACACCCTTCTTCGTTTGCTGCTTTGAACTCTCGAAAAGCTTGTAGCCCGAACTCAGTAAACGCAAACACTGGACTACCTGCTTTTGTGGTGCGCACTTCGACTCTGAGGACTTCAGGGCAGTGTTGGTAGGCCGCTTCCAGCTTCTCCCACCAGCGCTTGCGAAGAGTCGATTCGTTGACTTCGAGCAAAACGGACAACTCAGTAAAGGTGTACGTCCGGGGCACGTCCGTTAGTTGTACGAGTTCGCGCCAATGAGTGTCCTGTGACGTGTCCAAGCAGTCCTCTGTTTTTTGCACACACGATTCCTGCACAGGCTCTAAACCTGCACCAGCTTTGGTTTCCATAGGTTGTCCTCTGACGAATATTTGAGTCCGTAGACAGTGCGGGTACTGCTGCCAATCAGTCCGGTTTCTGCTCTGGGGAGTATACTAGCACAGTAGTAGTAGAGTGCTACCACTTAAAGACTATAAATGTCGAAGGGTGTAACCTTATGAATGTTGAAACGACTGAAGGACTGGGGTCTGTGGCCACAAACAAGGCAAAAGTCTTTGCCTATATTGACCCAGAGTTAAAAGAAGACCTCGAGCAGTTAGCAGAACGCCGTAATCGTTCTGTGAGCAACTTAGTTGAGACACTGATCCAACAAGAGATCGAGAAGGCGAAAGAAGCAGGAGAGTTAAATGGCAAAGCAAATAAATAACTTTGCCAAGACGTTCGCCTGCCGTTCAGAGTACGATCGTGACAAGTCTTTCCAGTTCTGCCTATGACTCCGCAGCAGCTCCTAGACAGCGAAGCAATCGTCGCCCCCAACATTGATCACCTGGTGCTTGAGGACGACACCCCTGTGGACAATTTGCAATCGGCGCAACAACAACGGCTACTGGTCGAGCCGCTTTACAGTGCGAAAGCGCTGCCTGCTCCTTTCTTTGCTGACGCCAACGTGGGACTGTTCTACAAACTCAAGGGTGATCCAGTGGTCCCCGATGTCATGTTGAGTTTGGGAGTCCAGCGTCCCGACGACTTCTTGCAAAAACAGAACCGTTCGTACCTGACCTGGGAAATTGGGAAGCTGCCAGACGTTTGCCTTGAAATCGTCTCGAACCAGGAAGGCGACGAGTTGACGTTGAGCCGCAAATCACAACAGAAGGGCAAGACGATCGCAAAGAAAGACCTGTATGCCCAAATCCACATACCCTACTACGTGGTGTTTGACCCACTGCAACAAATTCAAGGCCAACAGGAAATGAATGGGGCACTACTTCGGGTCTGGGGCTTCTCAGCAGAGGGCTACACCGAGCTGACACCATTTCAGGGCCTTAACGCAGTGGGTCAGTCGGTTTGGTTAGCAGCCATTGGGCTTGGCTTGACTCTGTGGGAAGGTCAGTTTGAGGACAGCGTTACCCGGCTCTGGCTCCGCTGGTGTGACCAGTCAGGGCAGGTGATTCCGACTGGTGCAGAAGGTCAGACAGTGGCTCAACAACGAGCCGATCGCTTAGCAGAACGGCTACGGGCAATGGGCGTAGACCCAGACACAATCTAGGACTCAGATCGGTCGGTGTTCTGTCTTTCCACCTGAGCCTGAAACCATAACTGGGCTTCCTTCTCTAGAACTGGATCACCTGACTTTAACCACTTCTGATTTTTGGCAAGCGTCTCTTCCTGTCGCCGCTGTCGCTCGCGTTGCTGCTCCGTCTGAACCTGAGTGGTCGCTGGTATCATATTCGTTGCAACATCTATCACAGGGCTTGAACACCCTGCACTACTGCTCTGAGACGGTGAGAGTGGCTGGTTACAGTCACTAGGTGCCACTACGATGGTCTGCTCTGTGGGCAAGAAACCAGCTCGACTTGTAGTTAAAACCTTTGGCTTGAAGACTGAATCATGTGGCTCTATAGCTGAGAAAGCAAGTTTTGAGGTTTGACCTGTGGAAAACCCCCCAGCCCCCCCAGCTTCTTGATGCCTTTCTGCTTGCCCGGAAGGGGCAGCAGGATGCGGCACAAGCTTATTAGGGTGTAATGGGTGTACATCCGCTTCTGGTAAAGGTTCTGGCGTTTTCAGTAAGGTAGATTCTGAAGGCGCTGTCGCTGGCTCTACAAGGGTTAGTACAGTCGTTTCATTAGGCTCCGCCGGGTGCCACAGCGCTTTGTGCTTGTTGAGGGTTTGTTTACTGCACCGGGCGATCCCAACAATCGCATCCGCTCTAGCGGTCACACCAGTGGGAAGGTTGTTTGCTGCTTGGAGTGTGGCGATCGCGGCTTTGATGCGTCGTTTCGCGTCTAGTGCTTGCTGCTGGTTGAAGGACACAATGTTGTTGACTGGCTCCAATTCAGACTGTGGTGCCAAGGGAGCCACCCGCTTACTGGGGTCGTAGGGGTAGTATTTGGATGTCGCCTCAATGTCGCGTGCCCAATATCCAGCAAGCTTATGGATCTCGTGCCGGTGCCGACACCACTCTTCATAGCCAGGTAGTGCCACCGCCACTTCAACGATCGCGTCTACGAGCGCTGGTCCCGTTAAAGGTGCGCTACCACGTTGGATGTGACCAAAGATATATTCACGCATGGCAATCCGACCGAGCAGCCGATTAGTTTGACCAGCCCCCGTCCAGCCGAGTTCGATTTCCATGTGCAAATCGTTGAGAAATTTCTGACCGCCGCCTTTGACGGCTTTGTATTGCTGGCGTTGCGTCTGTTTCAACACACGCTCAATGGTCTTGTGGTCCAAGTCATTCCGGCGTTCGGCCCAGCGCCACTGTTCAACGAACGCTGCTTGGTCGCTGTAGATCGGTTCCCAGTGCTCATTAAGCAAGTAGGAACCAGCTTGTAAGGGCACTCTGTGCCCGTTGTAGAGGCTCGGTGTGCCGACAGTATAGGGTCTGGGGTTGGGAAAGCTTTCAAGCTGCCCTGGCATGAGCTTAAACCCAGCCTGCGCTAGTAACGTGCTGACCACTTGCGCGATTGCCCATGACTTCTGCTCTTGTGCAAAGGGAAAGTAGAGGTGCAGTCCGCCACTGTAACTACTCGTGACTGCGACGTAAGCAACCAGTCCGATCACTTCTAGTGCCGCCAGCATTCGTTGAATAGCAAATGGATCGTTACAGGGATGGTAGGCACTGTGGCGATCGATGTCTAGCACCAAGTATCGCGTGAGTTTGCCGAAGCGAACACCATACAGAGAATTACCCTGCTGCAGGTGACGATCGCTCAGTAGATATTTGCTTTCGGTCTTCCAGTCAGGGTGATTGCCTGGGTCGGGGTGCTCAGCCCACAAGAAGTCATAGCGGTGGGAGAAGATGACGAAGAAGGTGTTCGCCTCCTGCACGGATTGGAATTGAGGGCTTCGCTGTGAGCGCTTAGCCCGTTTGTCAGGAGCTAGCTGCATGGGCAAACCTCCCGACCTTCATAAAAATTTCGATGCACAAGTTAACTCCCTATGGCTGAAATAACAGCGGATAGGAAGCCATGCAAAAACTAGAGCAATTTGTCCAAGAGGTTGCACCATTTGACAAATTGCCACTAAAATTGGCATAGCAAATCTAGGCGACCTAACTTTTGCTTTTCCTGAGCCTGTTAGCGTCCCCAAATCCTATCTAAAATGAATAAAGTCTTTTGCCCCTTCTGTGTCCAGCAGTAGGGGTTCTGACTTTTAGAGGGTTTCTACATCATCCAGTTACCTCCTGTAACGTGCAAACGTGGAAACTTGTGGTTCATCTGCGACTGATGCTGTGGTCAGCAACTTTGCTGTAGTGGCTATTTGAGATCTAAGCGTAGATCCTGGAGTTTGACGCAGTTTTAAGGAGATTTGCCTTATCTAGCCCACTCTATCGATAAGGTTATGACTTAAGAGAGAACTTTGATGTACGCATAGCTCTCAAAAATTCCTATAGAATCTTCAACCTCGCGTACTATTGAAAGTGTCAAAGCAGCTTGCGCAAGTTAGTGGCAAGTGACGTTATTGAGCGGGTATATAGTCTTCAAGCCCCAAAGCGATACTAGTAAAAGGGTATCAGCTTTTTTTGAATTTGGTGCAGAATTCTGAAAAAATCTACTAGAAACCCCGAAATCAGGCTAATATAGCTGTATTGATTTTGTATCAAATTCAGAGAATGTCTAAGGGTGGAGCCAGAACTGGAGCGGGTCGAAAATCCAAATGGAGTAATAGTAAGACTGTCAATATCCGTATTCCTGAGTATTTAGCCACAGAGGTGACGGCGTATGCTCAGCAACTGGATAGGCGGCGAATGACCGAATCGCAGCAAAGACAGTTAATAACTCTATTACAGGAATTAGTGCATATCCCTCTAGAAAATAGGAGCGAGTGGATTGAAACACTCCCAGAGTCTTCTCGGTCTACATTGGAGGGTGCTCAGGGGGAAATTGAGGTCTTAAGGACACAGGTTAAGTCTCAACCGTTTAATCTTGCAGATTCCGAAGAAGATGCCGAACAGGTTTTAACTGCGGGTGAAGAGTTTGAGGTAAGGCTGGAGATTCGTGCCGTAGCGGATCCCGTCCCAGCGCTAGTAGCAACATCCAACCTTGGACACGAATTGGTACTCTTAAAACAGAATGGTAAGCTTGTCGTTGACTTACCGGTTCCACCACAAGAAGCGATCTCTCTGTATGTTGATGATGATGGTGGAGTAGTCTTTCTAGAGCTTCGCAGTAAGTGGGCCGTAAGTTGTCTCGTGTCCAGAAGCGCGCTTCCTGACGATGGTTCACCCATGGAATGACGATAGCATGGGTGGGTAATGGAGTTGAAATATACTAAGCCACATCCAACTTTGTCAGCGACGCATCAGGCAATTACGCTTGCATTCAAGGACACGTCCTTATCCGGCCTAATCTCTTCAGCCTTCCCTAGTCGGAGTATGGAACCGCTCCTAGAAATTAAGTATCACATCTCCTAGAACCTCCTCTAAGAAGCAGCTTCAGCAATCGATTTTCCACCAGAATGATTTACCTGACAAGAGTTGAGCGGTGATCAAGACACCATAAACCATCAAGAAGGATGGCAATCTGGGCGTGCATTAAGCAGATTAGATATTCGTAAACAGCCATTGATAAGTTCTACTAAAGTGGAAAAAAGGAGACATCTGGTTTGAATGTCATCAAAACTCATGACACTCTATGTAATTAGACTGTCATTACTTGACGAAATGATTGCTATTCTAGACTGACAGGTATGTGACTAGTTAATGCTGAATTAGCTACGTCTGTCAGCCACCTAAAATTTATTGGGTTAACCCTCGTAGGGAGGCCAAGCTTATAAAGCTTGGCCTCCCTTTTTTTGTTTTTTATCCGGGAGGTCTCATGGTAAGCAATCGTTCCAAAGCTCACAAACCGCGCCAATCACATCAGCGAAAACGCGCTGTTAAGGGTGTTAAATCACGCCGTGGCTGCCCCGAACTCTACGACGAACTCAAGCAACCGACGACAGTAGCGCTCACTCCAACGGCGGTCCGAGGTCTCGACGAATTGAGTGCAGCCATGCAACTTTCGCGCAGCGAATTAGTTGAGCGCATTGGACGAAAACTTCTAACAGTGGCTGACTTAGAGGCTTTGCCTCTTACACAAGAGGTAGAGCTATGAGTCACCTCAGCAAACGGCTACGAAAGCAAGTTTTACCCGGTTTCAATAAAGCTGAATCTGCACCAGCGCAGCTTTTATTGCATAGCGCCGCTTTATTGAAACTGAGTGGTTTTTTTATTAACTTGAGCAATCCAAAAAGCATTAAAAGCCGCTTTCTAACAGCTTTTCAGCTCTTCATAAGACCAACCGCTTTAACAACATGGATAGGTCATGTAACCATGCTTTTTCTAAGTTTTTTCAATAAAAGGAAGGCTCACTTCCTAATTCCCGTAATGCTAGCTGTTGCCTATTCTAGCCCTTATTTGATTGCTGAATGAATCGCTGGGTTAACCCTGTACATGCTTTCCACATCTTTATTTTTTCTAAGAGGAATCTGAATCATGAATTGTCCAAGAAACTTGGCGGAAGTTGTTACCGCTCTCGTCGAGAAAGTTAATCTCTCTGCTCCAAAAAACAAGCATGAGCGTGACCAGCGCGAGCGCTTGCTCAATGAACTGATGACGGCGTACTACCGCTATATTTTGCCTGGCTTGGGCTGGAAGCGTGCTGATTACGCAGCCAGGTTGACAGCGGCTGAAAAGCTTGCAGCCGACGCTTTTGCAGCCACTCTGCCAGTCAAGGTCTTGCTGCAATTTCCAGAGGCCTTGGAAAAAGGCTTTAATCTAGCCGATGCGCCCCAGTCTTCTCGCTCTACCTACGGCGCGCGGTTGCGATCCGTGCTGACCTTGATCGAGACAGAGACCTGGTTCCCCGGTAATGCGGTGCTCAATCGTCGCTCGCCGGATGAATGTCGCCCGAAAATGCGGCAGGGGCGAGGGGATTGGAGAGAGTTTTCCCTCATGGATGAAAAGGGCAAACAACTCAAGTATCGGATTCAAGCGAAGGATATGTCTCCCACCTTGCAACAGCAATTAGAGGCGCTTGGTTTCTTCATGTCTGACCCTGATAATTTGGATCGCAGCTTTGATGAACTGGAAGCATCAACCGCTTCAGGCTATGACAGTGGCATACACTTGTGGCTTGGGTGGGATCTTTATCACGACAACCCAGCCTTAAACCCGCACGACTTAACCTTGGAGCATCTCATTCCTAAAATCACCCAGGATGACTTGGAAGGGCTGTCAGTCAAGGACTGTAAAACGGTTTGGAAGAAGGCTCAGCGAGAGTTAGAAGCCCGTGTCAATCGCTACTTTGAGTTCTTGCGGACGAAGCAAAAGGCAGATAGCCCCCGCACTCGCCTGCTCAAACTGGCTGCTCTGCTGATGCTGGCAAAGTTTTTGTATGCTTCAGAAGTCGAACAGAAGGAGGACTACAAAGTCATTCCCATCATTCGCACGCTCCTCAAGCTCATGGACAAAGAGCAAAAAGCGGTGAAGGTTTGGGAGAAGGACCGCCGCTATGTCGCGAATCAAGCCCGCAAGTGGCCTGAACCCTTGGCTGGACAAACAGTACTGGAATACGTTCAGTCTCAGCTGATTGAGATCCTGCGCTTGGAGTGCCGTCCCCGCCACAGCACCGGGGATTTCTGTAAGGGGCACACGATCGCCAAGAGTCATCTGCTTTACTTGCTGTTTGTTGATGTCGGGTTACTACCGCCAGGTCGCCAACAGGAGCCGCGCACCTACCGTATTGCCCTCAGTTGTCCGCTAGAACGTCCCGAAACCGTCCCCCTTGATGGCTTATATTGGCCCTTACCCCCGGACTGGAGCCGTGAAAAACGACGGCGCGACGGGTCACTGGCAGACAACTATCTCTACAAGGTCTATCACTATGATGGGCAGTTTTACGACCAGGGCGTTTGGGTAAGGGAAAAGTGCAAATACAAGACCCACCGGTATCACGGCAAGCGGGCGGGTGTGATTGACAATATTGTGTTTGAAGACGGCCATTGCCTGTATGACTACATCGAACGGTATTTATGTGGGCAATGGTATGTGGGTCACTTCCGCGAGGGGCAGCGCTATGCTTGGTGGGATGCTAAGCTCCGAGGCAGCTACGGCAGATGGTTGAGTCAGGGGCGAGCGGCATTTGCTTCTGAGCACACCCCCGTGGTCATCCAAGAGGGAAAGTCTGAGGTGTGGGTATCGAGCTATTTGTTCCTCAATCCTAGATCTGGAGCACCGTTGACCGATGTGCAAATGTCTGAATTGTTTGCTCGTAACTCCTATCGCATTCTGGGTAAGCGCATTACGCCGCATACCTTCCGCTACATGTGGGCGACCTGGGCCTTCCAGATGGAACTCTCTTATGCCGAGTTAGGGTCTTTAGCCCATGGTATGGGCTTCACGGTCAAGACGATGCAGCAGATGTATGAACGAGTCTCACTGACCGAGAAAAACCGGCCCATCAACAAAGCGATGCGGAAGTTGTTCCCTTGGTTCAGCGAGCAGACGCCATCGCCAGCGCAAGGTGATCGCTTGTCGCGGGTCAAGGACAATCTGTCTCAACTGAGTGCGGAAGAGTTACAGGAACTCCGAAAGTTTCTAGGAGACGATCCTGCCGCTTAACGCCCTTGTAGGGGCAATCGTCGCTGGTGTTTCAGCATTGGAGGTGATTGCCCCTTTCTCCCAAAGTTCAGGTTCTTTTCTACTTTTGGTGATCCGGGTTTGGGAGTGCTACCCGAATCAGCAGGAAGCGGTTCAACTGGCTAATAGCACCCTTTTTTGCAAAAGTTCAGCAGAAATGCTGCTCAGAAAATGCTGCCCCAGTCTCTATGTCGCGGGCAGCAGTTTTTAGGCGGATTGGGTACGGACGGTGTAATATAGTACGTACCAAGTGACTAGCGTTTAGCACGTCATAAGCGTTTAGCACGCACGTTAGGAGTAAGATGATGGGTGAATTACTAACGACACAGAACTCCGTGCCCACTAAACGGTACAAAGTTACGACCTATCTTGAGCCCAAGGTGGCAGAAATCTTCGCCACTCTAACCAGGCAAGAGCGGCGAACGGAGTCTCAGATGGCCAGCAATCTGATCGAGGATGCTCTGATCGCCAAAGGGTTGGTGACGCGTGAGCAACTCGATGCATGGCAGCAGGAGAGCTCCTAGGGACGGGGACTAAGCTGTGTGTAAGGCTTTGGGAGTTTGCCTGTGAAGCCAAGTCTAGGACTTCTGGCTCAACGTTAGATGGCTAATGACTGCAGTAGCAGGTTGCCGACAGTGCATCGAGGATGCGGTTTACTGCTGGCTGCTAATGCTTCCTGACTCATGAGATTTTAGAGCTGCACTGAGAGGGCAGGATGGATCAGCTTAGAAGGGAATACAGAGACCTGATTTTTGAGCGAAATCGCTTCAGGGACGCTCAAGCAGAAGCGCTTCTCGGTCATGACTCGGAGTTGGTTAAATTCTATTATTTCGAGACGAGACGGTATCAGATGAAGCGGGAATTGCAAGAGCGATTAATGATGTTGATAGACCTTGATAATCCCCTTTTGGGCTTTGCAATGGGGTTCTGTCGTTACAAAGATCTATCAGAACGAGTGCAACAATGGGACGAGTTAGAAGGCGTGGCAAACGATACAGCGGATGCCTTTGCGTCGGTTATAGAACAACTTCAAGCCATTGTGGTAGAAGTGCGTCAGCAGGTAGCAGCACTACCGCCACTGGGCGGGGAGGATGTGATGCGGCGAGTGAGTGAAGCAGAATCCAGAGCTTCTAAAATGGCTGATCAGCTTTATGGGGCGCGGGTGTTGGAGTTGCAGCGCCTCATTGTCGCCCAAGACAAAAGGTCTGCGCCTGACTCAGCCGTGTAGCGATGGAGTTGCTGGACCTCAAGCCTTGTTTCATCGCAGCAGTTGGTTTGGGCGGTGCTCTGTGGGGAGAAGCACGAAGACGAGGACATTGATGACAGAAGCGCAATTTTGGGAAATCATTGAGCGGAGCAAGCAAGGTGC
This sequence comes from Stenomitos rutilans HA7619-LM2, assembly GCA_019358945.1. Classification (GTDB taxonomy): domain Bacteria; phylum Cyanobacteriota; class Cyanobacteriia; order Leptolyngbyales; family Leptolyngbyaceae; genus Stenomitos; species Stenomitos rutilans. Next base: position 27,970 of record JAHHIE010000032.1, on the reverse strand, counting down.
TTCAGACTGTCGATCGCAAGCCCAGCGGTTAGAAGCAAGCCTCTGCGAATGTACCCCCGAGCAAATCATCGCGTTCGATCATCTCTTCTTGCTCAAGCGTCTTGAAGCGTATCGCTGGGACTTATGGGGTGTGGCGCACTTGCTTTGTGGTGGGTGCAGTAATGATGGCTTTGAAGACTTTCGGCGCTGGTTGGTTGGGCAAGGGCGGCAGGCTTTCGAGCGTGCGCTGCGGGATCCAGAGTCAGTGGTTGACCTGCTGGAGCGTACGGGCCAGATGAAACCAATCAAAGCTGACTCAGCGGTATCCGTTCAAGGCGAAAGGTTGGCCTATGCGAGCTGTAAAGCCTATGAGTCGTTGGCTGGCGAGGCCATGCCTGAGATGGATTTAGAGGCACTGGCAGCTTTTTTCCCGCGTCAACCGCTTGGGGAGCCTTGGGACGAAGAGGACTTATCCAAGCTGTTTCCAAGGGTTGCAAAGCGGTTTCTGTAAGACGTTAGGACCCTGAATCAAAGGTTTCGTGGCAATTGGCTGACTTCACTTGAAATGTTGCTTACAGCCTCACCGTCTGCAATTGGCTTGGGCTTCCATTAGAACATCCACAAGACTCTGCATTAAGCAAGTCAGCAAACGAAACCTGTGGGCGACACCGCCGCTGAACTAGCTCAGGACTGATGGCAGTAGCGTACGGCAACGACAATCCTAAAGTAGTCGAAGGGGAAGCTGCACTGACCGCAGTAGGGCTGCGGGCCCGGCAATAGGGCCACGATGAGCTCTTCTGAACCCTGCAGGATTAAATGCAGAGCCGTAGCGAGGCCGACTTTTCCAAATGAATCATGAGTGTACGGATTTCCACTTTGCTCAGGGAATAGTGGGGGTATGCTCTACAACGCTTCACCCATGCTTGATTTTGAAGACGCGAAGCAGCTTGCTGAGGAGTACATCGGCTCCAATCGCTTTTTTGTGGAGCAAGCCGTCATTGAGAAACCTTATGGTTGGTACTTTGTGGCTCCCAACAAAAACCTCTCACAGACAGAGGTTGGCGACGGTGACACGTCTCTATGCTTCCTTGTAGAACGTGATCATGGTCGGATTATTCAAGACTGCGATCTTTTTGGCTCAGCTGAGCAGTGGCTAGAAAATTATGAAAAAGGCTTTAAGCACAATGCTTATAACCTGACGATTGTTCAGGTCAATGATTTTGCGCTCACGCTAGAGTTTCTAGACGCATTGAATATGCTTTATACCATGTGGGAGTGGGCATGTGGCGTCGAGTGGCAACTTAGCGCTCGCTACACAAAAAGAGACATCAAAAGGCTGTTATTAGACTTACCTTGCACGTTCAAAGGCCAGTGCTTCGATGGTTATGAAGTGGAAATTTTTGACCGTATTCAGGAAGCCGGCTGCTGTGAGCGCATACTCACAGCTTACAGCAGAGATTAGAGCCTGCCTTCTCTGTCTCGTCCTCACCAAAGCCTCTATTGTTCTATCAGGTCAGAGGTAAGCGCTGCTTCGCAGTCGTCACCAAAGCTGAGGTCGTGCCGGATTGAGGCTAGCACCGCACACAGGTGTTAGCTCTCTGCAGCCTCAGCTGCGATCGCCGCGTCGATTTCTTCGGGGTGCTGAGCATAGTAGGTGTGGACCGCTTTCAAGTCGTCTCGGGTCAACTGTGGGTAGTCGTTGAGCAAATTGGCATCAGAGCAGCCCTGAGCGCGCAAGGCGACTATTTGCCACACCGGAATTTGCGTCCGACCTTTACTCGTCATGCTCATTGTCATCTAACAACCAGGCGTCTTTCTCATTTTTGTCGTTGCCATGTCTCATCCCAAGGTCTTGTGCTGTTTGTCCATGCCGAGCCACTTCAGGTGGCTCAGGGACACTCACGTCTTCGCCTTCTACCTTAGCGCTGCTCCTCGCATGAGTGCCCTCTGCTGCTTTTTCACCATGCTGCTGTTGCACAATCGAGAAGGTGCACTCTCATCAGGCGTGATCACGAGTAAACATGGTTGATTGAGAGCGGCACGCGATCGCCGCTTGAAACAGTGCTGTAAATGGTCGCAGAGAACCCGTTTTTTGGGGTGTACTAGTGGCTCTGGACTGGTTTTGGACTTTTTGGACTCAGAAAGCGGTAGTACAGAGGCCAATTTACCCGGTTTGAGCGGCTGAAAGCCCCATTCCACGTTGCACTTCTGCTCAGGGGGCAAGAGACCAACGCGATCGCTCAACCGACAGTGCTTGCTCAGATGGACATAAGTTGAGATTCTACTTGTGCCTCTGCTGAACTGACAATGACTTACAGCCAATAAGGAGATGAGTAGAAGTATCATCCACTCTCTGTCTAAACTCACTCGCAGTAATTAGAGGCTGAATTATATGTGGTGTGGATCTGACTCTTTCCCGACCTTCTTCCGACTGACGAAGCAGGGATATGAAGATTAGGTTGAATGCAGCAACTTCTAAATTTGAAAATTTCTCAGCATGCGTAACCGTTCAGGTAGGCGCTGGAGTTTAACTCATCCCCTGGTTTTGCAGTAGCTGGTGAAACCATCAGTTCCAAGCATTGAATTTTGAGGTAGCAGTATGGCAAAGTGTGACTATTGTGGCACCACGATTTTGTTCGGTGGCGTTCGCGCTGATCGCTATAGATTCTGTAATCGCACCTGCCAACGCAAGGGTTACTCACTAGCGGCGATCGATCAGATTCCGGAGGACTATTTAAGAGAGCAGGTAAGAACACTGCATCAAGCTGCTTGCCCTCGTTGTCAGGGTCCCGGTCCGGTTGATGTGCATACCTCGCACCGCATCTGGTCGGCACTGGTGCTGACGACTTGGAGTAGTAGACCACATATTTGTTGCCGTCAGTGTGGACGCCTTGAGCAAGTGAAAGACAGCTTGCTTGCACTGTTGCTGGGCTGGTGGGGCTTTCCGTGGGGGTTGCTTGTGACACCGATTCAAATTGTGAGGAATTTGGTAGGGCTGTGCAGTGGACCGAGTGATGCCAAGCCCTCGGACGAACTCTACCGTTTGGTGCAGATCAACATCGGAGCGAGGATTTTACAGTCTCGTCAGTAAGCAGTGTAAGTGGGTTGCTGGAGAATGTTCCCCTCCTGCTCCTACAGCACTCTACAAGTAGATTCACATCGAGCGCCTCCTCAAGCAACCTCGATCGCACCCAGCGCTTTCAATGTTGCGACTTCAGCTTCGGTTAGTCCAATCGCCCCAGTGATGTTCATGCCTTCATAGGGGCGTGGAGTGATAAATGTCTTCAGGCAGTTTCCAGTGTTCAAGTCCCACAGGCGAATGGTTTCATCAACACTACTACTGAACAATACTGTGTCGTCAACAATAGATGAAACGACACTTTGATGTCCCAGCAGCGTTTGCACACATTGTTCGGTAGCAAGATCCCAAATTCTGATGGTTTGATCAAAGCTGGCGCTTATAAGTTGTTGTCCATCTGAGGAAAATCGGATGGCTGAAACCGCAGCCGTATGCCCTTGAAACGTTTTCAAGCAGTGTCCCGTCTGCAGATCCCACAACCGAATGTGCTGGTCATTGCCACCACTGGCAAGCTGAAGTTGGGTAGGGTGAAGAGCAATTGCAAAAATTCGCCCCTCGTGCGCCTGCCAGTGTTTCAGGCACCTGCCTGTCCGTACATCCCATTGCCTCACCATGCCACCGTAATCTCCGCTCATTAAGTGTTGTCCATTAGAGCTAAAGAGGACTGGCATAATGGCACTGTTTTGTTCCTGAAAGGTTCTGACACACTCACCTGTTTGGACATTCCAGAGCTTGATGGTACGGTCCAAACTTCCACTAGCAAGTAGCTGCCCATTGGGGCTAAAAACAACTGTCCAGACCCAGTTGGTGTGTTCTTGTAAGGTTCTTAGACAGTGCCCAGTCTGCCAATTCCAGAGCTTCACACTGTAGTCAGCGCCACTACTTGCCAACAGATTGTTAACTGCTTGATTTTCATCACCAGCATTATGATCTCGCTGAGCGGGAAAAGCCGTACACCAAACGCGGTTCACATGCCCGTGTAAAGTTCTGAAGACGCTTCCGGTCGTGACATCCCATAATTTGACCGACTCGTCTTCATGGGACGTAGCAAGCACCTGACGATCAAGCGACATCGACATTGAGTAAATCGCGTTGGTGTATCCCTGCAAGGTTTTAACGCATTGCCCCGTTCGGATGTGCCAAAGCTTAATCGTGCGATCGTCCCCCCCGCTGGCTAACGACTGATCATCGGGTGTAAACGCCACACTCAGTACTCGATTGGAGTGACCGAGGAAGGTTCTAACGCAGTCGCCTGTCTGTAGATTCCAAAGCTTGAGTGTTTGATCGCTGCTAGCAGACACCAGCCATTGACCAGACGCACTAAAGGCAAAATCATTCACCATACGAGTATGCCCATGCAGCGTCAGTTGGCAGATCCCTGTTTTAACATCCCAAAGCTTAATCTCAGGCGTATAGCTGGCTTGGTCTTCGTCGTAGTTGCTACTTGCTAAGACGGTGCCATCAGGACTGAATTTCAGTAACCGCGCAAAAGCGTTGTGTCCGCTAAACGTCTGGTAACACTCGCCCGTCTGAATATTCCAGAGATTGATGGTTGAAGCTTGAGTGCTCAAAGCCAACAAATGAGAATCAGGACTGTAAGTCAGCGAGCGCACCAGAAAATTGCGTCCCTGTAGCGCTTCAATCTGCTGAGCCAAGAGTGCTGGATGCCAGCTTTCTGAAGCTTGACCTAAGATTGACACACTTTCAGCATCTGCTTCGCCAAGTAGTGAATCGGCAAAACAAATCGCATTGAGTAGATTCGGCGGTCCCTTACGAGTTTGAAGACACTGCTCAGTCCGAAGATTCCATATTTTAATGGAGTAGTCATCGCTGCCGCTGACCAGAAGTTGTGCACGGGGGCTAAAAACGAGCGACCAAATCCAGCTCTGATGCCCTCTCAGGGTTATGAGATGTTTACCGCTGGCAACTTCCCAGACTTGAATTTCATAGCGGGAGTCTGCGGTCGCGAGGAGTGTCCCATCCGGGCTAAACCCCAGGGTAATGACGCCAGAAAACAATTCTGCAAAGACAGAGCGGCTCAAATCGGCTCCGGCAAAATTCACTTCCGGTAGATTCACATCTTGAAGATAGGCTTGCCAAACAGTTAGCTGAGCAAAGTTATAGCCAGTGAGATCGGTTTGTAAACAGCACAGCAAATTGAGCAAGTTTCCAGCCGCATAATTAGGCGGTAGCGTTGGTTTTTGCCGCAGTTGAGCCAGAATTTGCGTCAAGTAAAACTCTAAACTTTTCTGGTTGCCAAGTTGATCAATCAGCTGACTGACGATCACTTGCAAAAGCAGGCGAACTTGGGTCTGCCTCACGTAGTCTTTTGCGGTTGCTTTGATTAAGGCATGGCTTTTGAATAAGGCTAGTTCCTGCTGAGTGATCTCTAGACAAATTTGGGCAATGAACTTCTCGCTGATATATTCCATGACGACAGGTTGGAGAGACCACCCCTGCTCAGTCCGCTCCACCAGACAGCGCCTCACTAATGAGGTCAGGATATCCAGAAGCTGGCGCTTGATTGACTCTGAAACGACATCGTGCTCTAGCTCCGACAACGAAACGGGTTCTCGACCAATACAGAGCCAGTAAAGGATGTGCTGTTCCGGTGTCGTCAATCGTGCATACTGGCGATCCAGAAGATCGGCGAGATCGCCAAACTGCAACCGTCCCTGCCTTAAGTAGGGGATGAATTGATCGACATCGCCACCAAACAACTCCTGAATTGCGGAAGCGACAATTTTCAATGCCAGCGGGTTGCCTGCGTAGTGATTAATGATGGACTGCCATGCCGCTTCATTCCTACCTGTGCAATCTCTATCCTGAAAAATTGCTTGTCCTTCGGCTAGAGTGAGTCCGGTGACAATGAGCGATCGCACCGTTGAATGCACGCCTTCTAGCGTTGCGACTTCCCTAGGCTTTTCGCGACTGGTCAGCACGAAACAACTTCGGTGAGTGATCTCGCCCACCTGATGGAGCAAACGACCATAGCCTTCATAGCCAGCTTTGTAAGTTCCCGACTGAATGCCGCCCTCCAAAACGGCTTCAAAGTTGTCCAATACAACTAAACAGCGTGTTTGCTGAAGGTAGGATACCAGCAGCGCCACTTTGCCCTCAGCGGTCGACGGTAAAGCAATGACCTGTTGGCGCGCTAGGAACTGAAGCAAATTAGTGAGGAGTTCATCGAGCGGGGGAGCATTCCGCAGCGATCGCCAAATGACCAGTTGAAACTCACCCTGAATCTTGTCGGTCAGTCTGACTGACAAGGCTGTCTTGCCCATCCCACCCATGCCCAGTAGAGCAACGAGACGATACCCTTCCTGCAGCAACCATTGGCTTAAGGTGTGCAGCTCGTTGGTGCGACCGTAGAAGCGGGATACATCGATCGCTTCACCCCAGTCAACGTGAGCTTGCTCTGAGGTAGAAGTCTGAAGCAATACAGATGGATCGATCGCCAGTCTCAGCTTGGCGGTTCGCTTGATCACACCGTGCAGATTTTGCTTTGTGACCTTTTCTCCCAAAGCGGTTGTGAGCGATCGCCAGAGATCTGCTCCGACATCTTTAATATGACCGTTGTCATAACCAGCTTTGGCAGCAATTTGAGCGTAGGTCTTCTCTTCCCATGTACCGCTAAAGACAGCTTCCTGCGCTTTGGTTAGTTTTCCCCGCTCCAGTAGTTGCTCAACCAGTGCGATCGCCTCTTCAACGGTCATAGATGCTGCCCTTGGTGAATTACAAGTGAATATGGTGCACCGTTCTGTATTTTGTGGTCAAACACGCTTGTGTTTGACCACAGCCAACCTGTTGGTTGGAACGAACGTTTTATCAGCTTTTTTCAACTTTTACTACAGCTCTCCCTTAATTTGCGGCACTGACAGATGATTCTTAAACTTTTAACCTGGCTTTGCTCCGACTTTTACCAGACCTTTTCCGACTGACAAGCTTACGACCTAGTAGATAAAGTGATCTCACCTTTGTAGTACAAGCTGCTCTAGGCATCGTGATAATTTCTGCAAGCCTTGTAGGGCAAATTGAAGCATCGAAGATGACAGTTGCAGGCAAGCTGCTAAAAATCTTCAACGGGTTGAGCATCTACTGAACGCTTTCAGTAAACCGGAATGAGGATTAAAGATGAATCGATCACCCAAGCGTGAATTTTTGTCAGGAACGATTAGTAAAGTGCTAACAGTCGGTGTCCTCGGTGCCACTCTAACTTTATTCACACAAATACAGCCTTCAGTTGCCCAAAACTGCAATGCCTTTGGCTGCTCTCAACCCGGTGCCGGAGCCTGTAATCCGTTTGGTTGTCCGAATCCTGGTGCCTCTCCCTGCACGCCCTTTGGTTGCCCAGCTTCGCCAGCTCCAGCTTCCGCTCCACCCGCACAGCCTTCAGTCATTTACCAACCGCAACCGCGGATTGGCGGTTCTCCACAGGCGATCGCGGATTGTATGAAAAAGCTGATGTACGAACAACGACTGGTTTGCACTCGCAGCTATTGTAGCCAGTTGAGTCGGGAAGATGGTTTTGGCGGTTGGCAACTTCAAACGGTGAGAACTGCAATCAGCGAAGCTGCTGCTGTGCAAGCTTGTCAGAACGCTCGGTAATTCAAGTGCGGATTGAATCTTGAGCAATTTAATTAGGGCTTTACTCAAGGTAAAAACTAATTTAGTCAAGGAGAAAGAAGATGCCAGCATCAGAACAAATTGACCAGGGGCTACAGAATCTTGAGGGTTTGCTTAAGAAATTAGATACTTCGTTAGGAAAGAATCCTAAATTCTCTGGCTTTGAGAAAGCAATTAATGACGCAGAGCAAAAGCTCACTTCAACATCTGATGATGCATTCGTCAAACAAACTCTTGATAGCCTAGATAATCAGCTAGACTCTATTTTTGGTATTGATCGACAGTACATTGTTGAATCAAATGGCGAATTCAAGGTCAACTTTAATGAAACGTTGAGTACAGCTTTTGGAAAGGGATTACCAGATCTTCGGGGTGATCTGTATTTGGACTGGTCACTCACTAATCCTTCTCAAACATCTGCTGGTTTCAAAAAAGTCCAACTCGACACTAGCTCTTTCTTCGATAATTTAATTGAACCTTTCTTCAAACCCGTTTCTGATGTATTGCGCCCTTTTGATCCCATTGTCAAGGTTCTAACTACAAACATTCCTGGGCTAGACGATTTTGGTGTTGAGATCAATTTACTTAGTCTCGCTAAGCAATATGATAAAACTATCGATGCAGGGTTGATAGAGACTATCAATGCTTTCTCAAGCGTTACTAATGCCGTAAAATCAGCTCAGTCAGCTTCCAGTGGTTTCATTGATCTAGGTGAATTTAGCCTCTCAGCAAATGGCGACATCATAAGCCCTTCAGCTTCTTCAACCAGCCCGCTCAACCAGCAAGGTCTAAATGAATTTATCCCTAAGATAAAATCCTTGACTGGAAATCGTTTCAGTTTACCGTTTCTTGAAACACCAACTACAGCATTTAATCTTTTTCTTGGCAAATCTGATGTAAAGCTGATCGAGTATTCAACTCCTGGTTTGAAGGCTAACTTTAACTACACTCAGATAATTCCAATTCCGGTTCCAATTCCAGTTCCTATCTATGCTGAGCTTGGAGCGGAAATCAATTTTGGAAGTCCTGGACTAACGATCGGTTACGACTCTTTTGGTATTACTAGTGATAACTTGTTAAACGGATTTTATCTTGATCGTAGCAAGGAAGTCTTCAATCTTCACTCAGAGCTTTACGCATCTGCTAACGTCGGGATAGAGAATGTTGCTAAAGCGTCAGTAAAATTTGATGTTAGTGGTGATGTTAAGTTTTTCCTCCCCGGTCAAGGTTCACAGCTACGCTATGCTGAATTGTCCAACGAATTCAGTAGCGGTAACGGTAAGTTTAACGCAACAGGTGCTGTTACCGCAGGACTAACTGGATATGCAGAGCATATTACTTTGAATCCAGTCAAGGCTTTTCTGAGCGCTGTTACAGGTGATTTTGAAAAGTTAGTTGAAACGTATAAATTTGAATTTGGACCAAGGATCAACATTTTTACTTTTGGCAACAGCGGTGGCGCAGGAAATACTGCACAGTTCAAGCCTAATCTTGCTACCTATGATGCAGCTACTCGTGAGTTGCGTTTTAATATGGGAGCAGAGAGCGATCGTGCAAAACGCAATGTAAGCAAGAATGTAATTGATGAGGAATTCACGCTCAATTCAGACTTCAGTGTGACTGCTTTTGGTCAACAAGATTCTTACAGCAACGTTGCTAATATTGTTGCTTTTGCTGACACCGGAAAAGACAAAATTATTGTTTCTGCTAATGTATCAGCGGAGTTACATGGGGGAGCTGGCAACGACTATCTCAGCGGTGGAAATCAAGGCGATTTTCTTTACGGAGATAATGATAATGATAAGCTCTTTGGAAATAAAGGCAATGATGAATTGCATGGAGGTAATAATTCTGACGAACTCTATGGAGGCGATGGTGTTGATAAGCTTTGGGGTGACAGCGGAAATGACCTACTGAATGGCGGCAACCAAGGTGACTTCCTCTACGGTGGAGAAGGTCAGGATATTCTATATGGGGGTGATATAGGCAAAGACAGCAAAGATGGTGATGATTTCCTTGATGGCGGTGCGAATAACGATCTGCTGATTGGTGGAGCTGGAAACGACACCATTGACGGTGGTGCCGGTACTGACGTAGCTTCCTACCTCTACTCCCCTAAAGGAGTAGTCGTCAATCTTGACACAACAACTGGATATAGCCATCAAGCTTATTCTTCGGATCTAGAACCATCATTTGAGATTGCGGCTGGAAAAGCTCAGGATGGTTATAGCACAACCGATACATTATTAAATCTGGAAGGAATCCTAGGTTCCAACCTCGCTGATATCCTAATCGGTAATAGTCAAAACAACGCGATTGCAGGACTAGGAGGCAGTGATGTTTTGATTGGCAATGCGGGAAATGACACGCTAGATGGTGGTGATGGCATTGATACAGCCAGTTACCGCTATGATCCGAGTGCGGTTTTAGTTTCCTTGGAATTTGAAACTGCATCGGATGGCTCAGGTGGACTGGATACTCTAAAGAACATTGAAAACATTGTTGGTTCTGAGTTCGCCGATCGCCTCACGGGTAACAGCCAAGTTAACATCATTCTCGCCGGAAAAGGTAATGACATCATTGACGGTAAAGATGGTAATGACCAACTCTTTGGCGAAGCTGGCAATGACGAATTCTTGGGAGATGCTGGCAATGACGCTTTAGACGGGGGCGACGATATTGATACACTCAATTACCGCTATGCTCCTGGTGCGGTTTCTGTCTCCTTAGAACTTGGCACGGCTTCAGATGGCTTCGGTGGAGTGGACACGCTCAGAAACATTGAAAATGTTATTGGCTCTGAGTTCGCTGATCGCTTGGTGGGTGACAACCAAGCTAACCTTATCCTTGCTGGCAGTGGTAACGACATCATTGACGGTAAAGGTGGCAATGACCAACTCTTTGGCGAAGCCGGTGATGACACGCTTAGCGGCGGCGCAGGCGATGACCAGCTAGTAGGTGATGCGGGCAACGATTTTCTGGTGGGCGATGCAGGCAACGATTTGATTGATGGCGGTAATGATATTGATACCGTCAGCTATGCCAACGCTCCGACTGGCGTTGTGGTCAACATTGACGAAACCAACAGCTATAGCAATCCAGGCGGCACGGTTGATCCCGAACCTACTTTTGCGATCGCTGCTGGATCTGCCACCGATGGCTTCGGCACAACAGACACCCTGCAAAACCTGGAAAACATCATTGGCTCAGACTTCAACGACGTTTTGATTGGTAACGCAACTGAAAATGATATCCTGGCTGGAGCCGGAAACGACCTAGTAATTGGCAATGCTGGTAATGACACGCTGGACGGTGGTACAGGTATTAACGTCGTTAGCTATCGCCGTGATCCAGGATCAGCATTCATCAATCTGGAGGAAGGAAGAGCGATCGACGGCTTCGGCAATGTGGATATTCTCCGTAACTTCCGAGATGTGGTTGGGTCGCAGGGCAATGACACGATCGTCGGGGACGCTCAAGACAACATTCTCTTCGGCGGCAGCGGTAACGACCGCATCGAAGCCCGCAGTGGCAACGACCTCATGTTTGGCAACGACGGCGCTGATACGCTCTTGGGTGAAGACGGCGATGACAAACTAGTCGGTGGAGCCGGGGCTGACTCGCTCAACGGCGGCAATGGCATTGACACCGCCTCTTATTTCACAGCATTGTCTGGTGTCACTGCTAACTTGACAATCGCCAGAGGTACCAGCGGCGACGCTAACGGTGACGTTTTCACTCAAATCGAGAACCTGGAAGGCTCCGAATTTAACGATCGGCTCACCGGGGATGCTCAAGCCAACTATCTCTGGGGTTTGAGTGGTGATGATTTTCTAGATGGACGTGAGGGTAACGACACACTAAACGGTGGTACAGGCAACGATCGCTTATCAGGTGGGGATGGTAACGACCTGCTTTTAGGGCAAACCGGAGACGATGCTCTGGACGGTGGCGACGGGAATGATACCTTGATCGGCGGCAGCGGTGATGATTTCCTCGAAGGTCGCCTTGGAGACGATCGACTGGAGGGTGGCGACGGTGACGATACCTTCCTGGGTGGTGCTGGCAACGATGCCCTCTTCGGTGAAGCCGGCAACGACAACTTAGAGGGTGGTGACGGCAATGACACTCTTAACGGCGGTACAGGCGAAGACCTGCTCTACGGCGGCGAGGGCAATGACCAACTCCTCGGTGATACGGGCAGTGATGTTTTGGAAGGTGGCACAGGCAACGACCAACTCTTTGGTAATGACGAGGATGACTTCCTCTATGGGCAGGAGGGTAACGACACGTTGAACGGTGATGCGGGCAACGACCAACTATTGGGTGGTGTAGGCGATGACCAACTGTTTGGCGGTGTGGGTAACGACACATTGGCAGGGGAGTCAGGCAACGACCAACTGTTTGGCGGCGCAGGCGCAGACCTGCTCAATGGTGATGATGGCAACGATCGCTTGTTTGGCGAAGCTGGGGCTGACCAATTGCAAGGCGGCAACGGCAACGACTTCTTGAATGGAGGAGAGGACAACGATTTGCTGTTAGCTGGAGTCGGCGACGATACTTTGGAGGGCGGCACAGGCAACGATCGCCTGTTTGGCGAAGCTGGCAACGATCAACTGTTCGGTGGTGATGACAATGACACCCTTAACGGTGGCACGGGCAACGACCAACTGTTTGGCGAGGCTGGCAGTGACCTGTTGGTGGGCGGCGAAGGCAACGACTCCTTAGCGGGAGCAGACGGCGACGATCGCCTGTTTGGCGAGACCGGGAATGACTCCTTAGCAGGCGGCAACGGTAACGATATACTCAATGGCGACGCAGGCAATGACTTACTAAGTGGCGATGCGGGCAACGACGCGATTGATGGCGGCAGCGGCGACGACACGGTGCTCTACCAAACGTCACCCGCCGGAGTCGTGGTTAACCTGAACTCCATTAGCTACAGCAGCGAAGCCCCTCCAGGACTGCTACCCTTTACGATCGCCGCCAATACAGCCCTGGATGGCTTTGGCACCACAGACAGCTTGCAAACTATCGAGAACGTGATCGGTTCGCAACTTGCCGATATCCTGATCGGTAGCGACATCGCCAACGTAATCCAGGGATTGGCAGGAAATGATCTGCTAATCGGTAACGCAGGTAACGATAGCTTAGACGGTGGAACAGGCAGCGACACCATTAGCTACCAGTTTGACCCGAACGCGGTCGCGGTGAATCTGGAAGCGACAGCGGCAATCGATGGCTGGGGCAACAGAGACCAACTCATCAACATCGAAAATGCGGTTGGCTCTGCCTTCAACGACTTCTTCACGGGCAATGCTGGAGACAACCTGATCCTGGCAGGTGCAGGTAACGATACTGTTTTTGGTCGTGCCGGCAACGACACTGTAGGGGGTGGCACTGGTGATGACGTGCTTTCAGGCGAAGCTGGAGACGATTTGTTGGACGGTGGCGCTGGCAATGATACGTTGTTCGGCAATAGCGGTACTGACACGCTGATAGGCGGCTTGGGCAACGACCGAATCAATGGTGGCGCTGGCAATGACCGCATTGATGGTGGCATTGGCAATGATGCGCTGTCGGGTGGTGGCGGACGCGATCGCTTCATCTTGCGACGTGAAGAGGGTTTTGATACGATCACTGACTTTGGCGGCATGGGTGCAAAGAACCGACAAACTCCAGCCGTTGTTGCAGAAATCGATACTCTCAAATTTGAGGGAACAGGCTTAACGGCTAAAAACATGCTTCTGACCCAGGAAGGGAGCAATCTCGTCATCTCGTTTGAAGGAGTGACAAACACTCAGGTCACCTTGCAAAACTTCAAGTTAGAAGATCTGGATAACTTTAGTCCTGAAGTGCCAGGAACAGCCGCACTGGGCAATATTCTCTTTGATAGTGAGACAGCCATTCAGGATAGTTTTGATGTTTTTGATGCGAACTGGCAATTCGACCAAATCCTGCCTAACCTTGGCAAAAATCGGGTCACGTTCCTGAATGACCTCGACAACACCACCAAGGGGTTTGAGCAATCAGATGATGTCATCAATGGTCAGGGTGGCAACGATACGCTTTGGGGCTTGAGTGGTAACGACATCCTGCGCGGCGGCGCTGGTAACGACACCCTGGTCGGTGGCTTTGGAAGCGATACTCTAACTGGTGACGCTGGCAATGACTTTCTCTATGGTCAAGACTGGGATGATTTCCTCGTTGGTGGTGCAGGCGATGACTTACTGGTGGGTGGCACTGGCATTAACACTCTTTCTGGTGGCTTAGGCAGTGACATTTTTGCTCTCACTGGGGAGAGTCGAGACATTGTGCTGGACTTCACCCTGGGGCAAGACCGTCTTGGACTCGGCAAGGGTCTCACGTTCGATCAACTCATGATTACCCAGGGCACTGAGGTTAATGCCAGCAGCACCTGGATCAAACTCAACAGCACAGGCGAAACTTTGATGACTCTGAATCATGTTCAAGCCAGCGCTCTGACAACCAGTTCTTTCCTGAGGTTGACCAACCAACAGCTCAATCCCGCTCTCTCTACCTAAACGAGCAGGAGCAAAGTGCGATCGCTTCCCGAATGCTTCATCGTAGGCTGAAGTCGAGGCTCTACGTTTAGCACTTGATGCAGGCGATCGCGGGATGGGGACAGGACACGGATACCGTTGGTGAATTCGTCAGAGAAAAATCACTAAGTGCTGAACCTTAATCACAGCAAGGACAGTTTAATTGGTCGTCGGGATACTAATTGAACCAAACATAGGGAACTCAAAGGTTCTTGTTTTTCTCTAACCGATTTGCCAACGGTATCGTATAAAGAAACTTTGCTAGTAGAAACGCGCTATGTCCTCAGTGGATCAGTTTACGCTTCGTAGCATCACTCAAGATGAGATTCCCCGCGTAAAACAATTTGTTAAGCAGGTCTTTCAAGTCGATAGGGATGGCTATGAGGATTGGTATGAAAACTGGGTTGAGCAGTGGGGTAGTGAGCGTGTTCCTACCGTTTTGGTGGCAGAGAGGCAGGTAAACCTAGTTGGGGTTGCTGTTAGCCATTACAATGCCTTCCATCCTCACTGGGTTGAGGTCATGGTGGGAGTCCACCCAAACTTTCGTAGGCAAGGCTTAGGTCGATGGTTACATCAAGCCCTCTTACAGGCTAGCTCACTTCAACCTCATCATCTTGGAACGAATGGCAGTTATTACAGAGGAAATGATCATGCTGAAGCCTTCTTGTTTGCACTCGGTTATCAGCACACTCTTGATTGCCACTGTCTTGAACTAGATCTTCAGGGTTTTGATTTTAGTCATCACCTAACATTGCCGTCATTACCAGAATGCAATCATCTCAAGCTTGTGTCTTTCACAGACTTGTTCACTCATGCCGAAATGCCGCAACACGTTTCTCATTTCTTAGCTTACCGATATGGTGAGGAACATTTCTGGTCGCCGCCTCAACCTCTAGAGCATCCTGTATGGAAGGATTTTCCGCTCAAGGGGGTTTTGCCAGCATTGAGTTTTGGGCTACTGACGGATGATCGGATAGTTGGTGCCGCGACTGCGTGCATTCAGGGTAATGACACCTTGGACATGATGTGGGGATATATCAGCCGACAGTACTCGATTGAGACTGCTGGCTTGCTGCTTCAGACCCTATATGCTCATCAGTTTAAGGCAGCACGCGCTCGTGGTTTAACTAGGGGAGACATAGAAGTTGACACAACAGATTTAGTTATTTTCTCATTGTTCCATTGGTTTCCCATTGAGAAAGCCACAGTTTGGCGTATTCTCCAAAAGCCTCGAACTACGTCTAACCATTCTGGTGCAGCGGATGACCTAAACTGCCTGTAGAGTTGCAAAGCGATCGACAACCGCTGACCAGAACCTCTACCGTAAACAATGCCGAAAATGCTTGTAAGTCGGCAATGTTAAGGATAAGCTGGGACGCAGCAGTGCGTGTTTGAGGCGTACTACAAAAACCGCCCAACCATCGTTTTCGGCAAAGTTTTCCAGTGCCCTGTGCCCCATCGACGCATGACGAATCCTGTTGCTCTCACTTTTCAGAAAGTAAGAACAACAGGAAGTACAAAGCAAGCTTAAATATCGGATTACTTCTCTCTACCCAACTCTGGGACCGATGCTGAGTGACATAGGAGGGGTGAATCGCGAGGCTTCTCCCTACCCTGATTCCTTCATAAACTAAGCTCATTGGGACGAGGAAGTGTTGTCAGCATTGGCAACATAACACGCAACATAAAGCCGGGTTCCACATACAGCGTGTTACCTTGTCGATCCATCACATAGACTGTCTGATTCGGCATCAGAGCGACATCACGGCTACACCGCGCATTCCACCAAGTGCCCTTAAACTTAACCTGCCCAATCCCCCCTGGCATTATGGCTTGAGTGACTGTAGCTTCGTAAGCTACATCGCGATAATTGGTAACGGACATTACCTCATTTAAGGAATCACTCTCTAATTCCTGAGCAAAAGCATTCAACAGATTTTTGAGCAAGCGAGTAAGTTTGAACATGGATCTTTCTCTTGACATCGTAGTTGACTGCTGTTTGGGAAAGCTTCAATTCTTTGTACAATCAACAAGGTAAATCTTCTCTGTTTATTGCAGAATTGCAGTAATAAATTAGGTGATTAATGCAATCTTAAAGAGAATAACTTGTTTATCGTATTTGCTTAATAAGATAATGGTTCATAATCCAAAAAATAGAAATCCACTAAAAATTCAGGAAATAAACGACTGGCTTAAACTGAACTAATTCAGGAGAAATCAGGAAAATTTCTTATGTTCAGGAAAATTCAGGAAAATTCAGGTAAACTAAGACTCAAATCCAGCATGGGTGCATTAGTAGTGTTAGCAGATGGATGCAGACGAAGCATTGACGCTTGCAGATAGAGCGGTTTTTGAGAAAACGAAAGAACACCTGAATGACGTCCAACGAGAAGTTTTTTTAGGTTCCTGGGAAGGGCTTACCTACGGTAGGATTGCCAGGAATACCAATCGGTCTGAGAAGTATCTCAGCCGTGACATTGGTCCAAAACTGTGGCTGCAGCTAAGCGAGGCGCTAGAGGAGGATGTAGGTAAAGCAAATTTAAGGGGTCCGATCGAGCGTTACCAAGCGCGATCACTCCTGCAGTCCCCGCATGCTCCTGAACCAGTAACTGCACCACCCATAGAATCACTGCTGGAGAGGTCATCGCCCCCCTCAATCAAATGGGTTGATCCACCTGATGTGAGGCTGTTCTGTTGTCGCAGTCGTGATTTAGACAATCTGACTGACTGGATTGCCAAAGACTACTGCCGCCTAGTGATGCTCTACGGTATGACAGGTATTGGTAAGACTTGGTTATCAGTGAAGCTGTCACAGCAATTACAAGTTAACGATGAGACCTTTGAGTTTTTGTATTGGCGATCGCTGCAATCAGCCCCTTCATTGTCCGAGTTGCTCCACGATCTAATTGGGTTCCTGTCTCAGCAAACTGAGTTAGAGCTTTCTTTAACTCAGCTCAGACATTATTTGACCCAGCATCGCTGCTTGATTGTGTTCGATCAATTAGAAACGCTGTTGCAACCAGGCGTTTATGATGGCTCCTATCGGCGTGGTTATGAGGACTACAGCGAGCTGCTGCGCCTCATCGGGGAATCTGATCATCAAAGCTGCGTTGTGCTGGTCAGTAGTCACCAATTTAGACAGGTGGAGCGACTGGGTAGCGATAGTCCCCTTGTACGCTCCTGGCAACTGCCAAGGTTAAGAGAGCGGGACTGGGAAGCCGTTTGCCATGCCCGTGCTAAGGTCGTCGGTCGTGCAATGCCGTACGGTACTGATCAACAATGGAGAAGCTTGGTTCGGTGCTATGACGGCAACCCGCGCTGGCTCAGTGAGGCGACCGATACCATTTTGAGCACTTTTGACGGCAGTGTTAGCAGCTTTTTAGAACAACTGGGACCAAACGAAACAGCGCTGTTGGATGCCGTGCAATTGCAACTCAACCAGCACTTTAGCTACCTCTCAGACTTGGAAATAACGATTATTCATTGTTTGACAACAATTCAAGAACCCGCTACCTTGATGGAAATACTACAATCTGTAGTACGGCTAGTGCCGCAGCTAAATCAATTTCGACTAGGAGATGTTATGCAATCCTTAAGGCGTCGGTCTCTGATTGAAGGCAACTTGTCTTTCTGCTACCGAGAGTCACTAGGCTTGGTTGTGAGAGCTTATCTAGCGAACCAAGGAAGTGCTGTCAATGATTAGGCTGTTTGAGAGAAGAGCTTTTTCACTCTCTTTCATCTATTTAACAGCCGGTACGCCTATCAAATCGGCAACCACTTTAACAACTGTCTAAAGTAAGAATACTTTTCTCAGCCCAGATCTCTATAATTCTCCCATCACACAGTAATATGCTGCACTGTTTGCTTGAGCTTTATCACCAGTCTTTTCTGTAGTTGAGGTTGTTCTTTGCGGTAACTGTCTATCCGCTTGCGGTACGCGGCGATTGCAGAAGTAACGGAACTTGAAGGTGGAACTGTTTACTCAGTAGTGTCTTAACTTCCTGTGGAAGTTAAGACACTACTGATGCAGGTTGATTATCAGTGTAAATCAGGGTTGAGATTGTCATGCATAGCTACCATAGTCGACAGGACACTTGGGAAGAATCAATTGTCTACGATCATTTGCGCGATCTCCGCCAGGTAGAATCGCCAGAGCAAGTGCTTGATCGCTTTGTTACTCTCTTTATTGATGGCGTAGATTACCCTGATCCCAGTATTCTTGCAGCCCTGCATACTGTGGCTGCAATGCGCTGGGCACAAACAGAATTTAGGTTTTTCCTTAATCGTTGCTGTCATATTTTGACCAATTACTGGGGCACTTATCCTGCCTGCCAACCTTGGATCGTTGAGTTGGTTGACCTCTTTGAATGCACCCCTTTGAGAACTGGTTACTCCCAGGAGTCCCGGCGCTTACAGCAGTTAGTGCAACAGTTTCGTGAGACAGAGCAATATAAAGCCTTACGACGCTTGAGAGAAACATTCAGCCCAACGAGGCAAGAAACCGCTGACACTTCCGATCTAGGAAGGAGTAAGGTGACTGCTAACAAGCATCAACTGGGATCGGATCATGCCACCGTCAGGAAGCTGGTTCATCGGTATCCTTTTTTGTATCCCTACTGCTTAGGTAGCGATGATACTGAGGGACGGCAAATGATTAACCAAGTGCGTTTAGAAAGAGAGCAGAAAATTGAGACGGATTTATCACGTTATCTAACTTCATTGGTGCGGCAGCAAGCAGCACGTCCTTCCAGTAGCGCTAGCTCAATGAGCAATCCGACACTGCTGAGTCAAGAGCAATTCATCATGGCAGCAAAGCAGTTTGCAGGGAAGATTGATGGACCTTACACCTGTAAAGATTTAGCTCGGCAATTCTTAAAGGCTAATTGGGGGAATTCCTACTTGGACTTCAAGCATGAGCTACATCAATACCTCACCCGTGAGATTGGTAGAAGCTTTCCAAGATACAACAAGAGTTCTTTCAGCCCTGCATTATGGCAACTACTGAGGAATATGCAACCGCAAAACGATGATCAGCCATTGCAAGCCTCTCTGCTAGGTAGAACCTGCAACCAGCTAATGGATACATTGCTAGTTAATCCACAGTTATCTACAGAGCATATGCGCTTTATCGATTTGACCGAGAATACGAGCGCGACCCATATCATCGATTTACTGCTGAAAATCTTGCTCTTGTGCCAACAACTACAATCTAATTTAGAGAGGCGGTTTGCAGCTTTATTTAAGCACTATGAACTGTTTGTACGCGATGGTATCGATTGGTTGGTGCAGTCTCTAGAGAATCTACAGATTGCGCTGTCAATTCATTTTGGAGTGAGTAAGCTGGATTTCTCGCTGGTGAATCAGTTATGACTGAGTCCATGTCGAAAGAAGCCTTGACGAGTATGTCTCTGCTATACAAAAGCATACTCACACTGCAAAGGCGACCTCCCAGGCTAATTGATCGCATGCCACGATGCTAACTCAAGGATGAGTCGGTCTTGACTATGGTGGTGAGCGCCAAAGGGTGCCAAAAAAGGGGTATCAATTGCAGGCTGCTAGAACCCTTTGACAGTGGTAGTTGTTGCTGAGCTGAAAGGGGCACCAAAAACGGCCCTTCCAGCACCACTCCTGGCTGACATACCTCTTAAACAGTAGAATTAATATCTGCCTACTAGAGATGGCAATTGCGCGCTTCAATTAGATAACATAAGGCTGTTAACTATCCGACGGCCTAACCGAATCCCTATTTTTTCCCAACCATTACTTACTAATTTAAGAATCTGTTCGACTCAGAGTGAAAGTATTTGATTAAGACTTTTTGTCCCATGCATCTAGCGCAGCTAAAAGAATTGTAATTGCAGGATGCTTCACCAGTTCTTGCAGAGCTGTTTTTCCACCGGCCTTCAAAGCAGCGACTACCTGACCTTTCAGCTTTGGATCTTTCTCGATTTCTTCTACTGCTTTAGTTGCAACAGTCATCTGTTCTATGGGAGTGGGATTAGGATAAGATGCGGATAACTGTTCTAAGAGTTTTTGAATTTCTTCAGCAGCTTCAGCTAAAGTCCGCCTATTCTCTGGTGCGTAGTTGTTCAGGATAGCTTGCTGCTTCCCTTGATTAGTGCCAGCAACATTTCCTACTGGTCCGTTGAAAGTTTGGTTGACTTCTGAAGCCATAATTCTGTTACCTGCGAATAATTTAGTAATTTCTTTAATGTCAGCATTATGCTGTCGGTGTATTTGGATCTGTTCGTCTTTAGCGCGTAATTCTCCTAAATATAAGTTGTTCTCTAATTTGGCTATATTTCCATCCCCAGTTCTTATATCTCTATGTAATCCTCTTTTTCCAGTAATACCCCAAAGTAATTGATCCATAGGATCTGAATCTTGGTCACGCAAGTCTATCCAGTTCCTTCCCTTCAGAAAGATGGGTAACTTCGGCTGCTTTAAGGCATCAGGAAGAATCACAGGAATCACAGGTTTTCTTCCGCCAGCAAACTCACGTAGGAAAGTCTCTAACTCCTGGTTTTCCCAAGGTCCTAAATTTTCACTACCTACAAAAACAGCAACAGATTTTATTCGTGTTATCTGCTGCTCTAATAGTCTCTGCCAAGGTATACCAGGTCTCAACTCCCATTCGTCTAGCCACGGCAGTAGACCAGCTTCCTTAAGCTTTTCACCGATCTTTCTAACAGTTGCTTTGTCTTCATCGTTGCAGCAAAGAAAGACATCAAAGTCCTGGGTAACAATCTTCCCTTGAAGAACAGATGCTGCTGTTTCACGATCCCGTTTAGTATCAGCAGCTTGATCGATTTCAGCAACTGCTAAAGTTGCTGCATCTACATTACCATTACTAGCTTCAGCATCAGAAGAGAGATGAGGGTTTGTCAAACGTGCCTCACGATCCAGTAAAGATACCTTAAAATCACAAACATTACACCTAATCCAATCAAAGCCACGCTCTCTACGCATTTTTACCTGTTGCTCGGTAACAGGTGTAGAACATTCTAAACAAACAAAAATTCTCTTCCTTCTGAAGCTTTCTAGTGAAACCTGTCGCTGAAGATAAGTGTTTACATACTCCTCAAACTGAAAACGCATTTCTTCACTTGTACTCTCATCAAAGAAAAGCGTTAATTCTGCTCTCCCGTCTTCAATTTGATGCAACAGCATTCCACAGCTACTACCACTATGAGTTGTAAAAATAGCCGCATTCTTCCACATATCCCGCTTTTTGAAAAGGCCACTATGTGAAAGGCGGACTACTAGCCTTGAGTAAACATTTTGAATAGCCCCATCAAATTCAAAAGTTACAGCCTTGCCTTGTGGATCTGACACGCTAGGTAGCTCACGAGTGAATTGTGAGGGGAAAACCAAATACTCTCCATCCTCAGAACTTCCACGTAGAGCAATTTCATGGTGAAGCAAGTCCTCAATCGTTGCTATGAGTAACAGTTTTTCCTGCTTTTTGTCTGGGATTCGTTCATCTCCAGACATTCTAAAATCTCCTGTGCTTGCTCTAGTTTCAGCAATGCAACCCAATCCATCTGGTTCATCTTTTGCCGCCATAACCAATGCAGCAGCATAAGCATCCAGTAATTCTGGCTGCAGAAGGATCAAGTTACCAAAGTTAAGTCGACGTATAAGCCCCTGTGATTCTACCCGACCAATACAAGTCTCAAACTGCGGTCGCAAATCTTCCGTTGCTAAAGAGGTAGGTTTAGCCTGTAAAAAAGCTCGGTATAAATCCTCAGCACTCGATAATAAGCGCCCTTCTTTCTTCTCTCCTATCAAGAAATTTTTGATTGACTGAAAAAGTTCTGTTGAATTTACTGATGGCATTGCGTTCCAATCAATGGATTGGCGAATCGCTTCAGCTAACTCTGGGATATTCCAGCCTTCCCTAGCGCTTGTTGCGAAATAACCATCAAAACCTAGATCTCGTACGAGCGCATTAATTTTTTGAGAACTAGCATCAATGCTTCCTCTATCTACTCGTGCAGCAACCAGAAACTTTTTGAGTGGTAGAACTGAATCGCCCTGAAGACGCTGTGCTTCAGTTAAAGCTCGGTTCCAATAGTGTACTCCGGCAAATGGATCTATATCGCTACGAGCATCCAATACAATTAAAGCAACCGCAACTTCGTTCAAATGTAATTGGTGGATAAGGCGATAATTAGGCTGTCCTGCCAAATCCCATAAGAGTATTTCGCGAATTTCGGTATGGTCATCAGCTTTAAATTCATAATTATCAAGCGTCCAGACATACCGACCATGAGTTGAATCAGTTTTTTCAAAAGCTTGGCCAGTTAAAACAAGCCCTAATCCGGACTTACCAACACCTGTATTTCCTAATAAAACAGCTTTGGCGTTAGTGTAGCGAACAGATGGTACTTCAGATGGTTTATTAAGAATAGCCTCAATATCCAGCTTCCATAACCGGACAGCGTAACTATTCTGATCAAGCGTAGCTAAAATAGGTTCTTGAGGATGAAAGGCAAGATTGGATTGCCAGCCTTGAAGAGCTGATTCGGTTATCTTTTTCACAAGATCCCAAGTATCACATCTCCAGAATCGAATAGTCCCATCAGCTGACTTAGAGGCAAGAATACGTCCATCAGAAGAAAATGAGACACACGTAACTGCATCAGTATGTCCCTCTAATACATTTAGTAATCTTTTCTTTTTGTGATCCCAAATTCTTACCGTACAATCTTGAGAGGCTGATGCAAGAATCTGCTGGTTCGGCGAGAATGCTACACTTAGAACTTCACCTGTATGCCCATGAAAAGTTCTAAGCGATTTTTCATTTTTGGTTGACCATAACCGAACCGTTTTATCGGTAGAACCAGATGCAATTAATTGGCTATCTTGTGAAAAAGTTACACTTAGAACTTCTCCTGAATGCTCTTTTAAGGTTAGATATAGCTTTCCACTACTCGCGTCACAAACTCTAATAGTTTTGTCACTCGAAGCGGACGCGCGCCTCCTTCCATCTGATGAAAAGACGACACAATTGATTGCGGCAGAGTGACCTTGATGTGAGCTTGCTTTATTAGTTTTGAGGTCCCAGCTTCGAAGACTTTTTGTGGTAGTTCCAGCAATTAAGGTTCGTCCATCTACTGCCCATGCCACACTTTTGAGTGAACCTGAACGTCCTTTATTTTCAAGACTTGTTTGTAATTTTCCAGTAGATATGTCCCAAATTTTAATGGTTCTATCCTGTGATGAAGAAGCAAGAAGACAGCCGTCAAACGACCAAACAACGTCGTTAATTAAGTCTTCGTGCCCTAGAAAACTACTTTGAAGTTTAAGTCCTATAAAATCTCGATCGCTTACATTTTCACTCATGAACTCTGTATCGATTGTCCAGCATTATTACTAAGGGTTAAACTAAGTCTAACCCTTAGTAAAGGCAAGCTTTAGTCCATCATATTGATTTTTGGATTCCTGGTTATTTAGAAGAAAGGTTATCCTGTGACATCTATCCTTCCGCCTCTTAAAATGGCCAGTCAGTGTCTCGTGTGGACATTATTCTACTTTATGCAGAAAGTACCCAAAGCATGTGATTTAGATCACGTTATTGGCTTTTCCATTCAAGAGTTTATATTCCAAGACACAATATGAAGCGTACGAGAGCACGGCTAGATTCAAGTTGGGGTTGTGTTTATTAGCTTTCGTGAATTCCTCTTAACATCCATGGTTGTATCAAAGGAATGACATCGCTTCCCTCCTCATTAACTCTTGACGAAAAGTTAGTGAGATGAAAGAGGGGCTGGAAGGACTGTTGAGAAAGGCTTTGAACGTGGTGAACTGGGAGGTCGGTCTAGACAGGTGATGTTCAGCTTATTAAGTCTTTAAGCTAAAATACTGAAAAGTTAATCAAGAAAAAAGACGATCGCGATGCCGTTTCCCAAGGGTCAGAATCCCAACCATCCGATTGCCGGATCAACCATTAAGGTGGAACCGATTCGGGACAAAAAGGCGATGGGATTGAGCCGACATAAAGGCAAAAAGGTGCCAGATGGACTAGAAGCCCTGTCGAGACTGAGTTTGAGCAAAGCAGTAATCCGTTGAACTCAAAGCCGCCCTTCTGCTGGGGAGGCAACTAGCCGGGAAGATGAGACAACGTCGTTTTGACGACTGGGTCTGGGTTATAGCATTTTTGCGGCACACTCTGACGGCTCGGGTTGTCTCACGAGTTTGCGGGGTTTTAACGTACTACAAAAGCTAGTTTTAGTTCAATCCTAGTCCAGCCACTTTTTGAGACAGCTAATCTCAGATTGAGAGGGGAACGACGCCTGCGCCATCCATGAGCGAAAGGGCAGGCTTTATGCTCACGAGAACCGTTTCAGTGGTTTTCCTGCATGACGACATTAGAGCGTACGGCTTATCCCACTTTCAAGTCTTCACTGACATCAACAGAATTGGACGCACTGTACACGCCGAGTGCTGCTGAAGTAGCCTTTGCTCAAGCTGAAGCTCGCACGAGAAGCGGACAACTCAGCGTGCTGGTGTTACTCAAAACGTTTCAACGACTGGGCTATTTTCCTGTCACAGCAGCGATTCCAGCCAGCATCATTCAGCATCTGCGCGCCCACTTACAACTGCGCGACTCGATTGCGGCAGTGCCATCACGGCGCGCCTTACGTCGCTATCACGCTGCAATTCGACGCTATCTGGAGATTCAACCCTATGACCAAAACGCTCAAGCCTACCTACAAGACCAAGTTGCCGCCGCCGCGCTCACCAAGGATCACCCCGCCGATTTGATTAATGTGGCAGTCGAATTGCTGATCAAAGAGCGCTATGAGTTGCCTGCCTTCAGCACCTTAGATCATCTCGTCAGTCACATGCGCGCAACGACCAATAGCCGCCTGTTTCAACAAATTTCAGAGGGTCTATCAACAGCGGAGCAAACCTACCTGGATCAGCTCCTGCTGAGTGAAACGCCCGCAACGCAGGCTTCCCTCAATTTGCTCAAAGCGCCTCCTAAAAGCGCGACGTTCGCGCACCTGACACAATTACAAACGAAGTTTAACCAACTCATGACCTTTGGGGAGGCCAAACGCTTACTGCAAGGACTGCCCAGCACCAAGCGACAGTCTTTTGCCGCTCAAGCCAAAGCCCTTCATAGCGCTGAGTTGCGCAAGCATCAACCCCAAAAGCGACGAGCACTCCTCCTCTGCCTGCTGTATCAAGCCCAGGTCCAAACCCGTGACCACCTGGTGGAGATGTTTCTCAAGCGCATGCAGCGGATCAAACAACAGGCAAAAGCTCGCTTAGTGGCACTGCGCGAATCACACCTGAGCCAAACCAAAACGCTACTGGAACAGTATTCCAAGGTGCTGACTGCTGCTGTGGCACCGGAAAGTGCCACGACCTTAGGTGAGCAGGTGCAAGCCGTTCTGGAGCTGCATGGCGGTGCGCCACAACTGCTGCTGCAATGTGAGGAGATTGCCAGCTACAACAGTGACAACTACCGACCGCTGTTGTGGCGCTTCTATCGCCATTACCGGAAGCAGTTGTTCCAATTGGTGCGCTCGTTGGACATTCGTTCCACCAGCCAAGATCAGTCTCTCGTTGAGGCGGTGCAGTTTATCCTGGGGCAGGAACAGCGCCGGAGCCAATGGTTCCCGGCTGGGTTGGATCTTTCCTTCATCAGCACTCTCTGGCGACAATTAGTCGTTGATGGGACAGGCAAAGCCCAGCGCCTGGCACGGCAACCGCTCGAAGTTTGCGTCTTCAGCTATCTGGCATTGGACTTAAAAACGGGCGATGCCTGTGTGATGGGTTCAGAGAGCTATGCTGACTTTCGTGAACAACTGCTCTCGTGGCACGAATGTGAACCGCAACTCGCGCAGTACTGTGCTGAACTCAGCTTGCCTGCTCAGGCGCACCAGTTTGTGACCGCCTTGCGCACGCAATTAACCGAAACTGCACGGCAGGTAGACCAGGCTTGCCAAGCCTCGAAGCAGTTCAATCTCTCACCTCAAGGTGTCCCCGTCTTACAACGGATCAAAGCACTACCCAAACCACCCGGAGCGGACACGCTGGCAGCGGCGCTTTGGGAGCAGTTACCGGAGCGGAGCCTCCTGGATATTCTCTGCAACACCGAACATTGGCTGCATTGGACCCGTCACTTTGGACCCGCCTCTGGATCGGAACCGAAGCTGGAACAGCCGATGGAGCGCTACATTCTCACCACGTTTGGGTATGGCTGTAATCTCGGTCCGAATCAAACCGCACGACACACACGCGGCTTGGTCACGTCCCATATGCTGTCTTACACGAATCGACGGCATGTGGATGCGACTAAACTTGAAGCCGCGAGCCGCGATCTCATTCAGGCGTACAATCAACTCCAACTCCCCAAACTTTGGGGCACAGGGAAAACGGCAGCAGCCGACGGCAGTCAGGTTGCGATTTACGAGAACAACCTGATGTCGGAGTATCACATCCGCTATGGCGGTTATGGGGGTCTTGCCTATCATCACATCTCGGATACCTATATCGCTCTGTTCACCCACTTCATCACCTGTGGCGTGTGGGAAGCTGTCTACATTCTCGATGGCTTGCTCAAGAACACTTCTGAGATTCAGCCCGATACCCTTCATGCCGATACGCAAGGGCAATCCACGCCAGTCTTTGGACTCTCCTATCTGTTGGGCATCAAGTTGATGCCGCGCATCCGTAACTGGAAGGATTTAACCTTCCTCAAACCTAGTCAGGAAGAGCTTTACCCTTATCTTGAACCGCTGTTTAAGGGCACGGCTGATTGGGCACTGATTGAAACGCACTGGCAAGACATGCTCCGAGTCGCCTTATCCATCCGGGCAGGCAAGGTATTACCTTCCACCTTGCTTCGTAAATTGGGTAGCTACAGTCGCAGGAATCGCCTTTATCAGGCTTTTCAAGCCTTAGGGCTGGTGATCCGCACGCTTTTTCTACTCCGCTACATTTCGGATGTGGGTCTACGCCGTCAGATCACCGCTTGCACCAATATCGTCGAGGACTATAACCGCTTTGTGGACTGGCTCTTCTTTGGCAAGCAAGGCGTGATTACGGAAAACGATCCCGAAGAGCAGGAGAAACGACTGAAATATCTGGATCTGGTCGCTAGTGCGGTGATTCTGCAAAATACAGTGGACATTTCATTAGCCATCCAAGCATTAAGTGCAGAGGGGATGCGAGTAGACCGAGCGATGCTCAAAACGCTGAGTCCTTATCTCACGCGTCATCTTAAGCGTTATGGCGATTATGTCGTCGATTTCCAGCAAAAACCACAGCCGTTAGAGACAGCTATTGCCTTGCCGATTCACATTGACGGAGCGTAGATACAGAAAGCGTTCTAGCCCATCTGGCACCTTTTTGCCTTTATGTCGGCTCAACCCCGCGATCGCCCGCATTAAGAAAATCCTGGCGGATCGTCCCCGTGATTTGTGTTTGTTCACGTTGGGGATTAACACGGCGTATCGGGCGAATGAATTGCTGTCACTTAAGGTGGGGCAGGTGAAGAATCTGAAAGCGGGAGATGTTTTAGATCTGAAGCAGCGCAAAACGCACAAGTATCGCCCTGTGACACTGAATGCTACAGCCGTCGCGTCAATACAAGCCTGGTTGCAGGTGGGTGACTTGAAGGTGGAGGACTACTTATTCACAGGGCAACGGGGTTGCTTGACGGTCGAAACGATGAGTACGCGGGTGAAGACTTGGTGCCACGATG
>JAHHIE010000031.1 GCA_019358945.1 Stenomitos rutilans HA7619-LM2 | reverse complement strand
GCGTTTTGCATGACTGTTGCTTGATTTTTGCTTAGCAACAGCTTACGCCTCTTTCCTCTGTCTGACCTGAAAGCTGCAATCATCAAGACTTTCCGCCGATAAGCCCTTACTTCTGTCAGTCAATCAGTCTTCCTAGTCATCTACTGGGCGATTCCCATACTCATTAGGATTTAAGGCGATCCTTCATTTGTTGCAAAAGGTCAGGTGGAGCGCCCCAGTTATACTTTTCAACGATGTCCTTGAAAACTTTCTTCCGAATGACTTGCTTTTCAGCAGCACTAGCATTGTTATAACGATCAACTAAATCTTGCGTCAGAACCTTGTTGGATATCTCATCTACGCTGTGATAAGTAGGAAAGGCGTTACGAGCTGTTTCAAAGTGATTTCTAGCATTTGCTAAATCTTCCTCTAGTAATGCTTGAAATCCTTTTATTTCGCTGGCATTAGCAGTTGTATCATCTAAGCCGGATGTTGCCTGTAATGTATTTTGTATTTGGCTACTAAGAGCAATCAAACTATCTGAAATTCGCTTAGTATCTCCCTTGGCTAGCTCTTGTTGAGTACGGTTTAGTTTACTTTGTAATTCACTTAATATTTTTCGATACTGCTGCTCTCTATATTGCGATTCTTCATTTGCCTCTTTTTTGTCTTTTTCAGCTTTTCTTCTGGCTCGTTCAGAATCAATACCTAGAGATAAATATATGTCCTTGTGGCGAGAAAAAGCATCCTTATCTTGCAAAGCAATATCTTTTTCTTTCTGAGTCTTTTCAAGCTGGTTTTGAGTCTTTTTAAGCTCTTTTCTAGTGTCCTGGTTAGCTAATGCCAACCAAGCAATAGAGCTACCTAGCGCTGTTACTGCCAGTGTGACAATCAGAATTTGTGTAAAGGATTGACGAATTTTGCGACGTTGCTCCGCCTGTTGGCTACGTCGCACAAAATTGATTTCCAATCTGTTTAGATCGTCGTATCGCTGTGCTTCTTCCAGAATGGCACCACGCAGCAGCAAATTGCGATCGCGTTCCCGTGACTGCCATTGCTCTGCTACAGCTCTCAGATGTAAACGTTGGCGAAGTCTTACCCGCTCATCGTCTAGCCAGCCAACTAACCGAGACCAGTTACGAATAATCGCTTCGTGTGCAACTTCAATTTGGGTATCTTCTGGTGTGTCGCCTTCTGTTTGACGAACTAATCGAGCCTGAATGAGCCTATCTAGAACTCGATCCACTCGATCGCGCGCCTCACTTTCCAGATAGAGGTCTTTACGTGCAATGCGGTTACTGGTTACTTCTAATCCCTCTGTGGGACGCACCATTCTAAGCAGAATACGTTTTGCTGTTTTTTGCTCTTCGTAGATTAGGTGGTCATAGAATTGGTCAGCACAGTTTGAGAGGGCTTGACGACCACCCCCCAACTCGGAATAAGCTTTCCAGGTGATTCGATTGTGTTCCCGGTTATCCCATAGCTTAAGTAAGGTAAATTGCAATAGAGGTAAAGCCGCAGGTTCTCCTAAAACGTCATTCAGTAGTGCATCAACCAGTCCATCCTCAAACTTAAGTCCTACTAACTCTGATGGTTTCTCGATTGTCTCTCGCAATTCACCAGCATCTAATGCGGTCATCCGAATGCTGGCTGATTCAAATGATTCTTTGAGTGTAGGAATGCGGGCAACTTGGCTCTCAAAGTCACTTCGCATTGTCAGAATCAACGTATTTCGAGCATCAGGGGCTTGGACAAAATTTAGTAAATTCCTAATTAGCGCCTGTCGAACTTTGTCCTCTTGGCAAAGAGTAAATACTTCCTCAAACTGGTCGATCACCAGCACAGTATGTTGGTGATCGGCTTGCTCAACCAGTTGCTTCAGATGATTTGGATTTTGCTGAAAAGCTGAAACTTGTTTGGGAATCCATTCTGTGGCAATCGCATCGGGAGGTTTCAACCGTCGAGCCAGAGCTGCTAATGGATCGGAACCAGGGACAAGCGGGGCGTAATAGAACCATTTCTGACTACCAGGTAGTGCGCCAGCTAGCAAGCGGGGTAACAAACCACCCAAGACTACTGAAGACTTACCGCTACCGGAAGAGCCAACGACGATGAGTAACCGATTGGTTTCCAGGTGCTTTAATAACTTATCAATCAACCGTTGCCGCCCAAAAAACAGATTTTGATTCTTCTCCCGAAATGCCTCCAGACCGATATAAGGGCAGAGGTCATCGCTTAAATCTGGGGCAAGGGAGGGATCAAAATCAATCAGAGTCGCCTCCGGTGGTTCCTGCCCTGCACGGTAGAGTAAAGAGCTCCAGTAATCCAGTAGACCTTGAGCTGCCCAGCGATCGTCCTCACTGTCTAACAGTGCACCTGTGGCACACCCTTTGTGAATCAACTGCTCTATGTCAGTTAGAAGCTCTGGCTCATTACCCCGCTCGCGGTGGCGCTTGAGTAAATCGCTATGAGCTGCTCTCAGTGATGCTAGAGATGGGAAGCAATCGCCATCCGCTTTTAGGTTTAGCGTGGTTGTCGCATTACTCATTCGATCATCCTCAAAACCGACGTTAACGGTTCACCCACCTCTCTCAGTTCGCCACAAAGCCTCAGTAAGGTGGCATCGACCTGGTAAAAGCGATCACTCGCGCGGCGACGATACATACGGAAGTAACGTTTAACCTTGATTGGATTTTGAACATCGAGCGCCATATCTAAATTGTGGCTATCCTGCTGGAAGTAAATAGTCCATTGATCTCCGGCAGGGTTAAACAAGATGTTTGTTCGTTCTTTGAGGTCAGCCCAAGACATTTCTAATTCAATTAAGTCTTTTTCCAAATTAGCCTCAATCCGGCGCAGTTCTAAATCCAGTTCTTGCCAGTAGTCATGACCAATAACCAGTGCCGCCAAGCGCTCGTTTAATTCGGCTAGAACTTCTACACCCACCTGGAACTGCTTAATTTTTTCCTGGTTCAGGTTTGACTTCGCTAGGCTCTCCCAAATGGAGCTCATAGCGTTCACGAGGGCTGGAAGCCTTAGGGTTCGAGCGGCTGAATTGAGATTGGTATTAATGCGAGAGGGTTGAATTGCCAGCACTCGGTTCAACAACCAGATGGTTCTCTGGAGCCGTCTGGTATCTAGTTCGTCAATTGCAACGTGCAATTCTACTTGAGCACGTTCGAGGTCTTTTAGCCACAGCACCTCATTCGTTGCAATGGTTTCTCGCTGTGCCACCTCTTGGACTTCTCTCAAAATTCTCTGCAACGTGAATTCATGATCGGTCAAAATGTCCAACGTGGTTTCATCATCTGGAAATCGCTTCGCTTCCTGAACAATGCCGCTATAGCATTGGAACTCAAGGGTGTGGAGCAGGTCATGTAGCTCTTTGTAATTGGCGATGATGTTGATCTGATCACAGGCTGCCTGAAAATCAACCCGAAAGGTAATTACGGCTGATCTTGCTTCAGAATGTTGCATTAACTCAGTTAAAGCATGCAGACCGAGGCTAACGGGATCGCTGTATTCTCGTTGCGGTAAACGTAGCTCCTCCCGAACGATCCGCTTGATGGTTTCGGGATCTGCCTGATAGACATCACCAATATGCACACCTTGCCCCTGCCCAACATTCACCCCAAACTTGCCCGACTGCTGCACAGACTGGTCAACCGAGTGAGGTTGCTGAGAGGCGTGGACTGGCTCAGAATCACCTAAAGCTTGCGTGACGTTTGGGGTCGTTTCTTCTAGCGGCATAGAGAGGTCACCAGGGGATTACGATCGTCTCTCTTTAATCATTCAACACCAAAAATTCAAATTCCGCTCGTTTTTTAAGCCTTAAGCCTGTCACCTCATGGAGCAGCCCAACAAAGCTTTGTAGCAAACAGCCTTGAGCTCTAATCCGATTCATAAAAAATCATTATCCTCGCTAAATTAGTTCTTTTGTACTATATAATTGTGAGATGAAGTCACTGCTCTGCTCAAGGTGCGTCTATCTCAGTGCTTTTCGTACTGATGTATGAACAACTGATTTGAATGATTCATCTAGACGTAACTTGATGGCGAGGCTAAAACATGGCTATTTTCGATTGGTTTAAGAATGACCTGGAAAGCATCGAAGCTCAGGGCTGTAAAGTAGATCCAGCAATCTCAAAGGTGACTAGAGACCATAATAGTCAGGCAAATGAGGCAGACCGCCTATTTCAGGAAAAACAAGCTCGCGCCAGGGAAGAGCGTAATTCGAGAAGAAACCAGTAACTTTTCAGCTTTCCTGTGTTCAGCAATATAGAATCCTCAGATGTTTGCAGAAGCTATTGGCAGTGAGCAAATGTCTGGGGTTTTGTTTTTTAAAGTAGTTAATTGTCCTGATTCTCCTTAGCAGAAATGTATAGCTAAGTGACCACTGACAATTAAAGAATCCTGTCTTATGGCTCCTAACGATCAATTTGAGCGAGATGTAGAGAGTTTGGTAAGTCAGGGGTGCAGTTTGGATCAAGCTATGGAGCTTGCAATGCAAAATTATGCTCATCTAGCTCTTCAAGCTGATGAGTTGTTGAAAATCCGACAGCGAATCGCCAGAAAAATGCGTCATTAGTCATATTAGAAGGGCTAGCAAGAATAAAGTGGTAGTCTCTTTACAAGATAATTTACATAGTCGTGTATCTGTTTCCTCACTTCTGTAGGCAAATGGGAAGGAATAATTGTCTCTTGAAAGAAGGAGAAGGCAAACTCATGAGTTCTTTGATCAAAAATCAAAGGAATATCAAATGAGTCCAAGATGCTATATCTTCCCCAAATTAGACAGTGGCTAATTCGCTCCAAAAGCTGCTCAATGGAAAAGTAAAAGTCATCAATCATATCTACTGAAGCAGCTTTCTGAACACTTGGGCATTGGGATAACGCGTATTTCCCCATACTTTTTGCAAAGTCGGTAATATTAAGGTTAAGCCAATCAGCTCCTTGCTTCCCATACTCTAAGTTAGTTTCAAATTTTCTGAGCAACTGAAGCTGCTTTTCAAGACAATCTGTTTGGCAATTTACATCATCCCTATGTAAATGAGGCTCTGCCAGCTCATGCTTAGATTTTAGCTTTAGAGTTCTTATTTTTTCCGTGAGCGCCAAGACGGACTGTTCAAGAAGCTTTCCAGCTATAATCTCAATTTCTTTCAATTCTCGGCTAGAACTACTTATAGCTTGAATCTTTCGTCTTAAAAGATTAAATTCATCTGTTGGTATTTTCGACAACTGTTTAAACTGCTGGATTTCCTCAAGAACCGCTAATTTTGAATTGATAAAATCTATATCCTGAACCTCTAAGGTTATTTTTCCTAGATGACCACTTTCCACGGCAGTCGAAATTGAAGAAAGGCTAGCCGTCTCTGATTGCTTAAATATTTCTAGGATATCTCGAATGTCTTCCACACTCCATCCTTGGTAACCACTATTAACGTAGTTGTTATTTCCAGTCAAAATGTTAGATTCAGCCGCATTACCCGCAATCGCTACGGCTTGTTGTCCTGCTGCAAGCGTTACTTGCCCAGATTGAATAGCCGCCGCCAAAGCTTGAATATCTGTTGGCGCTGGGATTCCGCTTTTGACTCGATCAATGATTTCCTGAAGTATCTCGGACATTGCTCACTCCCTTACTTCTTTTCAGGCTCTTCAAACGTTGGTTCTGGCTCCGTGAAACCTCGCCAGAGATAATCGGTCAGCGCTCGACCTGATGCCTGTTCCTCAGTCGGAGTCTTGGGTAGCTTCCAGCGTAAGGTCTTGTAGAGTGCGGTGCGATGCAAATCAAAGGCAGACTCTACCAGGTCGCCGTAAATGGCAGCAGCGTTTAGTAACCAGCGATATGCTAGGAACGCGGAAAGTAGCCCGATCGGGATCGCCCACCAACTCCAAACCGTCCAGACCTCAAATAGGATACTCCACACTAAAACACGCGCCATTGTGTTGAGTCTGGCTCGCGCTTCCATCAGTTCTGTTTTCACCTCGTTTGGTAAGAGCAGCCACAGCCGAGGGAAACAAATGACCGACTCTAACCCATACTTCTCCAGAGGACGGCGTTCTGCTGCCCGCAGAATGTTGCCTAATTGGGTGGGCATCAGGCGATCGCTCTGTGTCGGGGTTTGTTTCAATTGCCAGTCCAGTTGCACGTACTCGTCGGCTTCTTCCGGTGTAAGGTTCTCGATGCCCATGCTTGCCAATGCCTGAAAACGTTTCTCTGCCTTTTCAGCTTTGAGCTTCTGACCCTTGATTAGTCGTCGTCGCAACAGTTGCAGCCAACGGGGCCAGTAGCCTTCTAGCAAACGTAGGACGGGTAGCTCAAACTGCTGCACGGCGATCGCGGAAGTAGCAACCACCAGCAAGGCTACGATCAAGGTGGTTAAGGGTTGTACCAGCGTTTTCTGGTTCAGCCATTGCTCCAAGGTGTCCCAGTTTGCCTGAGAGTGGAGCACCCAGGACAAGAGTCCACCAAACCAAAAGACAAAGGCAGGCGTCAAGACCTTGGCAACCCACTCTTTGGCGAGGGTATCCCCCAGGCTCTCCAAAAATTTTGGCAGCATAGCAACTCTTAGGAGCGGTGAACGGGCACAAGCGCAACCTGATGGATGGAGCATTGGGGAATGGCTTGCCCAACCGAACGGCGCACCCAGGCGATATCACAATCCGGTTCGGGGCACACATATTTGGTGGCTGCCAGTGGTTGTGCCTGCCCTGGTAAAGGCTCAAATCCCTTCGCTGTGCGTGTCTGTTCTTCTTCCGACTCTTCTTCTCCAAAAGCCTCTGGTGTGCCAGACCCGTAGGTATCGCCGACCCGCAGTCCTCGGATGGAGCCTGCGTTGAGGTTGTACTTGCCTCGCTGCACGACATTCCCGCGACCCACGACATTGCCATCACCCGTCACAAAGCTACTGCCGCTAACGTCGCCACCTACGGCAATGCTGCGTTCCCCTGCTGCCGTTGTTACTCTGGAGCCAGCAGCGGCAGGCGGGGCTTTAACCGCATCCCATCCGCCTTCAGGTAAGCCTTTGCCGCCTTGCAGCAGGGCGATTTCAAAATCTTCTGTCTTGAAATCACACTGTGGGTCTTGATCTGCTTGCCACTCCGCACGGGCACTGGCTGGCACTGTCTCACCCAAGTGATTCATGAGATGGGAGACCTTGACAGTCGTTTCCCCAGCCTTGTTGGCTGCCCCACGTAAGGCTTCAATCAGATGATCCGTAAAGATGCTCATCGTTTGGTCTTGGCGAATCCAGGATTTCTGGGTGCCAGCACAGGAGGTAAAAACAGCCCTGCCCTTGCGCTGGGTGAGCGGATCAAATAAGCCTTTACTGGGAGCGAGAGCCACAAAACCCGTTGGCAGTTCCAACGCCAGCCCAGCCTCTTTAGACGTTGCCATCCCTTCGGCATGGCAACTGTCAATCATAACGAGCAACCGTGCGGCTGGAATTTGTTGCAGTGCTTCAGTAAATTCTGTGGCGGCAAGGGCTGACCCAGGCAGGTTAAACGGCTTGATGTCGTGTTGCACGAGGTAGTAGCGGTTTTGCGTCTGATCCAACCAGCCATGACCAGAGTAGTAAGCAACGACGGTTGCCTGAGGGTCTGAGGCTGCTTGTTGTTGGAGCCATTGCAGACCGTCCAGAATGCCTTGACGAGTGGCATTGCTGTCCGTCAGAGTGCGAATGTTGGTTTCTGGATAACCACAGAGGGCTGGATCAACCAGAATAGCTTGCAACGCCTTTACATCTTTGACGGTGACCGGAAGCGACCAGTCTGTCCAGGCAGACTGACCGACACCAATGAGGAGGGCATACCCGTGGGTAAAGGTAGCGGTTTGAGTCATGGCTTCATCTGGCTAGAGAAATTCACCTGGTTCCAAGATAGCCGCTCTCAACCCGTCTGTCTTGGGAAGCAAAGTTTTTTCCTTCAAGACTGCGGTATTCGTTACAGAAAGGTTATCTTATTGGAAATTTGCCCCTGGCAGCACTGGCAGCAACATTAGCAATGGGTGACTCTACAGGTTTAGAAGCCATTTTTGATCGACTTGAGGCAGGAAAACGTCTTAGCAAGCAAGACTTACAAACCTTGGTGACAGCCGTGCGATCGCAGCAGGTAACGCTTGCGACAGGCGATCGCGCAGTTGCCGTTGGTGGCAGTGCCGATGGTGCGGTGATTGTGACGGGCGATCGGAACTTTATTATTACTGGAGCTGATGCTGAAGCCATCCGTGAGTTGATGGGAACTCGCTCATCCACTGAGAGGGTATTATTGCAAGCAGTTAAAGAAGAAGTCTCCTCACGTTTAAAGCAATCGCTCCATAGTCAAGTTTTGATTCAACTACGAATGGAAGCACAACCAGGTAAAGTACAACGTCCCTGGGATTTGGATGTCAAAATTGGTGATAAACCAGCTGAGCCTATTCCAGATGATTGGGGCGTTTTGCAGGTGTTTGATGAGGCTTATGGCAAACTACTAATTCTGGGCAATCCAGGAGTAGGCAAAACGACAATGCTACTTGAACTGGCACGGGAATTGTGTGAGCGTGCCCAGCAGCAGGTAGAGGTTCCAATTCCTGTTTTGCTTAACCTTTCAACTCGTAGAAATAATCAGCAATCAATTCAGGATTGGCTAGTAATAGAGCTAAAGTCCAAGTATGGAATACAGAGGGATTTAGGAAAAAAGTGGTTCAAAGAGCAGAAACTTTTGATGATGTTAGATGGGTTAGATGAATTGGAGAGCACTCAGCAGGAGCTCTGTGTACAAGCAATCAACCAACTCATGCAAGATGAATATCGTCCTCAGTATTTGGTAGTGTGCAGTCGACAAGAAGAATACAACATTTATAAAATCAGGTTGCGATTAAACAAAGCCGTCTTACTTCACGAACTGACAAGTGAGCAGATTCAAAAGTATCTGGCAGACCTGAATCAAGTAGAATTTTGGCGAGAAATGCAGCAGGATTCAGCACTACTTGAGCTTTCACGCAATCCATTTCTGCTTGCTGTTGCGGTTTTGTCATATGAAAATTTAGCTTTACCAATGCAACCGCTAATGTCAACGGAGAAGCGACTGGGATTGTTACTAGATGCATATGTGCAGCGGATGCTGTTACGAAGAACTAATGATCTTAACTTTTTTAAGCAGCAGGCTCCAACGATTGAACAAACTCAACACTGGCTATGTCAAATGGCAAAACGAATGCAACAAGAGTCTCAAACTGAGTTTTTGATTGAGAGATTGCAACCTCACCATATAGAAGGCCACAGTGGAATCCTTACATATATATGGTTTGATTTGTTACTTAATGTACAGGTTGGACGTCCTTTCTATGGACTAACAGAGAAATTAAGAAAAAAATTTGGATTTAGCTTAAAAAGAATGCCAGGTTATCAGCTCATGCATAGCAACCTGGCTCTTGCGTTTCTAGCGGATTTTCTTGAATTCATATTTTTCTTGATTTACTACTTGCGTAACCAACCAACTCAGAGACTACGCGAGAATTTAGCAAGCTTAATGCTAACTGAAATTGCTACAAAGGAATTTATAGACGAAATAGAGATTTTTGACACCATGAAATTGTCATTGAATAAATTAAGAACAAGTATTCAAATAGTTGCATGGACTACTTCGGGAGCAATTTTAGGACTGTTTATTCAAAATCATCCCTCAGGGTCCTCAGGTTTTACTCTCAGCGTGGTTTTTGGTTTTTTATACGGCTTATGCTTTAGTTTCCGTAGTGGATTATGTATCTACTTATCCGTTTCAGATATAAAGGAAAGAAGTTTCCCTAATTTTAGTATCAATAGATTAATAAAGAATTGTTTGTATCTTAGTCTATTTCAGTTTGTCTTCTGGCTGTCTATTGGATTTGTATCTGGTTTGTTAATGACGATTTTAAGTATCAAGAATGGTTTGGTTCTAGGATTGATTGGAGGTTTATCTTGGGCTGGCTTTCGCTGTTTTAATTTTGTCTTAAATAATGGTGGCAAAGCCGTTATCCAACACTATCTTCTTCGATTTATTCTTCGGCAAGAAGGCACTATCCCAAACAATTATATTCAATTTCTTGATTACTGTACTGAATGTCTCCTTCTTCAGAAAGTTGGTGGTCGTTACCGCTTTATTCACCGTTTGTTACAGGATCATTTTGCGGCAATGCTCTTGGAGAAATAGTAACTTGCGATCGCTAATCTGAAATTTGGGTTTTTCGCTTTTCGATTTCGGCGATCGGTAATAGTAGTGTCTCCTCAATTTGCTCTCTGATTTCGTCACTACTTGAAGAACTAACATTCAAACAATCAACCAATAGCTTGTTGGCATTGTAATACTTACGCAATTTTTCTTGGTCTTTATTTTCAAACTCCCAGTCATGAACCCAACTTTCATATCCCTCAATAGCATTATAAAGCTCATCCTGCCAAGATTCTAATCGGACAAAATAATCGTTATCAGCTGTCTCATCGAGATCTCCTAAATCAAGTTGATCAATTGATCTCAGTTTTTGACATATGTGAATATCAAAAATAAGAGAACGAGCAATAGCAAAACAAACATTTCTTCGCTCGTACTCAGCTAGAGCTCTATCTGAAGATCTGTAGCAATCATCCGGGTCACACCCAAGCGAAAAAGACACGCTATCACGAAGGTCATTTGCAACACTTAGACTGTCATCAAGTCTCAGACTAAGGCTTTCAGAAAAATCATCATCAAAATCTGAAAAATAGAAAGCTCTAACAACTGAAGGTTTATAGGCACTTTCTATAGTTTGGGTATCTTGATAGACCCAAGACAAGAAAGCCTGAAACCTATCTTGATGTAGAAAAAAGTCAATCTTTTGCTTTATTTTACAAAGTAATTCATCCGCGAACTCTGCCATTTCGCTTGTCATTAGAAAAACTTCGTGCCAATGAGATATCCATAGATACTCAATCAGATTTTGCCAATCAGTTCGATCACAAAACCATTTTGCCGCCAAGTACTCTTGAAACGTCAGGTGTGAAAACGACCAAATCCCTGGCGCTCGTTTAATTAATAAGCCATGTTGCTGTGAGATCGCCCCCAACACGTCTCGACTTTCCTCAACCGAAAGCTGCAAATGCTCGACAATGTAGCCACAAAGCTCCGACTCCTCATACAGCACAAAATTTTCCGCTTGTTCAAACTTGCGAACCGCGACATAACTCAGCAACCGCTTTCGTTCCTCGGTGGTTAATTGATGATAGCGATCGCACCCCGAATCTCGACTGATGCCTCGTCCTTCATCCCACTGCTGCAACAGCAAATCCAGCCCATCTCGGTACAAGTCCGATCGCTTTTGCGGCAAGCCCTTCATGTCGTCGAAAATCCAGCAGGTCAAACTCAGCAACACCGGAGTCACTGCCAGTTCAGCAGTTTGAGGGCTTTCTCGCAGCTTCTCCATGAACTGGTTTTTCAACGCCATTCCTTGCTCCGACGTTCCCGCCATTGCCGTAAACCAATTCAACGCAAAGCACTCCACCTGCTCTGGCTTAAAATTCGCTACCTCCACTGCCTGAAACTGCTCCGGGATGTACTCCGTCGTCTGCGTGCGGCAGGTGAGAATGAAACGATTTTTGTCATACCGCTTCGCAAACTTTCGCAGTTCATGCTGCACCGCCTGCCGCAACGAACTGGGCACCTCATCCAACCCATCCAGTAAAAGCAATACCCGTCCCTGCTTCAGAAGCTGCTCTGTCTGGGACTCCTGCTCCAGTCCGAATTCCCCATGAAGGTATTGAAACAGACTAAAAGCTGCTTCATCGACATCTCGCAATTCCAGCAAAACTGGGATATAACCACCCAGAAACTCACCTTTGGCACAGCTAACTGCTAAATGGCGCAAAAACGTACTCTTGCCTGACCCTGGCTTGCCCAACACCATTAACCGGGGGAAGTCCTCACTCGCTGCGATCGCTAATCCCGGCGATCGCTCCCCTCGTTTACCCAAACCGAAGCGATCAAACTGCTCCCGCGCATCCTGCCCCTCCAACAGCCCTGGAATCGTTGCACGAAAATTCCGCACCTCCAGCACATAAACATCCACATACAGCTGATCCACCGCTAATTGCCGTTTGTTCAACAACTGAATCTGGCTGAATAGATTGAGAATTTTGGTTGAAGCCCGCGATCGCACCTGCTGAAGCAGTGCATCCAAAGGGATCGCTGCTGTTGGCGTTACGCCCAAGCGTTGGGTTAGGAGCGTTTGAATCGCGATCGCAGCCTCCCCTTCAAGCACAATCGTGCTGTCGATAATGTTGTAGCTGCCAGGGACAATCAGCGAATTCACAACATCGCCACCCACCCCAACTGCACCCTTGTCTGATGCCCAAGTGAACTGCCCCGTCTGAATGGCAGTAGCGATCGCCATCAGATCGGCTTCATCTCGGCTTCCTGCTAAGACACGCTGAACGGCTGCTTGAAGGTATTCTGACATCGATCCAGTCCAACGACTTTTTACTAAGGCACCAAGACTTGCTGAATCACAGTGCGTAACGGTTGCCAGACAACTTCGCCTCTAAAGTTTTCCCAAAAACTCGATGCCTTGTTGTAGTAAAGCAGCCGCTGTTGACTCAGTTCGTATACCACAGGAATCTCATACCACAGCAAGTCTACTCGGTGCCCAAAGGAGTTGGTTGTCTGGATTTCAACAGCCACTGTTTCCTCAACCTGATCGACCAGAGCGACTGCAAAGCAGAAATGCGTCGGCATCCGAAAGTTGTAAAACGCCTGACCCGCTGCCGCTGGGTTGACTTGTGCCCTCGCCCACTGTGAAGACTCATTGGAGAACGGTTTCAAGCCCTTCAGATTGATAAAAGCAAACTCAGAAAACAAAAAGAATGCCTCTCCACGCATCCCTAATCCTGGCTCAAAATCAACCATTCTGGCAATATAGTTGAAGCGTCTCCCCTTGTAGACTTCATCTTTAAGGATTTCTGGACTCCCCAAACGCTCCAACCGCTGTAGCGCGACTTCAAGATAGCGATCGCATTCCTGCCGCTTTTGACACCCTTTCGGCTGCACATATTGACCCTGCTTCGGTTGCCACCGTTGCAAAATGCGCTCAAGGGAGAGCGCATTTTCCTCCGGCAACAGAATCACCTGGTTGTTGTCTCCAGCTACCATGACAGAGTTTGAGACATTGCCATCGATAGCGATCGAGCGGTCCCCCGTTACAAGCACCAGCTGACCACTCTGGAGGGCTGCCGCGATCGCCTGCAAATCTGCCTCATCCCCTTTACCAGCAACGACTCGTTGAATAATCTCTTGAATCTTCTCAGTCATGGCCAATTCCCTAAAACCGAGTCTGGCGAACAAAGCTTCCAAAGCCAAAAACTCTTGTCAAATCATCCTTTAGCCAGGAATACGCCAATGCTGTAGCCGGGCTATGGCTAAAGAAATGTTCTCTCGATAAATAGCTATTACGGGGAAGGTATCTAATCCACATAGTAGACTTTGGTCTGAGGAAACTAAGTTGCCTTAAGGCAGATTCCATGCGCTCATGCTCGCTTTCGTATATGTAGTCTTCGCTGATATTAATCTCAACGTCGTTAGGCTGCCCTTCAGGAAGTGCTTCCAGGAACCAGTAGAAGTCTGGAGGATCTGTACCAGCGAAACCTTGACGAAGCGTAGGTGAAACATTGCCGACAAGGCGAGCAGGGAGCATTGCGGCTATTTCTAAACCTGGCTTGAGTGCTTGAAACCAGGTTTCGATCATCTGCTGGTAAAGATCGAGTGCGGCTTTGTAGATTTCTTGAATACGTGCGCTTAATTGCTGCGGGCTATACAGCTCCCACAGCCGCTGCCCCTGAGGTAAATCTGGACCAATCCAGGGATAACAAAGCTCTGATGCTTTCAAACCTTGAAGCCGGGTGATTTCTTGGCGGAGATGCTTGAGGTAGTACTTCTGCTGTTCCTCACTGTCAGCGGCAATGTCACTCAACACAATCCAACAAGTTGCCGCTTGATCTTCAATGAAAGCAAGTGGTGCTTCCAGCTCAACTAAGGGGATTCTTTCTAATCCCCACCACTTTTGATGGTTGTAACTAGCTGTTTTTCCATGCCGGATAATTGCCAGAGCTGCTCGCCAAGCAGCTTCCCGGTTCAGCGATTCGTTTTCGACTAGTAGTGTCGGTCTTTCCAGCCTCCTTTCCAATTTGCTGACGAGACTACTCAATGTCCAACGCCATGCCCAAGCTGTTTCTCCACCTGGATGTGAGCTGCTACCGCTTAGCCAATTGTCTCGTTCTCTCGACATGGGGCTGGACCAGCCAGATGGTAGTAAAACAATCGCTTCCAAGGCCTCGCTTCCTCTATACCAAGCAGCTTCGAGGCGAGTGCCATCTGTCTTGACACCCAACGATCGCACTGCACCATCCTCGCGAATCGGTGCAATCAGTGGAGCTAAAGGTCCAAGTCCCTGCACCCAGGCTTTCATAGCAGTTTGAATTTGCTCACCACATGCTTTGAACGGCGGTAATGGCGTTTCTCTACCGCCCCAGCGCGTGGAAGCCTTGAGAATAATTTCAGCCGCAAAGGTTGGATAGTTCTGAACAATAGGTTGCAGGAGTTTGAACACAATCTCCTCACCAAAGGACGCAATGGCTATCGTTAGGGGATAGCGCCAATTCTCAAGCTGTTGAGGATGAGTGACCAACGCTTCAACTTTGGATGGGTTGTCTGCTAGACTTCTTGCAGCAAACCATTCTGTCAAAATCTGTAGGGGAAAGGAAAGTAAGCCACGAGATCGTTCGACGACGAGCCTAGAGCTTAAGAGCGGTCGCAATGCGCCTCCTGTGGAATCTACATCAGTGGCTCGAATCCAACCACCACCGCGATCAATGGATAAACTTGCGAGTTGCTTTAAAAATTGGTAACACGTACTGTAGTCGGCTTTAACTTGCTCAAGCGCATCTTCAACAAACCAGGACAATAGCTCGCCTGTTGATCGGGGAGACTGGACAATCCCTTTGCCCAAATAGCGTGCCAGGATTAGAGCAAATAGGGGACGACGAATTGCATCTCGCAAGGATTTAGTCCAGCCAGAACAAATCATTGCTGTTAATTGCAGTTTGGAGACTCGTTCAATTAACAAATGAGCCTTTAGCTCTGATAGAGGTTGAACTTGTAGTTGCTGTATTTGGCTACTGTCTTTTACATCATCTGTAATTCGAGTCGGTCTACTGGAAATGACCACGGTCGTGTTTCGCCAGTTTGTTGCCAGAAGACAGGCTTTGCCCAAAATCTGATTTGCCAGCACAGAATCTACCTCATCAAGTCCATCTAATATGACGATTGCTCCTTGTGTCGCTGGGTCGCCCAAATCACTAGCAGCACTTTCCACAACTTGCTTGAGGGAAGTCGCCTGCTTCCACTCACCTGATTCCAAATAAATAGGGATGGGAGCAGCTTCATTTTCCTGAGCCTGTTTGATTACCTGTTGAAAAAGCCGTTGTGCAAGCAGCGTTTTACCAATGCCCAACTCGCCAACCAGTAGAACGACCGCTCCAGAGACAAGGCTCAACTCGTCGGGAAGAACGCCAATGGAAGGATCATCTGCAAGGTTCGTTGCTTCATCAATATCCAAAAGTACAGTCCAGAAACGCTGAATGCACAAGTCTCGGGAGTTCTGATATAGCTTCTCTAGACGGCTCAGACGACTAGACAGCGCTTCTTCTTCAGTCGGCGGTTTTGGAGCGATCGTCACTCCTTGCCATGCTTGCATGACTTCCAAGATGACCTGTCGCATCTCCTCAACACTTGCTCCCTGATGAATCACAATCCGGTTATTGTCACCAGGTACAATTACTGCCTCATTAGCACTACCACCCACTGCAACAGAGCGTTCTCCAAACGCTAAAACTTGCCCAGCCTGAAGTGCAGCCGTGATCGTCTTCCAAGCAGCCTCA
Source organism: Stenomitos rutilans HA7619-LM2 (assembly GCA_019358945.1). Classification (GTDB taxonomy): domain Bacteria; phylum Cyanobacteriota; class Cyanobacteriia; order Leptolyngbyales; family Leptolyngbyaceae; genus Stenomitos; species Stenomitos rutilans. The sequence goes on along the minus strand of JAHHIE010000031.1, from coordinate 63,700 downwards.
TCTTGACTGTCTGCCTCTATCCGCTTAACGACTGCTTGAAGGTCCTCTCGCATAATCCCAGTCAACAATTCTTACCCTCCATCATGCCCTGCCTAGAGGAAATCGTTGAGGAAGTCTCTCTGCTTTTAGCGGTATAGCCCAACTTTTGACAGTTGACTCGACAGCTTTATACGCGTTAGCGGAGTTGGCTGAAGGAAATATCCTCTAGCTTGAAGTAAATGAAACCCTATCCCAGGTAGAACAGCGGTGATATCTGTTGCCTGCCCATCTAATTAATTGCCGCTAAGAGAACGGGCGATCGAGGCAATTGCCTGATCAATTTAGCGTGATCCAAACATCACCAGTGCTGTAGAAATCGCCTCGTTGCTCTAAGATAAACTCACCCAGCAACAGTCCTAATACAACCTCAACCCACGGCATCCCTAACCCAGAGCATAGGTCTGGCAGGCAAACAGATTCTGCTGGCGCATGTTCTCGTAGCCATTGCCTGATCGCCATTGACCACTTGACGGGATCTTCCTCGCCTGCCAGCTGCCGCATCATTTGATCAGGGTCCGGCTCCGCTGCCATCTGGTCAAGCATCTCTAGCAGAGACACTTGTTCTACGACTGCTGCAATGGAGTCAGTTGCTTGAGGCTGATGGTTTCTCTTGCTGCGCTTTGATACGGGCTGCTCAACGAAGACATCCAGGTCAATCGACATTGACTGCCGAAGCCATTTGTCTAGTGCCTCAGCATTTAAAACTGGTAAAGAAGATTCTGGCGCTTCATGAGTTGCCTCCCACCTTGCCAGCAAGCAATCGGCTTTCAACGCATACACTACCGAAATTTGTTCGATCGCCTTGCCTGCTGCATCGAGTTGCTGACTTTCTGGCAATTGCGCGATTGCCCAATCAAAAAGGTGACAAAGCCGTTTGAGGTCAGCCGATTGTGGGAGTGCAAGAGCATCCTTAAGTGCTTGCCATAGGTCTTGTTCCAGTGGTTGCATCACCATTATCAGCCTGCGGAATTGCTGAGTGACGCCGCTTGAAACGGATTGGCGACAGGACACTCAAAAATATGACGGTGCACCTTGGCGGCAAAGCGGTGAAACTTCTTGCCCTGGTTGTATGGTTCAGCAAACCGTCTGGAAAACTCGTCCAGGATCAATGGCAGCAGGACCGCTACTTCATCACCCCGTTTACCGTAGCAAAGGGTCGGAACCATCTGCTCTTGTAGTGCCGTCCCCACCCATAACTCGGCTCCAATGGCATGGACGGGTGTTTCGCCAGATTTAAAGGTGGCAGGCTGTTCGCTGTAGATCACCAAAATTATGGCAGACGAGGCTTGGTGAGGAAGCGCGAAGGGCGCTGACTGCAAGATGCTTCGCTTCGACTTGTAGAGAATGCGACGAGTGGTGTTGCGATCGCCCCGCTTGAGATAGTGCGATCGACGCTTATGGCAAAGTTCCCGTTCGTCCGTCCAGCACGAGCGCTGCCGCGCTTGCTCAATCGTGAGTTGAGCGCACTCGATACATTTACGATTCACAGGTCTCGCCATTGCCCACCGCTTCCCCATGCACGATGACTCTCTGGCTCTCAGTGTAAGGAATACGGCTGTTACAGGCTACCGCACAGCAAGCGCTCTCAACGTACTTTGCATGACCGCTAAAGTCGGCGGCTTACGGCTAATTTAGTCAGAGTTTCCTTAGATACGGATAATGGTTAATTATCTTTAGCTTATAGATGCTTGTAGGTGGACTACAGAGCCTAAAACTCATTAGAAAGTGCCCTCAATGGCTTTCATCAAGAGAGCTAACACGACTACTACAGCTCTGGTTTGGAAGATTTACTAGGATTACTCACTGCCTCAAACTTCTTAAAACGAGTAGTTTGGTAAACGCCTCCACAACTTCGCTTCAATGGGCAGCAAGGCTAAGCAGTTGCACTACTATTGAGGTGGTTTTGTCTAAATCTATGGCGGTTTATGGACACTACCAATCTAAATTTCTTTAAACTTCCGAACCCGTCTATCTCTCTCACAACTACTACCCGGCAATTACAAAAGCCCCTCCACGCTAACCTCAAAGAACCTCCTGCAGGAGATCTACGGTGGATGCGAGTTGAGCAATGGTTAGCCGCCAAATCTTTAGCAGCAAATACTAAGCGCTCCTACATCAAGGAGCTAAAACGCTTTTGGCACTGGACAGAGAAGCCGTGGAATCAGATAACAACCTGGGACGTGACGCGGTACAAAGACTATCTAGAGAAAGCAACGGTTCACGATACGAAGACTGGCACAACAAAGCAGCAGCTATCCACAAACTCTGTGGCGCTAGCTGTGCGATCACTCAAGAGCTTCTTTGGCTGGATGCAGCATGCCTGCTACATCACAGAAAATCCTACGCTTGCCGTGAGTGCGCCAAGTGTGCCAGAGCCAGAATCAAAAGAACTTACTGATGCTCAGGTCACAATGCTTTATGCTGCCTTGGAGCGACGCGGTCATCTGAGGCTGCGCGATACAGCACTGTTGGCTGTGCTGAGCCACGGCTTACGTGCAGAAGAAGCCAGCCACTTGAATGTTGAAGATTACGATGGCGATCGCCTGCATATTCGGAAGGCAAAACATGGCTCTACTGGCAAAGTGCCTGTAGATAGAGCCGCTCAAACTGCAATTGATACCTATCTGGAGTGGCGACGTGAGCAGGGCGATCGGTTGGTAGCGGATACACCTTTATTCATTAATTACTCCCGTAACCCCAGTGTGCAAGGCAATCGGCTCAGTTACGACGGCATTTATTTAGTGGTAAGGCAACTTGGTCAACTGGCAGTCGAGGTTGCGCTAGCGCAACTTTCAGAGAAGCCTGAAGATTATAGCGTCGAGGATCTCGTAGGATGGGAAGTAGCTGCCTTAGCACAGATTCATCCTCACCAGTTGCGCCACACCTTCGCCTCTAATCTAGTCTTAGGCGGCATGGATGCTTACTTAGCAATGGCATTAACTCGGCATCGTTCCCTGTCTGCCTTCCGACGCTACAGCAGCAAAGCACGAGAGCAACAAGCAGAACGTGCATTTCGCCAGATGCGTGGAGAAGTCCCTAATGACAGTAATGCAACTAACGCAAAATAGAAGCACGTCCGTATAGCTTCTACGAATATTCTTTGCCAATCCACACAACCTGCCCCAGAATTTCCAGCTTTTCAATTGGATGTAAAATTGGCTCGTAGGCGCGATCATCGCTGATTAACTTAGCCGTATGCCTATCTATGTACTGCAACCTTCTTACCATGTCTCTAGAATCTTCTAACCGAATATAGTAGATTCCAGATCCAATCTCTCTTTTGCTTAAGTCAACGATGATCAAGTCACCAATCCCTAGGGTAGGCTTCATTCCCTGATCAGATTCGATTTGAATCACTTCAAGGTTGGCAGGGTCGCCACCAAATTTTTGACTCAAGAGCCACTCCGCTTCAAAAGAAATTACTGCTGAGCCCTTTAAACGAACCGTATTATTCACCTTAGAGCTGCCATTAGTTGAATGGTCAGAGTTTAAGGGTGCTGTCTTACCCTTGAGTAACCAGTCTAAGGAAACTTCTGCCGCATCTGCAATTCTCACCAATACTTTTGAAGTTGGATCGCTTTGAGCATTGATGTATCTATAGATTTGCCCCTCCGATAGACCTATTTTCTCAGCCAGTGCCCTTTTTCCTCCCAAACCCTCAGCAACTTGAGCGATTCGTTGCCCAAGTTCCTTCTGGAGTTCTTTTCTATCTTGCTCGTTAGGCTCCTGACTTCGCATACTAAGTAATAAGTAATACAAATACTCTATTCATTCTGCCTCTGAAGATTTTCCAGGGTAGTTGACTTTATTTACACATATGCTATACTTTTGCCATGGTTTTCGCAGATACGAGAGCCATGGCAAGCAACGAGGCACCTAACATACATTAGATGCTTGGTTCTTTGCAGAAAATGCGAACAACACAACAGTTCAGTTTTCACAAACTGAAAAACGAATCAATTAAGTTCGTAGCTAACTCGCTTTAGCGTCTCTCAGATATGTAGGACTTACCCACAACTGTGACGACATAGCGCCCATTTTAACCTTTCTGCGTGTGGTGTGACTAATCACATCTCAAGTTACCGAATGCTTGGTTAACAAGGCTTAATTCCTTGTCAAAACTTTAGCCGTGGGTATAACTACTCTGCTTAGGTAACCTCTGCGGAATTGACCCACTTCCCGGCGGTAGAGGCGTAGATTTCGCCCATCCTCTCAAGTCTTCCATATAGAGGAGACATAAGAGGGTGCTGAGAGAGGTCTAAGCAACTAAAAACGTCTAAATCAGTAATTTAAGAAAGGTAAGAAAAAATGCGTAGTCACATTTGTACTATTTCCCTCGTAAAAGCATATAGAGTGCTGCTTCCTGAGCAGAATGCTGCTCCAAGGTAATCCAGTTTATAGGCGGATTGCTCCATGGGGATGCACACAATGGGACATCTTCTGTTCGCTTCAGGGGAAATCTTTTTGACCAAAAGGGCAATACAAGCATTTGAAAGAAACAACGTTGATTACCGTGATTATCTCGTTCAACATTGTTCTGGTTGCTGGGGGGAAGTAGGTAATTACTCAGAAATTAAATTGTCCGAGACGGAGATTCAGAAAGGATGTATGGAGGACGCTGGAAAACTCAACGTGTTGCTTCTGAAGCGTAAAGAAAATGGCTCGATTATGAGCCGCTATAAGTTAAGCGATAGCACCAAAATTTGGATCATCACTGTACGTGATTTCTGTAGAAATAAACACTACACAACAATATTGCTTCCCTCTGAGTACTAGCTTGATTTCTGAATTTTAGTCAAAACAGGTCATATCTATGAGTTCCTCAGAAAAACCCATACCTTTTGAGAAAGCTATGCAGACTATTTTGGCACTCCTAACGATAGATCAAGACAGTCGCCAGTACCTCTGGAATATGTGCATTGCATATACGCTCCTTATCAATGAAATCTTTCAGAGAGTAGCCCAACATCCTAAATTTCTGGAATGGCTTAACCAAGGCAAGCTTCCTATAGGCATTGTGAAGTTGATTTGCAAGAAGCTAGAGGAAGATGAGTTTACAGGGCTTCCAAAACGCGTATATGTCTCTGCTATTTTACTGGTTTCACATACTTTCAAAGCCTACTTTGCAATGCAAAGTGATCTCCAGCTCAAGCTTAAGGGAAAGCAACGATGGCTGGAGGTGATGGAAACAGACCTTGAGCTAGCCAAAAATACCGACATTACTTCTGACTTGATCCGCGTTAGAGCTGCAGAAATTTTGACAGAAATAGAAGCTCAACGAAGTTTAAGTAGTAATCAGCAGGATAGACAAAGCGAACCTCAAGAGCAAAATAATAGCACGTCTCTAGCTTCTAATTCTCTCATGAGCTTTTTGTTTAAGAAGTGGGACATTGCTGAAAGTTCTCTAGAGCGTCGCGCCATTGCTCATCTCCTTAGAAATGATTGTCAGGTGAATAGCGAGGAGGAAGACCCAGACAAACTTTCTCTACGCCTTGAAAGGAAGGAAATTGAAATTCAGCGCTTAGAAGATCGGTTGAAGAGTAGACTACCAAAGGGACGTGATCCACTAGGCGAACGATCGCAGCAATTTCTAGAAGAAGCGATCGCCTTTGCTGAGCATTACTCATACGTTATTCAGAATTGGTTTTGGCTTAAGTGGCACCAAACCATTCTAAGCAGACACCCCGCAGACGCAGAACGCTTGAACTATTGGACTCTCTTTCTAATTTATTATCGCTGGAACAATGCCGCTGAGTTTAAGGCTTGGGAACAAGATTTATCAAGGCGTGCTGCTAATCTTCAAACCAGCTTTTCGTCTTTGCCATATCCTCTTCTCTTTGAGAGTACTGATGATCTGTACTGGTCATGGGAGAAAGAGGAAATAAAAGACCAAACACGAGCTCAGAACCAGAGTACTAGCAAAAACTGTAAAAAAGATCTGAAGCAAAAAAGGCATCGGACTCGCAAGAGAAAAAGGCAACTAGAGAAGCGAATTTGTGTGAGCTTCAAAAGCAAGGGATTAAAGTGCTTTCGATTCAAACTTTACTGCGATCGCCGTCAATTACCAGTTTTTCGCCAGTTCGTTACTGATTTTGAGACATACAGAGCGCTCCCCAAAGAAGATAAGTTCTCGATTGGTCTATTTGCGCTGAGATCAGCCCATCTATTGTGGAAAGAAGATAAACAAGGATTAGAGAGAAAGAAGCATTGGCGATTGCAAAATCTTTGGCTGAAATGGTATTGCGCAATGCTACACAATAGTAGTCTGGAAGGCGAAATCATGGATTCATGGTGCAGAAGCCTTATCTATCTCGAAATCAGTATCAGATTACCCTGGAAGACACATCGTTTACATCTTCAATGCACCTTCGATCCACGCCTATTATTAGCTGAAGGAACAGAGGCGGTGCGGCAAGAAAAACTCACTCTGGTTCGTAAGAAGCTTGACAACTTAGAAAAATCCTTGGAAATTTCTGAAAAGCAGATCCAAAGCTGCCAAAACAGTGAAGCTCAAAGTATCGACAATTTAACTGAGTCAGAAGAATTGGCTGAGCCACCCAGTGAAGAAGAGAAAAATCAGAAGCTGATTAACCGCCAAAAGGCAAGAATACGTATTCTATCTACTTTGGATCGCTTGGAGAACTCTACACCGACTCGTCCTAGCATGATTTCCTATAACGGAAACTGCGATATTGTTGCTAGTGTTTGTTTTAGCCGTCTTAACGTTATTGGGATAGCAGTAATTAACACGCGATCACAAACTGTGCTGGCATACCAGAATCTCCGAACTCTATTAACTAATCAGCGTACCGAAGTCTTAGAGCGACGGGCAGTAAAAATTACAAGTAGAAAAGGACGAACCATTGTGAAGCACTCCGCAGAACACCCTGCAAAGTTTAAGGCTAGGAGAAAGATTAAAGTTCAAAGAAAGGCTCGGCGAAGCGTTGTACAGCTTAGTTTGGAACAGTATCGTTTGTTTAATCGGTGGCAAAATGAGCAAAGAAAGAACTTGAGTGGGAGAAAAGAGGAGCAAAAAAGAGGTTTATACGCCGAAAGTAGGAAAGAGTCAAACCAAGCACAGTATCTCAACAGACTCATAGCTAGAAGACTCATACAGTTATGTCAGAAGTGGCAAGTAGGCAGCATCATTCTGCCAGATTTTGGAGATTTAAGGGAAAGCGTTGAATGCGAAATCCAAGCTCGGGCAAAAAGAAAGTTTCCCGATGACAACGTCAAGCTTCAGAAACAGTATGCTAAGCACTTACGCATGGCGTTTCATCGGTGGAATCACAAAGGATTGTCTCAGGCTATATGCAGTTGTGCTGCCTCAATGGGCATTCCAGTGAAAACTGGACAACAACCTAGTCAAGGGACACTGCGAGAGAAAGCCCTAGCAATGGCGATCGCTGTATAACCCTGTCCTCACCTAAATGATTCACCCTTGTACCTTGACAATTTAAGAGAGACTTCATGGCGCGCTGCTTCGGCAGCTAAAAATACTGGGTCAGTTTATTTGCTTTCCGTCCCAGGTAGTTGTCCGTTTCTGGTAAGTGATGTAAGCGACATCCTGCCTTGTGCAGGAACATAGCTCACTTCATAGATGTACGGTTGCGCCACTTTACATCAGGAAGCAGTTTTTGTTACTAGAGCTATTAACCTAGCAACAAGGATACCGAATTACAGGTGCTGCCTGCCAGTAAATTCTTTCTATTTAATAGAGAGGTGCATTGGTAGGCAGGTGGACAGCTACTAAACGCCCCAAGCAAGGGTTGAGCCTACCCTTTTTCTTCATCGCAAATTTGGCAAACCGAAGCGAGGACAATTTTCGTGGCAGGTTTGCCAAATTTGTAGATCTCCCGCTGGAGCCATTTCTAGCGATAGAGGTAGCCAAATGTTACCTTAGTGAAACCAGCTTTAGTGCACTAGCACTGAAGTCTGCCAAAACTCGTTCTAAAAATCCGCTCCAGCAAGCGATTCAACTTGGAGGGTTTCTATTGCCCTCCTGACCTACGGTGGGCTGAAAGTGCGCGTCAGTGCCGTGAAGGCATGGCTCCACACTGTTTCTACTGCCCTCCTGACCTACGGTGGGCTGAAAGGACTTGATGATTTCTTTCATTTGCCCAGCCGGAGTGGTTTCTACTGCCCTCCTGACCTACGGCGGGCTGAAAGAACAATTGTCCCGTTCTTTTTATAATGGGGTGAAGTTTCTACTGCCCTCCTGACCTACGGTGGGCTGAAAGTAGAAGTTTATTCACCTTTCACATGGCACGACAACGGTTTCTACTGCCCCCCTAACTTACGGTGTTTTAATCGACCCAGCGAAATGATTTCGCTGGGTCGACTGAAACAAATTTCTACAGCCCTCCTGACCTATGGTGGCTGGAAGTCGTTGGGTTCGACCCAGCGACACGGATTTCGCTGGGTCGACTGAAACAAATTTTTACAGCCCTCCTGACCTATGGTGAGCATAAAGAGCTAACTTTCATCGGCCAGCACTTTCTGCATCTAGGTTTCTACTCCCCCCTGACCTATGGTGGGCTGAAAGGTGAGTTGGTTTTCGGTGTCCTTGTGAGGGAGCAAGTGTTCTCACTGCTCTCCTAGCACTTAGCGGGCTGAAAGTGGGTGAAATGTAGTCAGCCATTCTTCTCTGATATTTCTATTGTCCTACTACGATGCGGACCAAAAGCTCACTAAATATTTGTACGGGCAAAATCCATTTCGCACGTATTTTGGTCACTATCACTATATCGGATTTGCTAATCAAAGAGGTTATTTAGTCAAGGGTAGGCTGAAAGAGGCAAGGGTCTGCAAATTCTTTTTGTAGAACCGTTTCAGAGAGCAATCAAGCTATGGCTGCCAAAGCCTTGGTTGCCTCATTTCCAATGCTTTTGCAGGCAATTGGTCACTATGGCAGCGACAGGAAAACGTTCTAGAAACTTAAGGAGAAATTTATGGTGCAAAACCTCAGCCAGCCAGACATCGCATCGTGCAGCAATCAGACATGGTGCTTATCTTTCTCACTTCTTAATATTGTTGTAGAGGATGAGAACGGCACGATGCTTGGTCGTCCGATGCTGGCAGTTCTTTGTGATGTTTATGCATCGGTCATTTCAGGGTACCACTTGAGTCTTGGAGAACCAAATCTGCGTATGACAGTTGCAGCCTTAAAGCACGCTATCCTTCGTAAGAATTATCCTCTCGAAGATGGTTTTTTGGGGAATTGGTCTATTTATGGCGTGCCTAAAATACTGCTGGTTGATGCCTCTACACGCTGGACTTCAAGTAACTTCGCTCCTCTGCATCATTTGCTCAAGAGACTTGGCATTGGTTTAGTTCAGCGAACAGCACTATCAGCAGGCACGACCATCGAGCGGTTGCTCAAGGGCTTCAGTAGTAGAGTTGATTCTCTCCCACTAAAGAGCACTGGGCATTTAGCAGCGGTAGAAGGACATCCTCGTCTCACCCTTGCACAATTAGATCGCTTGCTAATGCGGTACATTGCGGACGAATACAATCAATCGCTGCATCCCCGTGCTCACAGCCAAACGCGCTTAGAGCGATGGCAGGCTGGACTCGCTTCCAGTCCCAAAGTGCTCTCAGAGCAGGACTTTGAGGTGTAAATTGCAGCAGTAGGCAATCTCATAGCTAGTGTCAGCGTCATAGCGGCTGGGAATAAGCTCCCACCCGCTATTTTTTGTCAGTCTGCTTTCACACCCTGCTAGCAACCGATTTGCTTATGCTCTTAGCAAAGCTGCCAAAAAGAGGCAATTGCACAACTCATTTGCAAATTGCGTAATATTAGATGCTCAGTTATGACGGATCGTGCCACTCATTTACGAATTCGGGCGGATTCTGTGCCAGCAATTTGCGAATCCAAAATCTGTGCCACTTATTTGCAAACAAGAAGCTATGTACTGAATCGCTAGATTCAGTTACCATACCTATAGTTTATTTGTTTAAGGTGCATTCAAAGGAGTAGGCGAGTAATTGCGCCACTCATTTGAGAACTGAGCTAAATTTGCGCCACTTATTTGCAAGTGGCTAAATAGTCTGAAAAAGACCGATTGCGCCACCTATTTGCGAATTGCGCCATATTTTTTGGTTATTCACAACTGTACAGTTTCGGAAGGCGGCACCCGGATTCGAACCGGGGGTGAGGGTTTTGCAGACCCTAGCCTTACCACTTGGCGATGCCGCCGAAATGTAAGCTTCCAGAAACTAGACTATACCAAATTTCATGCACCATTGATCTACCAAGGTGCATCTAGCCAGCATTCTCAGTTTGAAAATTCAACTGGCGTTGAGTGAGATATCGAGCTTTAAACCCTCAAGCATAAAGGTAATACCAATTCTTCAAGCTTCAGCGACAGCTGCTCTAAAGTAGCGATTGGATGCAACCAGCCAACATGGCAGGTGTTGACAAGCTCGCGATCACCGCAACCGCAGCAGACCTTAAGCAACGACTCAGACAGGCAAAGACCGCTTCTGACCCAGAGCGGCTGCAAAGGCTTGCTCTGCTCCAAAGTGGGCAAGCGACGACGACCCAGTCTGCTGGCACCGTGCTCGGTTGCCCTCGCGTCACGGTGCCGGATTGGCTACGCCTGGATCGCCGTGGTGGGCTGCAGACACGGCAGGCTTTGCCGTCTCGGACTGGGCGGCGGCAAAGCCTGCCACAAGGGGCCCAAGCGGCACTCAACCAACAGTGGCACGAACGTGAGGGTTGCCCGATCTACGGCGAAAGTTGCCCGTGGTGAGCGCCGCCACTGGGCATCACTGCTCCCTACAAAACAGTGCAGCAGTTAGTGCATGACCGCCTTCAAGCCGCACCGCGAGGGCTCGACCCCTGAGTGCAGCAAATACCGCTGCCCGCGTGGAGGCAGAGCCAAACCCTCGCTGAGCAACTCGCACGGCTGGCTTGGTCTGCCGTGGTCGTACTGGGCTTCAGTGGGCGCGTGCACTATGTCTGCGAGGAGGAGACGAGGAGGGGACTCAAGACGCTCAGTGGACGCAACATCACAGCCCAGGGTGTCCAGCCGCAAGGCCAGGGGCCGTGGCCGTGGCCGTCCACTTACCTGTACGGCCGCGTCGAACCAGCGACCGGAGAGCACTGCTGCTATGCGTTGACGCATCTCAACAGTAACTGTTTTCAGGTGTTTCTCAATTTGGTCAGTGAGCTGTTCCACGACAGCATGCTCATCATGCAGTTGGCTCAAGCTGGCGCACCTCAAGCCAAGCGCTGCAAGCTGCCAGCCGACATCATCTTGCTGTGCTAGCCGTCCCAGGCACCCGCAACCCATCCCCTGGAGCGCGTGTGGCCGCCTTTGAAGTTGGGCTTAAGAGGCAGTAGCCCAAAGACCTGGAGGCGTTGCGCTTGCTCATGTGAGCACGGTTAGAAGCGAGGACCCAAACAGTGATTGCTCTGCTTGTGGGCTAGCACTCCATACTAAACGTGCTTATAGCTGGTCTTTAAGGAATGGGTATTACTCAAAAGGCAGCTCTTTGGCCAAGATGAACACGCGGAGCATTGAAGAAAGGCTGGAACGCAGTCAAGAATTGCCCAAATGGAACATCCTGATTCGACCTGCTAGTGGGTAAATTCATTTATGGAAAGCTCTTCAGTAAGTGCGGTAAAGACAAACACGCCTGGATTGGCACGATCGACCTGTTTTTTGAGTCAGCGCACGCTTGGCTTAACCGATTCGAGTTTGTACGCAGCCAGGACGCTTAGTGTTCTACCACGGGTTACCAACCATCGTGAAGGCGGCCCAGTAGTAGGGGTGAGAGAGTTGGCGATCGCGGACGGCAAGGCTAGCGGGTGGTAAGGGAATGCCTTCGCCTGCTTCAATGCCCTGCAAACGACCGTTTTGCAGAAAGACTTTGCCCGTTGCCATCGCGAGTTGCGCCTGTCGGAGAGCATCAGCTTTGATGCGGGCCGTGCGGAGGTCTTTGTAGAAGCCCGTCATGAGAGCAGTGGTGGCGGCATCGCTGACGTACCAGAGGCTGGCAACGGCTGTTTTCACCCCAGTTTGTACGGCTAGTCCACCAAAACCCAGTTCGGCCTCGCGATCGCCCAATGCTGTAGCACAGGCGCTAAGTACCAGGAGTTCAATCTGTGGATCGTTCCAACCAAGCTGGCGAACTTGATCGAGCCGAAGTTTGTTATCCCAAAGCTGGATGTAAGAATTGTCGAGTGCGCCGGGGTAGAAGTCGGCATGGGTTGCTAGATGAATGATGCCAAAGGGTTGCTCTTTGCGAAAGGCTTTGAGGTTTTCGAGGGTGACGTTGTTGTTAAAGGCGAGTCGCCCTGACCAGAGCTGATTGACGAGGATGGAGACTTCAACAGGGACTGCTGGTAAAGGCGGCTGATCTTGAGTGCTTTCTGAAATGCCTAGCCCCAGAACTTTCACATCACGAATGTCGCGGTAGCGGGTGTCGGTGAGGTTCAAGCTGGGCATCACACCAACGCTATATTTTTCAATCAGGAAGATTTGCCCATCGTTAAGGGCCGCCACTGGCAACGATCGCAGCCCCGCATCCAGCAAAAAGACGAGGTTGTTGATGCCTCTCGTTTCTAAAGCAGGCGCGATTGGGGCAATGAGCCACTGATAAAGCTTTCGGCTCATACCCATGTAAGTATTGGCGCGCGTTTTGCGTGGGTCGGAGACCTCATTGCGGAATTGCTGTGCCAGGGTTAAGACCTTCACGCGGGTTGCTTCGGGTAGCCGTTTACGGATGGCATCGCCTTTCGCGGTGATCACCACCAGTTCAAGCTGATCCGTGCTGCGATTGACGGCTGCATCATCGATCTGGAGCTGTTTCGTTTGGGTCTCTTCCGCGCGTTCTAGAGACGCAGGCACGAAACTAATGTAGATAAAGGCGGGCTTTGCGCCAGTATCTTGTTCAATGCGTTGAGCGATGTCTCGCGGGTCTTCACGTTTTTTGGGGCGCGTATCGTCTAGCCCCAGGTAGGACTCAAAATCGCGAGTGAAACGGTCTTCGGGCGTGTCGGGTGTCAGCTTAAAGGTGGGCAGCGGAGTCACGTTTGGCTTGAGATCCGGTGTGGAGCAGATGGTCAGCGCACAGGGATCGGAAACGGTAATTGTCTCTGGGGGTGAAGTCGATGTCAGAGCCTGAACACTCACCTGCACTTGTACGGAGTTGGAGATGGAAACCCCATCACTAGCTCTGAGTGTAAACGCACCGAGTAGTCCACTGGCATTGCTCGGTGGTGTGTAGACCAGAACATCTCCTGGAACCAGGGTCGTTGAACTTGGAATGACGGGATTACCGTTGCGCGTTAGAGATGCACCGGGAGCGATCGAAGTAATCGTCAGCGTAGTGACATCCTGGTTTACGTCCGTGACACTAGGAGCGATCGCGGCATAGCTAATTGTAAACGGCGTATTTTGGGTGGCACCTGATAGGGTGGTATTGGCGCTTAAGGACGGTGGTGTGTTGAGCGAGGTCACCGTGATGCCAGTCGCGGGGACGACGGTGATGGTATTTGCCTGCACTGGAAAGATGCCAGAGGCAATGACGTTGCCACCACCCCGGTTGATTGCGCCTGCGGTGCCGTTGGTGGTGGCAGTTCCCACGACGAAGGGCGCATTGTTAGGGCCACCATCGTGCTGAATAGCGATCGTGCCGCCCGTATTTGACCCTTGCGTGTCGATCGTGGTGCCTGCCTGCGTGCCTTGCACTAACCCCGTTGCCGTTACCGCCACATTGCCCCCAACACCTGTAGCGTTAACCAGGTTTTCAGTGCCACGTGTATCAATGCTCGTAAAGGTGATGTTGCTGCCAGGAACAGAGCCAGCCGTGAGTGTAACGGCTCCTCCCTGATAGGCCGGGGTCCCGATCGCAAACGTGGCGTTTGAAATGGCTGAGGCATTGATGGTGCCAGTGGTAATGGTGCTTCCGGCTTGCAGCGTGACAGCACCACCTTGGGCACCATAGCCATTGCCACCTGTGTAGAACGAGCTGATGTCGTTTGTGGTAATCGATCCGCCAGCCGTAAGGCTAACAGCCCCTCCGCTGATCACCGAAAAGCCGTTAGTTGTAGACGACGAGTCGATCGTCCCCGTAGTAATGTTGCCAGGAGCAGACAGAATCACGGGGCCGCCACTGTCGATCGTATTGCTCGTCGTAATATTACCCGTCGTAATATTGCCAGCAGTCGTGCGTAAAATCAGCGCTCGGCTAGTCGTCAGCAAGCCCGAATCGGGATCGCCCGTTGCGGTAGCATCCGCGCCTGTAATGACGATCGGCCCTGTAAAGGTAATGTCTCCTCCTGCCTGCACTTTGAGGGCAACCCCTGTATAGGCACCGTTTGTAAATGCTCCAGCGACGGTAAAAATCGGGTCGTAAAGGCTGGTGAAATTGCTTGCGCCGCCTGATAGAGTCTGTACAAACAGGTTGCCGCCGCTGGTGAAATGCGAGTCACCAGAAATCACACCATCGCTAATGAGACTCAGATCACCACCGCTTTGAAAGGGTGCAGTTTGGAGGTGGTTGAGTGCCAGAATATCGATCCCTCGATCGCCCTGAATGGTCAACTTTCCGCCTGCTGTGGCGTTAAACGGATTGGCAACATTATCGCGAATCAACACCGTATCCCGTGCCAACAGATTTAAGTCGCTTGTGGTTTGCAGTTGGCTTTCGACCAGCGTGAGATTGCGGCTAGCGAATAGGGTTGCAGTCTGTGCTGAAGCGGCACGCACGGCCACATCGCCTGACTGAATCGATGTGGTGGAACCTGTCAACACAACGGTGCCATCAGAATTCGTGCTGACTCCTGTCGCATTGCCAAAGTTGCCTCCGGTCAGCAGCTGAGGGAGAGCGGCGATCGGCAGATTCCAAACTTGCGGCAACGTCGCTGGCTGAGCGGGTGTAATGGACTGAATTTCTAGGCTCAGAAGGCTTCCAGGTTGGCTGAGCTTGACCAGACTCTGACCAGGTACAGCGGCGACGAGCAGTTGTCCTCCGGGTGCGGAAAGGGTGCCTGTGCTAACGATCGTGCCACCCAGTAACGCTAGAGTTTGTCCCGCTGTGACGGCTAGATTGCCGAAATTCACAATGCTACCGGGTTGGTCGATCGTGAACGCAAAGCTACCTGGTGTCCCGCTAAGGGTCGCATAATCATCGGTGCCAGTTGCGCTAAACCAACGGCTACCAAAGCCGATACCCGTAGCGGTTGTGGCAGTAAATGAGGCAGGCACGTTCAAGCTAGCATTGGCACCAAAAATAATGCCAGCCGGATTTAACAGAAACAGGTTAGCGTTACTGCCTGTCACCTGGAGCCGCCCGTTGATGATGGATGCTTCGCCACCAACCACCCGCCCCAAAATGTTTTGAATTTGGGGATTAGCCAGAAAATTAGCCGTTTCGTTCGCAGACACTCCAAACCGCTGGAAACTCTGAAACAGGTTTGTGCCTGACTGGGCACCCCCACCAATGTCGTAACGGCTGCCGCTAAGGGTGACGCTGGTATTGGTGCCATCGGGTGCGGCAGTGATCGATTGCGCGCGGACTGGCAACCCAGTGGCGAGTCCTAGTAAGGGCAGGGCAGCGAGCAAAGAACCCATTTTTGCCACCAACGTCGGTGCAGCGGCAGTGGGTACCGTCTTGCGACGCAGAAAAAAGCGTCCTTCGGGAAACCGGACTTCTACCGCAAACTGGTCTGCCAAACCTCGCCGTCTCAACGCCTGGGTGATGACTGCTCGCGATCGCAACACTTGTTCTAACCGCCATTGCTGAGACGCACTGCCTGCATGATTGCGATAGTAGTAAAGTGGTTGCCTTACCCGATGAATCGCCGTGATTTCGGATAAGCGCAGACAGAGATCATAGTCCTCCACATAGTCTGACGCGTCGCTGATACCGCCTGCTTGCTCAAAAGCCGATCGCCGGAGCAAGCGAAAGTGAAAGGTCATGAAGTCGAGCAACAGTCGCTCTTTGGAGTAAGGAATGCGGCAACGATCGCCATATCTAATCACGCAGCCCTGCTCATCCATATCCAGGTAATCGGTATAGACCATCCCGATGTGTGGCTGCTGCTGCAAGATCGGCACCGTCTGCTCCAGCGCCGTGGGGGACAGCAAGTCATCGCTATCGACCCAGCCAAGGTAGGTACCTGTGGTATGGGCGATCGCTGATTGGAGCGCGGCGACTCGTCCCCGATGTGCGGCGGCAATCACCCGTACCCGCGCGTCATGCTGGGCATAATGGTCAGCGATGGCAACCGAGCGATCGTCAGACCCGTCATCCCAAATCAGCAGCTCAAAGTCAGTAAACGCTTGTTGCAGGACACTCTCAATCGCGCCCCCAAGATAAGCTTCCCGGTTGTAGGTGGTGATGACAATCGAAATCAGAGGTGACATAGTGCGCCTTAAAATAGAACCAATCACTGACCGTAATGCCTCCTGACGCGATCACTCGCTACGCTGCCATGAGTGTCGGTGAAAGCGTGTATCTTCAGAAAAGCGGTGAACGCATTCAGTACTGATTCTGAAGACGGTATAAACCTTAACGAAAGCACCCCGTACCAGCTCTGATGAATCGCGCTAAACGATCGACAGACCACTAAGTTATCTTCCCTGCATCCGGTATGGCTGAAGTGTTAATGATCGTTAAACTGTAGCCCGACAATCACCAAATCACGGGGAACGGCCTCAAACTCTGCTACGCCAGGCAAATAGCCCCACTGCTGAAAGCCAAACTGCTCAAACAACCGCAGGCTGGGGTGATTATGCGCGAAGATGAAGCCCAACAGCGTCTTAATGTTGAAGGCTGAACTACGGGCGATCGCCTGCTTCAAAAGCGCCTGCCCAATGCCTTGCCGACGATAGGCTGGTGAAACATAGATGCTTAATTCCGCGGCAGCATCGTATGCAGGTCGTCCATAGTAGAAGGATTGAAAGCCCAGCCATCCTGCTACTTCGCCTTCTGCATCCACGACCCACAGTGGTCGTTTGTCTGAGCTGTGCGTATGAAACCAATGCAGGCGACTTTCTACCGTCACAGGAGACAGATCAGCGGTGACGGCCTGACAGGCGATCGTTGAGTTGTAGATAGCTACGATCGCGGCTAAATCCGCTTCCACTGCGTCCCGAATGTGCATACTATTCCCTCGCGTCCACGTTGGCTGGAACTTATCACAAAGTCGCTTTCTGCGTCAGTGCTCCAAGATCGCTTGAGAAAACTCCAGAAAATGTTTGACAAAAGTGTCACAGATCATCACAATGAAGATCGCCTCTAAAAAGGCACCGAGGGACTGTAGTTCAATTGGTTAGAGCACCGCCCTGTCACGGCGGAAGTTGCGGGTTCGAGCCCCGTCAGTCCCGTAGATGAGTTGCATTAAAGGCAGTGTTAGGCAGGAGTAACCAGATTAAGCTGTCCTAAATCTGTCCTAAGCTTGTACATTCCGATAGTAAGTAAGATTCTGTGGAAGCTAACCGCAGTCATCTGCGCTTCTTACGCTTTTGCTTACTGCTGCTGCCACTTAGCAGATCTCTCCAATGCAAGATCTCTTCAGCAGTCTTCCGTAACTCTTTGACAAGTAGAAAAATCTCTTTACTCACTGCTTTATCCTCTTACTGAGTGCTGTGCCCTTCAGAGACTCGTATCAGGCTTCTGAAGCTGTCTACCTCTACAAGATAGCAATGAGGGGTTAGCGCCTTTAACGGCGATGGAGTAGGGTTGAAAGCTTTAGGCTAGATAATCCACACATTGACTGCGTTCTTGGGGGCTTGTGAACTAGTAGATCAACCTTTTGTAGACACCTTACCCCCTACAAGATACTACACTTTATACTACACAGCACGAAGAGTACAAATACTCAAGAGCCGTCGAAAAAAGTTCCATAGCATTCGTTGAACGATTTCATTTCCATAAAGATTTTATGTATCTACCTGAGCTAGGGATAGATATTCAGTATTTATCTGAGTACTGTAACTTTTGACTTTATGAAAGCTATGCAAGAGTCTTTGCTCACGGTATGTATGGGATTGGCTTCACTTTGCTTGCCTGTTTCTGCCCTAGCAATGTCAAAGGTGCCAGACTACCCTTGCTACATGATCAGTCCACGCGGATCAGTGTTGAATTTAAGTTCACTCTGTGGCGATAAGCCTGCAACCCCATCGAGTGCAACCACATTAAGTGAAAATACAGCAGCTACTACGCCATCAGGTATCTTCACAATGAGCCAGTATAAGCAAATCCGACTGAGATCTACTTATACTCGTGTCGTGCAGATTTTGGGCGCTCCAGGCACAGAAGTATCTAGTTCTGGCTCACCAGGCTCGAAATTGAGTTCATACATTTGGGAAAATTCTGACGGATCAGACATCCAAATAACATTCGAGAACAACAGAGTAACTGCGAAAGCACAGACTGGGTTGCAGTGAGTCTGTGATGTCATTGCCTAAATCTCTAGCCTCATAAAGCTACTGTAAAAGCCTCTAGTTCTCTATACCGCTGCCTTTAGACTGGAAAGTATTAGATATTAGGCTCGGTCTGATCACTTCGTTGATATAAATAAGCGCAGCCAAAAGCTTCTGCCAGTCAGTTGATAAAAGCGAGAAGGTATAATCGATACCGTGATCGAGCAGAGGCGAGGCAAAAGAAGCAACTGGGATGCAGTTAGAAATGAGCTTTAAGAGTAAGGCTTTCAGCTCAGCAGATACGGGGGGATCTAAATGATGCTGTTGGTCTTCTCTCTGAACTAGCTCTGGATCAACATGATGGACAATAGCACTTTCTATTTGTTCGGTATCGATTTCCGCCCAAGTAGTCCCCTGAATAACCCTACTCCAATCTATTCGCACTCTGTCAGCTACATCAGTAACTAACTGCTTGTAGTCTCGCTTATCGAAAAGCTGCCCCATAGTTCCGTGACGTAAAAAGCTTACGTGATCACAAATTAGTTCAGGTGAGTTACCAAAAGGCGTTCCAATAATGCTTCCCAAGGCATTAAGATGCTTCTGTGAAGTGCTTTCCAAAAGTAAGCGAAGCTCTTGAAGGTTGTGTGGCATACGAGAAACAGTCTCACATTCTTATGTTTATTAAAATTATCGGTGGCATGATCAGACACAAGTGATGCTTATCTGTCTGGGTTTCCTATACTAAAAGAGTTTCGTTAGTATTTCAGGCTCTTACTGTCTATCATAAATTAACACGACTGTTTAAGATGCTTTTATACAAGCCACTAATGAGGCTGTGTTATCTGCGGCGTATAGGTTTGAGGCAGGCGAGGCAATTTTCTCTCCTACCTGCCTGCTAATTCTAGATGCAAATCGGTAGCAATCAATCAGGATCGCACAGCACGAAGAGTATAAATACTCAAGAACCGTCGAAAATAAAAAGCTTGAGTGTAGATGCTAAGAAGATTTAGCCAAAACTTATAGTTATTTCTGCTTCCTTCCGGGAACTCTAGGGCAAGCTCAGTAATAGAGTGGCAAAGTAGCAATCTGTCTAGTCTAAGCAATACCCATTATTTGCTCGTTCACTGACAGACTTATAGTGTTAGTTGCTGAAAACAGCCTTTAGGAAGAGCATGAGAGAGTTTGGATTAACCTTAGAACAAACCAGAGTTCTGTTCAGTTACCAATATCATTTGGTACTGGCAGAGATTGATAGTGAATCGAAGTATGAGAAAAAGATTCTTAAAAAGCAATGGCTATCTAAATGGAAAGAATCAACAGAGCTTTTTCTGAAAAGCCAAGTTACTCAAGAAGATGCTCTTAATTCTTCTTCCCATCTGATTATTGAGCTTTCATTACTTAAGTCAGTAATGGACGCAATCAAAGCAGAGAAAGCAAATAAGCTTACGTTTCGCATAATCCTACTAGAGATTGTGTTTTTCATACCTTATTATCAGCTTGGAAGTCCTATTGATAAAAAGTTTCAGGATTTGAAGATAGCTGACAAGAAAAAATGGGTAGAAAAGCTAAAATACTTTGCTTTTACTCTTGGAATAGAGCAAGATTGTGTTGATCGATATAAGTCAAACTATGAGAAAGCCATTAGCGAGATAAGCGGAAAGGGGGCAAACCTTTTAATAGGTGGGCTGGTTGGAACGCTCATCCTAGTTGTAGTAGCAGCGTTTGCGACACCACTTGTAGCAGGTTTACTTGCCCCTATCCTTGCTCCTGGTCTTTCTGGTGCGGCAGCAATATCAGCCGTTTTAGCTGCTCTTGGTGGAGGCGCAATAGCAGTAGGCGGTTTTGGAATGGCAGGTGGTTTTGCAGTAATTGTTGGTGGCGGTGCGATTCTTGGTGCGGGTGCAGGTGCCGGAATAGGCGCTTTACTTGCTCAATCACCTGATACGGCTTTATCACAGGCGGCAAAACTTGAAGTAGTAATGAGGGAACTTATTTTTATTCAAAAAGATTTCCGATTAGTTCAAGATATTCTGAAAGAGCAAAAAAACGCGATTCGTTCTTTAGAAGATGAGAGAGACAAGCTGCTTTTTGATAAAGAAAAAAATAGAAAAGAAATAGATAACCTGGCAAAATCGATCAACTTTTTGAAGAAAGCACTTGAAATAAATCAAAACTTGTTAGCTTCAGACATAAACAATTATATTCAAAGTCCAGTTTGCTCTTCTTGTACTCACCTAAGTTCTAATTTTGAATCAGGTAGACGCAGACGTTGCAAAGCTTTTGAAAAAATACCAGATGAGATTTGGAAAGGACAGAATGATCATCGTAAACTTTACCCAGGTGACAAAGGAATTATTTTTAAGGATAGTAACGATAAAGCCAACCAAGATAAATAAGACAAAATTAAAAACATTGGAACGGAGAAGCTACCTGCATTAGATGCAGAACCGTTAACTTAAACTTACCTTGAATTAGCTTAACTTCTTTTTAAGGGAAGTTTTAGAAGAAAACGAAAGGTTCTCATTCAGCTAATATCAACTCTGACTTTCATTATGACCAGAATATTCAATTTTGATGATGAGTTGCAGGAGTCTGGAAAGCAGATTCTAAATATTCACTCTGACCTTGCAGAAATCCGAAAGGAGCAGAGAAGGGATACTGACGAATTAGAAAACTTAGCCTCTGAATTACGTGAAATATACAGTAAGGTTGGATTGTCACCAGAGTTCAACAACAATCTTTCACCTCAAAAACCTAATGACTTATCTACGTTTACATGGGATGATCAATTATTCCTAACACATAACCCTCTTGTGGCAGAAGCTAGAATCAAAGCAGAGATCTTCAGAAATCCAGAGCTTCTTCCTCCTCTCTCAGGCTTAGATTATGCAATTGTTGGCATCTCAGGTTTAGCTGCTTGTATCATTGATTTTTTGATTGTTAGGATTCCAAAAGACATAAACTACTTAGGAAAATTCCGCCAAGAAGGGAGCAGTTTTACAGGTTGGTTAAGGACACTAGGTACTGATGATAAAAACCAATTAAATCCGTTTCTCAAATGGTGTGAGCAAGTCTGCAAAGTTCCTTATGATCAGAGCGTCAATTCTAATATCCAGGGATTTAGCCCTAAAACACATAGACTTTTGAGCCTTGGGCATGATCCGTTATTTGGCTTGATCTTTGGAATTCTAGATATTCTTAATGGATCAATAACAGCTTTTGGCACTAACGGTAGTCTTCAAATAATCAAGACGTTTGATCCATCCTTAACTGATAAAGTATTTTCTCCATTAATTTGGATAGGACATATTGTGTCTGATGTCTGTACAAAAATGGGAATTCCCATTCCCGGATGGGCATTCCTTCAGATACTTCAATTTGGCTCTTTTGGTGAAAAGGGTAGGAGTATTGCAGAAATCTCTAAATGGATGTACCTAAACGGATACGACATAAGGCACCTTGTCACAATGTCTATTCCAGTTGCCGTGATTGAAATTATCGTAAGAAGCTATCACTATCTTTCACTTGTAGATAGCCCAGACAAACTCCAAGGCTCAATTCATAGTTCTATTGCAACTCAAGAAATAGCCCGAATAGAATCTAATCTTAAACTTCATAAGATGCTTTTCCTAGCTCACGCTGTAGCAGCAAGTGGAAATGCTCTCAAAGTGTTCGCATACGGTGGTAATCCTTTAGCAATAAATCTTCCACAGTGGATTTTCTTCTTGAAAGAAAGTATAAAAATAGCGCAGACAGTTTCAAGGGATAAGACACCTGAAAAACTTATTCATAATCGGAAAAAGATCGATACTGAATGGGATGAGATTAGGAGCATTCAGATTGGAAGGCTGTCAGCATTAGATACAAACTCATCAACCTACTTTGATTATTTCAGAACAGCCAGCCAGTAATAAACCCTAAAATAGTCACAATTAGCGATATGGTCAATCAGAAATCGTCAAAACCATTGCTGAGAGAGACTCTCAGAGCTTGACTACTCTGACTAGATGATTTTCTACTTTTATCTTCCTTGCTTAAACGCTTTATTTTCTTTAGACTCTTCTTAAAAAAAGATGTAGTCAATGTAGTCAATGTAGTCAACCCATCGCCAAGTAAGGTGTTGAGCTGACTACTTCTCTGACTACAACTTAATTCTTTGTCCAGTAGTAGGTACGCTCTTTACCTACGGGAGTCATTCTACTTTTTTGGTATCCAGCTTGAGTAAGAATTTTAGACACTCTTTTCTCTTGTGTTATCCCTTGCTTTCCTGGAATTATTCCTAGAGCCATCGACAAAACATCTGCAATAGTAAATGGTTCAGTTTGAGTCTGCACCCAACTTAGAACAGTACTGTCCCAAATATCTTTTACATCATAGTTCGCATTCGTCTGATCACTCAGCGCTTGTTCTTCAGGAGTTAAGTGCCAAATGTGCCCTTGTTTATAAAGGCTAACAGCACAAGCCCAAATTAGATCTCTGTTTTGTTCAACCCAATCTGTATCAATCGGGTTAAGGACTTTAACAACCCAGAATCTTCTGTTTCCAGTGTCGTCAATCAGAAAATCATCCTTGTTTGTAGTTCCTACTAACGTAAAATGCCTTTCCTTTGTTTCAGACATATTGACGTAGAGATGCTTAATCTCATCTCGTCTCGTACTCATATAGTTTTTGAGATGATTCAGATTGTTGTATGTCAGCTTGCTGTCCAATTCGCCATACTCAATAATCCAATATTTATAGGAGTCTTTTAAGGCTTTGTCATTACTGGCAGAATGGTTGATAGTAACAAACCTTGAAGGATGAGCCAGTGTTTCAAAGAATGTTGTCTTGCGGTAGCCTTGCTTTCCACTAAGAATTAAAGCAGTATCTTGCTTGCAGCCAGGTTCTAGCGCTCTTGCAACGGCACCAACTAAGAACTTAGTCAAGTACGTTACCTCTAGATCAGTCTGTGCGCCAACAACATTCTTAGCTAGAAAATCAAGGATTTCAACGTTGACTTTATCCTTGTATAATTCGTAAATGCTGCTTAGGTAACTAGCAACTTCAGAGTAGGGCTTTTCCCAGGCAAAATTATAAATGAGATCCTTAATGTCTTGATTAGAAACAATCAATCCATTATTTTTTTCGATGGTTACTCTTAGCTGAGTAAGATTTATTTGGTTTCCATCAAGCCTAATTTCGCACCTATGCGTGTCCCACGTTATTCGATCAGCGTACTCTGATTCGAGTAGATCATGTAATTGCACAAGAGTAGATACTGAGAATTGCTTCGTATCATTCTTTTCGGCTACAATATTATTATTCATGAGTAGATTATTAGTTTTATAAGTTCGTTATTGTTTTTAGGGCATCAGTTTATAGCTGGTGCCTTTTAGTTTTAATTGATAGTAAACGCCTACTGTTTTATTCGAGTAAGTGCTTAATGTGAGCTTGTAAAGCCTCACGAGTAAAAGTCGTTATGTTCCGACCTCTCCCCTTAGCAAAGCTTGTAATGAAGCTAATCTCATCAGGAGTCATTTTGACACCCAAGATTTTGCTACGCACTTGACGTTGGCAAGCTTCATTCAAGTCAATCGATGGTTCAGTTGTTTGTAAAGTCATAGTTAATAAAAATTAATTTAACGGGATTGATCGCTGGACGGGACTTTGATTGCCGCAGATCTAGCTGTATGAGTTCATCTGTTCTCCCTTTGCTTGCTTGCGATCTTGCCCAATATGTAGGAAAGCGCACAAACCCCAAAGGAGAGGATGACCTGTTTGTCAAGGTACTACACTAAGTATAACACAACATTTAACGATTTACGGCTCCTTTATAAAGAATTGATGAAGAAGCAAAATTTGCATTGACATGCGGATATCTGTTTATTTCATCCAGCAGGTGAAATACTTTGCCATCGAAGAAAGAGCATCAGGCGCAGAACCTAACGCTCTCTGTCAACCATGTTTACTCTCTGTCACTCTGGTGACATATAACGAATTAACACACTGACTACCTCTCCAGATTCGCCTAGAATGCCTGCTGATTGAGGCTTAGACCACTCTCTTGTCTCGGAATAACCCACAACGTGTAGGGAATTTATCGTTGCTCTAACAGTCTCTCTAGAGCCAATTAGGAGATGTTTGATTCTTGTTCTGCCTGATTCAGATTGGTTGCTTTCAGTCTTTTCTATCGCTAAAGGTTTTTCTGGCATCTGATCACCTAATGAATGCTGTAACGGAAATAGCTTGAAACCCTTACAGGAAGGCATCTGAGCGGGATTTAAGGGTTATTGCTTGCATCCCTCCTTATTGCAGACAAGATCTCATTAGCTAGTTGTGACATTGACCAGCGTTCTAGCGGACAAGAAACAGCCTGATCACCAGGAGCTTGTAACCATGAGAGGCACTCTTCTACTTCAGACGGTCTGTAAGCTTCCCTGATCAGGATTTTAGTGAGAAGCTGCGACATAACAGCCGCTTGTGAATCGGTCAGAACGAGCATAAGTAGGAGTCCTCCTTTAATTTGAAAGGATTATACCCAAATTGCGACAATACGCGCAATGCAGTGTTTAAGTATTGTCGTATTTTGGTTTTCCCTTATGAGACGATTAACAGGTTACTTGCTTTAGTTGGCTTCGTGGCGAAGAAGAGTACAGATAAAATCGAGATCCGTGGATACGTGCCTAAAGACCTAGACAAATTGGTACGATCTATCGCCGTGCTTAAAAGTGAATCCCTCTCAGCAGTCGTAGAGCAAGCATTAGAACTTTGGGTAAATCAGGACGATCAGCTAAAAATTAGGGAACGCCATAGATTAGATGACATCGAAGAGTAGATGACTCAGCTTTAGCAAATCACAGCTATCTTTTTTTCGACGGCTCTTTTCCGTTGCTGGTTAGCGAGATTTCTGGTAAGGATGGTCTGTTAATCATGTGCCCATAAGTCTGCATGACCATACGTGTATCAGCATGACCAGCAATATAAGCTACCCCAGTGATAGGAATACCTTGTTCGATGGCGTGGGATAACAGAGTATGGCGTGTTGTATAGGGCTTGCGATATTCGATACCGAGGTCAGCCAAAAGCTGCTTCCAATCTTCTCTGAAGTTACCTGAGTCGATAACGCAGCCTCTAGCAGATTTGAATACTAAGTCATCTGGCGTAGCTCTAGAAGGCTTAATGCTTGAGAGCAAATTAGATAGGTCTCCAGTCATAGTCAAGTAACGAATGCTACCTGACTTTGTTTCTTTTCTCACCCTTCGATAGCCGTTTCCTGTGCGGTCTTTTGATAAAGAATCACGTATAACGACTTCATTGCGGTCAAAGTCTATGTGCTTCCATTGCAGCCCTATCGCTTCTGATGTCCTCACACCGCTAAGGAACATAAACTGCACAAAAGGCGAGTAATGGCTATGCTGACGTTCAAAGGCAGCAAGGATCGTTTTCATCTCGTCAAGCGTAAACGGTTTGATCTCTGGCTTCGATGCCTTTCTGGTCTTAACCTTCTCAAACGGGTTGCTTTCTACTAGCTTTTCAGTCATTGCCCAACAGAGGCAGGTCTTAAGGTAGCCCAAGCGCTTATTGAAAGTACTAGCTGCAATAGAAGCGTTAGTAAACCAAGATGTGTCTGTTAGCCCTGATCTAGCTTTGACCATCATTCGTCTGATCATCTCGTAATGGTCAGCTTTTGTCGCTGGTGATAGATCGAGAGTATCTACCCAAGCGTCCCAAACCTCTAGCAATGATTTAGACGAAGGTTTACTAGCTGTCTGCGTTAGCCGCGTGTTCTCAGTGGGATTCAGCTTGTACTTCGATAGGGTCGGGTCAAAGTAGCCAGCAAGAATATCGTTCCGAATCCTGGTAGCGACAGTTTTAGCTTGTGCTAGATCTCGCTCGTTAGAATAGTTAGCTCCTTGCAGAGGATTGAAGCTATAGCGTTTACCGTTGAGAGTAAATTTCAGTTGAATCGAGCCGTGGTTGTTTAGTGGTATGATTTCTCGCACTGTCCTAAATCTGTCCTAAACGAGTGCTTAGGGGCATCAATAGAAAAGCGTCTTGGTTAGTCGTCTGCTCTGAAACACGCTCTAGGCAATGAAGATCGCCTCTAAAAAGGCACCGAGGGACTGTAGTTCAATTGGTTAGAGCACCGCCCTGTCACGGCGGAAGTTGCGGGTTCGAGCCCCGTCAGTCCCGTAGAGAACGTTGTGTTGCTTCCTCGATGTTGTAAAGCAAACTTTGGGTTTGCTAGTATCTGAGCAGCATGCAAACGCCAACGGCTGTAGCCACCTTTTAGCTTCTAGCTGGTCTTTTAACCAAGCTAAAAATTTCTGTAGCTTGGTTGGATGTCAGCAGCGTAGGGAACTCTAAAACAGTTCGAGCAATTTTTCCTTTGCAAGATTATTTGAATGCTACACCATCAAGCTTAAAACATGGCTAAAACAATGCTCAAACACGGTAGAAAATCCGGATTGAGCAACTAGCGGTTTGGAAAACATAACATCAACCCTTGAGAACAAATTAAGCGCCAGCCAAATCAGAAGCCAGCTAGCTTGATTCTTACCGAGGGCCTAACCCCGCAGCACAAAATTGAGTTTTTCTGTTAACACTTACGCAGTTCAGCCTCTATCATTTTCCTTTCCCTAATCCCAAGCTACCGGAGCACTCCACTAAGCATGCATGATTCAGAAGGGCAATCCAGCAGTCTTTGCTTTATCCTGGTGAAACTGACGGTTGTCGGAGAAGACATAGCCGCATGACTCCAGTTGGTGTTCTTCGCTCCTTTGTCGGTAATAGCCTCGCAAAATACCGAATGATCAAAACGGTAGCTGTATTGCCTTTAAGTGCTCTGGATAACGTAAGTACCAACGCTGACCAAGTAATCCTATGCATCGCCATTTCGCCAACCATACGCCAAGTATGCATTGCTAATATATTCTCTCTTGACACCCAAAACTAAGAGACTTCTTACAAAAACTATTTTGTCCTCGCTCAGACTTTGTTCAGAAGCTTCAGTACCGACAGGATGTATCAACTGAGGTTGCACAAGGTGGATTTACCGCAGCATCAACATAATCAAAACCATCAGCCTTCATGCGCAACGAACAATCAAGGCAAATTAGTTAGCTTAAGAGTAAAAATTTTGCTCGGCTTCAGTATGGTCTTTAGCATTGTTTTTGCTGGCGCTTTCTACTGGTTTTATAATTTTTCTACAGAGAAAAGCCTCTCGCGTTTACGGGCAGATATGAAATCAACACTGATAGGTGCCGTGCGAGGTGTAGATACGAAGGAATTACTAGCACTTTATAACGAAGGCAAACCCAATGCCTCAGGTTTTTCTGATGATGAACGGTTTCAGCACCAGTTGGCATGGTTTGAAACTGTTCACCGTATAGAACCACGCGCCTGGCTTTACACGTATGTTGCTGGCAAAGCCAGCAATAATCGGCGCGTTGGGGTATCCAGCGTGAGACAGAATGAGCTAGAAATCATTTATTTGGTAGATCTTTGGGCAAAATACAATCCATCTAAATCAGTTCGATTTCTTGAATCAGGTGTCCCTGGATTGGTAACTCAGCAGGTTTTGGAGCGCGGTGAGATCGTTGAAAACAAAGATATTTATACAGATAAATGGGGTACTTGGCTGTCTGCATTTGCTCCATTAAAGGACTCAAATGGCGAAGTTAGAGCAGTTTTAGGCATTGATATTCAAGCAGATTATGTTCGTAGCCTTCAGCAGGAGATTCGGGACAAGGTATGGCTTACATTTGCTATAACCTATGCCATTCTTTTTGTTTTAATTTATATTCTGTCTGGTATTTTAACAAAACATTTAACCGAACTTACTAGATCTGCTGAACGAATTGCTGAAGGCAACTATGATCAGGCTTTGTCTTTCTCAAATCGAAGTCAATTTCCTGATGAGATGAACACACTTGCTCAAGTGTTCGAGGTCATGATCGACAGTATTCGCACTCGTGAACAATTGATTCGGGAAGGCAAACAAGCAGAAGACGAAATCCGTCGCGCTCTACAGGAAGAGAAAGAGCTTGGAGAACTCAAGTCTCGCTTTGTTTCAATGGCATCCCATGAATTTCGTACACCTTTAACGACAATCAGAACAGCGATCGAAATCCTTGAGCGTTACGGAGATGTCGCGAGCGAAGCTAAAAAAAGCGAGTATTTTCAGCGAATCCGAGCAGCAATTCAGAATATCAACCAATTAGTTGAAGATGTGCTGATCATTGGCGAAGCGGAATCTGGAAAATTAGAGTTTAATCCTCAATGGCTGGATCTCGAAGCATTATGCCAAGAAATTCTTGAAGAGATTGAATTGGGTGTTGGCGCTGGTCATACGATCGCTCTTACATGTTCCGGTCGTTCCCAGCAAGTGTATGTTGATCCAAAGTTAATACGATCCATTTTGCTTAACCTATTGTCGAATGCTGTAAAATACTCGGCTCAAGGTAGTGTTATTAGATTCGCTTGCTCTTATCTAGAGCAGGCAGTTAGCTTTGAAATTCAAGACCAGGGGATTGGTATCCCCTTGGAGGATCAGCCTCAACTCTTTGAGTTGTTTCATCGTGCTCGTAATACTAATAAGATTCAAGGTACCGGATTAGGACTAGCCATTGTCAAGCAATGTGTTGAAATACATCACGGACAAATTACCTTTACAAGCCAAGAGAATATTGGTACAACGTTTTGTGCGACTTTACCGTTTGGTTTAGAGCCACATCTGTCATAAGAACCATTCAGCAGAACTTCTCATGTAATTTCAGAAAAATAAATTTTCTTTGCTTCTCAGCCTATTGCCAAGCTAGAAGACTAAGAGACAATGAAGACACTGTATTCACTCTGTAAATCTATGCGCCTTTAAGCTCCGTGTCCGTATAATTACAGGGGCGCTGTAGTTCTATCTCTTATCTAGCGTTTACTTAAGTTTCCGCGCTAAGCCCGACCATGCAAACGGAACTGCTCTACAAGGAAGACTTTGAGTACGTAAACCAAACGTCTTTTGAGTGCTTTTATTTACACACGCTTCACATGTACTTCTGAGCGCGATCTGTCCAAAGGCCTGTGTACTCAATGCTTTGGCTGTTAGATGTTCAGAATTGCATAGTCTAGAAAATATTGTTTTGGTTATGCTTCTGAAAAGCGCTAGATTGCTCTCGGTAAAGGGATTACTGTCGATATATAAGCCCATCAGGAACGTGGCTGCCATAGTGACTCAGGCTTGCCCGTTAACAAACAACTTCTGTAGGAATTACTTGCTAAAGCATAAGCTAGCCTCCTTAACTTGAGGAAGCATCTATGCAAAAGTTTGATTTGCGTAGTCTGCCGACTGGGGCAACTACTTTCTTGCGGTGCATTGCTATCGTTTTATCCTTTAGCTCAGTTTTGAGATGTTTTAGCTAGAGGATCTTTATTAAGTGGAGAACAGCGAAGCAAATGACTAACTTATTCCAGAAAACAGTAGCTCTGATTACGATCGGCTCTCTCATCGTACTAACAATTAATTCAATGCCTGCCTTCTCTAAGCAACCTCCACCACCTAGATGTGGCTCTACAAAATGTTTGAAGTAAAAGCTCTGTAGAAGCCATTTTCAATAATGTCAGCTGATCTTTCAACTGGGAGATTTCTTGAAAGGTGCCTTAAAGAACTCAAATCCCCATGCCCCTCTAAGACTCAATATCTACTGTGTGGTTCATTCGACTCCCAGCACGTTTCACCACCTGTCTGAGAAGGTTCTCACGGTAGCTTTAGTCACCTGGAGCGCTTGACTGCTGAGTCTTAGATTGAACTGAAAGCTGACTTTTTGAATGCATTAGATCCCTGTACAGTGGAGTACTTCAATACTATGAATCGCACCCAGCCAGTTACCTGTTATAACCTGACGGATGTTCAAGCAATTTTGAGCATCTTAGCTAGACAGGTTCAGCCTCAAAATCAAGCCTTTGAGCCAAATAAATTAGGCTCAAAATAAGCGACGAAAACAGGGCCTAGCAGCAATCTAAGCAATAAAGGATGCATCTGCTAAATACTTTTATTTCGTAAGAAGCTGCGTCAGAATATGAATGATGATGAAATGCTGACTCGTCGCAGCTTAACAGACGTGCGAGCAATTCTTACCATTCTGGCTAAGCAAACTCAAAAAAAACCTACTGTTGGTAAGCGAGAAGTAGAGGAGAGTACTCTGCTTAAGTCTCAATCGACGATGAATGAATTACCGGATTTGAGCTAGTGTTCTGAAATAGAAATGATGCAACATGCTTGAGCGCTACTCAGTCCTCAGCACTCTTTCAACCGACGTTGCGAAACTTTTAATGCGCTGTACTGGTTCAGTTTTTCTGGGTGGCTTATAGGTTTCAGTTCCCTGGAGAAGATCGGTGAACCTTGATGTGATGCATCATCTTTTCAGTCTTAACATCTTGCGTTATTGAAACACTTAAGTCACGTTAACTTTGAACTGTCCGGGTGTCACCACTCGAATCATGCCACCCCATGCGCAGCTACAGACGGCGGTACTAGGCAAAGCCGGAAACATGCCAATCTTGACTTTCAAAGCTCCGGGTGCCCACGGTCCGATCAGCACCGGAATACAGGGCATTGGGGTTAAAACGCCAAGCGCGGCAGTGGTGGCAGCGGCAACCGTTGGGTTCGCCAGGGATGTGCACATGCTAAACGGCAGGATATTGACCAACGGTGCAAAATCCATAATTGAGGCTGCCAGCATTCCATTGATCGTGACGGGCGGCCCTTTGGGAACCACCATTAAGGTGCTGGGAGCCATCCCAAAGGGCGTGCATTGTAGTGTTGCTCCCATACAAACTTGCATTGGCATCTTGTTGACTCCTGGTGAATGTGAGCGAAGCGTTAACCCAGTGAAATCGATAGTGCTGATACCGCCACGGAAACATCGCCTTTAACCGTCGTGGCGCTACCCTTGACTGTCGTCATACCGACCGAAGAGACATCGATCGCGCCCGCAGAGATATTGATTTTATTGGCACCCATTTTTTGCTCAATCCCTGCATTCGAGATGTTGATGCTGCTGCCGCCTACTTTTAAGACAATGCCCGTGTTCGTGATCTCAATACTGCTGCCGCCGACCTTAAGCTCAATTTTTTGCGCCGCTGTGACCTCAATCTCGCCTGTACCATTAACCTGCATTTTGCGCCCCTGGTCGTCCATTTTGCAGAACTGCCCCCCTTTGCTTTTTAGCTCTAGCTTTTGATTTTGGTCGTCGAGCAGCAGTTGATGTCCTTCTTTCGTTTTGAGTGCGATCGCCTTTTCAGTGTCCTTTAGCTGTAACGTGTGCCCATACACGGTCGTTAAATAAACGCCCTTTTTACTCTCACCCTTGTCTTCTTCGACAAACTGTAAGGTGTGGCCGGTGCGAGTTTTCAGGGTACGCAATCGGACTTTGCCATCGACAACAGCATCATCAACGCTGGCGGGCGGTGCATCTGTGCCGTTCCACACGCCACCAATGACAAACGGACGATGAATGTCGCCATGCTCAAACCCAACCAGTACTTCATCATTCACTTCGGGCAGGCAATCAAACCCTCGGTTCGCGCCAGCCCCCACTGAAATGACTCTTGCCCAATCGCTTTCGTGTGTGTCAGTCAGTGTGGGGAATTTTACCCGCACTCGTCCCCACTTTTTGGGGTCTTTGTTGTTGGTGACCACACCAATCATGAGTGTTTGCCCTGGTTGCAGGCGTGTCTGCGGCATGATGGCCGTCAACAAGTCGTTGTCGCGGAGTCCTCGAACGCTGAACTCGGTTGTGTAGATGCGTTGTTGAAAGAAGTGGCGTGTTTCGGTGACGTAATATTTGCCGCTGTATTTGCCTAAGTCAGAAAGCTTGATGACTTTACCGGGGCGAATCTCAGGGTTTCCTTCTGCTTTGGCATCGGCTTGAATGAACTCGCCTGACAGTTCGTTGTAGAGCGCTTGAGCCATCGTGTCCGATTCTTGGCTGGACGCGATAGGCTGATTGACGACAACCAGCGTGGGTTTGCCTTGAAATGCTGTGCTGGCAGCACTACCTTTACCTTGATCGATCGCGGTCACCACTTCCTCGGTTTGGCTACTCCTGGTCGAGACGATCGGCTTTTTGTTTTGGTAATCCCACCCTCTCACTTCAACGGCACTCACCTGTTCGGCACTGCTGACACGCACCTGAAAGCTGCTAATGGCTTCCAGCCACTTGAGTTGGAGTGATGCTCCAGCAGTGGGTTTGCGAAAATGGAGTTTGCCATCCTGCACAAACAGCTCAAACCCATGTCGAGCGGCTCGTTCGCGCAAAAACTCCATGTTGGTCTGGTTTTCTTGAAACACATAGCCAACGGGATCGCCAAAGCCAAAAGGGCCACCCGTATCGTCGATCGTTCCGACGCTGACACCCGCTTCTTTGACAATCTGACGCACAATATCGCTGTCTTTCATATTTTGAAACGAGCGATTGTAGCGTCCTCGGTGCAGGCGATGGCTCACGTCATAACCTCGCACCACGATCGGCGCTTGCGATTCTGCATTGAAATGAGCCTCGATCGCGGTAATTTCGCCTTTGATCAGGGTGCTGTTTTTTGCCTGACTGAACTGGCGATCGTCCGTTGTGCTAGAGGTAAAGCCAATTTCAATCGGTTTGCCGATCGTCAATGTTTTCTCATATTGCCAGGGCTTTTCGCCGCTGCGTGCGGGGTAGTAGTCATTCCGAATGACGAGCGTGAACATGCCTGGTAGATGCAAGCTTTCCTCTACTGAAAGTTGCAGAATATCTTCCATAAGACTGGCAGAGGCAGCTTGTCCGTCAATTTTTAGCGTTGGTTGGGCAGTGTAACTGGCAGACATGATGGGGCACTCATCCTTAAAAATTATTTTTTACGGCTACTGCGCGAATCACCCTCGCGATCGACGGAAGAGGATGCTCCCATCCCAGGCTGAGAAACCGATTCGTCAACTTCCTCTAATTGCAGGCTCAGCTTGGCTCTGACAGGCGTGCCATCGGCAAGAAACATCGTCAGCGTGTAAGAAAGCTCTGTCACAAAACAGCGGATGTATTTTTGCTTGCCCCAGGTAAAAACATAGGTGGGCGGACGTTTTCCCTTGGCGTCGCCACTTTTGGCAAAGGTGACGGCTTTTTCAAACTCTTTCACGTAGGTCATCACACTTTTGCTGCCGCCTTCTTCATAGGTGTCGAGCATGATGTCACTAATGCTGAGGCTGCACGGCTCTGGATGCCCAAAGCTGGTTTTTGGCATGCCATCTTCTGTGCGTGATCCACCGTTGGCATTCAGCGTAAACCGTTGCTTAAACGCCAATTGACTAGGGTTAAACATAAACTCGATCGTCCCGCCACCATCTGTAGAAACGAGTTGAGCTTTGACGAATTGCATAGTGGATTCTCCAGCAAAATGCCATTACGATTAATAGCAACCATTAAGTTCATTCATTGCCGTCGGTTTATAGCCATCATCCGCGTTAAATGACAGTCTTTGTTATCGGCTTTCACCACACCCGGTACGCTATAACCTATACTCATAGGCAAAAGTTGTAGCGCATCCCAGCCATAGCCGCTGTCGGGTTCCTCTTAGACTTCCCACTTCTCTGCAAAACTAAAGGGCGCGTGTAATTTAGAACGGATTTCACCAGGGTAAACGTCCCGCACCATGACGTTCTTGCTCGATGCGTAACCGTTGCCGTAATTGCTGATAAATCACTTGAGCTAATTGTTCTAAGTCCTTTGCGTCCACTACATCAGATAGTTCTGCTGCCGTAGAGGGGGATTGGTCATGACGAGAAATTCGTACCGTCTCTGGCTGATCAGGTTGGCGTTGAATCATTGCACTCGTATTGGCAAGGACGGTTGCCACTGAGTGTGGAGCGCTTGCATGCTTAGCGGTGTCGTGGGAGCGGTTAGACGATCGTGGCGAAGGCGTAATCTGCCTCTGTACCAGATCGCTAAAGTTAGACCATTGCGTGGTTGGGCGATCGACCTTAACGATCGACTTAGACTGAGGTTGCTCTAGCGCAGGAGTTGAAGTGAATGACGGTGTGCTTTGACGAGAGGTTTGAACACTGGGTGCGGTTGCAGAAGCACGACTGAAAAAACTAGCTGAAGCTGTAAGTGGTTCCAATGTCGAGAGCGGTTGCAAAACGAGTGGTAGTGGTTCTGGTGCTTTTGGTTCGGCTGTGTCTCCACTAACTTCACTTAGGTTGCCAGCAGGATTGTCTAGTTTCGTTTCTCTAGGTACTGCTGGCTGGGATGCTTCATCATCAACTACGTTAGAAGAGTACAGTGCTGATGCCTGCCCCGCACCTGGCATACGCTGCACGATCGCAGGGAATACCGTCTCGTGGGCGGGTTCAACAGGCTCGATGTCGCGAACTACAGCCTGGGAAGACATTTCTGACGCGATCGCCTCCTCCAAGTTTTGAAGCGATCGGCTCTGAAGGAGTGGATTCTCACGTAATGCATTGGAAAGCGGTGCGTTCTGATCTGATGACTGCGGTAGATTTGCCTGGGCTGATGGCGTAAGGCTGGGTTCAGTAATTTGTGGCGATTGGGCAGCAAGGCTATTAGGACTTACGCAGTCGCCCCCTAAATCCCCCAACTCTGGGGGCCTTTGAGTGCTTGCTCCCCCAGAGTTGGGGGCGGGGGGGCTAGTTTTAGAGAATTTGCGTAAGTCCTGACTATCTGTCTCTGTTGTTCCTGAAGGCGAAGTCAAAGGCTCGCTGTGCTCCTGTTCTAACGGATCTGCTGCAAATGCTTGAATTGCTGTGTCTGCAAGAGGCGTTATTTGACGTGAAGTGAAAGACTCGTCGCTCTGTGCCTCTAGCGAATCTACTTCTAATGGTTGAATTGCTACGGTTGTAGGCGGCGTAATCTGAGGTGAAGCGGAAGGTCTATTAGGCTGCGTTTCTAACGAATTTGCCGCCAATGATTGACTCGCTGTGTCTGCGGAAGTTGTAACCTGCCGCTGAATAGGCGCTTCTACTGCAAAAGACGGAGTAGCAGTAGGAAGGGGGGCGATCGCAGCCTGCGGTATGGCATCAGTCTGTGCTGCCTGTTGAAGGCGTAGGGTTGAAAGGTCTGTGCTCGGTATATCCTTAATTGATAGCAAGCCTGCTCCGGATACTTCTCCATGCTTGGAGTGTGCAGCGGTAGACTTTGATGAAAGGGGGCGATCGGGTTCATTCCCTTGCTCTGATGACAGCGGCGAACTTAAGAAAGCTTGTGCTGGATCATGCCTGTTGGTTGAATGCTCCTGCTGTTCAGACTCTAATGGCAGTGCAGGAGACGTTTCGAGGGAGAATGAAGCCTTAAGTTCAGGGTGTGATGAGTCTGGCGATCGCAGGACTGGGGTGGAACGTGCGCTCGTCCCGTCGGCGGCTGGGGAAAAGGTCTGGGCGATCGCCGCATCTGAAAGCATCTCATTAACCGGGGCAACTGATGAACCAGCATCAAAAGGTGATAGTTCTATTTCAGAGGTCAGTTGTGCCTGAGTAGCGGGTTGGGCTTGTACAACAGCAGAGGCAGCTTGAACCGGGCTTTGAATAGCAGGCAAGCTTTGGGCTTCAGGCAGATCTTGAACGTGCGGCAAAGGCTCAGTTAATCCAGAAATTGATGTGTCAAACGTTGTGTTGTCAGCAATCACAGTGCTGGAAACAGTTGAATCCTCCAATCGCTGAATCGGCGCTGCATAGCTAGAAAAAATCTCTCCTTCGTTAGCAACAGATACAAATTGCTCGTTGTCCGGTTCAGAAGTTGCTTGTTGCGGTTCAGGCTGTTGTACGACAAATGATTGAGAGGTGGGGGCGATCGCAGTATCTGGTGCTTTCTGTAGCGTATCTAAAGTTTGTGAATCGATAGACGGAAGAGGCGATTTCGGCTCATCCTGCTTCTGAGCTATTTCCTGGTTAGAAATCATGCCCAAGTTAACCGTTACTGGATCACTTATAGAAGTTTGAATTGCGTTCTGGTTAGAAGCCGTTTCCAGGTTGACCGCTGTTCGCTTAGGTGTGGAATGAGTAAGATGTGCTTCTGTATTCGCTGAATCAACCGTATTCTCTGCTAAACTGTTGCTCTGATTCGTCTCTTCTAAAGTACGAGCGATCGTATCTGAGGACTCTGTTACTTCTGTCGTTAGCGTATCGATCTGTGCTTGAGTAAGGGACGATGTAGATTGGTTGATGACCTCTGGCTTTGATAGTAATTCTAGATTTTGTGCTTCTAGACCTTGTGTTCCCAGATTTTGTGCCTCTTGACTTTGTCTTTCAGAGCTTTGTGTTTCCAGACCTTTTGCTTGTAGGCTTCGTGTTTCTAGGCTCTTTATTGCTAGACGTTGTATGTCTGGGCTTTGGCTCTCTAGATTTTGTACTTCTAAATTTTTTACGTTTATACTTTGTTCGTTTAACTGTAATGGTGACTCAAGCTTACCTGTGGTCTTCCCCTTTAAAGGAGATGAAGAGTTAACAACTGGTTGTATTTCTGTACTAAAGGTTTTTTTGTTTAGTTCAGAAGTAGAGTTTATTTCAAAGCTGTCAGGCTTTTCTGAAACCACACTTTCTAAAGAATCACTTTCACTGCTTGCTAATTCTTTTGCTTGTATGACGCCAGCTTTAGATTGAGAATCTGAAATAGAGTTTGAATCAAAATCAGAGCCGATAATGATACCACTAGTTAAACTTGCTTGATCTAAATTCAGCTTTTGCTCAGAAAGTAATTCTAGAGATGTTTCTAATTTAGCAGTTTTATCCGATACTGAAGTACTGGCTTTAAAGGCTTCCTCTTTGTTCTCAGGGATAGCTAATGTTTGATTTTCTAAATTTAGCTGCGATGCTTTCGCTTCAAGTTGGCTGCTTTCAGTCGAACGTGCGTGAGATGCTAAATTTGGATGTGAGCTAAATGACTGTGAATCGAATGGTCGTGATTCTGATATGTCTGGTGCAGGAGATGCTGTAACGCTTATACGAGACTCCAACGAAGTACTTGATGTTCGCTGAATGGGTACTTCAGGAGTTATTTGAACATTTTCTAAAGATTCAATTTTGGAGGGCGATGCTTCAGCGGTATGCTCTGATGACTGCGATCGCTCCACCAAATTCTGCGCTTGACCGTCCGATGCGTTACTCCCTAAAACATGGTTAAATGCTTCTGCTTTTTGCCCGGTATTCAGCTCAGGAAAAACCTCTAAGTTTGCATTGGTAATTGTTGTTCGATGATCAACAGAGGCAATTTCAGGTGTTGTTTCTGTGCCTTTTAACTGTAGATCTGATTGAATGGATGATGGAGGATTGGAGGAAGGTAACGGCTCAAACAGCGATTCATGCTTGGATTGATGCGCGATCGAGGATGCTTCTGCCGACGGTTGATTGAGCGATCGAGCGATCGAGGTTGTAGTTTCTGCCTGTAGCAGCACTTGAGCAACTTGTGATGTGACGCTCTCTCGTGCTGGAGTTGTTTGGGTAAGCGGAGTGACATCTGCTGATGAGGTAAGCTGCGGGTCAAGAGAGGCTTGTAAGGTTTGAGGATTGGACTCGAAAATAGCTTGTGAGTTCGTTTTGGGCTCCGGATCTGCTGCTACAAAGTTCTCTTGAAGGAATTGATTGGGTTGCTCCAACGGTAGTGTGGACGGTGCATTAGAGGCAGAATGGCGTTCAGTTGCGGCTAAGTCAGTGGTTGATTGCGGTGACGATTCAAGTCCCTTTGCTTGAAGAGAATAGGATGGTGTTGGCGAAAGTAAAGACGGGGCTGGAGCATCGATCGTCACATTCCCGCTATCAAACGTTGTCTCCCTAACCGATGCGGTAGAACTGAGTTGAGCTTGTTGCGTGGCTGTTATTTCATTCGTTGAAGGCTGCGACGCAAGAGGCTCAACGGCTGCATGGTCAATCTCTGAGTCTGGTTTTTCTGCTGGAGTTGGTGCAAGTTCATTTGAGGGAATTAGTGGTGGTAGATCGACATCGGGCGACCGTTGTACGGTTGATTCAAGCGAACGTTGCAGTTGCTCAGCTACCTCGATCGATGGGTTCTCTTGCGCTGCTTGTCTGGTGATGATCTCAGGTTCTTCAGATGATGCGGTTGTGGAAGTACTGAATGGCTCTGAGGTCTGACTATACTGAGATGATGTGACTTCGGATGCGATCGATTGAGAGAAGACTGTTCCTTGCTTTTCAATCGCTCCAATTGGGTTAGAGATCGCGTCTGTAGAGACAACTGCTAATTCAGATTGGGGATCAGAAGCGGCTTCAACTCTGGCGTTAGAGGCTAATTCAACAGTTCTAGTTGGTCTAAATGCAGCCGTTGAATCAGTGCTGGATGCAGAGACAGGTTTGAGCGTTGAGTCAATTCCAGCGCGATCGACTGATTCAGGTTGAACGATGCGTGCTGCTTGAGGTTGAACGTTAGGAGTTAATTGAGATGCCGATTCAGAAATTGATTCAGGAATTTGTTCTGATCGAGAAATATGTGTTAATTCTACTTTCGATTCAGGAATTTGTTCTGATCGAGAAATGTACGCTGTTTCCACTTCCGATTCAATCGCTGGATCGGGTCTGGAGTCAGTAGTTAACTCAAGCCTAGGGTTGGAAAGTGGGTCAGATTGGGCTTCAGTTGCCGTAGGACGCTGAACGTCGTTTGCAGGAAAGGGAATGGGTACGGCTATTGCTGCGATCGTTGACAAATTTTCTGACTCTTTAAATGAAAGAGAATCGTGAGGGAATAAATCTTCTACGGTTTCAATTGTTGAAGAAATTTCAGGTGATTTAGATGATGTATGAAGTCCGATCTCTTTAGAAACTATGGCCTGATCAGGGGATTCCTGTAGATGATCTGAAAGCCCCTCTGCTTTACTTGCTTGTATTTCACCAGTGTTGTCTGAGGACTGGATGGACAACACTGGTTCAAACGGTTTATTTGACTGATTGGCGGCTTCAATTGACAGTGACGATGGACGTGGATGTGCATCAGTTGTGTGCTGTGTAATCAGAGCAGGAGCCGCTGGCGATCGCTGAAGTACTGCTTCTGCGGTGGGGCTTAAACCTTTTGCGGATGATGATAGTTGAACAATGGGCTTTGATCCTGTAGTCAGCAAAGGATCATTGAAAAAGGGAGAATCTCCAAAGATGCTGATATCCTCACGCGACGATCGCGGTTGAAACAGATCTGGTTCTAGAACCGTGAGCGATCGCGCCCCTAGCGGCACTAAGAATTGACGATTGATGCCTAGTGGCGGCGCAACTAGCAACGGGGGTGGCACCGCGAGATCGTCCAGAGATTCTGGTTTGGAGCGATCGCTAAACTGGGAGACATCAGGTTCAGCCATAAATCGTGTTGCAAGCTAGTAGTAGAAGTGTGCGGTGATAGGCTCTATCGTTCCATAAGGCTTTTGAACGTTTGTTGCTACTACCAAATGGGATCACTTTACTTAATTGCTGACAAAATAGCCGTTTTTGCGCCCTTTAAGTGAAGTTGCAGAGGCAGCACCCGCCCGTTTAGCAACCTTGATGCCTTCATGAATGAGCGTCAGTTCTTCAATGGCTACACTATTGGCATCTGCGGTGAGTGCAGGGGCTTTCCAGCTTACAGGAATGGCTCCAATGAGTGTCCAGCACTGCATAGTTTCGCCTGCCTGGTTAAACACTACAATATTGACGTTTCGTCGTGTGATTGCACTCCCATCTGTTTTTAGCACCTGCTTGAGCCAATCCCAAAAGACGAGATCATCGGTTAAGCCTCGCTTGAGAGTCACTTCTGAAAACTCAGGCTGCCCTAGTAATGTCCGTTGCTGATCGTTAACGCCACCTTCCAAAAAAGTTTCATATTTTACCTTAACGCCTAGTCCCTGGCACTCCGTAAAAGAGGCCGAGATGGTGCTTTCTAAGCCGACATAAAAGCGATTTGCGGTAATAAAATTGAGTTCAGTTGTCGATGCGACAGCAGTATTTTTAGCTGGCATTAGAAGCGTCTCCCATAGCCTTGACTCCGTTCGCGCTGATGGTTCAATTCATGTTTCAACAGGGTATAGACTCGATCGCTCAGTTGCTCAAGCAGTGTTGGATCAGCGAGAATTTGCTTTAACATCTGCGAGGAAATCTGTGGTGAAGTTTCGGTCAGCACAGAACGTATTGAAGGGGGCAATATATCAAAGTCCATTATTGTCCTCCAGGATGCTAACTAGGATAAGCGTTCTCGAAGTTTGCCAATTTCTGTGAGCCAGCGGTGGCGATCGCGATGTTCTAGGCTCAAAATTTCTTCCAGCGACCAGTGAAATTCAAATGCAATACAGGCTACCTCCTCATGCAACTGGTCTAAGGGGTAGCCAACAACTCCCCCGCAAACTCTAGCTCCGCTGCAAAGGCATGTTGACAGGCCGGACAATGAACGGCTATTTCGGCTATTCCCTGCTGATTAATTTGGTTATAAAACTCGCGCAAGTAGCCCAAATCGTGAGTAAATAAATTTTCTAATTGTTCTGGTGTAATGGTGCTTAAATGTCCGAGTTGAGTAATGACTCGTGAAAACATCACCAGGCTTTGATAAGCTTCGCTTTCCTGAGCGCGCCGATCTCTTTGCACAGCGATTTCATCTTTGGCTGTAGTCAGCCGCATAATGCCAGTTTGATGAACAGCACCGGATTCATCGACCAGACC
The DNA here is from genome assembly GCA_019358945.1 of Stenomitos rutilans HA7619-LM2. GTDB lineage: Bacteria > Cyanobacteriota > Cyanobacteriia > Leptolyngbyales > Leptolyngbyaceae > Stenomitos > Stenomitos rutilans. The sequence continues at coordinate 22,642 of JAHHIE010000031.1, read as the reverse complement.
GCGCGGTAGCCTAAAGGCAAATTCAGTCGGTATCATCATTACTCCTTACTGCTTACCAACTTCAATTAATGCTTCTGACTCTAGTTCATTAATCTGACGATAAAGCTTTTGCAGGTAGTTTAAATCGCAGGCAAATAGCCCTTCGACCACATTAGGCGTGACTTCATCTAAAGCCCCTAGTTTTGTCATCACACGCGACAGAATAATGACAGTGGCATAAGCAGGATTTGACTTTACGCGCGGATCACGTAAGGGCACAATTTCGTCGATCGCCCGTGATAGACGCATCACTCCCATGCGGTGAAGATTGCCATCCTCATCCACGTAGCCTTTGGGCAAGGTAAATTCAAACTCAGTTTGGATCATTTAATCCGCCTAAATTCATCAATTGCTAATTCAATTTCTTCGACTTCAAACTCGGCTTTGCTGGCTCCCACATCACCAATTTTGTATTTAACGGGGCAAGCTCCTAAAAAGCGAAATCTAGCTTTTTCCTCACCGTGCTGGTTATAAAGCGTTAAATCACCATTGCGCCGCTGTTTTGCCCAATTGCCTTGTTCGACAGCGGCAAACCATTCCCAAAAGATTTTGGAGGTGGTCATGCCGCGACGCAAGGTTAGATTACTGCTTTTGGTATTACCCGGTACTTTGTTCCGAATCACTCTGCCAACGGCGTTGCTGTCTTTTCCCCACTTCTGCGGCGTGACCTGACAAAATTCAATCATTTCTTGAGTGCGTTCAAAGCCCTGGCACTCCATGAAGTAACCGTCAATGCGATCGTCACTGCCGTCAATGCGGAGCTCCAGATAAAATCGTGACGAGGTTAAAAGTTCGTGGTCGGCCTCTTGCACACGTTTTCTCCACTTAAGGATTGATTGTTGAAACGTTGCAGGCGGTAGAAAATTTTACGCAATGGCTACTACCTGCAACGACTCTTACACCTTCATTTCACCCGTCGGACGGCATGAAAGGCTAGTTCAACCGTTTCTGTCGCGAGTTCTGTGCTACCAGCCTCCATCTTGGAGCTTTTGTATGATTTGGGCATTACGCCTGTGAGATTCCACCGCGCGGCCTCTTCGCCTCCCTGGTTATAGAGAATAATGGAGCCTGTTTTCAGCGCTCCTTTATTTTTGGTGCCGCCCCCGGTCATGGGTTGAGAGTGAGAATCGTTGTACCATTTCACGAGACGATCGTCTTCAACGGTAGAAACAAATTCAACGGTGACAGCGCCATTGCTCACACCCGTTACGGTTGCTTGAATTTGGGCTTTGCCGCCTTTGGTGACTCCAAAGGGGTTTTGGTCGCCAGCCGTTTGTAATTCGATGGACACACCGCTCACTTTTTTGATAATCAAATCCGTCAAGCCTTCGATGTCCACATAGAACTTAGAACACGCCAATAGTTCGCCTTTTGCCATGAGTTAACTCCTATTGATGTTTAGGGTCATTATTTTGTGCGATCGATCTGTTCGCAAACTAGTTCAAATGTTTCAACGGCTAGCTGGTTGCTATCTGAGGAGAACTCTGAAAGTTTGTAGGATTTAATCCAGGCGTTAGAGATTTTCCAACGCATGACTTCGGCATCAGAACTGTCATAGCCGACGATCGCGCCTGCTTTGCGACTTTCGCTCCATTTACCGTCGCCACCTTCACTCTTAGGCATGGTAGCTTTCATCCAGTTATAGAAATCCAGATCGCCTTCGGCTAAATAGACTTCGATCGTGAAGTTTGGATTTTGCTTAAAGCCGCCAGAGGTGGTTTGCCATAGCGTTTTGCCGTCTTTGGTAGAAGCTAGTGGCTTTTCGTGACCTGTAGTTTGTCCGGTAAAGCTCACTTCAGTCACGCTTTTCAGCAGTTTGTCAGATAAACCATCAAATTCTACGTAAAAGCGACTGGCGGGTATTGGTTTCAGGTCAGCCATTGGGTTGCTCCTTGCAATAGGGAAAGAGGGCGCTGCTGCTAGAAATAAAACAAATAGGACTTACGCAAAAGCGATCATCTTTCGCCCCCTAGCCCCCAATGCTGGGGGAACCGAGCCAATTAAAGCCCCCAGCATTGGGGGTTTGGGGGCAAATGCGTAAGTCCTAACAAAGAAGGTTAGAAAGCTACTTCAATGCAGCTTGCTTTGAGCAGCGTTGAGGGCTTAAAGCAGTGTGAGCGTCGATGAGCGCTGGGATAGTCTCAGGACACTCACACGGTGTTGTTCAATTCAGGTAACGCTTATTGTCCCGGTGCCCATTGGCTAATACGGAAGATGACAAATTCTGCTGGACGAACCGGGCAGACACCCACTTCAACGTACAGACGACCGAGCATCATGGTATCGGGTGTGTTGAGTTCACCATCACACTTAACGTAGAACGCTTCTTCTGGCGACCCACCAAAGAGTGCCCCTTCACGCCAGAGACGCTCCAGGAAGTTGCTAACGGTGCGCTTCACGCGTTCCCACAGATCCATATCGTTGGGTTCAAAGACGACCCATTGGGTGCCAATTTCGATCGACTTCTCAATGTAGCTAATTAAGCGGCGTACACTGATATAGCGCCATTGCACATTATCAGGTTCGACCAATGTGCGAGCACCCCAGATTTTGTAACCACGATTGTAGTTGCCAAAGTTACGAACACAGTTGATACCGACCGGGTTGAGCATTTCCTGCTCTCTCATGTTGGTTTCATAGGCCAGACCCAGCACACCACGCGGCGTTTCGTTAGCAGGAGCCTTAAAAATCCCCCGTGTTTCATCCGTGCGGCACCAAACGCCCATCATGTGACCAGAAGGGGGAACCAGCATCGGTCTGCCTGCATTGCGAGGGTTAGCGACCTTAATCCAGGGATAGTAAAGGGCACCAAACATCGATCGACGATTGAAATCACGCAACCAATTGAAAATATCTTGAGGCTTTTGTTGATCGGGCTGTACAGCGCAGTTGTCATTCTTACCAGGTTTCACAGGCGGCGCATCCAACACAGCCATGCGGTAAGCAGGCCCAGGGAAGGAGTTTTCACACAAGCTGATCATGGTTTCCATGATGCCGTGCACTTGATCCAGGTCAATTAACCCTTCTTGATAAACCCGCATCACGTCGGGACAGGCAATCATAGAGACTTCATCAATTTCAAAGATGCCCTGCATCCCGGTTTTATCGTTCCGTGCGCCCTGCAAATCCCGTACAAGCTGGTCTTCGCGTGCAATGTAGGGCGGGGGTGCGACTTCGTAGGAGCCATTACCAGGGCGGCGAGATAGTGCCTGACCGCTGAGAGAGATGTTGCTAATGGCAATAAATTCGGATGGTTCTAGCGCTGTTACTACATAGTCAGCTACCGCCGTTTCCACCTGAGCATTCATCGAGAGATGATCGTAGCGCTCCAGCACTTGATCGCCGTTGCGGACGATGACGGTAAAGAACTCGCCCGTGTTGATGGGTGGCTCAGCCTCTTCAGATGCATCTTCGGGTAGCGGTTTCGGCTCGCTTTCTAGAACAGTGACGGTGATTCTGCCCGTTGCAGAGGGTAGTGCTAAAGTGCCACCCGTTTCAGTTGACTGCTTTAAATTAAACAACAGTGAGGGTTTGCCGCCAGAGGTAAGAATCTTGCGTCCGGTTTCTTCTGCTGTGGGTGCAGGTGAACCAGGCAGTTTGGTGCCAATGCTCACGACCCAACAGCGACCGCCACCGTTCAAAAACCAACCTTGAACCGCAAAGGGTAGGTAGGCGTTGAAATCGGTAAAGCCATCCGAGCCTGGTCTAGCAAACAGCTCTAAATACTGGCTCCAAGTGGTGACCAGCATCGGTTTAAACAGTTCGGCATCGCCCCGGACATCTTCGGTGAAGCCAACAAAGCCTGCGACACTCATACTTACACCTTCGATCGAGCGACTGCCACGATCGACTTCTTCGACGTATACACCTGGAGCAAAGTAATCTAAAGCCATGAATAACGTTCCTGTGTTGAGTGAAAAAATCAAACATTGAACAGCACAGCATTCTGACCACCAGCACAAACGATGGTGTTATAGGAATGACTGCTATCCCGCGATCGCACCTCTTTCAAACCAGGTCTGCGATCGTGTGTCTGAGAGACATTGGCTGTTTAGCGCTCTATGCCTCTAACGCATACGGTTAGAAGATAAAGCCAGGGAAATTTTCAGGAGAATGGTTTGTCAAACAAACTGCTACTGCCAGGTTTGGGGCAAAACCAGCATAGGTCGTGAGAGGTTGTAACCTTCATCGAACGGGCAAGTATTAACGTATAAATACGTACCGCCCACTTTGATACTTCATAGCATGCCCAACGAATTGAAGAGATCTACATTAAAACAAGAGAACCTGAATTATTTTTCTGACACAAATCATGAAGTTAATTAAACAGTTGTAACTTTAATTCAATCAATTGCTTTCTTGCTTGGCAGAGGCGTTTCTGTTGCGCTCGTAGCTTGAATTCTTTGTTCTTTAATTGAGAGTTTTGGACTGAGATGGGCAGTCTATTGAGAGTGCCAATGTTGCATTGTCAGACAGCAGTGCAGCTAGAAGAAATTGAATCAATCAAACTTGATTGCTTACCTTCTGCCATCTCGCTGTTAGTAAATGCTCGTTCGATCGTCGTTCAACGCGCTTGGAACCCGAAATTTGTAGAGGTCATCCATCGACTGTGAGTAACTATTTAGCCATTGCAACGATTACAGCAACGCTGCAACGCATTCTACAAGCATCGATTCAGGGAGATGTGGATGGAGCGCGAGTGACCACGCTACAACCCCGGCAAGTTGGCAACGGCACTCCAGAAACCGGCATTAATCTCTTTCTATACCAAGTCAAGCGCAACAATGCCTTTGGCAATATAGATACGGCAACTCACCGCGTGAAAGCAAACATTGTGAAGCGACAATCCGCTTTGGATTTGCACTATATCGTGAGTTGCTACGGTAATGAAACGGAGCTAGAGCCACAACGACTATTGGGTAGCGTGGTGCGAATTTTCAACGATCGCCCTACCGTTTCTCTAGATGTAGTGCAAGCAACCATAGCCGATCCGAGTTTTCGCTTCCTCGCCGAGGCCGATTTAGCAGAACAAATACAGCAACTCAATGTTTGTCCGCTTGACCTCAGCCTGGATGATCTATCGAAAGTTTGGTCAGTGTTTTTTCAGGCTCCCTATCTACTATCAGCGATCTATAAAGTGACAGTAGTGACGATCGAGGGTGAAGAAGCGTTGCCGAAAGCCTTGCCTGTGCGCGATCGCAAGCTCGGCGGTGTAGTGGCGTTTCCCCATCAGCCAGTGGTTGAATCTGTACAACCTCAAACAGGTAAGCTCGATCCCATTCTGGCAACCAGTACCCTCATCATTCGCGGTCGCAATCTAGAAAGTGCCTCAACCCTGATTCGCATTGGGGAGGCTCAACTTGCACCATTGCAATGCAGCAGCACTGAAATCACTGCTTCTCTCGCAGATATCCCACCAGGGATGCTTTGGGCTGGTGCGCAAGGTATACAGGTGAGCCATCAGATTCCATTAGGCACCACGCTGACGGAAGGTACTAACAACGTTGAGTCGAATCTAGCACCCTTTGTGTTGCGCCCAACCATTGAACAGGTGCGCTTTGAGAGCCGATCGCGATCGGGCGATGACTATTGCACAGGCATACTGACTGTTCGTGTAGATGTCAGAGTTAGCATCAAGCAGCGGGTGATCTTGATATTGAATGAGTGGTCGATCGAGACGGCACTTGCCTATCAGTTTGCTGCTCCGCCCCGTGAGATGGAAACCGATACGATCGAAATTCCGCTCGAAAAGGTCAAGTCAGGCGATTATTTGCTGCGGCTGCAAATTGATGGGGCCGAAAGCATTTTAGAGATTGATACCGATCCTGCCAGCGCAACATTCGATTGGTTTGCTGCACCTAAAGTTCGGTTGGTGTAAGGTTTGCCACCTGCCTATCGATAGCAAGGCCCCTTGCAAACGCTCATTTCATGTCATTAGTAGAGGTGATATATGGATCAAGACAACCTGGGACAGCCCAATTTAGAAGACCAGATTAATCGAGAAATTGAAATCTTGAGCCTAAACCAGCTCCATGAATTGGGCAATCAAGCGGTGAAACAAGGCTTGTTGATTGGGCATGGTCATCGGGGTGGACGCTACGAACTGTTGAGCAAAGAGGAGGTTATGTTGCTATCGCCTCAAGAGGCCCAGGACTATTTACAAACCTTGCTTGGGCAGGCAGATGGGAGCGCTTAGCCATGAATGTCATGGATTGGCATCAGGCAAACCAACAATATTTGCTGGGGCACATCGATCGCCTGCGCCAGCGCTTAAAGCAACACATCCACGCAACTGACAGTTTGGATGCAGCGGGTAATTTGAATTGTGTAGACAGTCTGACGACAAAACTCATCCCTTCTAAGACCTCTGCCTTTGCGCTGGATCACTTGCGACAAACGTTTGACTTATCAGACTTTGAGCAGAATGTGCTGTTGCTCTGTGCGGGTGTTGAGCTAGAAGCAGACTTCGCCCAACTGTGTGCGATCGCTCAGCGTGAGCCGCAGCGCCCCTATGCTACCTTTAGCTTGGCACTGGCACTGTTGCCATACCCCAATTGGCAAGCCCTATCGCCCGATAGTCCCTTACGTCACCAGAGGCTGATTGAACTCGGTGCGGGCAACGCTCTCATAACGAGTCCCATTCGGATTGATGAACAGATTCTCCACTACTTGTTAGGTAAGCGCTACCTGGACGATCGCCTGACCGGATTTGCCACCCCACTTCCATCACCCGATCGTTTGGTTGACAGCCATCAACAGTTGGCGGTGCAAGCCATGCAAACATGGCAGGCGGTTTCGCAAGCAGACGGAGCCCTGCCAATTTTGCAGTTGTACGGTAGCGATCTGGCAAATCAACGGGCGATCGCGGCAACGGTATGTGTCAACTTGAATCTTGCACCCTACAGCGTCTCAGCCGAGCTACTGCCTGCTGATTTAACCAACCTGACGCTAGTGAAATGCCTGTGGGAACGAGAGTACATGCTTAACCGGGCAATTCTGATACTGGAATGGTTAGATACAAGCGTGCAAGATCCAAAGCAGGAGATCGCGATCGCCCACTTACTCGAAACGCTAGCGGCTCCAGTGATGCTGTTGAGGCGCGATCGACAGCGGCAAAATGCGCGTGCCTTCGTAACCTTGGAGGTGAAAGCGCCAACAGTCGAGGAGCAGCAGCAACTCTGGCAGCAGGCACTAGGAAGTGCGGCAACCGGGTTTGAAGCACAAATGGCGCATTTAATTTCCTACTTCAACCTCAGTGCTCCCACCATTCGTACCTTGGCCGCCAAAGTGCAGCAGCCCGATGAGACTGAATTGCCGCTGCCAACCCTCCTTTGGAATCTTTGCCGCACGCAAGCACGTCCCCGCTTGGACGAATTAGCGGATCACATTGAATCCAGCGCGGGTTGGGAGGATCTGGTGTTGCCCGATCGTGAATTGCAAGTAATTCAACGAATGGCACTTCAACTGCGACAGCGCTTAAAGGTCTATCAAGAGTGGGGCTTTGGCAACAAAAGTCAGCGCGGTTTAGGCATTAGCGCCCTCTTTGCAGGCGGCAGCGGCACGGGTAAAACAATGGCCGCCGAAGTGCTGGCAAATGAATTACATCTGGATCTCTACCGCATTGATTTAAGCGCGGTTGTCAGCAAATACATTGGTGAAACGGAGAAAAATCTCGGTCGCGTGTTTGATGCGGCGGAAACAGGTGGCGTGATTCTGCTCTTCGATGAAGCCGATTCACTGTTCGGCAAACGATCGGAAGTGAAAGATTCCCACGATCGTCACGCCAATATGGAAGTGAGCTATCTACTCCAGCGAATGGAATCCTATCGCGGTTTGTCGGTGCTGACGACCAACTTGAAGGGATCGATCGATCAGGCGTTTCTTCGCCGGATTCGCTTCGTTCTCAACTTTCCTTTTCCTGACCAAACCCAACGGGCAGAAATTTGGCGACGGGTCTTCCCCAAACAAACTCCAACGGCTGGGCTGGATGAATGGAAGCTGGCAAAACTCAGCATTGCAGGTGGCAACATTCGTAGCATTGCTCTCAATGCCGCGTTCCTGGCAGCAGAAGCGGATGAACCTCTGCAAATGAAACACATTTTGATCGCGGCTCAAAATGAATACATCAAAATGGAAAAACCTCTTACCGACGTTGAGGTAAGAGGTTGGGTCTAGCAGTAGCATTCACTACACTTATGTTTGAGCCTCATCGTTATGAGTGGCAGATAGGGCTTCCATCTAAATCAATTGCCTAAACGGCCTCTACAACTGCTTCCACTGCGTCCCATGCAGTCGTTACTGCTGTTTTCAACTCTCCACAAGCATCTTTAAGAGTGCCGAAGCTAAAGCCTGGGGGAATGAGTGGTGACACTTCTTCTAATAGTGTTTCATCCATCAATCTCACTACCTCTGTGATATAACCAGCGATCAAATGGATCGCTTCAGACACTTTGCCAACAATTGCTGTAATCCCACTGGGATCTACTTTCCCAACCCAGCTCAACACTTTATTGACATACCCCCAAATTTTATGAAATGTGTTCCAGGTTTTGCTTCCAATGAATTCAGCATACTGCTTATACTTTTTGTGGATGACGTAATAGTTTGCTAGTGTGTCCGCAAACGCTTTGATTTTTGTAACGGTTTCGCTGTCTCCTCCAGAAGCTGCTTGCTCCGTAACGCGAGTCTTACTAATCCACAGATCGTCTAAGCTGCCGCCATTGAGCGTGAGTCCATCCATATCAATGACATCAAGGATTTGCCAAAGCTCTTTGTGTTTGCTGCCAGCACCTCCGCTTGTCTCTGTCATTAAGCCTTCATCCTCTGCTTTTTCGATCACCACCTGAGTCCCTTTTTTGATCGTGCCGACTTGCTGCCCCGCGCCTGAATACAAATTTGTTTGACCAATTAGAACACCCTTGATGTTCATTGTTGAAGCATCTCGCTGGATCACATTCGATGACGCTTGTTGGACGTGAGAAAGTTTAGCTTGAATGGCAGGAGTTGAGTGTACTGCTGGTTGAATTCGGCGCTGAACGCCAGATCCGTTTTGCTGCACCACATGGGTTAGTTCATGGGCGAGTAATTCTTGACCACTGCGGCTACCAGGATTGTATTTGCCCTCGCTAAAGAAGATATCGTTTTTAGTGGTGAAGGCTTGCGCATTGATTGATCGGCTGAGCTGGTCAGATTGAGCATCGGTATGCACTCTCACATTGCTGAAGTCTGCGCCAAAGGCTTGTTCCATTGGTTGACGAATCGTGTCCGGCATGGCTTGTCCGCCACCACGTGATTGATTAATCGCAGACTCTATGTTGTTTGAAGCGGGTAAACCACCGACATCTGATTGACGCTGGATCGTTGGCTTCATTTGCAGTTCTTCTTCTTCTGGCGTTGTCTCTCGCTGAATGGAGTCAACTGGTTTCATCTGCAATTCTTCTTCTTCTGGCGTTGCTTCCCGCTGGACGGTATCCGCTGGTTTCATTTGCAATTCTTCTTCCTCTACCTCAATGGCTTCGGAGCGTTGAATGGGTTGTCCTAGTGCTTTCCGTCGCAAGGAGGCATTTGGCTGCTGTTTGGGTGAGGCGATCGCTGGTGATGCGGGTGCATGAATCTGAGACACTACTTGAGCCGCCACCCGATCGGCTTCCTGTTCATAGGGATCACCCACTTGACCGATCGTTAGCTTTGGCTGAATTGGCAGATGGGAAAGCGGACGCGTGTTAATGCGTGCTAAAGAGTGTCCTAGCATTACCCCATCTGGTTTCGACTCCATTTCAGCTTGCGGTGACTCGGCGATCGACGACTGTTCGTTGTCGCTAAAGGCGCGAGGTTGAAGTAAGGGGATAGGAGCGGATGAAACAGGCGCTTGTGTGGTCGAAACCTTCTGAACTTGCTGCTTTGCCATGATTACCTTGCACAAATGTTGATTGAAGCGATTTGAGAACGTGCGGGGGGACAGGGCGCAGAAGGACGATTTTCAAAAGAGTTGCGATCGCCTCACACAGGTCGGGCAGCAGTCATCAGTGAGGCGATCGGACGATGAAATTGATTTAAATGCCAGGAATTTCAGACAGTTCACACTCTAGTTCTTCCACAGAAAAACCAACGGTTTGTCGCCATTCATCAGATGTGAATTCAAACCCCTGCTTTGCGGCTAACTGCACAAAAGCTTCGACATCAGAGGCCGTATTAAGTTGGGTTTTGAGCTGAGGATTGGATTGGGCTGCACGAAACAGATTCACAACGGCTTGTTTGGACATACTCTCTCCGTATGGGTGTGAGTGGCTTTCGTTGCTAGGATGCCCAGAGGTTGTGGAAGAGGAACGATCGAATTGTAAAAAAGAGTTACAAGGCTCAACCCAATTGGATAGTTCGGTACAGCCCCCCGTCCTGAAATCGTTGGTCATTCACGATTGAATTTGCTGCATCAGACCTGTTGCGTCGGAAACTGACCAATGCTCTGTAATTTTTCCATCTTGAACCCGATCAATGCGGATCACCGATGTTGAAATGTGTTTACCTGTTGGTGGAATACCGTAAAACACGCCACTGTGAGTGCCTTGGCTGGTAATATAGGTCGCGATTCGATCGCCTTCCGCAACCTGCTGCACAATCTTAATCTGGATGTTGGGGAAAGCGGAGAAAAAGTCATCAAAAAATGAATCATGATAAATCCGAAGCGCCTTAAGCCCGCGATTATCTGTTCCTGGCATCGCATGATTTACACAATCTTCTGCCCAAAAATCTTTCAATGCTGATAAATTACGACCGTTCCAAACCACTTGGATAAAGTTCTGGATGATTTGCTTGTTTTTATTAATGTCGCTCATCAGCTTTTCTCCAGCGAGTGTTACATTGAACGGAATGATACCACGTCAAAAACCCTGAATACGTTTGTTGACGTTGATTTGGACGCTGAAAAATCAATCTAAAATTACACTCTAACAACCTAAACGAAACGTCATCACTAGCAACTCTCCTACCTCCTGCCCTCACCAGAAATCAAACAAAGTGTAAAAAACTGTGCAAAACGGCGATCGACAGGGCTGAATAGGTTGACACATCGATTCATCAGGACAAGTGGAGGTTGGAATGGCAGCAGAGCTTCCCGAACATCTTGGCAAGGGTCTGGCGTTTCCGCTGCGAGTGAGCGTGCAGGGTGGCGTGCAGTCCAGTCCGTCGCATATCAGCATTGCGGAGTCAATTCGGGTAATTCTGCAAACTCAGTTGGGAGAACGGGTCTACCGTCCCGACTTTGGCTCTCGGCTGGGTGAGTTAGCGTTTGCGCCTATGAATACTCAAACGCTGTTGTTGATTCGGTTGTACACACAGGAAGCGATCGAAAAATGGGAGCCACGTATTGTCATTGATGACATTCGCACAGAGCCTGATCCAGTGCGGGGACGAGTCGATGTCATTGTGGAATACCATCCCAAAGCAGAGTACGAGAAGCGGAGTCTGGTATATCCGTTTTATCTGTCGCCAGGAAATTAGAGGAGAGGGCGGAAGGTGGAAAGTGAAAGGTAAAAGGGATAGGGCAAAAGGTAAAAGGGATAAGGGGAAAGGGGAAAGGATGAGGGATGAAGGCTAAAGGATGAAGCTGACTCCTGACTGACTGCTGACTGCTGACCGCTGACCGCTGATACCAATTTGAATTGAAAATGCGACACATTCTGTAGGGGCAAGGTACTACCTTGCCCCTACCCACCGATTGATCTGTAGCCGTCATTCTTTTAATCGGTATGAACCTAAAAAATAATTGTGGTTTAAAGATAGTTGGGTTTTGGGTGAGGGAACACTGACGAGGCGTTGCTTCATTAACCCCATCTGGCAGCCCTTTCATGGAATTTAACTTTTTGCCGAAGTTGCCCAAGTCAGATCTGGACGATCGCACCTTTGAGGATTTGGTTGAAGAGTGCATTTTACGCATTCCACGCTATTGCCCAGAGTGGACGAACTATAATCCCAGCGATCCAGGAATGACGTTGGTGGAACTGTTTGCCTGGTTATCGGATCAAACGATGATGCGGTTTAACCAGGTGCCTCGACGCAACTTTGTGGTATTCCTGGAACTGTTAGGAATTCGGCTACAGGCAGCGGTGCCCGCCCATACGGAGTTAACGTTTTATCTCAGTTCTGATCTGCCAACGGCATACCAAATTGCGGCAGGGACGGAGGTTGCAACGCTGCGGACGGATACGGAAGAAGCGATCGTATTCAGTACCGATCGTCCCTTAATCATTGATAAGCCGCGCATCACTCATTTTTTGACCGCTGAATTATCCGAAGAAACCCCAACTCTGTTGCGCGATCGCCTGACCAATCTCTGGACGCAGACGGACGATCGCTGGGGTGGGCAAGAGCAGTTTATTTTTAATGAGCGTCCCCAGCCCGGAAACTGCTTCTATATAGTGTTCGATCCCGCTGCCGAAATTGCGGGCAACGTGTTGGCGTTGAAGCTTCAGGGAGAACCCGCTACTTCAACGGGCATCAATCCCGATCGTCCACCCCGGCAGTGGCAAGCATGGAATGGGCACTCCTGGCAGTCGATCTTGCTGCAAGAAGCGGACGATGGCACACGCGGCTTTAGCTTTAGTGAACTGGGACAACCCGCCTCAAATCAGATTCAAGAAGCAGATGTGGTACTACATTTGCCTCAAGACTGGGCAGTGACGTACTTTGCCACCTACCGCGGCCGTTGGCTGCGCTGCGTCTACACCCCTCCCGAAGGTGCCCAGTCTGGCTACAGTCGATCGCCTCAGTTGGTCGGTTTTTCGGTGCGATCAATCGGAGGCACCACTGATGCCAGCCAGTGTACGGTCATTCACGACGAAGTGCTGGGCGTTAGTGAGGGCACCCCTGGACAGACGTTTCGGTTTCAAAGTCCGTCCCTTTTGCCTCGACGGACTGGAGAACATTTGATCGTCACGCCACCCGGTGGTTTGCCGGAGGTGTGGCAGGAGGTGAATGACTTTGCAGATTCGGGGTCGCACGATCGTCACTACACCTTAGATTCCGTGACGGGTGAGTTGCAGTTTGGCCCACTCATTCGAGAGCCTGCCCAATTGCAAGAGCAGGTTTACGTGCGATCGCGCTTGCAGGGAGGTACAGGGCAGATCACCCAAGAGCAAACGGCAATCATGCAGCAGCTAGAACGTCAATATGGAGCCGTGCCAGCGCGGGGCGCAACGCTTCGCATGGCGGCTTACCGGACAGGGGGTGGACAGAAAGGTAATGTTCAAGGCGGGACAGTGGCGATTCCCAAAACGGCGATTCCCTACGTCGATCGCGTCACCAACCATGTACCAGCTCGGTCAGGTGCCGATGCCGAATCGCTGGATGATGCGGTGATTCGCGTGCCCCGGATGCTGCGGACTCGCGATCGAGCCGTCACTGCCGAAGATTTTGAAACCCTGGCGCTTCAGGCCGCCGGAAACGCGATTGCGCGTGCCTGTTGCCCACCACCCAGCAGCCAGTCCAAACCGGGCATTGTGGATCTCCTCATCGTGCCTCGCGCCAGCACTGACGGGATCGATCGCGCCGAAGGGATTCATCCCGATCGCTTCGCCATCCATCCCCCACTGCATGACCAGATTCTGTCCTATTTGGACGATCGGCGCTTACTCGGCATTCAAATTCAACTGGGCGAGCCAGAGTATGTCGGCGTTTCCGTACAGGCGGAGGTGGGCCTAGAGCCAGAATATCAAACGCCCCAAGCCGAGCAAGCCATTCTACGCCGCTTGCAGACAACCCTCTACCGTTTTCTCAATCCCCTTACAGGTGGAGCCAACGGCAACGGCTGGACGTTTGGCTGTCCCGTTTATCCCTCTGACATCATCAGCCTCTTTCAGAAAACCACTGGTGTGCGCTACCTCGGAGCGGTTTTACTCTTCGAGCTACGCCGCCAAGGAACCACCTGGAGCCGATCGCTCGCTCCAGGTAATGTCATTAGCCCCGGTCGCTACGGACTCATCTGCTCCTGGGCAGACCATCGGTTGCGATCAAGCCACGCGATTAGTTTGATTCACTGATGAAAGGCTAAAGGCTAGAGAGGAGTGAGGAGTGAGGAGTCAGAAGTCAGAAGTCAATCTTCAGTCCCGTCATTTTCCTGCACTGTTCACTGTTGAGAACTCAAAACTCAAAACTCAAAACTTTCATCCTTCCTCCTTCATCCCTCATCCCTTTTACCCTTTATCCTTCATCCTTTCCCCTCCCCTCCCCATGCTCCAACCTCGTGCTCGTCAGGCAATTCATCTACGGCTGACTCCGATGCAACTGCCAGAGGCAACCCTGGAGAAGACCGATCGCGCCTCACAAAACAGTGAAAAGCCTGCGATCGGGCCGCCCAGCTTGAATCTGCGGTTGTGCCCAGGAGAACCGAGTGAAATTGTGGTGCAAATTCGCAATCTGGGTACTCGACGCTTGGAGTTAGCACTTCAGCTTGAAGGGGATTTTCCGCCGGAGTGGTGTCGGATAGGGACGGAAGGAACCGATGTGCCAGCGGGGCAGCAAACGGAAGCCGTACTGTATTTTCAACTTGCGGCTGACTTTTTTGAAGCTCACGAGGCTGTGCAGCCAGGTAAGCGGCTCAAGCTGAACTACCAGGGGCAACTCCACGCCCGTACCGTAGAGCCAGAAACGGGTGAGCAGCAGATAGAATCTGCCCGCTTTAACCTTTACGTGCGTCCGCGCAGCCTCTACCTCGATTTCTTGCCTGCCATTTATCGCGATGTGGATTTTGTGGGACGTTTGCTTAAAATCTTTGAGCAAAGCTTTGAGCCGACAGTTCACACGCTCGATACCCTCTGGGCGCATCTTGACCCGCTGACGGCACCCCGATCGCTCCTCCCCTTCCTAGCGCATTGGGTGGGATGGGATTTGCAGCCGCAGTTGGGGTTAGAGCAGCAGCGATCACTGATCCGCAATGCGTTAGAAATTTATCGCTGGCGTGGCACGCGACGGGGACTGCGCTTCTATCTGCATTTGGCGACCGGACTCCCCCTGGATCTTCATCTGTCCGACGAAGCCGACAAACACATTGGTATCACCGAGTTCTTTAGCCGAGGTGCCGTTCTCAACGAATCTCGACTAGGCGAAGACGCGATTTTAGGGGGTGGTCGGCCCTTCTACTTTGTAGTGACGCTTCGCCCTGACACTCAACATCCCATTGACGAAAAATTTGTCCGCAGTGTGATTGAGCAAGAAAAGCCAGCCTTCTGCACCTACGACCTTTACATTGAACCCCGGAGGATTGCGTATGCCCCTGCCCTGCCCGCTGCCGCCCATTGAACCGTTTCAGCGCCTTCAAGTCAATGATGGGCTGCTGATCACCGCTCAGCTTTGGCAGCAAGCGCATGAGTATCATCGGCAGCGACAAAACATCCATTACCAGGCGCTAAACCAGGCAGGAATTGTGTGGGGCTTAGGCGTGTGCCTGATTCCAGCACCGATGGACGTTGCCGAAAAATATCGCGGGCAGTCCTGGCTCGAAATTCAACCGGGACTGGCGATCGACGCGACGGGCAATCCCATCATCGTCCCAGAGCCGATCGCGTTTCGACTGGTTTCACCGTTGCCGCTGGAAGGTGTATCAACAGTCTATTTGACCTTGCGGTATGTAGACCCCGATCAATTGCAGGGACAGGGCGATCGCCGCTTTGTTCAGGAAACTTTTCGTGTTGATGAGACGGTTACGCCGCCCGTGTCAGGAGCGATCGAACTTTGTCGCATTGTTTTGCAAGCAGGGCAAGACATTCAACTGACGCGATCGCCTGATGCCTTCGCTCCCAGCGTGAACCAGCCTGATTTGCGCTATCGATCGCAAGCCCAGGTGCGCCCGCTAAATCTGGTACGGGTTGCGCAAGCGATCGCATCCACCCATCCACCTGATCAGACCGTCGCTGCTAATCTGTCGTACTTGCTGCAATCGCTGGAGGGTCTCTATCCTGCCATGCAGGGAACTGCCGTTGAAACAGTCGTACTGCAAGAGTCAGCCCGGTTCGACTATGACTTGCTGCATCTGTCGTATGCTCACCTGCAAGCCCTTACAGCGGTCGAAAAAGCGTTTTTACAGCAGTTTCTGGAAACGGGCGCGATCGTCTTCGTCGAACTCTCGCTTCAGAATGCAAACCTGACAGAACTCTGCACCGTGCGTCAACAGCTTCAGAGTGCGATCGCCTCCTTGCTGTCTAACCAGGATGTGCGGGACACGCAGCGCGAACTGGAAACGGAACTGGTTGCCGTCGATGCCAATATCAACGAACAACTGGCGGCGATCGCGGTTCCTCTCATTGACATGGTGTCAGATGGCACTAGCTCGATCGACACAATTGCCCCTATCGGACGTGATCACCTGTTGCACACTCGCCCCTTTCTATTTGCTCAACTGCCTTGCCTTGCCTTCAATCCCATCTACCTCTTTAACTGGGGCGGCATAGTGTTGTCAATCGGCGCACTCTCTAGTGCCTGGGGAATCGACGATGCACTCTCCCTACCCAGAGAAACCATCCGCAGCGCTCAGGAAATGGGCATTAATCTTCTGCATTTTGCCTGGAAACGACGACAACTGACCCAGCTTCAGCAAAAGGTAGCGATCGCCGCTCGATCGAGTTAGCCACAGTCGATCGAGACGGGTCTAGGGTGCCGGGTGCAGTGATCCCCAGTAAGTAGGTTGGCATTAATACTTGTCGTTGAGGCAAGGTAGAGGGCAGAAAGCAGAAGAGAATTTTAGCCTCTCGATCTTTATTTACATCCCTTCGTTTATTTGTACATACCTACTTAGTGATGGAACAAAGCTTCTGTGATAGGACTTACGCATTTGCCCCCAACCCTCAATCTTGGGGGCTTTGATTGAGACGATTCCCCCAAAGTTGGGGGCTAGGGGGCGAAAGATGACCGCTTTTGCGTAAGTCCTATGTAACTCAAAACTCAAAACTCAAAACTCGTATTATCCCGATCCCCACCCCTCATCCCCCCTAGTCCACCCGATCGCTCCCCCTCACAAGGTTTTTTCCCTATGGCTGTATTCTCCATTCGTAAAAAAGTTCCCCTTGCGACTTCGGTGCCCCTCATTGTTTGTGTCGCACTGTTAGGCTGGGTCGGGTTCATCAACGCTCGCCGCACTGTGGATGAACTCGTCGTCCACATCAGCCAGGGACTGGAGAAACAGGTCGAAGAGCATCTCTACAACTATTTGGAATCGCCCCATTTAATTACGCAAGAAACAATTAATGCGCTTCGCCTGGGCGATTTAGATCTGCAAGATCCCAGCAAACTCGAAAAGCGCTTTTGGTACCAGATGCAGTCCTATAAAGAAGTTGGCGGCATTGAGTTTGGTTTTCAGCAAACGGGTGCTGGAAGAGGCATTGTCAGGCTCGCCGATCAATCGCTGGCGTTGAGTACAACGGCTAAGTCAGGTGCACCCCAAATCTACTATGCCCTCGACAGTAAAGGGAACCCAGGCAAAGAGCTAAGCCGCACTGACAACTATGACGTGCGAAAGCGTCCCTGGTTTCAAACGGCCATGCAGGAGCGCCAGGAAGCATGGACAAGACCTAATCAGAAATTTACAACCAAGCAATTTCGGATTTCTTCCGTGCACCCCTTGTTTGACACGGCAACAGGACAGCCGCTCGGAGTGCTATCGGTAGACTTTTACTTAAATCAGATCAGTAGCTTCTTACAGGAGCTTAAAGAGAGCCGCACTGGCAAAATTTTTATCGTTGAGCCGTCTGGAGAGTTGATTGCGACCTCAACGAATGAAGCTTTGGTGTCTCAGAAAGATGGAAAGACTGAACGGCTCAACGTCTTCAACAGCCAAGATCCCCTGATCCGAGCGGCTGCCCAAGCGGTGCAAACTCAGTACAAATCCTTTAGTCAGGTGCAACCCAATCAATCGTTCCGTTTCTCTGAGAAGGGTGCAGCGTATCTGGTGTATATTGACCACTTTACTCAGGTTAAAGGCTTGGATTGGCTGGTGGCGATCGTGGTGCCTGAAAAAGCCTTTATGCGCGAGGCAGAGCAAACCGCACAGTTTACGCTCATTTTGGGCGGCGTTGTTTTGCTTTTGGGTTTAGCGATCGGGCTATTGGCAACTCGCTGGCTCGTAAATCCGCTACTACGACTGAATACAGCAGCAGCAGCACTCAAAGCAGGACAATTTGACCCGACCAGCATCACGCAAGAAACAGCCCGTGCGGATGAAATCGGACAACTGGCAAGAGTCTTTCTAGAGATGGCAGAAGTGGTGCAATCGCGTGAACAGAGCTTACAAAGCCGGGTTCAACACCTCATGCATGAAAGTGATCAAGCCAAAAAAGCCGCGCTAGCCATGCAGACGGGCAATGGCATGATCAATCCGCATCTGCTCCTGGCGCGATCGCGCCAGGCCCGACTTTATGCTGAAACACGCCGACAAAACTTACCAGAACTTTTGCACAGCGTCTCCTACTTCCAGGCGTTTACACAAGCTGAAATTCAACGGCTGATCAACCTGGGCTATGAACGCCAGCTAGAGCCGCAGGACGTGCTGTGTCGTGAGGGTGAACCAGGTGATGCCTTCTTCATTATTCTGTCTGGCAGCGTCGAGATCTATGCAGAGACATTAAGTAAACGGATTGCCGTAAGGACAGCAGGCGATTTTCTCGGCGAACTGTCCCTGCTACTAGGCATTCCCCGGACGGCTACCATTCGTGCGTTAGAACCTGTGACTTTATTTGTGGTTGATCAAAAGAGCTTTCAAAGCTTGCTGCGAGACTACCCAGATTTAGGTGAGCAAGTGGCTCAAAAATTAAACGAACGTCAGGCCGAGCTACAGCAGCGGAAAGAAGAACTGCGGAAACACGGACTTTTAGGAGATGAAGCCGCGTTTTCTCACAATTTTCTAAGCTGGTCTCGACAGCGTTTGAAACTAATCTTCGGCGCTACTGCTACCCCTGTTTAACCCAGGACTTACGCATCTGCCCCCAAACCCCCAATTCTGGGGGCTTTAATTGGCCCGGTTCCCCCACATGGGGGCTAGGGGGCGAAAGAGAACCGCTTTTGCGTGAGTCCTATAACCTACACATCTACTCTTGATCGCCTTAGCCCCTTACCTCTCCTCCCTACGCTCATGGTCAAAGAACTGTCTGCTGCCCCTTCTGTAGATCTGATTAGCACCCAACTGTCTACCAGAGAACTGACATTTCGAGCGGGTGGCGCGCCTGTCTTTTTTGACGTGATGGTGACGAACCACAGCGATCGCTTTGCCACCTTCCAGGTTGAGGTGTTGGCGGCTGGAATCGAATCAAGCTCAACGCATCGCTGGTACAAGCTGTCACCAGAGATTTGCACCAAGAAACCCCCCGGTGATTCCACCCGCTTTACCGTGCAGCTTTTCAATCCGCCGCGTCCAGGCTACGCGGGCTTGATGAAGTTGACCGTGCGAGTGTTTTCGTTGGAGTTGCGGGAGGCAGACAGTCGTCAGCTTCTCAATCTCATCGTGCAGGGGAATGATGTCGCTGCCCCAACATTAGAGCTATCAGCCTGCGAGTTTACAGGCTATCCGGGCGATCGCATCAAAATCCCATTCTCAGTGCAAAGCAACAGTCAGCGAGTGACCAACATTAGCCTGCATCTATCAGGTATTGACCCAGGCTGGCTTCCTGAAAGCAATGAGCGACGCTTCCATCTTGCGCCTAATGAACTAATCAAAGATGTGTTTGAATGTCACATTCCAGCGTTGACCCAAGCACCTAGCCGCATCTATCCACTACGGTTGGAAGCATCTCAGCCGCAAGCTGAAACAGTGTGCGCGAATGGTACGCTTACCGTCCTGCCCCAGGGGTTTGTGATCTTTCAGAGTCAAACGCCCAGCCAGCGGCTTCCGGTGAAGCGGCGATTGGAGCCAAGGGTGGCTGGGACCGATGAGACAGCCAGGGTCGCTGGAGATGAAACCGCCGCTTGCTATGCGCTCCAGTTGGAGAACCACAGCAATCTGGAGCAGCCCGTCAGGATTGAGGCTGATTTTTGGCAAGGCACAGCAGCCAAAACAGAAGTAGCGCTCAATCCTTTAGTACGTTGGAAGCGTAACCGTGTGCGCTATCAGGATTTGCTGCAACGATCGCTCGACATCACACCCGATACTGCAACCTTAGCGCTGGCACAACCTGCCGCTTTTACCTTAAGAGTGCAGCAGCCTCGTCCCTGGTTCGGCTGGACACGCAAACGTTGGATTCAGGTCAAAGCGATCGCCGCTGATCCTCGCGTTGACATGCGGGATGACATGCAACTGCTGGAACTGCGCCTTCTGCCACGTCTACCCTTCTGGTTTCAACTCGCAGGCGCGACTTTAGGATTGTTGCTGGCTGGCGCGATCGGCTGGCGGCTCCTGCATGTGGGTCACACGGCTCCGGTAAACACTCTGCGCTTGAGTGGCTTAGCCAGTGACGTGATCAGCGGTGCCGATGACCAGACCTTGCATCGTTGGAAAGTCATTCGCAATCAACTGGTGTCTCAAGGCACTCTGCAAACCTTCAACAAAGCCGTGCGCGTTGTGCGATACCGCCCGGTGGATAATGATATGGTTGCTGTCGGGTTTGAGAATGGCGAAATGCAATTGGTGCATGTGTTGACGGGCACTGCGTCTACGCCGTTCTCGGCTCAAAAGGACGATCGCGTGTTCGATCTAGTCTTTACCAATGATTCTCGCACTCTGTTTAGTGGGCACGGTAGCGGACAGGTCGTTCAGTGGAGTCTGGATGCCGAGGGGAACGCGACGAAAGTGCGCGATCGCCAGGTTGGATTTGCCATCAATGCAATGGCGCTGGTTGGCCCCGATCAACGCTATCTGGCGATCGCGGGACGGTTCAATCAGCTTGTCTTGTGGGATTTGAAAACTAACCAGCTTCAACCCATCAATATAGGGACAGGCAGCGAACGAGACTACATTCTGAGTCTAGCGACACCAGCCCAAAAGCCTTATCTGCTGGCAACTGCAAACAATCGCGGTACGATTAGCACCTGGGATTTACGCCCGTGCTTTCAGGGTGGGGCAACCTGTAAAGCCCTGGATGCCTGGACACCCGACAAAGCCGTGAATGCAGTCGCCTTTAGTGCCGATGGTTGCTACCTGGCAAGTGCGGGTGAAAGTGGTAACGCCATACTCTGGTCACTTACCGAGACGGGCGATCGCTCCACCCAAAAGCACGCTGAGCAGACGATCGGACACTCCAACAAACGCCTGACCACGATCGATGTCGCACGTACCAAAGATGAGATTCTCGTCTCATTCGGCGGCGCAGCGCATAATGTGGAGCTACGTCATGTGAAGGCGGAGAATGTGTGTCATTGAGAGAAGGCAGAGGGCAGGAGGCAGAGGGCAGAAGGGTGAGGGATGAAGGATGGAAGGCTAAAGGTTAAAGGCTAAAAAGCTTACCGCTAACGGCTTCCTTAAGTCAAAACTTAAAACTTTAGGCATTGATATACTTCACACAAAGTTTTATTTAGCCTTGAAATTGAAAGCTTTTTATCCTGTTAGCTTTTTGATCAATCTTTCCAGCTCGTCTGCAATTGCATTTAAGGCTTCTGGGCTATTTACTGTCTTGTACACCTCTGCTCTCCTAATCTCCATTGTTTCAGTTAATCCAACGTCAGTTCGACGAGGTCAAAAGATAGCTGGAGGCAGTGCTGGTAAGTCTTTGAACTCTAAGTCTAAGGAGGGTTTTTTCTCCTGATAGGTATACGCGATTAAGCCTGCTAGTAAGTTGACCAAGAAATTGAACCAACTCCGATGCCGTGAATGTTCAATCTGGCACATGTTCTTAAGCTGGTCGTTAATCGATTCAATGAGTGCTCGCTTGCGGAGCAAGATCTTGTCGATGAGCTTGACCAAGCGGTTTTTCATGTTCTTCTTGGACTTGGTAATCAGTTGGAGTCCCCGCTCGTACAACTGTTCAAACAAGGCTTGCGAGACATAACCACGGTCACCGAACAGTTTGCCCAGCAAGTCTTGGGTCATGTCCGGCACAGGCTTGCGGTCGTCGGTGTTCGCAGGCGTGAGCTTAAACGCCAGCAACTCACCCTGGTCGTTGACAATCAGGTGGAGTTTGAAGCCAAAGTGCCAGCCCACAGAGTTTTTACCCCACCGCGCCTGTCCTTGAAAGTCTTTGTGCGCATGGGCACGACAGGGGTGGCAGACGTTAAGCGGGGTGGAGTCGATGAACGCGATGCCTGTGCAGTCGCCTTGGCGGGTGTGCAAGAAGCAGCACAAGAGCATCAGGCACCAGGGCAGCAACTCGACAAAGCGACTGTAGCTGACCAGGTTGGGAAACGCATGCCGCCAGTGGGGCAACACGCACAAGGTATAAAACGCCTTAAAGGTGCGAAAACCAGAGCCGTGAAAGGCGACGGCGTTGGCGAAGCCGCTCCTCTGGAGTCTCGTCATCACCTCGCTCAGACTGAGTCGGGAATAGCTCCGACGTTCACCAGGCGGTAGTACTAAAGAGGTAAGGATGCATTGTAGTGGTGAATGAAAAACCAGATCGCTCCAATGTGATTCTCCAGCTTCTTAGAAAACGAAAGGGTTTTGCGAACCAAGCGTGAGATGCGTTGCCGTAACGTACAG
>JAHHIE010000030.1 GCA_019358945.1 Stenomitos rutilans HA7619-LM2 | reverse complement strand
TGCCTCTGGCGTGGTGGACCCACTCTGACCCATCTCGAACTCAGGTGTGAAACGCTACTGCGGCAAAGATAGTTGAGGGGTTGCCCTCCGCAAAAATAGCACGGTGCCAGGTTAATTAATCCAGCATCAGGGCTTGGAGTATTCAATTGAATACTCCAAGCCCTAGTTTTTCTATCTCTGAGAGTGGTGGTTTTACACGAGTGTAAAATCAACGCCACAGTTTATTTTCAAGGTCTCTAAGCTGTCGTTCTAGACGATCGATACGACCACGCAATTCATCGACTTCGGACTGCCGGGGAACCCCGACATCTTGCATAATATTGCGAATTTGGCGTTGGATCTGTGACTCAAAGTTCCCCTGTTCTGACTTCAGCGTTTGCATGAGATCATCGACAACGTCCTTTGCTTGCTCTGGGTCGAGTTTGCCATCCTTAACGAGCTGATCGCCGACTTCTTTAAGTTTATCTGCTACCAATGATGTCGTACCAACACCAAGCATCAACAGCTGTGAAAGCCAGTTATTGTTATCCATGCCGTTTCCTTGTGATTATATGGTTGCAGTGATAAACGAAGTTACTTTTGAAGCTTCAGTTCCGTAGCGGTAGGATCATAAAGGGGCGCGATCGACAGTGTAAGGCTGCGCAGGACCTCAAAACAAAGTACTTTAGAGGGATTGTTTTACAAAGCCTTATTTTGTCAAATTTACTGCATACTTTATGCCAATACGGGTTACCTCGGATGTGGTTGTGTTCGTTAACGCTTAACGCTACAGTTCTATGTGCATTATCTCACTCCAGTTTTATGGTTATCGAGTGGTTAAAAGTTCAGGTTGTTCCAGAGCTGCGTGAAAAATACATCCAAAAAGATGAAGAGATTTGGACGACTGCTCTATCAAAATTTCCCGGCTACCTTGGTAAGCAGGTGTGGATCGATCCGAACAACTTGGATAAGGTGGTGCTGGTTATCCATTGGGCCAGCCGTGAAATGTGGAAATCTATACCCATTAAAGTTTTAGAGATGATTGAAATGCAGTTCGCTCAGCAAATGGGACAGAATACTTACAAAATTATTGAGGAGGGTGAGTATCAGGTACGAAAATTTCCTTAAAAGCTTGCTTAGAGCTTACCTTTAAGAAGGAAATTCAAAACCCTATGGGCATTTAGCTTTGCCTTTCTCAATAAATGAGGGAGACTCTTTTTCCGCAAAATAGATATTGTCGTCAGCACCATGAAGACCCTTAAGCTTCTTCAACCTAGAGCTAGGAAGTTAGTAGGGAAAATTGGGCTTGTGAACAACCTATGTCGGTGGCTTTGTCTAGTAGGAGCTATTTGAGAGGCTTTTGCCACCACCAGAGCCACGACTATCTTCGCGTGGTTTGGCTTTATTCACTTTCAGCTCACGCCCGAGCCATTCTGCGCCATCAAGCTCAGAAATGGCAAGATCTTCCTTTGATTCGTCCTTCATTTCGACGAAGGCAAATCCTCGCTTTCGACCTGTCTCGCGATCTGTAGGAAGGCTAATCCGACTGACTTCGCCGTACTCTGCAAATACTTCTCGTAAGTCGTCTTCAGTAGCCTGGAAGGACAGGTTACCAACGTAAATAGTCACGCTTCTCTCCAACCAAGTTTCGAGGGACATACTCAATAGATCTCAACGGTGCCAAAGCCTGGCAGGATACTTGAAATCGATCGAGATATTTGGGAGCTATCATAGCAGAATTTTTAGAGAGGCAGCACATCTTTAGCAAAATGTCTACAGCAAAGACTGAGGAATACCGTCGTCACAAAAGCTGGGACGGACTTTGCGATCGCCCTTTCTCGCCGCCGAAAATGAATCAGCTCTAGACTCTGAGGCTCTTTAGTTGCTTCACTACGTCAGCACGTATGATGAGAAGAGGTTACAGGTCTGGTGTGGTTGCAACAGGGAGAATGTTGATGGATACACGAGCATTTAAGCGATCGCTGAACAGTTCAGAGAACTACCATCGCAAGGGGTTTGGGCATGAAGCGGATGTTTCAGATCAAATGCAGTCGGAGTATCAGAGCAATCTGGTGCAGCAAATTCGCAGCAACAATTTCACCATTCAGCGAGGGGATGTAACCATTCGGCTGGCAGAGGCGTTTGGGTTTTGCTGGGGCGTTGAGCGAGCGGTGGCAATGGCGTATGAGACGCGGCAGCATTTCCCCACAGAGCAGATTTGGATCACGAATGAAATTATTCACAATCCATCGGTAAACCAGCGATTGCGGGAGATGAACGTGAATTTTATAAGCGTTACTAACGGAGAGAAAGATTTTTCTGGGGTCGATCCAGGCGATGTGGTGATTTTGCCTGCCTTTGGTGCCAGTGTGCAGGAGATGCAGTTTTTGAATGAACGGGGCTGCACGATCGTGGATACAACCTGCCCCTGGGTTTCAAAGGTCTGGACGACGGTTGAAAAGCATAAGAAGGTTGACTACACCTCCATCATTCATGGCAAATACAACCATGAGGAGACGGTTGCTACGAGTTCGTTTGCAGGCAAGTACCTGATTGTGTTGAACATGAAGGAAGCGGAATACGTTGTGAATTACATTCTTCATGGCGGCGATCGCGCTGAATTTATGACCAAGTTTGAACGTGCGTGTTCAGTTGGCTTTGATCCAGATCGTGATTTAGAGCGAGTTGGCATTGCGAATCAGACCACCATGCTGAAGGGTGAAACAGAACAACTGGCTAAGCTGTTTGAACGCACGATGATGCGAAAGTATGGGCCTGACCAACTTAATCAGCATTTCCTAAGCTTTAATACGATTTGTGATGCAACTCAAGAGCGTCAGGATGCGATGTTTGAGCTAGTAGAAGAACCCTTAGATCTAATGATTGTAGTCGGAGGATACAACTCCTCTAATACGACTCATTTGCAAGAGATTGCAACTGAACGAGGTATTCCCTCGTACCACATCGATAGTGCCGACCGGATTGGCCCGGACAACCGCATTGAGCATAAGCCGCTGAAACGCGATCTAGAAGTGGCCGAAGATTGGCTACCTGTTGGCCCCGTTGTTGTAGGGATTACGTCGGGGGCTTCAACGCCAGACAAAATTGTTGAGGATGTTTTAGAGAAAATTTTTGAGCTAAAGGCGATCGTGCCCGTGACGTAGCTCACTTGTCTAGCAGAGAGGTACGGAGCGCTGGGTTTAACCGTACCTCTATGAGACGTTGGTTAGACAGAGACGATGTATGGGGAACTAATGGCGGGAACTCGCCCTGTCTGGAAGAGTCCTTGGTAAACGATCGCCACAACTTCTGCACGGGTTGCCTCACGGGTCGCATTCAACTGTCGTACGGTGGGGAAGTTGACGACAATTTTGGCTTTGGTTGCGGCGGCTACGGCATCCTGAGCGTTTTGGGGTATAGTGTTGCGATCGTCGTAGGCATTTAGCAGGCTGAGATCACCCGCAGGCAGACTCAACCCGCTCACTAGCGAGAGCCAAACCTGAAGGCGCAACACATTTTGGTTTGGCTTAAACGTGCCATCAGGGAACCCAGAGATAAAACCGCCCTGGTATGCCTGGTCAATCGCGGGTTTTGCCCAGAAGTTAGCAGGAATATCAGCAAAGGCAGACAGGGCGCGTTTAGATGGTGGGTTAAAGGCTTTGGCGATAATGGCGGCGTACTGGGCGCGATTCATGGTGACATCGGGCTTAAAGCTACCGTCTTCAAACCCGCTAACCAAATTTTGATTTGCCATAGCAATAATAAAGTCACTGGCCCAGTGACCTTGAATGTCTGTGAAGAGGGGGATTGGGGTATCGGGAGAGACAATGAATGGGGAAGCGATCGCGGGTGCTCGATTGAGGGCTACTAGTGATTGATAAATGATTGCCACGACCTCTGCACGCGTGATATCTCGCATGGGTTCTAGCTGTCTGATATTAGGATGGTTAACGACAATGCGGCGCTGGGTCGCAGTTGCTACTGTTTCGGTCGCGAAGCTGGGAATCTGAGCGCGATCGCCATAGACCTTCAGTGCATCTAGAACGCCGCCTGTAAGGTTGATGCCGCTAATGAGCGAAACGATCGCCTGCACACGAGTCAAGTTTTGATTGGGGCGAAAGGTATTGTCCGGAAAGCCACTAATAAAGCCCATCTGGTTCGCCTTGGTGATAAAGTCAGCCGCCCAAAAGCTTTGCGGTACGTCACTAAAACTTTTAGCGGACTGCTTGGCCGGTAAATCAAAGGCTTTTGCAATGACGGCTGCATACTGAGCGCGTGTGATGGGCGCTTCTGGCTTAAAGGTGCCATCTGGAAAGCCGCTAATAAAGCCTCGGCTCACCAACCCCTGGATAAACCCTTCTGCCCAATGCCCTTGGGTATCGTTAAAACCAGCCGGAGTTGAAGGTGGGATAGATGGTGTGGGAGTTGGTGCAGGGGTTGGGACTGGAGTCCCCGATGGAGAAGGCACTGGAGTTGGAATCTCATTGCCCACGAAGGAGATCGCACCCTGTACTTTGGTGGGGTCAACTTGATTACCAGCGGAGATAAGTGTCACCGTTGTGCCATTTTGAATATCAAACTGCCCATTTTGTCGAAAAATATTGCCGCCTGGTGCCTGACTACTGCCCAAATCTGGTAGGGCTGTTTCGGTCACGACTAAGCCTGTCTCCGTATTGTTTTGAACAACATTGCTTCGCAGTACTGCTTTTGCTTGCTTGTTAATCACAATGCCCGCACGATTTTCAGAAATTTGGTTTTCTGCTAATAGCGGTGCAGCACTATCGCCCACTGCAATCCCAAAACCAGTTTGCCGACACACGTTTTGCCGCCATTCTCCTTTAGAGTTGCGGGTAATTGAGAAGCCACTGGCAGAATTTTGGATGGCAACATTGCCAATGACCAGAGGATTGGCGGTACCTGTGGCAAAAATGCCTTCCCGTTTGCAATTGGTGAAGGTATTGTTGGCGATCGTCGGATTCGTTGACTCTACCCAAACCCCAGTACCACGAATCTCTGGGTTTGTGACGGTTACACCCTTGAGTTGCGCATTATTAGCTAGTTGAAAGGTGACGTTCTGATTAGCAAAGGTCGGGCTGGGAAAAATGCCGCTACCAGAGATTAAAATACCGCTACCTTTACTTGCTTCGCTGCCGACAACGGCCACGCTTGAAGGGATCTTGATGGGAAAGGCTTCGCCGCTTGCTGCGCTGTAGTTGCCAGCAGCTAGTTGAATGGTTGTGCCTGCCTGAGCTACCTGAAGCGCACGAGTGAGCGTTTTA
Source organism: Stenomitos rutilans HA7619-LM2 (assembly GCA_019358945.1). Classification (GTDB taxonomy): domain Bacteria; phylum Cyanobacteriota; class Cyanobacteriia; order Leptolyngbyales; family Leptolyngbyaceae; genus Stenomitos; species Stenomitos rutilans. The sequence continues at coordinate 77,150 of JAHHIE010000030.1, read as the reverse complement.
AAGGGCGCTGCCTGTGTCCCTTTTCCACCGTCATTGCCTGTTACTGGATTGACAAACAGGGGAGTCGAAGTCGCTTGCACCATAATGGTTCCTCTCTCTCAGATGATTATTGCCTTCAATGCCGACTTTGGTGATTCCGCGTTGCATTCGTTCATGCTTGCTGTTGCTGAACGTTGTAAAGCACAAGCGTAAGGTTACGTTCGTGCATAGCAGTAGGAGGCCGAAAAGAAAGCCTCGGCTCTCATGCGTTGCCCACTGCGATGTGTCTAATCAACGTGTGTACTCTATCGCTCCAAAAGAAACTGGCCTTACAATACTTCAAAGACTAAGCGTTGCTATCGGCTAGATCGCTTCGGGGTCAGTGGATGCTTTTGAGCAATAGAGGGTCGTCGCGAGCTTTGTTAAGTTGAAGTTTGGTCCAAAAGCTGTGAAGTCGATGCATTTGCAGCCTGGTTAAGTGTTTGACTCGTATAGGAAATATTTGATGTTGCTGGTCGCTGTGTTAGTCTGCAATGTGCTGATTGGCCTGTTCTGCTTAGGGGCAGCCTGGCAGCTTTGGCGGCTCAAACACCGTCTGGCAAGAGCCGCTAACACGCTGTCTTCCTTTGAGCGATCGGTGCGTCGGGTACTGCATTGCGCGCCAGAGGTTGTTGGTCGTGGGCATGCAGGTATTCATCAATTGCGTGAACAGTATCGGGGGCTGGAGACTCAGCTTCAACAGGCTCAACAGGCGTTAGCGTTGCTTAACTTAGGACAAGCACTCTGGCAGCAACGGTTTTTGCTCAGTAGGCGTCGATCGCGATCGACGCCCGCCGTCATGCCACCCCGCACTCGACGATCACTTTAACGATCAACGCTTCCAGAGCCCGTGAAGGCAGCGATTCAGCTTCTACAGGAAGCTTACGGAAGTAAGCCGCAATCATCTGGGTAATGTTGGGGTAGATTAGAAGGTGTTGGTCGAGCCAGTGCTGCTACGCCTTCATGAACATGAGTGTCTTGCTTCAGTTCTTCAAACACCTTTCAGAAGCCGTCGGCATCCGAGTAACAACGGGCTGTCTCCTGGCGCTTTACCCAGAAACACGCGAGTCATCGTTCAAAAAGGAAAGACCAGAATATGTCAAATAACCGCTCTGGAGCATTTCTGGGAGGGTTGCTGGTAGGAACGGCGATCGGAACCATCACGGGTATCCTCTTAGCACCGCGTGCTGGTCGTGAAACTCGCCAGTTTTTGAAAAAATCAGCTGATGCCTTGCCAGAACTGGCTGAAGATTTGTCTAGCAGCGTGCAACTGCAAGCCGATCGCCTGTCTGAGTCAGCGTTGCGCAATTGGGATGGTACGCTAGTGCGGCTGCGAGAAGCGATCGCGGCTGGGTTTGAAGCCAGCCAGGAACATCAGGCGTTGGAAACGGTTGATACTAACCATACGCCTGAACTTGACCCGCCGGTTCACGATAAATTGCTGTAGGCTGCTGTAGGCGAAACTGTGAGCAATCCGTTGTTCTGGCTAGTGTTGTCTTTGCTGTTTGTCACGGTCAGCTTGACGATTGTGCTGGTTGTGGCAATCCCGACGCTTAAAGAGCTTTCCCGTGCAGCTCGCAGTGCTGAGAAGCTGTTCGATACGCTTCGGCGAGAATTCCCACCGACTCTCCAGGCGATTCGGCTCACGGGGCTGGAGATTAGCGATTTAACCGATGATGTGAGTGAAGGGGTACAGAGTGCAGGGCAAGTTGTTAAACAAGTTGATCAAAGCTTGACGGGAGCGCGGCAACAGGCGCAACGGGTGCAATCCACCACTCGCAGTGTGGTGATTGGCTTTAAGGCAGCTTGGCGTACCTTTACCCGATCGCCAAAATCGGCTTCTCAGCGTCGTTCAGTTGAGCGCGGTTCTGCATCCCGACCGGATGAATTTGAAGGCTTGCTACGAGATAACGGGTGCTCTAACGATGGTTTATCAGGCAGCACACGTCTTAAAACTCGACGGTTAGAGGCTGAAGAAAGCTCAACCCCAACCCCAATCACTCGCAGGCCTGAGCCAACGTTGCGAGAACCCAGTCCGCCTACTACCCACGATCATTGGCAGTCTGATTCTCTCTCTAACAACGCTGAGCGGTTGCGATCGTCCTCTCGCCAGCCTGAAGCCCCTACTGATGGGCCGAATGTTTCCCAAACAGAACCGAAACCGCTGAATATTCACTCAGAAGACATTAGTAGCGACGAGTAGAGTTTGCAAAGGCAGAGAGCGAGACGCTATCAGTCAATCTCGTTTAGCTTTGCTCTAAAATCGCTAGGATGAAGCAGTCGCTGTCAATGATGCCTGCTCCTATCTATGTCTGAATCGATGCCAGTGGGGGTGCCCTCCCCCAGCCAATTTAGTCAAGAACTGGACGAAGCCATTTTAGGCTTTGAAGACATTCAGGCAGAGCTAAATTATCGGCAGGCGCAGAGCGCGCTGCATACCTTAGTCGAAAATCTGGATTTAACGCCGCAAGAACGACGCGGGTTAGAACCAGAAATCGGTGGGTTAGAAACGCTGCTGGATAAGCTCGATCGCCAGGTTGTTCACATTGCCGTCTTTGGGATGGTGGGACGGGGCAAGTCGTCGTTGCTGAATGCCTTGTTGGGCGATCGGGTTTTTGAGACAGGCCCCATTCATGGCGTCACGCGTGATTGCCAGACCGCTAGCTGGGACATTAAACGCGAGGCGATCGCGGGTAGCCATCGCCCCATTTTGCGTGTTGCTCTCCCCAGCGTCGGCGAATCCCACATCGAACTCATTGACACTCCTGGCATTGATGAAGTGCATGGTGAAGCGCGGGAAGCTTTAGCACGCCAAGTCGCCAAGCAAGCAGATCTCATTCTGTTTCTCATTGCTGGCGATATGACGAAAGTAGAATACCAGGCGTTATCAGAGCTTCGGAATGCCAGTAAGCCTATCCTGCTGGTGTTTAACAAGATTGATCAGTATCCGGATGCCGATCGTCTCGCCATTTATCACAAAATTCGAGATGAGCGCGTCAAGGAATTACTCTCACCCGATGAAATTGTGATGGCAGCCGCATCGCCGCTAGAAGCAAAGGCTGTGCGTCGTCCCGATGGCCGGGTTGCCGCAAAACTCAGCACAAGCGATCCCCAAATTGACGAACTCAAGCTGAAAATCTTGGAAATCCTGGCGCGAGAAGGCAAAGCGCTAGTGGCACTCAACACGATGCTCTTTGCCGGTGATGTGAATGAGCGTCTGGTTGAACGCAAAATGGTGCTCCGTAACCAGAATGCCGATCGCACCATCTGGAATGGGGTGATGACGAAGTCAGTGGCGATCGCCCTCAACCCCATCATGATAGTCGATGTTGTCAGCAGCGCGGTCATTGATGTCGCCCTGATCCTGACCCTCTCCAGGCTGTACGGCATCACCATGACACAACACGGTGCCGTCAGCCTGCTGCAAAAAATTGCCCTGGCAATGGGTGGTGTGACCGCAAGTGAACTGCTGGCAACCCTGGGACTCGGTTCCCTGAAGAGCCTCTTGGGTTTGGCAACCCCCGCAACGGGTGGTGTCTCGCTCGGTGCTTATGTGTCTGTAGCTCTGACTCAAGCGGGAGTGGCAGGAGTCTCAACCTATGCGATCGGGCAAATCACCAAAGCCTATCTCGCCAACGGTGCCTCCTGGGGCGATGATGGTCCCAAAGCCGTCGTTACCCGCATTCTTGCCTCCCTCGACGAAACCTCTATTCTCAACCGCATCAAAGACGAACTCCGCGCCAAACTCGACTTGAATCGACGCAAAAATAAACGTCAGCGTGCTGTAAATGAATAATTGCTGACGCTGATGCATGGTTGATTCGCTCAAGGGACGTGATAGGCAGTAATTGCCGTTGTTTCGTCAGGACTATAAATGGCTTCAATTCGCCTGAACGTTGAATGGCTCCACCACGTTTTGATGCGCTTTCCCTTTGCTGGGGCTTTGCCAATCTTGGTATAGCCTGCATTGATCAGAAGCGCATCAAACTCTTGGGCTGGTAAAGTTTTAGCTGCAATTTGCGAAATCCCGTCAAGCTTATGCTTGTTAAGGGTCATAGCTACCTTGATAGGTGCTGTAAATGCGGTAGCCAGGTAACACGAGGGCGATACCGACTGGATGATGAATGGTCCCTGGATAGGTTTCTTCCGGCAAACTACCCCCCAAGCGGATTTTGAGCGGTCCTAACCAAAGGTAGAAGCCCGGAATTAACGCATCCAGGCTGTAGGCGATCGCTCTTAGATCAAGGTCAGCGTGCTTGGACTCAGCAACGGTTGGCTGACACACAGGCTTTTTGTCATGATCAGGAATACGCACTAACCTAACTCCCTGTAAACCTCATTCAAGAGAAAAAACTTTAGCCAGATTGCTCTAATGCCTGACTGCCTTTCATCCTAGCGAAAAGAGTGATTAAGCGATCGCCATACCACTGTCACAAACTCAAATAAATTAGAGTGCAATTTTAGCGATGAGGTTAAGTTGGTGATCAGAACTGACTGAAGATTGCACCCGCGATCGCACCGATTATTCCACCTGCCCGAAAAAGAAGTGGCAGTTCATACAAAAGAATTTCTAAAAAAGATTGGCATGGCAATAGAAGCACATTCCATCTTGGCAATTTAGCTTTGTCACGATATAAATTTTCTAACTGGAGAAAGCTGAAGAACTCTGAGCTTGTTTCATGCACAGTCCTTAAACAAACGAGTGTAACCGTTCCTGCTAGTGCCCCGATTAGGATACCAATTAAAACTCTGCCCCGATCGGTAGCCGTAATCACTTCTAGATAGTAAGTTCCAACCGTTGCAGCGACGATCGCACCCCCAATCGCTCCGATTCCGCCGCCCAAAACTGGAGCGATCGAGATGCCATAAAATCGTTCTGAGTCATCCGCGTTTTCTACAGCCCAATATAAGCTGAGCGCCACAAACAGCAGCAAAGTCCCGACTGATGCTCCAACCACTGCTCCGATCACAAACTTAGCCCAAGCGTTTGCCTCTGAAATCGCTTTCAAACACCAAATGACAGTAAAAGCTACAGCAACCAGAGTCGCTAGCAGTAAGACAAGGTATATCGTCGCGGCTAACATCCAGCCGATTAAAGGCTGTGCAGCCAATGATTCAAAGTAAGGATGCACATTCTTAGTAAAAGACTGCAATTCCTGTGGATCAACGTTGTCTCCGATTTTTGCCATCAGTTGCCTGGTACATTTCTTTCTTGTGCTCGACCTCAATCACCGTATGGACATTGCCACGCGGTAAGAAATCGCCTTTGATTTTCACCTCCAGGGGATCGCAGGTGGCAACGAAATCATCCAGGATTTGGTTGACGGATTCTTCGTGGGAGATGTAGCGATCGCGGTAGCTATTGATATACAGCTTGATGGCTTTCAGTTCCACGACCCGTTGGTTGGGCACATAGGAGAGATAAATGGTCGCAAAGTCTGGGTAGCCGGAAAAGGGGCACTTGCAGGTAAACTCTGGCAGCGTGATGTGAATGTCGTAACGCCGTCCTGGTCGGGGATTGGGGAACGTGATGAGTTGGCCTTCGGCAATATGACGCTCACCATACTTGAGCTCAGAAGCTTCATCCGAGAGACTAGATTCAGGTGACGAAAATTGCTGCGTTTCGGGATGGCTCATGGTCATGCGTAAAGTAATGGGCAGATTTTCGAGAAGTTCTTGACGAATTTTGCTTCGATTCTTCTAATTGCGGCTATTCTGAGCGTAGTTTATCGACTCTAGCGTTCCGACGTAGACCTATGACATCTAGAATAAACGCCAAACAGCCTCCGCGAAAGGCTCAAGCATCCAGTGTGCCAAAAGCACCCATTAACCCTCAGGCTCCGTCAGTGCCTATTTCACTGTATCGAGAAGTTGCCACTGAACTCAAGGCCGCACAGGCAAAAATGGAGTCACTCACCGTTCAAAACCAGCAGTTGTCTCAACAGAATCAGCAGTTGCGGGTCGAAATTGAGCGAGTGGTGCAGTCTGCTTTACAGCTTCGACAGACGGCTGATGCCCATTTGCCTGCAAATCAGTTACCTGCACATCAAGCATCCGTTTCGCCTTCAGCCTTGCAGGGGTTAGAGCTGCACTTTCAGCCGCCTGCTGCGCCAACGAATGCGTCTAATGCCGTTACGCCAGAGGCACTGGAAACCGGAGCAACCGCCCCTCGATCGCTCTTTACAGAACAGGAAGGCAAACTCCGTCAGGCAGCTTCTAAAGAGCGGAATGCCGAAATGGGTGGTTGGTGGTTGGCGATCGTCATCTGCTTCATTATTGTGACGGCTTTTGGGACAGGCTTTTTTATCGTACGCCCACTCTTGCCTTCGCGCTGAAACCTTGGTATGACGGTCGATCGACTGTCTTCTAGCCAGTCGCTCCCATCCTGCTTTTGCCAAAGCATCGCAACACGTTACGAAAAATTGTATCTTTGTCTACAAAACGGACGCTTTTGACGGTGATAAAAAGTGTCTTGCTGGACAATTGACCGCGTCGATAAAACAAGGAGTGTGGGAATTGAAAAAGGTTGAAGCAATTATTCGTCCTTTCAAGCTTGATGAAGTCAAAATCGCTTTAGTCAACGCTGGCATTGTGGGTATGACCGTTTCCGAGGTCAGAGGCTTTGGGCGACAGAAAGGGCAAACGGAGCGCTATCGTGGCTCTGAGTACACGGTTGAGTTTTTGCAAAAGCTGAAAGTGGAGATCGTGGTTGAAGATGACCAGATTGATATGGTAGTCGAAAAAATTATTGTCGCTGCCCGCACAGGTGAAATTGGGGACGGCAAAATCTTTATTACCCCAGTCGATCAAATCATTCGTATTCGTACAGGAGAGAAGAACTTGGAAGCGATCTAGTGTTCGCTAGCAAAGTCTTCAAGCTGCTAGCAGCCTGAGCATGCTTGGGCTGCTAAATTCTATGGGAGCGTGTTTGGAGGTCGTTTGCTGCTTCCAAAAGTGGGGTAAGAGCGGATACCTGCTTTCAAAATGCTTATACTACTTGCTCTCAGGCATGGCAGTGATTAACAAGCCCTCAGTAGCCGCTTTAATATACGCGATCGCTTTAGGCATGATGGCTAGAACGATCTGATTGATGACTTGCCTTTCTACTGCTGTCCATTGCCTTGGACGCTCAAACAGGCAAGGTTGCAAAACGCCCCAAAGCTGGTTGTGCTGGCACAGGTGAGCATGAATTAAAGCCCGATGCCCAAAGCTTCGACGCTCGAACACTTGACTTAAAACGTCCGGGCTGGCGGTTTCAACATCCTCAACAAAGATCGATGGATCTGTTCGTAAAGCGGCGGCAAACATCGGATCTTCATCCGGTAGGGAAACTGGCTCTCGCTTCCAGGCTTTGTCGTAGATGATAGGGATAGCGGCATGGCGTATCCAGTAAAAGGGGACTCTGCCTAAGCACGTGGCTGGATCGCGCAGGTAAAGAAAGCAGCGATCGCAGTCTAAGAACTCTCCTATGGCTGGCATGAGAGCTTTAAAGAGTGCTTCAGGCGTTGGTGAAGTCGTAAGAATTTGGGTAATTACTGGCGGAACGAAATCGGTCATCAGTCTGTGTTTCAAATGTGTGGACAATTTCCTGAAGGACTTAACATGCAGTGCCCCTACAGAATGGGGATTTGTACACTATCAAGGCCCATGTCTAGCAATCAACTCAACGGGTTTTCCTGCATCGTTTCAGAGGCTTCTTTCACAAACGCCCATTCCAGGAGCTTACGTGGGGAGTGTTTTAACGCCTCTACCAGGCTTTCGTTGTCGTCAAAGGTGACTTGTGACAGCGATGTGGCTTCGACGTTGACTGTAAAGCGATCGTCCTCAAAGCACCAGGGCGTAACCGTAATGAGTCCGCTATTGTGTCGAATCACGTCATAGCGCTTGCCATCAGGCCCTTTGCTGATTTCTAGCGCTCGTTCGTCCATTGGGAGCTTGTGTTGACACAGAATGAGCGAGAGGCGATCGCACCACTGCATAAAGGCATAGGCACTGGTCGCTTCGTCTTCGGATGCCTCCACTTCTTTGCGCCATCGCTTTTGACTATCTGCTTGTTCGTCCAAGAACGCATCGGCTTCGGTAGAGGTACCGCGCTTGCTGGCATTGAGATGCGTCTGGTGCATTGAATTGAGCAGTGCGACCCAGTGACTCCGATACAGTGCGCGTTCAATGTGTTCCCGTAGCGGTTCATAGTCATCGCCCTCCTCCATGAGAAAATCTTTTGGCGTACCTGCTTCGGTCAGGTGATTGCCTTCCCACTCTTTTTCTAAATCATCGTGGTGTGAGATGGCAGCGATCGTTTCATAGAGTCGAGGGGGCGCATCTTTCCGTCGCCAGTGTCCAGCAATTTGTGCGGCAAGTAAGGCATGGGCACGGTGGTAAATCACCAGCCAACCATTCTGGGTCGGATGAACAATCATAGTAAACGTCTTCTCACTGAACGTCGCAAAAGTATGAATGGCTAAGAAGGCAATACGGCTCAGTCAAGCAACAAAAAATCTCCGCGACAGGATCTGTCTGTGCAGGACGCTGTTTGGTCTAATCAGCAAATTTTGGGATGTCGCTTGCAGCTTGCTGAAACTCAACTGAGCGATCGCGGGAGCGTAGGCTGTTGATCAGGTCACAAAGCCACCAGCAATCGATCGAACAATTAATAAAAGGGTGACTGTTCACTATGAACAAAAGTAGCTAATCGTTCAACTTATGCACTCTATCCGACGGCTGAATCGCTGTTTGAGCCGTGCTGATGCTTGCACCAAGCTGGAAAAGCAGCATAGCGGAAGATTCTAAAGCACTGAGAAAATGAAGCCTATCAAGAGCCAGTTCAGTATGAACCGAATGATTATCATCACAAAGACTCCGAGAGCAACAGAGCCATAGCCTGAGGCCCAATCAACACGAAGATCTTTGACCCATATTTGAGTTAGACCCAGTGCTAAACAGGTCAAAGGCACTCCACCAAACAAATGTAGATGTGCGCCCGATAGCACGATCAATAGCGTATCGAGTGTGCCTAGAATTGATGCTGTCTGAAATAGCCCTCGGAACGTGTAGATCTGGAAGCCGAAGTTGAAGGCTGAAGCGGCAAATAGCCCGATCGCCGTGAAGAGTGTGCCGCCGCCCAACATGATAAGGATCTGGTAGACCTTGAGCGATCGCTGCATAGGCTCCCATTCTTGCTTACCTTTATACGGCTCTTCGGGCCAGCCATTCGGTAAGACGACATGTTTGACCAGTCGGATTCGATCGTCTTGATTTGTGAACAAGCACGCCGATCGAAAGACGGTTTCTTCAGCCGTTGGACTGGCCTGCGGCATTTTTACGTTTCTTTGAGGAACCGTTTTTAGTTGCGCCTCGACCATCATGACTCCCGGCGAGATCGGCTCTTTGCGGATTGAGGAATCGTAACGCTCTTTTTGCCGATTGAGGTTTCGCGGTACCTTTGCACCGACGGCGTTGACACAGATCTCCACACCCCTTTCTTCCATTTCAGGCGTAAAGGGGGTTGCAGACTCTTTCAGGTCGTGCAGAGTTTGTTCTCCAACCAGTTGCACCGCAAGCTGACAATAGGCTGGTGCGCCCGCTGCATCCTGGCAGACTTCTGTTGCGGCAGGTGGCTTGGCGAGTAGCTTGATGGCTCCAATGAGCAGCACCACAAACAGCGCGACCAACCCAATCATCACGAATTTGGACTTGTTGGTTTGGCTGGGGGATTGAGCAGTTGAGTTAATTGGTGAGGGTTGAGCAGGTCGAGAGTGGGGAGATTGATACAGCGACGCAGTACTCTCGGTTGCGTGCGGTTCTGGGGTGTCATTTGTAGTCGCTTCGGTTGGTGCTGGCTCCTTTGGCAGCGTGAATTCTTTGATCTTGTAAGGACTACTGCTTTTCGTTTTTTGCTTATACAGTTGAATGAGATCAATGTCAGACAAGTTGAGCGGTAGCAGCAGGTTTTGCACCGTTTTGGCAAACGTATCTCCTTCCAGAATTTGGTCAGTTTTAGCCGTGAGTTTGAGGGTGCGATCGCTCTGGGCTACCTCAAACACCAGGGCTTCGGTTCCCATTGTCTGATTGAGGTGTGCAGTAATGGCATCGAGATCGGTGGCGGAAGGGGCTGTTGGCGCGATCGCTGGATGGCCTTCCTGGTTATGGCTTTCCTGGTTAACGGTCGAGCTGTCTTCTGCTAACGCTGAATCGTCTACCCCCGCCTCAGGCGCTGGTTTAGCGGGTTCTGTCGGTTGAGGTGCTGAACTCGCGATCGTATCTGCCGCCGCGATTGCAAAGGTTTCGCTCCAGGTGGATGTGTTCGTTCCTTTTAACCGCCCAACAACACCCAGGGTATGCAGTCCGGGAATTTGCAGCGCTGCAATGCCTTTGCGGATATAGGGTGCCAGAACCGTCTGATCGGGAATCGGTTGCCCCTCTAGCAGCACGCGCAGATGCCCCTTCTGATAGGCAACTTTGACTGCAATGCCTTTGGGTTGCAAAGCGCGATTCATTAAAGCGGCGATCGCGGTTAAGTCTCCCTGCTTGGCAAGAGCCGTCAGGTTAGGCGGTTGGGAAGTCATACACAGGTGATCAGCAAGAGCGAAAATTTGCTGTTAAGATACCCACTTCTACAAGCAAAATCGCTCTGATAAGGAATTTTTCTACGAACTTATGGCGACGTACTCAGCGTTTGAATGGTCAGCATTTGAGGCGGCGTTGCATCGGGTGGGTAGAGAAAATCAACGTGTACTAAGCGTCGATCGCCTGGGGGCATGGTAAGCGTTGCCAACGGTTCGCCCAGTTGCCCCCGACGCTGTACTAGATGCCAGTACTGAGTGCGAGGTAAGCCGCGATCGTCGTTGTAGCGAATGCGAACGGTGCCTCGAAAGAATACGCTGGTATAGGGCGGTTGCCGGAACCGCAGCCCTGCTTTAGTTAACGTATCTTCCTTCAGTGGCGTTTGAAGTAACACCTGCACGGTTTGCGGTGCGTCTGTGTTGTTGATGAGGGGAAAGGTGAGATCATACTCAATGCCGTAGTTGCCATGAGCCTGATACGCTGTACCTGGATAACGGCTCAGCAGCGTGGCGCTCTGGTTTTGCCCGGTGCCCATTTTGCCTGCTAAAAGCGTGCTTAAGCCGTAGGAGTAGGCTTGCCCCCGCTGTGGAATCGCTAACAAGCGGCTGTCTGGATCGGTAACCTGTGTGCGCCATTGGGAACCTTGCGCCACGGCTGCCACACGACCGTAGATTTCTGACCCGGTAGGACGATCGGGCGGACTAGGCGCTGCTTCACGAGGGCCAGCAAAATCACCTGTTTTCAGCAGGGCTTCCCATTCTTCTAAAGTGGGGGCACGTTCGCTCCCATCAGGACTCTCTTTGGCAAACATGGCTAGATTTGCCATATAAACGGCACCGCTGCTATAAAGCCGTGCCAGCGTCGATCGCCCATTCAAGGGTGGCTTTAAAGTGCGGACAGGAATAGGCAGATTCATCAGCATTCGGCTCTGCCTAGGAGGAATGACCAGTCGATCGACCCATCCGGCCTGTCGTTTGCCTCGCAGCACGTCATTCATCGCCCGATCGCCTGGCCCTGAGTAAACCGTGCCTAATGCATTATCAAGGTGATCGGGAAGCGCAATGAATTCGGCATCGGGCTGGCTAAGGTAGCTGGCGGCTTGCAGCACATCAACCGTTACAGGCTCATCGCCGGGGTTGTAGACAATCACGCCCAGGTAGAGCGATCGCAAATCGTCAGGGGTTTCGATCGCCCGTGCAATGTGATGCGAAAACAGGTCAAACCGTCCACGAAAGGAAAAATCGAGATGTGCTCCTGGCACCCGCTTCCCGTGGGGCGGAAAGGTTGAGAGCAAAATGCCCTCAGTTTTCACCACCTCCGGGTTATTGCTGTTAAAAACGGGCACCTGATCAAGCTCACCCGGCAACGGACGTGTCTGTTGCGGGATGACAATTTCCTGCGGTGCAGCGGGAGTCATGGGCACGGCTTGAGCAAGCAACATACTGACAAGCAACGAAAGCATAAACGGTCTGAACCTGGCGACTGACCGTTATTCAGTCTACGGCGAGTTGTTGCCCTTGAAGCACTCCATTTCTTTGTTTTCACAAATTAGTGTCTGCGGCGATCGCAGTAGGAATGGCGCTAAAAACGGTTCTTAAAGTTTTGCGGCCCCTGATAACCCGATTGGGTGGCTAACTCTTGTAAGGTTTCTTGCCCAGAGTAAAACTTACCGTTGATCTCCCAGGTGGGGAAGCCAAACGGTTTCCCGGTTTCTTTTTCGACCTTAACCGCAGTCTCCTGACACACAGCAGTCTGCGAATCCTTCCCATCAGGAGCGCACTCGACAAACGGTAGATCCTTTAGTGCTTCAGTGCCAAAGATTTTCTTCTGCTCGTAGCAATGAGGGCACCAGTAGGCGCTATACATCTTTGCGCCAATCTTCTTCAAATGGCGTGCAAGCTGGATCTCTGCGTCACCAGACGTATCTTGCACCGTAAAAAAGACCTGACCGCTACCAGAGGTGATGTTGTACGCACCTGCAACTGCTTTACCAACAGGAGCATAGAGCGCCAGCGTACCGACCAGCGTAACCATCCCAACAATGATGCCCGTGAAAAAGAGTTGTCCAATATCGTCCCAAGCGCGACCCAGAAGCGTAAGTACAAAAAGAGTTGTAGCAAAAATCGCTGATGCCACACAGTAATAGCAGATGCCCTGAGCGCCATATGGGATGACAAACTTGGTGAACATGATGCTCATGAGGTAGCCGCTGAAGACCAGCATCGCCGTTGATCCGATAAACAGCAGCAGCCACGTCCAATTTTCCAGGTTCGATCGGAGTTCCTTCTGTTGGTCGCTTGGAACTGCCAGGGGGGCAAGGGCAAAAACCGCCATGCCGATGTAAGCCAACAACCCAAACAACGCCAGTGGTAAACCAAAGACAGTGGCATAGGCACTGGAAAGCACCTGCTCACAGCCTCCACTGGGACAAGCCGTAGCGCCATTCGTCAGCTTGGTAATGGTCAGGTAAGCGGTATTGAGAATACCGAGAATGGCAACTCCACCGATGAGCGGACGCGACCAGCGCTGAATCCAGGGAGCGGTGCGACGACGATTGGCAAGACTCTTAGACATAAGACATCCTCAAAACCCAGCAGTTCTCCTGGACGTAGCAGCAGTACCCTACCATTTTGCCCCATGAGACTTCCGATCGTATAGCAATTCTGGGGAAGCGGAGGGAGCAGGGGAAGCAGGAGAGCCAGGGAAGCAGATCAAACTTTAGCCTTTAGCCTTCATCCCTTATCCCTCATAGTGGCGTGGCGTGTAGACCCAAACCCCACCATCTGATCGCTCTATCATGCGTGTTTTGCTAGAACCAATGAGCAATACCGTTCGCATATCGGCATCGGTTGAGGCTAGTTCTGCAAGGGGTTTGACGTGGACTGATTGACCCGATCGCCCAAGATTGCGAGCCAGAACCACAGGCGTTTCGGGCGATCGCCATTGCATCAAAATTTCTTTTGCCTTGTCCAGTTGCCACGTTCGCTGTTTGGAAACAGGATTATAGAACGTGATCGCAAAATCAGCTTGAGCGGCGAAAGCAATGCGTTGCTCAATCACTGACCAGGGTTTGAGAATGTCGGAAAGGGAAATGGCACAGAAGTCATGACCCAGGGGAGCGCCGATCGCGGCGGCGGCGGCTTGCATCGCGGAAATTCCAGGTGCAACATGAATGTCAATCGTTTCCCAGGTGGGGTTGGCTTCACGATCGATCACTTCAAATACGGCACTTGCCATCGCATAAATACCCGGATCGCCCGAAGAGACGACTGCGACCGATCGACCTTCGGCGGCAAGATCCAGCGCTTGACGGGCCCGATCGAGTTCTACCCGATTATCCGATTCGTGCCGTTTTCCTTGAGCAAAGGTGCCCACTAAATCTAAGTAGGTTTTGTAACCGACTAAATCTGTGGCGGCTTGCAGAATGGCTTTGGTTTCTGGTGACATCCACTCAGCGGCTCCGGGGCCTGTTCCCACGATCGCCAACTTGCCTCGCACTGAAACAGGTTGATAGATCAGATGGGTGGCGCTACCCGTGCTAGCGTGATCGGTTACTTCGATCGTGTGTGTACTCTCTGGACGAAAAGGAAGATTGCTTTCACTCAACCAGGGCGCATCACCGATGAGCGTTACGGTGGCTCCAGCAATGAGATCAGACGTAAAGGCTTTGGCATGGTTGGGATTGATGAGCCGATAGCCAGATGGTGGGGCTTCCAAGACCACGTTGAAGCGGAGTTGTCCGGTAGCGGTGATGGCGGCTCTGGTTTTCAGCGCATGGGCGATCGCGGTTGCCAATTCATTCGCACCTGTTAAGCCACCCAAAAGCGGCACGACAGCGCTTCCATCTTCTGCAACGGCAATGACAGGAGGTTCGGCTCGTTTGTCGGTGAGTAGGGAAGCCAGCGATCGGATCAGGATTCCTGCTGCACAAATGCCAATAAGCGGCGTGCCGTTGCTAAAGAGTTCTCGTACTGTGTCGCCAAATTTGGTGTAGGACACATCGACCGTTTGCGTGCGCTCGGCTAATCCATAAATCGTAGTGATGGGTAGGGCTGTTTGGATTTGCCGCGCGATCGCCGTGCTGCTCTCGCTGAGAATGATGACAACGGGTGGCTTCATTGCGGTCGATCGTTGGCTTGCGTCGTTTTGCTCCGGAGCGCTTCAAGTTGCTGGACAAACGCTTGATGCTCTGCGGTTTCAATGCCTGTTTGCAAGACGGCTAAGACCGATCGCATGTCGCCCTGCAACATCGCTGCCACGTTTAACCACAAGCCTGGAAACACCTGACTGTGAATGATACCCTCGTCATCGGGCGCTAACGAAACGTAATCGCCATCCTGTCGCTGAAACCAATCAATCTTCTGGTCAAACACCTGCCAAACGATGTATTCCTGCACGCCATTTCGCCGATAAGCACGTTTTTTATCGCTCAGGTCAATGGCGGCACTACTCGCAGCAACCTCTACAACTAGTTCAGTTGCGCCTTCTAGGTAACCATCCTCACTCAATGATGAGCATCCACCACTTTCCTGGCTGATCAACAACACGCCATCTGGTTGCGGCTCATTGTCGATATCCAAACGCATCGTTGGCTCAATGCCCATTTGAACGTAAGGTGTAGCAGCCTGATAAACACCCAACCAGGTAATTAATCGTCCGTGTGGTTCAGCATGAGGTCTAAAACGTAACGGCGATGCCATATAGACGACTCCTTCAACGAGTTCGGCTTTTCTCACTTCGGGCATGGCGTTATAGCGACGCTCAAATTCAGGGCGGGTCAAGCGATCACCATTCTCCAGCGGTGGTAACGCCAGTCCTTTTAACTGAGAAGCAGCCGTTTGAGGGAGAGAAGAAGTCATAGCAACAGTCCCATTTGGGGGGCAGAAGTGATTCTATTATCGGCAATTTCACTGTGGTCGCGTCTCGCTGGGAATGAGAATGAGCGCCCAGTAAGGAACGTCAACCGGATTCATGGCAGCGATCGGGCGAATTTGCTGGTTTGGCATGGTGGCACGTTCAATGTACAGCGCTCGTGAGAGCAAACCCAGTTCATCCAAAATGATGCGAACTTTGGCGAAGTGTCTACCCAGTTTGATAATGATGGCCGCGTCCGCAACAGCGAGGCGATCGCGCAAGGTTGCTTCATCCAGCGTGGCAGGCATGATGCTTAGCACATCATTGCGGTAGGTAAGAGGTGCACCCAGCATAGCCGCACTGGCAAAGGTTGAAGAAATCCCCGGCACCACCTCAGTTTCAAAGCGTCCAGCAAGACGATTGAAGATGTACATAAACGAGCCGTACAGCATGGGATCACCTTCACATAACACGGCCACATCCCGTCCGGCGGTCAGGTGTTGGGCAATGGCTTCAGCGCCAGTGTCATAGTACGGCTGCGACGATCGCTCCACGCTAAACGGAAGCGGCATGGGCACTTCAATTTGCTCTGGGCGAATAAAGTCAGCCACGATCGCCCGTGCCAGCACCTTGCCACTTTCCATCATGGGATAGGCAATGACAGGCACCGAGGTCAAAATGCGATGAGCCTTGAGCGTCAAAAGTTCTGGGTCGCCAGGGCCAATGCCTAAGCCGTAGAGTTTGCCGAGGGGTGGGAGAGTGGGGAGTCGGGAGTCGGGAGTTGGGGAAGAGAGTTTTGAGTTTTGAGTTTTGAGTTTTGAATTTTGAGTTACCTCCTCTGCCTCCCCTGCTCCCCTTGCTGCTTCTGCTGCCTCAACTTTCTCAACTTCCCCTGCTCTCTCTGCTCCCCTTACTCCCCCTGCTCCCTCTGCCTTCTGCCCTCTGCCCTCTGCCCTCTGCCTTTCCGCTGTCATAATTCATTCTCCTTTGCTAACGCATTCACGGCTGCGGCTGCCATTGCACTCCCACCCCGACGACCCTGAAGGGTCAAAAAAGGAACGTCTCTGCTGTCTTTTGCAAGAGCGGCTTTGGATTCGGCGGCACCCACAAAGCCAACGGGAAAGCCCAAGATCAGTGCGGGTTTGGATGCGCCTTCATCCAACAATTCCAACAAACGAAAGAGCGCGGTGGGGGCGTTGCCGATCGCCACGATCGCCCCTGCCAAGTGGGGTTTCCACAGTTCCAACGCTGCCGCTGATCGCGTGTTTTGGATTTGTTGAGCGATCGTGGTCACTTGTGGGTCATTCAACGTACAAAGCACCACATTGTTGGCAGGCAAGCGTTTACGAGTAACCCCGTTTGCCACCATTTGAGCGTCACAGAGAATGGGTGCACCGTTGCGTAATGCCGATCGTCCAGCCTCCGCTGCGTTCAGGGAAAACGCTAAATCCTGCACAATATCCGTCATGCCACAGGAATGGATCAGCCTCACGGCCACAGTTTCTAGTGCCGCAGGTAGGTGTGACAAATTTGCCTCTGCTCGAATGATGGCAAACGAGTGCTGATAAATTTCGTTGCCATCTCGAATGTAGTCAATCATGCTCATGTTTCGTTGTAATGATTAGCATTTCATTCCCACCTTTTTGTAATTCGTAAGGCACTGTTTTGATGGCTAACCGATAGCCTTCGGTCAAGGTTTCTATGACTGGATCAAGGTGGGGCGATCGCTCACGCATCAGCGTCAAGAGCGGAAAAATTCGCACTTCCTGGCTGACTCTAAGCATCTCTCGAATTGAATCTAGATGAAATTGATAGTCGAGTTGTTCCGAATAAAGGAATAAGAAATGAGAACACAACGCAAGCTCAAAGGCTCGATCGAGAAACGCCAGTTTGGGCAATGCGTCAATTAAGTACCGTCCTTCTGCTTTGCCAGTCTCATAGTCACTCAAAAAAGTATAAATGGCCTGAACGCGATTTTTGCGTAGGTTGTCAGGCGACTGGTGATATGTCCAAACCCAGTCATTTGGAGAAGCTTTTACCTGATGAATAATGTCATCGATAACAGCATTAAAACGAGACAAAATTTCAGCAACACCAAACTGGTAGACAGGGTCAATAGAGGTCACGGTATACCCTAATTTTGTTGCCCCCGCGTTAAAGCTAGCAGGCCCATCACCTACGCCAAGAATGCGTTTGCTTAAATCAGCATCCGTCAGGTTAAACATTCTGATGTATTCATCCAGCGATCGACCAAAGGGTACGATCGTCTCTAGTTTCATTGCCATAGCTGCCTCGCTTAAGATACCACTTGAGCAATGTTAAATAATTGCTTTAGTTCCGCGATCTCGTGGCGATTCACAAAGGCTCTAAAGGTTTCATTTGGATGAAATCGTTTTGCTTGATAGGTGCGAATTATTTGCTCAATGACAGTAGGCAACTGCGTAAAAGTACAGGTTTTATCGAGCGATCGACCAAATTTTGAGCCATCATCTCCAACATAAATCTGATAGGTTGCCTCACCTTCTTGTGCAATACCCAGTAAGGCTATATCGCTAGTGTGATGCTGAGCGCAAGACTTTTCACAACCGCTGAAATGAATGTTAATTGAACGATCGAGCGTTAAATGTTCTGCCAAATGATTTGCCAAAGTTAGCGCATTTTCTTGGGTGTCAGTAGCCGATGCTTTACAGCCTGAAAGCCCCGAACAAGCTACGATCGCGCTATGAGGATGAGTTGCAGAAACATACAATCCAAGCTGTTCAATTTCTGCCTGTACGGCGGCAACTTTTGGCGTTGGGATATCAGTCAGCAGCAAGTTTTGCCAGGGCGTTAAACGAAGAATACCATTGCTATAACGTGCTGCAAGTGTTGTTAATTCACGCCATTGCTGCGTCTCCAAACGACCCAGTGGAAGCACTACACCCATGTAGGAAAAGCCCGCTTGACGTTGGGAATGAACCCCTAAATGTTGATAGTGATTGAGCAGCAAGGTATTAGCAGGCGATTCACTTCTTTGCCAAGAAAACGGAAGACGATCGACAACTTGTTGCAGAAATAGCTCTACACCCCAATCATGCAAAAGGTCTCGTAAGCGTGGTTTACGCTGTTTTTCTATCTTCAGCACTTGCTCTGTGTAATCGCAGTAAATCTCTGCTATTGCTGATAATAACGGCAAACTTTCTTGCGGTTTAACCAGCACACCAACATCACAAGGCGCGTCCCCACGATCGCCCAAATTCAAATGAAGGCGGAACAAAATTTCGTGGTCGATCGCTTCTGCCACCAAACTGATGTCGTTCGGACGATCGCGGACTGAAACCGCTTCACCACCGTCAAAGCACACGCTAAACTTTGGTGACAGCACCGCAAAATCGGGACGAGTGGTTAAATACTCATTCCAGGCCGCAATCAAAGGGCGGGTATCTAACAACTGCTGGCGATCGATACCTGCGGTGGGGCTACCCATAATATTGCGAAGGGCATCCACCGCCGCGATCGGAGACGCTAAGCCTACTGCTTGTAGATGTTCTAGCGCTTCGATCGACACATCAGCTTGAAGCCCACGGATTTGGATATTGGCGCGATTCGTAACTTCAACAAAACCACTATCCGCATCATCAGCAAGAGCCGCGATCGCCTCGCACTGGGCCACGTTCAGCAAACCGCCCGGTATTCTCAGGCGAACCAGTAGCCCATCTTGCGCGATCGATGGAACAAACAAACCAGGACAGATTGCCGATTTTGAGAGGGCAACGTTTGAAGACAAACCCTTACTCCTTCCCCGTGCGACGCAGGGAGTAGACAACGGTATCCCACAGATACCACCTAGTCGGCATTCTGACTTGAAAAGGCTAAAGGCTAAAGGCTAAAAACTAAAGGTAAAACTTATCCTTTAGCGTTGATCCTTCATCCTTTACTTCGTCCTTTCGCTTCACAGTTGCGGCACAGTACCGGAATCACACCGGACTTTCCCGACTCCAGGCTTTCGTAACTTAGCATGAGAAAGCAGGCAAGACGTGAGATGCCAATTTTTGTAATGAGCGGTCAGCGATCAGCAGGAGTGGAGAGTTTTGAGTTTTGAGTTAATTCTGACTCCTGACTCCTGACTTCTAACTCCTGTCCCCTGTCCCCTGCCCCCTCTGCTTCCTCTACCCCTCCACCTTCTGACCGCTAGTTATCTCGTAGATGATTGATGTATATGACTCAGAAGTGGCTTGCGATCATAGGCATTGGCGAAGATGGATTAGCTGGACTCAGCCCGATCGCCCGTTCTCTCATTAACCAAGCTGAAGTCTTGGTAGGTGGCGATCGCCATCTTGCCATGCTGCCAGAGGACGATCGCGAACGTGTGGTTTGGACATCGCCCATCCACCACTCGGTTGAAGAAATTCTGCATCGTCAGGGGCAAGCGGTTTGTGTGCTGGCAAGCGGTGACCCTCTTTGTTACGGCATCGGCGTCACGCTACTGCGCCATATTCCGATCGCCGAAATGACCATTGTTCCAGCACCCTCAACGTTTAGCCTCGCCTGTGCCCAGCTTGGTTGGTCGCTCACGGAGGTCGAAACGGTTAGCCTGTGCGGTCGATCGCCTGCCCTGCTGCATCCCTATCTCTACCCCAAGGCCAAACTTTTAATTTTGAGCGAAGGGAAACAAACGCCCGCGATCGTGGCTGCATTATTGACTCAATGTGGCTTTGGCAACAGCGCAATGACTGTTTTAGAACGAATGGGTAGCAAATACGAACGGCACATTACAAGCCTTGCTGCAACATGGCAGGAAATGGCTTTAGCGGATCTCAACGCGATCGCGGTTGAATGCGTCCCCGATCCAGGCATCCCACTGCTGCCACGAACACCAGGACTGCCAGATAATGCTTATCACCATGATGGACAACTAACCAAGCGCGAAGTACGAGCCATCACCCTATCGGCACTAGCTCCGACACCAGGAGAACTGCTGTGGGACGTGGGCGCAGGCTGTGGGTCGATCGCCATCGAATGGATGCGGAGCCATCCCCGCTGCCGCGCGATCGCGATTGAGAAAGCCAGAACCCAGTATATTGCCGATAACGCGACTGCCCTTGGTACCCCGGGATTGCACATCGTTGATGGCAAAGCGCCCGATGCGCTCAACAATTTACCCAGTCCCAATGCGATCTTCATTGGTGGTGGTGTGACAACAGCAGGGTTGCTGGAGAGTTGCTGGACTGCATTGAAACCGGGTGGACGGCTCGTTGCTAATGTCGTCACGATCGAGGGAGAACGCCTGCTTTTTCAGTGGTATGACAAGGTGGGCGGAACCTTCACCCGCATTGCCATTCAACGGGCAGAACCTGTTGGACGGTTTTTAGGCTGGCGATCGCTCGCACCCGTCACGCAGTGGACAGTGGTAAAGTTAGAGTGAAGATATCGTTGCGTTTTGTTAAGAACTTATCGTTATGACCACCACCAAGCCCCAATCGCTCTACGACTTTACTGCCACCAGCCTTGAAGGCAAACCCATCAATTTGAGTACCTATCGAGACAAGGTGCTGTTGATTGTGAATACCGCTAGCCAGTGCGGCTTTACGCCTCAGTACAAGGGGCTTCAGTCGCTTTACGATCGGTACGCTAGTCAGAGCTTTGAGGTTCTAGGCTTTCCTTGTAACCAGTTTGGGCAGCAAGAACCAGGTAGCACCAGTGAAATCCAGTCCTTCTGCGAAATGCGCTTTGGCGTGACGTTTCCCCTCTTTCAAAAAATCGACGTGAATGGTCAAAACGCTCATCCATTGTTCAAATATCTGACAAAAGCAGCTCCAGGCATTTTGGGTACGGAAGCGATTAAGTGGAACTTCACGAAATTTCTAGTTGACCGCGCGGGCAATGTCGTTCACCGCTACTCTTCGTTAACCAAACCCGAAGACATGGAGAACGCCATTCAAACTCTGTTGCGTGCAGAGTTTCCAGTGCTCAAATAAGTGACTGCCATATCGCAATGCTCAGGCAACGGCGGTGCAACCTCGATCCCAACGCGCAACCTCACGTGCCTGGAAAACGCTGTAATGCAAGGTGAGCAAGCGATCGCTGAGAGGATGTCTGAAACGTTGCGATCGCCTCGCGCAAAGGCATGGCATGCGGCAACCCGCCCCCGTAAAACTCGAAGCATCGTTGCCCGTAGCTTGCTTCCCGCAGGGTATGCCGCGCCCATGCAACTCTTGGATAATGAGCCATACCTTTTAAGACATCCTCTGAAAGCTTTATTCAGTTCACTAGATCTTACATTTCATCAGGCTCACCTCTTAACCGATCTAAGGGATCTAAAAAATCACCCTTAGGGGTGTTACCCCCTTGTACACTTGCCACAAACTTCATTACGTTTGAATTAATAAGAGATAGTTTGAATTCTAAGATTTTCTGAGTGCTAATGGATAGGAATTGCTTTGGTAAGGGACTTTCAGGTTTTGTTCCTATTAGTTAAAGGGAAATCTAAGCCATCTGGCGTAGGTTTTTCTCAGCCATAAAAGTAGATTTTACTCGCTAACTTCTCCCTTCTACGATCGATTAACGGCTGACAGTAAGAGCTCGGTTCACGCTCCCTGTGGCTGTTTCTAAACGACGTTTTGTGTTGTTCCTGGCGATGTTTTCGGTGCGCTAAAGGCACTGTTTGCTTGTTCCTAAAACTGTTGAGCACATCATTTATCCTCACGGCTACTAACCGTGGGGGAAGGTTTAATCATGTCACGCGATGCTCTCATTGTCGGCATTAGTACGTATCAGTGGTTGCCAGGGCTAAGCGCTCCCTCCCACGATGCTGAGGCGATCGCTCAGCGACTGCAAACGGATGGCGATTTTCGGGTTGTCCGCATGCCGGAAATTGTTCAGGCGGGTCAGTCCAGAATTGGCTTCAAAACCCAGGTTACTGTAGCTGAACTGGAAGCGGCACTGGTAAAGCTGTTTAAACCGAAGGGCACCAACATCCCTCAAACAGCACTCTTTTACTTTTCGGGGCACGGACTGCAAAAAGATGCGGGTGTCCAGGAAGGCTTCTTAGCAACCAGTGATGCAAATCCGAGTGCCAGCTTTTATGGGCTATCGCTCTTTTGGCTACGACGACTTTTGCAGGAAAGCCCTGTGCGGCAGCGTATCATCCTGCTTGATTGCTGCCACAGTGGTGAGTTGCTGAACTTTTTGGAGGCTGATCCGGGTGCTCGCTCAGGCACCGATCGCTTGTTTATGGCAGCATCGCGGGAATATGAAGCGGCCTACGAATCGATGATCGGTAAGTACAGCGTGTTTACTCAGGCGCTGTTGGATGGGCTAGATCCGTCTCGCATGGTGAACGGTACGGTAACGAACTATGCGTTGACTGATTGGGTGAGCAACGCGCTCAAGCGTGAAATGCAGCAACCGCTGTTTGAAAATTCTGGCAGTGAGATTCTGCTTACCCGTGGACAGGGTGCGCCTGCGATCATCAAAACAGAGCTTGTGCAGGATGTTTGTCCGTACCGGGGGTTGGAGTTTTTTGATGAAGCCCATGCTGAGTACTTTTTTGGACGCGAGGATCTGACCGATCAGCTCATTGAAAAGCTGAGAGTGGGCAATTTTGCCGCTGTGGTGGGAGCGTCTGGCAGTGGAAAATCGTCGCTGGTGCGTGCTGGCTTAATTCATACCCTGCGTCAGGGCAAAAAGTTTTCGGGTAGCGATCGCTGGCGCATTCAGTTAATTAGCCCCACCGAGCAGCCGCTGAAAAGCTTGGCTACGGCCTTCGTCAATCCCAAAGATTCGGCGGTCGATCGTGCTGAGCAACTGAGGCGGGCAGAAACGCTGTTGCGCGATGGTGGCACTGGCTTGTCTCATCTCGTTCGCGCCAGTTTAATGTCTGCCAAGCATGGTAGAAATTCGCGGCTCTTGCTGATCATTGATCAATTTGAGGAAGTCTTTACCCTTTGCCAGGGCACTCAAGCAGAGCGCGATCGTCAAAGCTTTTTTAACAGTCTTGTGACGGCCTTGCGGGAAATTGGGGATTGCTTCAGCGTGGTCGTGGTGCTGCGGGCCGATTTTTTCGGCAAATATTCTCTCTACAATGGCCTGGCTGAGCAAATTGAGCAGCATCTGGTGACAGTTACCCCTCTTACCTATCAACAGATCAAAGCGTCGATCGTTAAACCGGCTGAAAAAGCAGGCATTGTCTGTGAGCCTAACCTGGTTTACAACATTTTACTTGACGTTGTGGGCGCACCTGGAGAACTCCCGCTCTTGCAATACACGCTGCTTGAACTGTGGCAGCAACGACAACCTGGCCCAGACGGTGGGCCA
The DNA here is from genome assembly GCA_019358945.1 of Stenomitos rutilans HA7619-LM2. Classification (GTDB taxonomy): domain Bacteria; phylum Cyanobacteriota; class Cyanobacteriia; order Leptolyngbyales; family Leptolyngbyaceae; genus Stenomitos; species Stenomitos rutilans. Next base: position 53,420 of record JAHHIE010000030.1, on the reverse strand, counting down.
GCGCACTTGACGCTAGATGCCTACAATGAGCTGGGTGGCGTGCGAGGTACTTTGCAGAAGCGGGCAAATGATACTTTTTACAGCCTGACCCATGAAGAACAGCGCGTCGCTAAGCGGATTTTTATTGCACTAACGCAGATTGGTGATGGCACGGAAGATACGCGCCGTCGCATCACCAAATCAGAGCTTGTCAGTCCGTGGTTTCCAGTCGAACTGGTTGAACGAGTCCTGGAAAAGCTAGTGACTGCCAAGCTTGTTGTCACGAACCGCCTGATTTCGACCTGTAGCCGCCAAGATCAATCAGTGCAGCGGTTTGCCAATGTATCTACAGCTCTACGGTTTGCTCAGATGCGTCGGGGTAAACGCCTGCAAGAGCTTTCTGACTACGATCCCTCGCCTTCTTTGGTGCTGGATGACAGCTCTAACTTCAACATTATTGGTATCACGCAGCGATCGCCAAACGATTTGGCTGATTTGGTAACGGGTCAACTTTGTCATAGCGATTATCAAGAAACCGTAGATGTCGCTCACGAAGCGCTGATCCGGAACTGGGCACTACTGCGAACCTGGCTAGATGAAAACCGGGAGTTACTCCAACGGCAGCGACGGATGGAGCATGCAGCAAAAGAGTGGTACGCCGCTGAAGAATCGCGATCGCCCGAATATTTGCTGCACGGCGATCGCCTTACAGAGGCTGAAGATTATTTGATTGCCTATCCTGATGAACTGTCAGCGTTGGCACAGCGGTACATTGCGGTGAGCCGTGAGGAAAATCGCCGCACTCAGAAAGAACGCCGCCTTCTGCAATTGACTGTCCCTTGTACCCTATTGGTGGCATTAGTAGTTACGTTTAGCCAGTATCGAGCGGTGGTCACAAGCCAAGCGGAGAAAGACTATCAACTGCAAATTTCAACGTCTCGAGAACAGGCCGCGGTGGCGCAATCAATTTTGCAAGAGCCGGAGAGTGACCCAACGACTGCTTTACTTATCAGTCGGCTAGCGGCTGAAAAAGGTGGCCATACCTATGAGGCTCAGGCAAGTTTGCGAGCGGCGTTACAGCGCTTGAGGTTGCAGTTTAGCTTAAAAGGGTCTCAAGGAGCCATTCATCACATTGCGTTTAGCCCTAACCAGCGCTACCTGGCTACCGCCGGTAATGATGGTACCGTGATGCTCTGGTCGCTGGAAACGCAACGAGTAGAGAAGGTATTTTCGTGGCATGGCGACAGCAATCAGCCAGCGGTGCAACCTGCAACGCTAACGCCCGCAACGCCGATTGCAGGGATCGCTTTTAGCCCTAATGGCACTCAACTGGCGGCGATCGCTCAAAATTCTACCGATGTCAAGGTATGGGATGTTGCCTCAAGCAAGCGCGTCTTGACGTTGAGTGGCTTTAAAGTACCAGTCAGCCGACTGGCCTTTGCCCCTCGTGGCGGATGGCTTGCCGCTAGTGCTGGCAGTGAGGTACGGGTTTGGGATGCAAATAGTGGTCGATCGCGTGCCACGCTTCATCATGCGGCTCCTGTCACTGCCCTGAGCTTTAACCCTAACAATCAAACCCTGTTGACAGCCAGCGGCACCTTGGCGCAACTTTGGCAAGTAAGCAATTGGCAACGTCGCGTCCTCTTACGTCATGCGGCTTCTGTCAGCAGCGCTACGTTCAGTCCAGATGGTCAGTTGATTGCTACAGCGAGTGATGATGGCAATGCGCGGCTCTGGCTCAGCCACACCGGACAGTTACGTCGCGCTTTGATCATGGCGAATAGGGGAGGTGCTCAAGACCGCAGCCAGTTGCGACAGCCAATTAGACAAGCTGTGCAACCGCTAAAGCAGGTGTTATTTAGCCCGAATGGACGCTTTCTTGCGGCCGCTACGGCAAAGCAAGTGCAGCTCTGGAGTGTAGCTACGGGGCAACCCTGGCAACAATTTAAAGCAGATGGTGAGCTAAAGAGCGACGCGTATCCTGAGCCGCATACGGTGCCCCAGGATGACGGGACTGATCGCTTTGCCTTTAGCCCCGATAGCCGTCAGCTGGTGGTGGTGGGCCACGGATTAGGGGACGATCGTTCGCTTGCGGTTGCTCGCCTGTGGGATGTGCAGTCTGGAGGGCTTTTAAGTAGTTTAAATGGTCATTCAGGAGCGATCGAGGCTGTGCAGTTTAGCGGCGATAACTCCTTGCTTGCGACCGCTAGTGCAGATGGGGCAACTCGCTTATGGGCAACTGAACCAGGCAGTGAATTTCCGCTATTGAAGATGAACAATCGTCCGATTCAGTGGGCGGCTTTTCGTCAGCTGCCAACCCAAGAACCAGCTAAGTCTATTCCTTCGATGACGCTTGCACGTTCTAGCCTACTACCGTCTGCATCACGGACTACGTCAGTAGAACGTTTTGGGGGCATGGTGACAGTTGCCGTCGATGGTACTTTGCAAACCTGGAACCCGACTACCGCGATGATGCGGCCGGATGAGGCTGAGCGTGTTATGTCTGAGCCAGCAGATCAACTATGGAGACCAGCGCGTCTAGCCGGAAAAAAGCTATTTAACTTCTTGAATTTCTTAGGGTCCTCAAACGACTCAACGCGATCGCTCCAACGCTCTCCTGTTTCGCCAACATCAATGCTTTATAATCAGCTGCCAGTGCCCGCAGCTAGCTCAGCTTTGCCTTCATCTGCGGTCAATCCGGTGCTTTTAGTGAGCCAGGTTGGTTCAACCACGGCAAACAAATTTCCACCAGATGAGGCGGAATTGGTTCGTAATTCTGAATGGTTACGTCGCAACCTTTCGTCTGACGCTAAGCTTGCCAGCGTTGCCTTTAGCGTTGATGCTCAGGTGCTAGCGACTGCTGCCAACGGCATTGTAGAAATTTGGCAAGCCCCAACCAACCAACCGCTGAAGCACATCAGTCGCCTTGATGCCATACCACCCTCATTCGCAACTGCATCAGGTTTGCCCAAGCAGACGGTATTGAGCAAACGCCCATTGGTTCGTCAGCTTGCCTTCAGTCCTGATGGCAGAACCCTCTTAGGTGTGGGCAATGATCAAACAATCTACGTGTGGGATGTGTCCTCTAGGAAGCTGCTCCAGCGGTTGCAGGGGCACGAAGACATCATTGAGCAGGCGCAGTTTAGCCCCGATAGTCAGCGAGTGTTAAGCGCCAGCCGCGATCGCACCGCACGCATTTGGCATATTGGGTCTGGCAAGCTAATGGCGACACTTTATCACCGGGATGTGATTAGTAGCGCCCACTTTAGCCCTGATGGACAACTGGTTGCGATCTCAAGCTGGGATGGCACTGCCAGAATTCTCGATGCAGCCACGGGTGCTTTACGAGTTGTGATGACGGGTCATCGGGAGGCGGTACTAGATGCTGAGTTCAGCCCTGATGCCGCGACGTTAGTAACGGCTAGTGCAGATGGCACGATCCGTCTGTGGGATGCAAAAACAGGTACGGAACAGGCGCTATTACGTTCTGCTGAATCGGGAGTCACGCCAGAACAAATTCAACAAGCCTTTTTCAGCCCTGATGGCCGCTATGTTGCAAGCCTCAATACGCATGGGCAGCTTTACCTTTGGGCTGCTACTTGGGACGAACTGCTGGCGATCGCGCGCGATCGTACCCTGCGACAGCTCAAACCAGAAGAATGTTTGCGCTATTTACGCTTGTCCCCCAATGCTTGTCCTGCTTTAGAAGAAATGCCGAGTGAACGCGAGGATAAGGCATAGAAAAGGGCGCACTCAAAGACTGAGAACGCCCTCTTGCTGAATGCGATCGCAAACTTTAGCTGCGTGTTTCAACTTCTTGCTTTTGCACCTCAGCCGCTGATGGCTGGCGCTGGTCTTCTAAGACCGTATCCGGCGTTTGCTTCTGAACTGATTCGTCCGGCTTCATCCATTCAGTGTGGAAGACACCTTCTTTATCGGTGCGGAGATAGGTATGGGCACCAAAGTAATCGCGCTGTGCCTGGGTGAGGTTTTGCGGCAAGCGATCGCGGCGATAGCTGTCAAAATAATCTAATGACGCACTAAACGCGGGTACCGGAATGCCTACCTTAGCCGCCGTTGCAATCACCTCACGCCAAGCTTCCTGACGATCCAGAATGGTTTGCTTGAATTCAGGAGCCAGTAGCAAGTTTGGCAGCGAGGGATTCTCGTCAAAGGCGTGCTTGATCTTGTTCAAAAAACGTGCCCGAATGATGCAGCCGCCTTTCCAAATCCGAGCACATTCACCCAGATCCAGTTTAAAGCCGTAGGTTTCAGATGCTTTGCTCAGCAGCGCCATCCCTTGAGCGTAAGAACACATTTTGGAGCAGTAGAGGGCATCTCTCACCTTCGTGACAAAGGCTTTTTTATCTCCCTCAAATTTTGCGGTGGGACCCGGCAGCACTTTCGATGCTTCTACCCGTTCCTCTTTGTAGGACGAGATGATGCGAGAGTTGACCGCTGCAATAATGGTGGGGATCGACACTCCAAGCTCTAGTGCATCGGCAACCGTCCATCGCCCAGTGCCTTTCTGCCCAGCCGCATCCAGGATCAACTCAACCAGAGGGGTATCTGTATCCGGATCGATTTTCTTGAAGATATCGGCGGTAATTTCAATCAAATACGAGTCGAGTTCATCAGTGGTGTTCCACTGAGCAAAGACTTCATGCAGTTCCTCTGCGTTAAGCCCCAAAACGCTCTTGAGAAGGTCGTATGCTTCGGCAATGAGCTGCATATCGCCGTACTCAATGCCGTTATGCACCATTTTGACGTAGTGACCAGCCCCACCGGGACCAATATAGGTGACGCAGGGGCCATCATCGACTTGAGCAGCAATCTTTGTCAGGATGGGTTCAAGGTAGCGATAGGCTTGCTCTGTGCCACCAGGCATTAAGCTGGGACCATTGAGTGCACCTTCTTCCCCACCACTTACCCCCATGCCAATGAAGGTGAATTTGGCTGATTCCAAATCTTTCGCGCGGCGTTCCGTATCGGTAAACAGAGAATTGCCACCGTCAATGAGGATGTCGCCTTCGTCCAAAAGAGGCTTTAGCTGCTCGATCGTGGCATCAACAGGAGCACCTGCCTTAACCATAATCAGGATCTTGCGGGGACGCTCTAAGGCCGCCACAAATTCCTCTAAGGAATAAGCTGCTACAGCGTTTTTGCCCACGGCGCGTTGCGACATAAAGGCATCTGTCTTTTCACGACTGCGGTTGTAGACAGCGATCGGGAACCCGTTACGCTCGACGTTTAGCGCCAGGTTTTCGCCCATCACCGCCAGACCAATTACACCAAAGCTTTGTGCCATAAGAATTCTTTGCCTAACTCTGCAAGTGCTTGGGTCTTATCCCCTAAAGGGTAGCTCGAACCGTCTTAGTTCGCTTGGAAGATAATCTTAAGCTGTATGGTTTGAACGCTAGAGTGGAGATGTGACAGCAGGGAAAACGGAATACAGTTTGGGCTTGAGGCGGTTCCAGTCTGAGAAAAATTAATCGCTGAAACTTCAACACTCCCTGACAGAATCGATCTATAAATAGTTGTTTGGCATCGTTTGGAGCAGCCGTATGCTGGCATATATTCTGGCATTTGTCGTTGGGTTGAGCAGCGTTGCACTTTATATGGCGGCGTTCTTTTTCCCAGAGGTTCATCGTAAGCACGACTTCCTCTGGAGTGGCTTGGGCATGTTTTATGCGCTAGTGCTGTGGGTTTGTGCAGGGCGCATTACGGGCGGCGTACTGCTAGGACAAACGGCGAGTGTGGTCTTACTTGGCTGGATGGGCTGGCAGACACTTGAGCTGAGACGGCAGGTTGCACCAGTAGATCAGCAAACGGCTGTACCCACTCCTGCCGAATGGCGAGCGGCACTGTCTCAGACGTGGGAGGGACTATCGAAATCTAAGGTGCTGGCACCGATCGCTCAGCCGATCGGCAAACAGGCTGCAAAGCTGACAGCGTGGGTCGAGGCACTTGTGACGACGACCACCACACCCACCAGTACGCCACCCCCTGCTGTAGAAGAGCACCCCTATGTGCCGCTAACGCCTGCTGATTTTGCCAATGCCCGTCAAAAGGCTGTGCCGTCCTCCAAAACGATCGCGGCTGATACGGCGGTGGTACAGTTTGATGGCGATGGGCAACTAAACGAGAAGGAGCCGTCGAAGGAGAGTACGTTAGCTGCGATCGCCAAACAAGTCCAGGGTTCATTTAAGGGACTGACTGCCAAACGTGAGAGCAAACCAGTCTACGTTAGAAAGCAATTTCGTACTCCTGAAGCTGATGCGGTTGGTGCAGATACGGCTGCTTCAGATGCTACGAGCATTCCTGCTGTTTCAGAGTCTTCACCAGAGTCACCCATTTTGGAGGAGCCGCCGACGTTAGAGGCGATCGACGTGACGTTCACCGAGACCCAAAACCCAGCAGCACCCAACACCGCTGATGCTAAACCTGCTTCTGAAACCGAGCCGTCACCGTAAGCGATCGCGGTTCCCGTTATCCGTTAGCTTAGGGTTGTTGCGATTGAAATGGTAATGAAAAGACTGTATGACTGCTGACCTGGTTTCTCCATCGGCTAGCTTTTTAGCGGTCTTAACTAAGGCCGCAGTTGCCTTTCAAGCGAAGGCGAACGATCGCCCGACGGCTTCAGCCGTTGTGAACGCTTTGCTACAAGCAGAAAAAGCCGCAAAACAAGAGCATCTACTCTACCCCTTCGAGCCATTGTTGGGGACTTGGCAGTTGTGCTTTGCCACAGGTACACGAAAGGTGCGGCGTGGTGGAATTGTCCTGGGAAATGGGTTCTATGTACCCAAGTTTGCGGTGGCTCAAATTTCCTTTCAGGCAGAGGCTAGCGATGCGGCGATCGGAAAAGGGACGATCGACAATCAGGTTGAGGTTGGCCCAGTGCTGCTACGGTTCACTGGCCCAGCGCATTACCTGGGCAAGAAGAATTTGCTGGCCTTTGACTTTACCCACGTACAACTGACTGTGCTGAGCAAAGCCATTTACAATGGCGCAGTACCAGGACGTAAGGTCACACAAAACATTTACGCACAATCCGCTCGCAGTCTTCCCTTTTTTGCCTTTTTCAGAGTCACTCCGACGTTGATTGCGGCTCGTGGGCGTGGTGGTGGCTTAGCACTGTGGGTGAATGTGGCGAATGATGAGGATTGATGTGACGATCGCTCTACTTAGCGATCGTGCGTTCAGTCGGTTACTTTCAATTGGTCAGGACTTACGCAAATTCTCTAAAACTAGCGCCCCAGCCCCCAAATTTGGGGGAGCAAGCACTCAAAGTCCCCCAGAATTGGGAGCTTAAAGCCCTTTGGGCGTACAAGAAAAGGGGGCAACTGCGTAAGTCCTATTGGTATGAGATCCCTCGTAGGAGACGCACGACTGTACGTCCGCACCTCAACATTACACGTTCACTCATTTCTCGCTCTTAAGCGATCGACTGCACATTGGGCAAGCGAGATTGGACAAAGCGATCCATCCAGCCCTCCAGATACGTTTGATTTTGCCGCTGCTGCTCTGGATCGGTTGTTTCTAAGGGGAAAGGAGCTAACCCTAGAATCGTAGCGGTGGTGACACAGAACATTGACTTCTGGAACGTCTCGCAGATTTTGACCCGCAAATCGTCTTCACCCCGTAGGCCACGGCGATAGATTTCGTGCAGATACTCTGGCAGATAGTGCCGCATGTCTTGCATCAGCAAGGTGGGAGGAATGCCAGCACCCCCGATCGGCAGCGGATCAGCATACAGCGCACCATAGGCAAAGCGGCCTTGATCAGGCGAAATTTGGTGCGCCTGTGCATTGTATGAAACTGTGCCGGAAAAAGGCGTACCCCGGAAGAAGACGGCCTCTACGTAAGGCACCGCCACATCGGGCAAAAACGTTAACCCGGTTGAGGCTGGAATAATGTCGTAGGACTGCTTGCGCAGCTTGACCGTATAGGTGATGGGTAGGCTTGCAGCAGCGACCAGCCCTGCTTTGATATGGTCAACGACCTGCGGGATAGACTGAATCTCGCCGCGATCGTAGCGATCGGAGAGTTCCAGAAACATTTCACTCATCACCTTCCAAAATTGACCCAGCCCGCTGTAGTAGGACAGTTGCCGTACTTGCTCAGGCAAAAAATCTGGAAACAAGCGATCTAACCCTATGAGTAAGGGATTTCCCTTGATTCTTGCCTGAATGGCTGACTGCGCCTGTGCCCTAAATTCTGACGAATCTAGATAGGCGTCTAAACCGCCGCCACCATGCCAGAACATAGCTTTCATGCAGTATTCGGCATACTCAAAGTTGATGCGATTGTGCTGCCAGTGGCGTAACAGCCTGGCTAAGGAAACATCGCCATTGAAATATTTGAAAAACGGGAAAAAGACGAGGAATTGATGTTCAGCGATGTAAAGAAGATTCTGGTAATAAGCCTCCAGTACAATGCCATAACTCTTGAGAATGCCCACCACTTCCAACACGTTTTGGGGCGTGTCTGGCAGTAGCGCATCGCCCGCTTTCAAGCGATTGATATACCCCGCTAACGGATGCGATGACGATTGAGCGGCTACGTTGAGCGTATCGGTCATGATGATTCAAACGAGACGAAGGGCTGAGGGATGAAGTATCTATTCCATTATTTCCGCTTTTAGCGTTTGTTTAGCAACCACTTGTTTAACAACTACAGAGGCTTGCGCGATCGCCAAGCGATCACTTATCAGGGTTTTGGTGGTCGTCTCACTATAGTGAACTAACCAGTTCGGTTGTAATCCCAGCACCACGATTAAGGCAGCGAGAAGCATGGCTGGGGCGCGATCGTTCCAGGAGACTGGCGGCAGATTTTCGGCGCTTTCCGACAGCCGCCCAAAGAACGCGCGGTTGACCAACAGCAAAAAATACACGGCTGTGAGACCCGTTCCCACCATGCAGAGCAGCGTCTGCACTGGAAAGATGGGAAAACTGCCTCGAAACACCAAAAACTCTGAAATAAAGCCCACCATGCCAGGGATGCCAGAGCTTGCCATCACTCCAATGATCATCAGGCTGCCAATGAGGGGCAAACCTCGCTCAGGATTGAGCAGACCCCGCAGCGCCTCTAGATTGCGAGTGCCTGTTTTTTGATAGACGACCCCTACGAGCAGAAAGAGCATCGCTGCAATCAGTCCGTGGCTAACCATCTGGCAAACGGAGGCCAAAAGACTCAGCGGTGTAGCGGCAGCAGCAGCCAGCAGCACATAGCCCATATGCGCGATCGAGCTATAGGCCACCATCTTTTTCATATCCGTTTGGGCGATCGCCATAAACGCCCCATAAAGGACACTGACTGCTGCCCAGGTTGCCAGCCAGGGTGCCAACACGGCCCACGCTTCAGGAAAAAGCCCTAACCCAAACCGCAGCAAGCCATAGGTACCCAGTTTCAGCAGCACGCCCGCTAAGAGCACCGAAATAGGCGTTGATGCTTCCACATGAGCATCGGGCAACCAGGTATGGAAAGGCACCAGGGGAATTTTGATGCCAAACCCGATCAAGATTGCCCCCAACAGGACAAACTGCTGACCCAGGGGCAAAACCTGCGTTAACAACACCTGGTAGTCGAAGCTGGGGGCACCCGTCAGCAGCGCCAATCCCAAAAACGCAGCCAGGATCAAAATGCCTGAAATGGCGGTGTAAATCAGAAACTTGGTTGCAGCATAACCCCGGTTTGCTCCGCCCCAAATGGCAATCAGCAGATAAAGCGGAATGAGTTCGATCTCATAGAACAAAAAGAACAGCAACAAATTCTGGGCAAGAAAGGCGGCTGTCACGCTGGCATTGAGCAGCAATAGCAAGATGAAATAAAGCCGAGGGCGATTGACTGAGGGCTCTCCACCCGCGATCGCAATCGCCGTCAACAAACCGTTCAGGGCAATTAACGGTAAGGATAAGCCATCAACCCCCAGTTCATAGGTCAAACCCAGTGGTTCAATCCAGACCAAATGCTCTGCAAACTGCATGCCTGCATCCCCGACTGCAAACTGGGTACCGAGCACGATCGTCAGCAGAAACACGCTGCCAACCGTGAGTAACGCCACCAGCCGTGCTCGTGATGGAATCAGCGGTTCAACGCCAAACCCAATGAGCAACACGCCCAAAATCGGTATCCAGATTAACGCACTGAGCATGATGCCACTCCAGAGTTACCACGCGAACCAAATTAAGAACCCACCCAGCAGACTAACAGCCACTAAAATCGTGAGCAAATAGGCCTGAGATTGTCCGGTAATGCTGTATTTCAGGCTTTCGCCGCTGAAGATAGAGGCAATCCCCAAGAAATTAACCATGCCATCCACAATGTAGCGATCGCACCAGTTGCTGAAGCGCGCCATCAGCACGACACCTTTTACCACACTCACTGCATAGAGCCGTTCAACGTAGAAGTCATACGACAGTAAATCTTGCAAGACGCGCCAAGGCAAATGCACCGATCGTGACCAGGCTTTGTGGAGATAAATGGTGGAACCCAGCGCACAGCCAACAATACCTGATAGCACCAGAAGTAGCGCCGCCGTATGGTTGAAATACGCCCAGTCAGGTAAAACAGACAGGCGATCCATCATCACTGGGGTCAGCAGCGTCACAATGATCAACGACACCATTGGGACAGCCATCGCCCAACCCACCTCTGGTGCACGTCGCGTCTTCGGCTGGGATGAACCCAAAAACACTAATCGAAAAACACGCGTCAAATTCAACGCTGTCAGGGCGTTGACCACCAGCACAACCCCAACCAGCAGCGGATCAGCCGTCCAAAAGTCATCCATGCCCAACCGCAGCGCCCAGAAACCACCCAGCGGCAGAATCCCTATCAAACCAGCAGACGCCATGACATACGCAGAGGTAGTGACTGGCATGCGTGACCATAGCCCACCCATCTCAGTCAAGTCCTGGTTATGCGTGGTAGTAATCACCGAGCCAACGCTCATAAACATCAGGGCTTTCGAGATGGCGTGAGCAAAGAGCAACATCAACGCAAAGCCTGTCCATTGAGTCCCGATGGCGATAAAAACCAAGCCTAAATAAGCACTGGTTGAGTGTGACAACGCTCGCTTGATGTCGATTTGCGCGATCGCCACTAACGAAGCTCCGATTGCCGTTGTTGCGCCAATCACGACTAGCGCCGATAGGGCGATCGGCGAAAGATTCAAGATCGGCTGAAGCTTGATCAACACATAAGCACCACAGGCAACCACTACTGAGTTACGCAAAATCGACGCTGGGTTAGGGCCTTCCATCGCCTCATCCAACCAGAGGTGGAGGGGGAACTGCGCACATTTTCCGGTTGGCCCAGCAATCAAAGCAAACCCCAGCAGCGTTGCTGTCGTAGGGGCCAATGTCACCGTATCAGCCCACTCGTAAAGCTCAGAGAAACTGCCCGTGCCGCTCAAGGTAAAAAGGGCAACAACCCCCATCAGCAGTAGGATGTCGCCGACTCGCTTAGTCAAAAATGCATCTCGCGCCGCCGTTACCACCAGCGGTTGAGCATACCAAAAGCCAACCAATAAATACGTTGAAAGAGTCAGCATCTCCAGCAGCGCATAGGTCAGCAGCAGCGAATTACTAATGGCTAACCCACTCATAGCTCCTTCAAAGAACCCCATGAGGCCAAAAAACCGCGCTAGTGCCCAATCTTTTTCCATGTATCCCAGAGCAAACAGTTGCGCTAACAGACTTAGTCCTGTGACCAATTCCATCGCACCAACGCTCACTGCCGAAATATCCAGCACGAAGGTTAGATCTAAATCTGCTGCATGAAACCAATGGAAGACGATCGCCTGGGGCGGCTGGTTCCAGGTTGCCCTGAACACAATAGCGCCGTGTAAAAACGACAGCACCGTCATAAATAAGTTGAAATAAGCAGCAGGTCTGGGGCCAGTATGACGGACAATTCCAGTTGACCAGGGCAGCGTCAGGATTGCACCGATTAGCCCATAACAAGGCACCCACCAACTTGATTGGAGGAGAAACTGAATCATTGAAAGACCATCGCACCGAAACTTAAGTAATCTTTCTAGCCTTTAAAGGCTCACTTCAAATCGCTTTAGCAAGGTTTCAAGAACCTCAAACTTTTGCTCAAACTTTTAATTAATTATCAACGAGTTAGCTGAGCACTTTAATTGTCTTTACTTTAGCGTAAGACCGACACTCTAGAACAGCAAAATCTCGGTCAATAGTCGCGATCGCAGACCGTTGCAACAGCATTGTCACCCGTCTAATACGTCATAACAAATGTATCTTCTTCTTGTATAGATAAAAAATTATGTAAACTATTGTAAATAATCTATCAAAATGCGACAACCAGGTTTGCTCGTTAACTCGAAGATAAGGAATGGCGCTCGTCTACCGTTTACCTCCCAACGTATAGAGGTTTCAGCTCATTAAAGAGACCTGTCAACGACAACTGCTGCATCAGCATCAGCCTCAAAAACCTGGATAAATAATGAGAAATTATTGACCCTCTGGCAGAATACATAGCGAGAGACCCGATTAAATCAGTTTTACTAATAACTAAAATCTAAAAATATTATTTACAGTTATATTGCCAAATGTAAGACAATCGCTCTATTCTTAAATGAAGATACCCAAAGCTGCAAAAGAGCTTTAATAATGGCATTTTCCGTCATAATTTTAAGCGGTATCTCTGTCAAGCATTATTACCAAATATTTGCAAGATAACTCTGTAGGAAGGGAGTAGGAGGATATGCCAATTGCTGTTGGAATGATTGAGACAAAGAGCTTCCCTGCGGTTGTGGAAGCCGCGGATGCAATGGTCAAAGCTGCCCGCGTAACTTTAGTCGGTTATGAGAAGATTGGTAGTGCACGTGTCACAGTAATTGTGCGCGGTGATGTTTCAGAAGTGCAGGCATCGATCGCGGCTGGCGTTGACTCGGCAAACCGGGTAAATGGTGGTGAGGTCTTGTCTACTCACATCATCGCGCGCCCTCATGAAAATCTGGAATACGTACTACCAATCCGCTACACCGAAGCTGTTGAGCAGTTTCGCGTCTAGCGAAGGCAGGATGCTTCATCCAACATTTTCCGCAAGGCTGGATTCTTGATTGCACCCTTCACGCAGGCTTTAGACCGTTCGCACTGGATATTTCCACTGGCAAACCTGGTTTCGGCCTTATGTTAAGCGTTCAGGCACGAAGCCAGACTGTTTACTGTTTTTGACTAATTATTTAGGGAGTACGACTCATGGCGATTGCTGTTGGAATGATTGAAACGCTCGGTTTTCCCGCTGTTGTGGAAGCTGCCGATGCAATGGTAAAAGCGGCTCGCGTTACGCTGGTAGGCTACGAAAAAATTGGTAGCGGTCGCGTGACGGTGATTGTGCGTGGCGATGTTTCGGAAGTGCAAGCTTCAGTTGCGGCTGGTGTTGATAACGTCAAGCGTGTGAGCGGTGGGCAGGTGCTCTCAACTCACATCATCGCTCGTCCCCACGAAAACCTGGAGTATGTGCTCCCCATCCGCTACACCGATGAAGTGGAGCAGTTCCGGGATAGCGTCAGCGGTAGAGCGATTCACGCTGGCCCTTACACCAGACCATAACGAACGCAAAAGAAAGCAGCATGCAGATTGCAAAAGTCCGTGGCACGGTTGTCAGCACTCAGAAAGAGCCAAGCTTGAGTGGTGTGAAGTTTCTCCTCCTGCAATTTATGGATGAGGAAGGCGCTCCATTACCACGCTATGAAGTGGCTGCCGATCAGGTTGGTGCTGGGATGGATGAGTGGGTTCTGGTTAGCTGTGGTAGTGCTGCTCGTCAGGTGGCGGGCAGCGAACACCGTCCGATCGATGCGGTGGTAGTGGGGATTATTGACACGGTTAGTGTGGACGATCGTCGCCTTTACAACAAGCGAGACGATTACCGCTAGTGCTGCACTCCAGGCTCTCGCGTTCACTCTTCAGAGCGCTGATTCTGGTGCGGTCAAGGCGGCATCAGAGCTTCCTTTAAGGGTTTGGCGCGGACAGGCTCCGAGTTCAGGGATGTCTTTTATGCGCCCTCAACGAAGGAGCGCGGGCCTCAGCAAAAGGATTGTCCTACGGCAGTGTTTGCTCTGGCCTATCGCCTAGCGTTTCAGTCTTAGCAGATGCTTGCGACTGGCTCCTTCACGCCATTGGTGTGCACTCGCTAAATTTTTCATAGGAGAATCTGTTTATGGTCGCTCGTAGTGCTGCGGCTCCCCCCACTCCCTGGTCGAAGAGTCTGACTACTCCACAAATTGACAAAACCGCCTACGTGCATTCGTTCTCGAATATCATTGGGGATGTTTACGTCGGCGAAAAAGTATTGATTGCGCCTGGAACGTCCATCCGCGCAGATGAGGGCAGCCCCTTTCATATCGGTAACGGTACGAATGTTCAAGACGGTGTGGTAGTTCACGGTTTAGAGCGTGGGCGAGTGGTTGGTGATGACAGCAATCTTTACTCTGTTTGGATTGGAGATAATGCCTCTATCACCCACATGGCGCTGATTCACGGTCCTGCTTATGTTGGCAACGACTGTTTTATCGGGTTCCGCTCTACGGTATTTAATGCGCGGGTAGGTCAGGGCAGCATTGTAATGATGCATGTGCTGATTCAGGATGTTGAAATTCCACCTGGGAAGTATGTTGCTTCGGGGTCGGTGATTACCAACCAGCAACAGGCCGATCGCCTTCCTGATGTTCAGGCAGGCGATGTTAAGTTTGCAACCCATGTGTTGGGTATTAATGACGCGCTGCGATCGGGCTATCACTGCGCTGACAATCTTAGTTGTATAGCATCTGTGAGGGATGAGATGACGCGGGCTTACGAATCGAGCGGGTCGAGCAGCCACACACGCCTAAGTGCAGACGTGGTGCAACAGGTACGTCAATTGCTGGCTCAAAATTTTCGCATTGGCACCGAACATGCCGATGTACGACGGTTTCAATCGGCTTCTTGGACAAGCTGTGCACCTATTCAGGCCACACGAGAATCAGAAGTTTTTGCCGCACTGGAAGCCTGTTTAGCTGAACATAGCAAAGATTATGTGCGGTTGATTGGCATTGATCCAGGTGCCAAGCGCCGGGTGTTTGAATCCATTATCCAACGGCCCAACGGGCGAACGGGTGATCAAACGCAAACATCGTCTGCTTCTTATGCCAGCCATACTAATCGCTCTGGCTCCAACGCTGGCTCTGGTAATAACGGCTCTCAGGGTGCAGGGTTAAGTCAGGACGCGATCGTTCAGGTACGTCAGTGGCTGGCTCAAGGCTATCAAATTGGCTCCGAGCATGCCGATAAACGGCGCTTTCAGACCAGTTCTTGGCAGAGCTGCGGGGCGATTAACTCTCAGCGCGAAGGCGATATCCTTGCCGCTTTGGAGCAGTGTCTGGCTGAGCATAGTGGAGAATACGTGCGGTTGATTGGAGTCGATAAGCAGGCTAAACGCCGAGTGGGTGAACTGATCGTTCAGCGACCAGGGATGGCCTCATCGCCGTCTAGTTACCAGGCTTCCTCTAGTCAGGGTCAGGGAGGATATGCTGCGCCTTCAGCAGGTTTAGGCGCAGACGTAGTTGCTCAGGTCAGGCAACTGCTGGCACAGGGGCATCAAGTCGGGATGGAACACGCCGATAAGCGGCGCTTTCAAACCAGCTCATGGCAAACCTGTGGCGCGGTCGATTCCAGACGCGAAGCCGATGTGTTAGGAGCGCTTGAGCGTTGTATCGCTGAGCATAACGGTGAATATGTCCGTTTGATTGGGGTAGATACGCAAGCGAAGCGGCGAGTGGTCGAGATGATTATTCAACGACCGGGCGGGGCTGGTGCAAGTCAGGCTGGTGCGACAACTAGCAATGGCGATCGTTCTAGCTCTGCCAGCGCTGGTCCTGCTTACAGTAGTTACACCCCTGCCCCACCAGGTTTAAGCCAGGAAGCGGTTGAGCAAGTTCGTCGAGCACTGGCTCAGGGCTACCAGATTAGTACCGAGTATGCCGATGAGCGTCGGTTTAAAACGAGTTCGTGGCAAACGGGCGGCGTGATTCAAGCAAAGCGTGAAAGTGAGGTGCTAGCTGCCTTGTCCGCGGTGATTTCTGAACACAGCCGTGCGTATGTCCGACTGGTTGGCACGGACACCGATTCGAAACGACGAGTGCTGGAAACGATGCTTCAGCGCCCTAGTAAATGATTGCTTTGAGCGCTGGCAGGGTTGCTTGTTCTATCTTCAGGTCTTGCTATCCGATCTGAGTGGGTGAATAGAATCTGTGGTTAATGGCTAAAAGCCACTGCTGATGGCCATTAGTCGCAGCAACCAACAGCTTTCTAGTGTTCAAATGAGGTTCTCATTCTCATGTATGTGCCGTCGCTACAACCTGTTACCAGTGATCACTTCTGTGTGAGTGGCGATGTCACGATCCATCCAACGGCTGTCATTGCGGCTGGTGTTTTGCTGCAAGCAGATCCAGGTAGCTGCATCAGAATTGGTGCAGGTGCTTGCCTGGGTATGGGAACGGTGCTTCATGCCCATCAGGGTACGCTAGAGGTGGAAGCTGAAGCCACGATCGGTGCGGGAGTGCTGATCATCGGCGAGGGCAAGATTGGAGCTAGCGCTTGTATTGGTGCGGCTTCCACCATCTGGAATCATTCGATCGATCGTGGTGAAATGGTTCCCCCCTTGTCCCTTCTGGGTATGCCCGATCATGCAATGACTGTAGCGGCAGAGTCACCCAATCCTCCCCCAGCTTCTCCTGTACCTGTGGCACAGCAGGAGCCGCCAAATGGAACGGTTGAAACTGCTTTAAGCCAGCCAACCGCAGAAATTCAGCTTAGTTTTAGCACGCCAGTTTATGGGCAGGAAAATCTCAACCGTTTGCTATCAACGTTATTGCCACACCGACAAACGTTTTTGAAAGGGCAGGAATGAGCACGTAAGGCCATTAGTACGCAAGCTCATCAGGCGTTTGAAGCATGATGCATCCTAGACGGTTGGCGCTTGAGGGGTGTAGAAAGCGAGTGAGCGTCACACTTTAGTGAGTTCTCTCAACCAGGAGCCAAAGTCTACAATCTAAGAAGCGGTAACGAGGATTAAGATGGAGGGCGGTAAATCTATTCCAGACGATTTCAGCGATCGCGCTTTAGGGTTAGTATCCACGCAAAGTTTTCCAGCGATTGTGGGCACAGCAGACATGATGCTGAAGTCAGCCGAGGTTGCTCTAGTCGGATACGAAAAAATCGGCAGTGGGCATTGCACCGCGATCGTTCGGGGCGGTATCTCCGACGTCCGGTTAGCCGTTGCGGCAGGTGTAGAGGCGGCGGAACAGTTTGGTCAACTGGTGTCTAGTTTAGTGATTCCTCGCCCCTTCCCCAACCTGGAAGCCGTACTGCCGATCGGCAAACTACTTGCTGAGTTTGCTCAAGGCAGTCAATCGAGTCGGTTAAGCAATCAGGCGATCGGCTTACTGGAAACGCGAGGTTTTCCAGCGATGGTGGGAGCCGCAGATGTTATGTTGAAATCTGCCGATGTGCAACTCTCTGCCCACGAAACGATCGGCGCAGGGTTGTGCACGGTGATTATTCGAGGTGCGGTAGCCGATGTTGCTGTCGCTGTAGAAGCTGGGATGCATGAGGCAGAACGCATCGGCGAACTGCATGCGGTGATGGTGATTCCGCGCCCCTTGAGTGACTTGGAGCAAACGCTGCCGATCGCAAGCTGCTGGCTCGAACAACCCCAGCCACTGCGTCTACCGCTTACAGCCAAACAACCAGCAGAAGCCGAACTGGTTGCCTTGCCGAATCTGGAGCCACTGCCCGCTCAGCTAGAAGTGCAACAGGTTGAAGAACCGTAGGCTAAACATGGGACGCAACAAGGCAGAAGGCAGTATTGTTCAACCTTATGAGGAATTCTGACTTCTGATTTTGGGTACGTTACACCGATTTAAAGTAGATTTCACAATAAAGCCGTTGGTAGGGATCTTACATGTAACGTCCCTACCAACGGCTCGGCAAGACAGGAAATTTAAATTGATATTCGATGTCTCGTTTATGGGACATTTTTATGGCATTGCTGGCACTGAGGATTCCGTTTGGGGTTGGAATTGCTCTGGTCGAGCATAGGTCCGATCGCTATACTGCTTGCAGTCTTGTGGTCTTAAGGGATCTTGCGCTGTGTAGACAAAGAAGAGTGCCGATCGTCCTTGTGTGCGAGATTTGCCATGATGAAACACGGCAACGGGGTCAGAAAACAACACCGTTCCAGCGGCACCGACACAGGTATGCCAGTCTGCACGAGGGACGATCGCAGCCATCTCTTCATCCGTAATTCCCATGTCATAGGGATTTGTCTCAATGCGCTTGGCGAAGCTGGCTTGAATGCGTCGGACGATCGCAGCGGGCGTTTTTGAGCGAGGAATATACTCGTAAGGCCCCGTCTCTATTGCCACATCTGACAAATACACAAAGAGCTTAATCACACGGCGATCTTCTAAATCTCGGTGCCAGAACTCAGTAGTAACAGGATGCTCATTGGCGAAGTCGCGCCGAAGATGCACGCCCTGAAACGCGACGGGCAGCCCAATGTAGCTTTCAATGATATTGAGCAATCGTTGATTTTGCGCCCATTGGCTGAATGCAGGCAAGTCGGTCACCGTAAAAATTTGTGGGTAAGCAGGATTTTCAGTGGTACCCCAGGTGCTCAGATCTGTGCGGCTTGCCAGGTCTGCTTGCATCTTAACCAGGAGCTTTTCTGCTTCCTCCAGCATGGGTGTGGTGAAGGGTAGCCCCAACCCTTCCAACGATGTTACAAAAGCGCCCTCTTGGCGGCATGCCTCTGCAATGAGCCGATCTTGTGCCGTGAGCGCGGGCAATTTTTTGGCATGCTGACGGAGTGCCCCCATGTATTTGATTTCAGACAAAAGGCGATCGACTTTTCGACGAATAACGTTCAGCATGAAATGACACTAACTGAAGTGAACAGGAAAACGATTCAGATAAAGACAGGGAAGAAACTTTAGGATCAAAAATGCTCTCGCATGAAATTAAGGGATAGCCAGTGGCTGTAGGCGATCGCATAAAGCTCACCGCCACTGCTCACGCTCTGTTGCAATGGTGTAAGCGATTTCAGAACGCCCGACTGGTTCAGACGTCTCTCTAAGTTTGCTCGCTTCTAAGGCCGATGATCCCAACGAAGCAATCATAAACGCGCCGACCGCTGCCATTTCTAAAGGCCAATCTTTGAAGGGGCGCAAGTATCCCAACAAGTCTGTACGACACCAGTAAAAGTAGCTGCCCAGGCTCTTTGCAATGACTCGCCGGGCCATTTGATGAGAATAACCAATCTCTTGAAGCTTCCAACACACTTCAGGGATATCTTTGGCTAATGACCGAGTGTGGATCTTTTTCTCACTTTCCCACTGACTTGCCCCACAAATACAAACAAGGTGTTTGTTTTGAGTGACAAAAATATCACCTTGAGTCGCGCAATAGCCTGTCCAAAACGCCATGCCGCCCCAATTTTTGACACTTTCGGGCCACATCTTCAGGGCTGTCTGAGCAAGTTCGGTACGGAAAATTGTCGCGGAGAGAAAGATGACACCGCCTACGGTATAGTGACCCTCGATACAGCGCTGAAAGGCTGCTTTACCGGGAACAGGGCTCTGCTCAAAATCAGTTGGCAACCAAAGATCGGGGTTGTACTGATCGAGCGTTTTATAGTAAGCTGCGTAGTTCAAATACAGTAAGCCAAGCTCAGGATTCTTTTTAAGCGTCTGAATGATGAAAGAAACGGTACCCGCATCGATTGGATCATCGTCACCCAACGTCCAGGTAAAGCGACTGCTTGAATCACTTAAACAAAGGGCAAGATTTCTCATGCCACCAATATTTTCCTGATTGCGAACGGACCTCAAAGTCGCTTCACCAAGCACTTGCTGCCACTCATGAATGATAGCTTGAGTATGATCAGTCGAACAGTTGTCATAGACTGTAATCTCGCAGTCATCTTCAAAGCCCTTAATTTCTTGTGCTAACCAAGCAAGCTGTATCTGTAGTTGGGGCGCTCGATTGTAGGTAGGAATGGCGATTGAAAGTAGTTTCGTCATAACCAATGATGTGCTAGAGATGTACGTTTTCTTTGGCAGGGCGATAACAGGTGAATGTAGGGGCAAGCCAGGGCGATGGGGGAGGTTCAATCAAGCGGTTTCAAAACTCAATGCGTGTTACCGGGCACAACGGTTGGGTTTTCATGATGTAAGGAGGCACCGTTGAAGGACTTCCAGCAACTAACCCTTAACGAATTGGCTCTGTAGCTAAGAAAATAAACCAATCAATACAGCTGTTGATAGAGTCTTTGTTGTATCTTCACCTTAAATAAAAAGGTTGCTTGTTTTGAGCTTACATTATCTTTACGATAAGTCTATTTTGCTTAGAAACCAAAATCAGCGGCTCTATGCCTCGGCAATTTCCACTGACATAAATAACAGAACATTAGCAGTGGGATTCGTGAATTTAGAGGTAGCTTGTTCTAAGCTTTAAATAAGGCCATTACCTGACGAAAAGCATTAGGTAAAGTGTTAGGCAAAGCATTAGTTAAGTAGAGCTTGCATTAAGCTAATGCTCTTTCAAGGCGGTTAGCAGTCAGCGGTTAGCCCATCCAGCAGGTTCACTTTCATTGTATCCATTTCGTTATTTGTGAAAGGCCGCAGTGGAGATATAGTGAGTAGATTTGCTGTTAGAAGAAATACTGACCGAATAATGGCTGTCCACTTCTGGCACCAGCGGTTAACTGTTGACGTTGGAAGTCAACGCCGCTGAACTGCTCATAGCTACTCAGACTTCGCTGTGTGCCTAACCCATAGCGATCGAGGCTGATCTGGCTTGATGCTTCAATTTGCAAAAGG
This sequence comes from Stenomitos rutilans HA7619-LM2, assembly GCA_019358945.1. Taxonomy (GTDB): domain Bacteria; phylum Cyanobacteriota; class Cyanobacteriia; order Leptolyngbyales; family Leptolyngbyaceae; genus Stenomitos; species Stenomitos rutilans. The sequence goes on along the minus strand of JAHHIE010000030.1, from coordinate 32,557 downwards.
TGCTTTAAGCGCTGATGGGCCACTTGATCGAGCCGCCACCAGTAATCATGCTCTTCCCAATGTCTCGGCTTGCCAGGGCGGGTATATTCGTGATAGCAAGTGACCTGATTGGGATGGTAGATGTCCCAACCATGAGTCCAAGCTCTGACTGCTAGATTGATTTCCTCTCCTTGAAAATAAAGCTGTGGATCGTAGGGAACGTCCTGAAGCATTTGGGAGGGGGCAAACCAGAAGCCTGCTGCTATAAACATGCCGAGCTGTGGTTTTATGTCGTAGCACAGGCTGGCACCACTAGCTAGGCTCAAAATACCTTGTTCTGTAAAGTGAGAGGCCACCAGCCGTGTGGGTTCGCCAGGATGTAAGTGATTGGGTGGGGTGTAGGCAGGTGGGTAGGCCGTGAGTAACGGCTTGGCACTAGGGCAATGCATCAGCATGTGCAGCAGCAATTCATCCCAACCATGCACAAAGCGCATGTGGCTATCAATTTGAAGGGTGTAAGGCTCACCATCCCAAAGTGACTGAGTTTTCGATCGCGCCCAACACACGCCACGGCTGCGATCGGCGTCCACTAACAATAGACGACAACAGGATAAATACTCTACTGGGAGAGGATCAATTCCTGGCTTCCCCTGCCAGACAATGCCAAAGGACAAATTCTGTGGGTAAACCGCCTTTTGAATAGCATCCTTGACCGTAGCCGTTAATTCTGGGTCACGATAGCTAGCAATTTGAATAAAGATGTGAGACACGCGATGAAAGGCTCTAGAGAAGAGGTTCTAGCATAGTAGAACAGGGTGCGAGAGTACTTTCCCTGTCGAGGGAGATACCCTGCACCCGTTTTGATTCCATTGCTCACACCACCGAATTAGTGCCGTTTTGAAGCCGCTGATTAGACAAGGTGAGGCGCGATCGCCCTACTGATTAGAGTCATGACAACGGAAGCACATGCTCAGCAACAACTCTAGGGGCAAAGCACCAAATTGCTGCTGCCACCAGGGAAGCCATTGGAGACCCAACCGGCCGTTGGTTTCGCAATCTGTACCCAGTTACGACCATCGGGACCTCGTTTCGAGGTGGCTGGCGTAGTGGACAAATCAACACGCTCTAAATTCGCTACACCGCCAACGGTGGCAGAATCGGGCGTCGCCTCTCTGCGGATGGCTAAGCCCAAGGGTTGCATGACACGACGGCACGTGTTGCCTGTAGGGGGGGTTGTTCCACTGCACGGTTTAAGGCTTGCTGTCTGCAAATAGCCGCTAACAGGGCTACTGATGCCGATAAAGCCACTGCTACCGTTGTCTGCTAGAGTCACTTTGGTTTCAGCGTTGAGGGTGCTAACCACAGCGCTTGTGGTGGTGGCTTGCTTGTAAACAGAAACTTTTTTGTTGACGGCGCGGCATTGCCCAATCAATGAGCCTTGAGCGGGAGCGGCTGGCTGGCTGGTGGGTGCGGGTTGGCTTGTGGGTGCAGCAGTCGGGCTGGGGTCAGCGCCGAAAGCGGGAATGCTGATGCTCATCGCTGTGATTGCAGCCACCATTGCACCAGCAGATAGTTGGAAAGATACGAGTCGTTTCATCGATGTTTTCATTGATCATTGTCCTCTTCAAATTCAAAGCACGAGGTTTAATTGTTTGCGGCAAAATTCCTGCACTGAATCTTACACGCAAAGGCGTAATCCACAGCTAAAAAGCGTAAGGAGTGTAACGTTTGGGATAATGAAACAAATTCGTTGTCATCAGACGTGTGGATGGCTCACCGCTGTCAGCTTTCAGCTATGTTGAAGATTCGCTTCTTCCGCTTTTTTCGGTATCTCACGCCAGTCACGCTACATGAGATTTTTAAGCGGACTGGTCAGCAACGGTTGCCTGGTCTTGCGTCGGAGATGGCATACAATGCGATGTTGGCATTGTTTCCTGGTATCTTGGCGCTGCTGACAGCGATCGGCCTGATTGGGTTTTCTCAAGCCACGTTTCAAGACCTTGCCAGCCAGGTGAGCCGCATAGCGCCACAAGATGCGCTGACGCTCATTCAAAACTTTATTGGCGAAATTGGTACGCAACGGAATCAGGGGCTTTTTTCTGTCAGCTTCATTGTGGCGCTATGGGCCGCTTCGGGGGTGCTCAGTGCGGCGATGATCGCGCTTGATCAGATTTATCAGGTGCCATTGCATAAAGTACGCCCTTTTTGGAAGGCAAAGCTGGTGTCGTTAGGGTTAACGCTGGGTACCATTCAATTGCTGATTTTTGCGTCTGTACTGGTTTTTATCAGTGACTTTATTGTGCAGGTCGTGGCACAAAGCAGTGGTACCTTGCAACCAGGACTCCTCGCGGTGTGGCGGCTGTTTACTTGGCCTGTGGCGTTGGGCATCATTGCTCTTGCCTGCGGGTTTATTTACCGCTATGGGCCAAGTCGCTGGACGGCTGGAACGCCGATTCTTCCAGGCGCTGTTGTAGCAGCCGTTTGCTGGGCCTTGCTTTCGGGCCTGTTTCGCTTTTACGTTTCCCATTTTGGGAGCTACAACCGCGCTTATGGAGCGATCGGGGCCGTGATTGTCTTGCTGCTATGGCTCTATCTCAGTTCGCTGATGATGCTGATTGGTGCTCAGTTGAATGTCACGATCGGTGAGGCGATGCAGCGGCAGCAGCAAAAAGCCAGCTCTGAGTCTCGATCGAACATACTCTAAAGTGATTTTCAATAGGGGAAGATGAGTATAGAAGGAGACGCAGGTCAAGCATGCAAATTCATCGTTATTTAGCAGGGTGTTTCTTGTGTTTCTGTTTGCTTGTCTTACCTGGCTGTCAGTCTACTGTGGTAATGCCTAACACCACGCGCCTGACTCTGTGGCAAGGAGTCAATCCACCCTCCAATCGAGCTGTATTACAGCAGTTAGTAGACCAGTTTAATCTTGAGCATCCGACGATTCATGTAGAGTCCCTTTACGTTGGGCAGAGTGACCAGCAATTGCCCAAAATCTTGGCGGCGATCGTGGGCAATGCGGCTCCCGATTTGCTCTGGTATTCACCATTGCTGACAGGTCAATTGGTTGAACTTGAGGCGATCCGTCCCTTAGAGGATTGGTTTAACGTCTCACCTCTACGACAACAGCTTGATCCCACCCTCCTTGAGAGTATGGCGCTTGAAGACCATCTCTGGTCGATTCCCTTTGGCACTAACAACGTTGGCGTCTACTACCGCCCTAGCCTGTTTCGAGCAGCGGGAATCAACGCTCTACCTAAGACGTGGGCAGAGTTTCGCCAGGTTGCCCGCCGGCTTACGCGCGATATAGATGGGGATGGACGGATTGACCAGCACGGCATGTTGCTTCCTTTAGGCAAAGGCGAGTGGACGGTGTTTATGTGGCTCCCGTTTTTGTGGAGCGGTGGAGGATCGCTGGAGGGAGGAGAGGGTGTGAGGGTGCAAGGGGAGCAGGGGAAAAGTGTCCAAGCGTTCAAGTCTCAAGCTTCAACCAGCTTGGTGAGCGATGGCGCGATCGCGGCTCTGCAATTTTGGCGTGATTTAATTGATGATGGTTCGGTTGAACTATCTACGCCGGAACGGGGTTATGAGCTGGATGGGTTTCTGGCGGGTAGAGTTGCTATGCAGCTATCGGGACCCTGGACGCTAGGACAGCTTGAGCAGACGGGGGTAGACTTTGGAGTGTTACCGATTCCCAGCCAGGTGACTCAGGCAACGGCGATCGGGGGTGAAAACCTGTTTTTGCTTAAAACCACGCCTGAACGCGAACAGGCGGCCCGAATTTTTGCAGCATATGTGATGAGTGAGCTGTTTCAAACGCAGTGGGCGATCGCAACGGGGTACTTGCCCACAAATCTAAAATCTCGGCAAAGCAAAGCTTATCAGGACTACAAAGCAAAGCAACCCGTTGTGGATGTCTTTTTGTCACAGGCTCCTTACGGACGATCGCGCCCGATTTTCTCTAGCTATAATCGCATCTCAGAACAATTGGGACGGGCGATCGAGGCGGTGCTCTTAGGGCGTAGTACACCGAGCGATGCTTTAACAGCGGCTCACTAAAACTGTGACTTAAGCCAAGCCTTTGCCGTCTAATAAGGCATCCTTTTGCCGCAGGTCAACCTGAAATACCGATTCTTCCGTTGAGCAATCGCAGCCGTTTTCTACTTGGTTCAGCCATCCATTTGCCGAAAGTCTAAATCTAGAGCAACCCGTTGCCAAAAGTTCAAGCCCTTCTCATAAGAAAAAGTTATATTTTATCGCTAACGGCTCCTAAAGCCCTCAGAGTCATTCTTTGAGCTTCGTTGAGTCCGATGCTATGGCTGATATTCATACCCTCATAGGGGCGCGGTACTCTTAAGGTTGATTGGCACAATAGTGTTTCAAGGCTCCAACGTTTGATTGTCTCGTCAAAACTGCCGCTAAAGAGGGATGAGGTGGATTGCAGTGGGACGACTTTTGGGGAATCTGCATCGGCTTGATTGCCACTGTCCTTTGCAGGCACGTTCAATTGGCACATCATTGTTGAAACTAAGTCGGTATGTCCTTTCAGTACCTGAGCGCACTTACCAGTTTTAACAGCCATTTGCCATTGGAACTAAAGGCAACCGAGATGACAGGAGCTGTATGCTCTTCTAGAGTTTGGATACATTTGCCTGCATCCAGATCCCAAAGTTTGATCGTACGATCGTAGCTGCCACTGGCTAAGAGTGGTCTTTGTGGATGGAATGCCACTGACCAAACCCAGCTACTATGGCCCTGTAGAGTATTGAGGCAGTGTCCGGTTTGCCAGTGCCACAGCTTGATGGTGCCATCGGCGCTACCACTCGCCAAGGTAATCTCATTCGATTTCCGGTTGAGCTGCATCTAGAAGAGGCGATCGCACGTATCACAGTCGATGATGAAGACACTTACACTACTGGGCGGTTTGACATTCTGGCGATCAATAAAGCCGCACCGCGAGAGGGTAAGCCGTTTGGGATTTTGATCATTGAGGTGAAGAATAGCTCCATCTCATTAACGCCTGGGCTACCCCAACTGCTCACCTATGCACATCAGAGTTTGATGCATCAAGACTCAGTATGGGGCTGGATTACAAATGGTACAGACTATCAGTTTGTGTCTTTGCGACAGGGGAGTACACCAACCTATCAGTTAATGCCAACGCTGCACCTTTTTGAACCCGATCGTGCCTTACAACTCCTGCAAACATTGAAAGCACTTTGTCAGTTGCAAGGGCAACCAAAGCCAGCCGTTGCTTAAGCATTTTAGACAACTCACATATCTAGAGTAATCCTGTCCTAGAATAGATAGTCTGTAATGCAACGATCGAGGCTTTTGTGTCCTTAACGCTTCACCCTGACCACTTGCAGGCCATTCAAGCCCACGCTGATCGCACCTATCCCGAAGAGTGCTGTGGTTTGCTGTTGGGCACGATCGCCGCTGATGAGAAGGTCGTGCATGAGGTTTACACAACACCCAACGCGTGGGATCAAGATGTGGCCACTGTCCTCAACGATCGAGAAGGCTTGACGAAGACTCGTCGTTATTGGATTGCGCCGGAAGATTCGCTAGCAGCCATGCGCGAAGCACATCAGCGCGATTTGGATATTATTGGCATTTATCATTCCCATCCTGACCATCCAGCAATCCCTTCAGAGTGCGATCGCGCGATCGCCTGGTCACAATACTCTTACCTGATTGTCTCCGTTGAGCAAGGCACTGCGATCGACTGTCGCAGTTGGATACTAAACGAGCAACACCAATTTGACCCCGAAACTATCCAACTTGCTGCACTGGCTCGAATGTGAAGCCGTTCAGCAATCTGGTTCCATCCTTCTTATCCTTTAGCTTTTCTCTACCATGCTAAATCCCGATCTGAATGACATTCAACTGACTAAAGAAGAGTACGAACGGTACTCGCGGCACCTGATCTTGCCTGAAGTGGGGCTAGAAGGGCAGAAGCGCCTCAAAGCCGCCAGCGTTTTGTGCATTGGCACGGGTGGACTCGGTTCCCCTCTGCTGCTCTACCTTGCCGCTGCGGGTATCGGACGCATAGGTATTGTGGACTTTGATACGGTCGATTTCTCTAACCTGCAACGACAGGTCATCCACGGGACCTCCTGGGTGGGCAAGCCCAAAATTGAGTCTGCCAAAGACCGCATTCACGAAATCAACCCCTACTGTCAGGTAGACCTTTACGAAACGCGCCTCACCTCTGAGAATGCGCTGGAGTTGTTCAAAGACTACGATGTCATTGTGGATGGAACGGACAACTTCCCGACCCGCTATCTCGTTAACGATGCTTGCGTGCTGCTCGACAAGCCTAACGTCTACGGCTCCATCTTTCGGTTTGAAGGGCAGGCAACCGTCTTTAACTACGAAGGTGGCCCCAACTATCGTGACCTCTATCCCGAACCACCTCCACCCGGATTAGTTCCTTCCTGTGCTGAAGGTGGCGTGTTGGGCATTCTGCCGGGGATCATCGGTGTGATTCAGGCGACGGAAACGGTCAAAATCATTCTCGGCAAGGGCACTACGCTTAGCGGTCGTCTACTGCTGTACGATGCCTTGAACATGAGCTTCCGGGAACTCAAGCTGCGCCCTAATCCCGTTCGTCCCGTTATTGAAAAGCTGGTTGACTACGAAGAATTCTGTGGCATTCCCCAAGCAAAAGCCGCTGAGGCAAAGGAGCAAGCTGGTATGCAAGAAATAACCGTGCAAGAACTCAAGCAATTGTTGGATAGCGATGCGAACGATTACGTCCTGCTGGATGTTCGCAACCCACACGAGTACGAGATTGCGAAGATTCCCGGTGCCGTGTTAGTGCCGCTGCCTGATATTGAGAATGGCGCTGGCGTGAGTCAGGTGAAGGATCTGTTGAATGGTCATAAGCTCGTCGTGCATTGCAAGATGGGTGGTCGATCGGCTAAGGCGATCGGCATCCTCAAAGAACAAGCAGGCATCGACGGCATCAACGTGAAAGGTGGCATTACGGCATGGAGCCGGGACGTTGATTCGTCGGTACCGGAGTATTAGAGTAGAGGGTTAGGGTGTAGGGCGTAGGCGGAAAAACGCTGTTACCCTACACCCCACACCCCATCCCCCTTCATGCTGGAAAACGCTCGTTTCTTTCATCAGTTTGCGGCCTTGCTGAATGCTGGCATTCCTGTGCAGCAAAGTTTAGGCATGGCGGGAAAGGATGGTAGTGCAACCTTACAGCGCATCCTGAAAGAAGCCAGTTTGAAGATTGAAATGGGTCAAGATCTGGCGACCTCACTGGAAGGACGATCGCCCTACTTTGACGGCTGGACGATCGCCCTGATTCGATCAGCCGAATACAGTGGCTCATTGGCAGACACCTTTGAGCGATTGGCGATCGGATTTGAAACTGAAAGCAAACGGCTACTCTTATACCGCTCCGTACTGCTTCAAAGCTCAATTTGTTTCATGGGTGTAACGGCATTACTAAGCGTCGTACTGCCAAAAGAAGCCATGACATGGTTGACCTTTGGAATTATGTTCTGTGCGTTATTTTTCTTTGCCCATATTGCGACTGCTGGTGCAGGTGTGGTGCTGTATCAGGTCATGTCGAAAATACCGTTGCTCAAAAGGATTGCTCAGGTGCGATCGCTTCTTTACTTCACAGAACTAGAGTTGCCGCTACGGTGTGGCGTACCCATCCTGCAAGCGCTTGAGCTAATTCGTTTGCGCATTCCTGATCTGGCGTTGCGGCAGAGTTTGGCGATCGCGGCTCGTCAGATTCAGGCAGGGCAGAGCTTGAGTCAAAGCCTTGAGGGGAAACTGCCGCCGTTGGCACTGCAAATGCTGCGGACAGGCGAAGAGACGGGCAACCTGGATGAAATGTTGGGCAAACTGTCAGCGTATTACGAAAGCGATCTGGAGCGTCAACTGAAACAGCTAGAGGCAATGCTGCGACCACTGAGCATTCTAGCGGCAGGCTTTTTTGTATTGCTCATCGGCGTTCAAGCCATCACCTCATTACTTAACGCCTTGCCTGATTAAAAAAAGGGGCAAGTAACCTTGCCCCCTCAAATTCATCAATCCTCAACTGAACGGCTATTTCTTCCCAACAGAGTCTTCAATCTGGTCGAAAATTGCGCCATCTTCAAAGAATTTCTTCTGGAAATCGCTCCAGCCGCCATAATCTTTGATGGTACCGAGGGTCTTCACAGGTGGGAATTTATCGGCATTTTCTTTCGTCTTGGCCGCATCAGCATCAAGCGGTCTGAAACCAACCTTCACAAATTCTGCTTGTGCTTCCGGAGTGAACAGATAGTTCACAAATGCTTCAGCCACTTCACGAGTGCCGTGTTTATCCACGTTTTTGTCTACGATCGCAACGGGCGTGTCAATCGACACGTTGGTTTCAGGCACCACATACTCTACTTTTTCACCTTTACTCTTAGCAAGAATGATCTCGTTTTCGTAGTTCAACAACGCATCACCCTGACCTTGCTTAGCAAAGGAATCGGTGGATTCCCGTGCATCTTTTGCCAGCACAGCGACGTTCTTAAAGGCTTTGGTGACAAACTCTTTGGTTTTCGCTTCGTCTTTAGTAGTCTTCAGGCCGTAATCCCACAATGCAAGGAAATTCCAGCGAGCACCACCAGAGGTTTTGGGGTTTGCAGTGACCCATTTCACATCATCTCTGGTCAAATCGGTAAAGGTTTTGATCTGTTTGGGGTTGCCTTCGCGGGTCACAATCGCCACAACCGACTTTGCCACAATACCGTTATTTGGCTCTTTCTTGTCCCAATCAGCATTGACCAAGCCTGCTTTCACCAACTTGCCTGTGTCAGCAGCTAGCGCTAGGTGAGTTATATCGGCTTCTAGACCGTCAATAATGGCGCGAGTTTGAGTGCCTGAACCACCATAGCTCTGCTTGAAGGTCACATTCTGTCCGCCATGCTCAGTCTTCCACTTTTCAACAAATTTTGGGATGATGGCGTCATGAGCAGCTTTAGGTACGGCGTAACCAACTAGGGTCAGTTCGACATCTTTTTTCTGGTCTGCAACGGGGCTAGCGCTACCAGAAGTGCCGGGCGCTGAAGCGTTATTGCTTGAAGAGCAAGCAGCGATCGCAGCGCTTAGTACGACTCCCACAACCATGAGGGAGACAAATTTTCTGAATGAACTGAATCTTAATCGGTCTGTAAATCGGTGAATCAACGTACCCAAACCATTGGGTTTCTGTTGCCGGAGGGTCATTCCATGTCTCCTTAATGTGCGAATAGCCAGTCGGAATAACGTAGGTTGTGTGTCAATAAGCAATCATACAAACAAACGTAAGCAAAAACAATAAAAAACCCGCATTTTTACATCGGGTTTTAGGGAATTGACTAAGTTTCGTGTCATTCCAGCGGTAGAGGTGTACATCGCCTGCATGGAAAGCTGCGACTAAAGAGACATTTTCTTATTTTCACCGCCTTCTGCTGGTTTCCCGGTTGTGACCGCTTTTAGCAAACCAAGGGTATGTGCCACAAAGCCAGATGGTGCATCCCAGTATTCAGCTTTCTCGACCGTGACTTTTAGTAGGGCAATGTTTGGCTCCTCTAAACCGTTGGGGAACCATGCTTGAAGTTTTGGCTGCCATCGTTGCTGAATTTGTTGCCGATCTTGCACCAGTTGAGCCGTGCCAGAGAGCGAAACATATTGCTGCTTATGAGGATCGGCAAAGCTCACGTTTACCTGCTGGCGACGATCGATTTCATCCACTTTAGGCGATTGGCTAGAGGTGAAAAACCAGAGGGTGCCATCATCGTCAATCTCTCCATTGCACGACATGGGACGACTGTGTAGACCACCGCTCTCATCAAGCGTCGTCAGCATGGCGATGTCAATGCTTTTGACTAGAGCTTTTAGCTTTTGAAAGGAGTCTGTTTGTTGGGGAGCTTGAGCTGTCATCGTTGTACTGCGCTTATTGTTCCCCTTTAAACTAAAGAAAGCCAATCACAGTTGCGTCTTACCACAGGCTTAAAGCGTCGAGCTAAAAGTACGAAGAAACTGAGGCAGCTCAATGAAAAAAACCGATGTAAAAATGAGATCTAAGGTCATGAATTGTACGTAGATTGAGAGTTAGCATTCGGTAATGAAGCTTTAGTGTTATCTAAAGGTAATGTCCGAACGCTAACCCTTTACAGCGATGCAGTGATTGAGCCAGGCTTATTGAGCCGTTGGATCGACGCCAAGCTGCTGGAGAATGCCAAGTTGGTCAGAACTGCCCCATCGCTCCACCATTTGACCGTTCTCAAAGCGGGCGATTTGCATACCTCGCGCACTAATTTTTCGACCCGTTGCTGGCACACCTAAAAAGTCACCCTGATGTGTCCCTTTGACGGTATAGGCGATCGCAATATTGTCATCATCTATAACCAGATGGTCGATCGCTATACTCAAGTCTGGAAACGCTGCCCGGAAGCCGGTGAAAAATTTGATGAAGCCTTCTGGTCCCAAATCCTGGTCGGGTGCTGGATCATGATCAAGGGCAGTGGGTGCGATGACATCACGTAAGGCGGCGAGGTTCCCGCTATTAACGGCTTCCCCAAAGCGTTGCATTACAGCGATGTTGTCTTGCTGGCTCATAGATTTCCTCTCGTATGAATAGAGTGGTTAAGCAAAGGGCAGCCGATTGGCTTGAGTTTCCTTTTAGTTAAAGGCTCTCAACGTTTTCACGGACAAGTACTCAAACTTTCCTACTATAGGGAGATGCTTGGGTCGCCGCGTCCTCCGATCGGAGTAGGTTTTGCAGGAGATGGAAAGCGCTAGCGACACGACTCTAGCTCTAAATCCCACTCCATAACCCGTCCATTCCACCTGAGTGCAAGTACACAGCCGAGTTAGCCTCACTCATGTCATCAAACCGAGCAGCGATCGCTAAGACGCTTTTACGTCAGGAAATTTTTGCACACAGCTTCCACTGTTCATCCATAAGTCTTATTAAACAGAAAGCTTCTGCGTTGATCAGCACCTAGCCATGAGCACACCCCACACATTCACTCCACCATATTTGAGAACTAACTCTTGAAAGCACATCAGTAAGTCTAGAGCCTGCTATTCATTCCACAAGCTCTAGACTCTTACTTCAGCAACGTCTACTTATGACGCAAGCTATGATCCAGCTAAGATGGGAGCCACTCTTGCCAGCACCTCATCTCTTGTAGCGTAACCATCAAAGGCTTCATTACCAAAGGGAATCGGTGAGTCAGGACGCACTTCTTGGTAAAGCACTTCCTTAGACTTCCGAATCCAGGGACGGACATTAGCATTGTAAAACGTCTGCCGTAGATAGCGAATGCCAGCCGCATGTCGAGCTTCCACACTATGTATTTCTAGAGCACCTGCTAACACAGCTTTACCAGCCTCACCAGCCGCCTGCAAATTTTGTACCTGTCCTTTGTAAGCAGCTACCCCTGTATCTTCAACGAGTTGTAATGCAAGGAGGAAATCTTCAGGATTGGCAAATGGGTCTCTGCTGAGTATGGCGTTGTAATTGGGATTTGCAGGAATCGTGATTGCGTCTGGATTGCCACCTAGTGCAGTTAAGACAGTCGAGAGGTCAGGCACGTGCAGGGTTTCATCCTCTCCATAAGACCGCACTGCCGCCTTTGCTGGCTCTGGCAGACTGGTCAGGCTACCACTCTCAATTTGGGTCAAGGCACGACGATAAAAATCAGCTTCCAATTTCTCCAGGGTGAGTGCGTACTCAACGACTTGTCGGGGTGTCAAGACTGCGGTTTGAGCGTAAGCGGGTGCGGTGGGCGTAATAAAAAGAGTCGTCAACAGGAAGAGCACGACAAACAGCAGAAAGAACACGACGCTTGCAATGAGGGACAAGGTTTTGGTGCTCACTCGCTCCAGGATGGTTATTCCAAAGCGCTGAACCTGCGATTGTGCCGTGGGTGCTGCCTGCTCTAAGACGAGATTTGAAAAAATGGTCATGGTAAAACTCCTTAGTTCAGGCAACGAGTGCGCCAGTAATGGGATTATTCAGGATCTTCAGCGAAGCAACGATCGCCACAATTTGCTTTGGTGTGTACAGTTCATCGTAAGGTCGCCCTTTGAATGGGTTAAGTTCAGGGACTAACTCAGCATCGCTCACTGCACGATCGCTATCAGGTTCAGTAGAAGGGCGTTGTAATAATCCGCGAACTCCTGCTGTATGGCGCGCTTCTACCGAAACAATTGAACCAGCCGCCAAGAGATAGGTGGGATCTTTAAGGCTTGGTCCAGCACCGTTATAAGCGTGAACGCCAGTATCTTCGAGTGCAACAGCGGTGTTCAGGATGGTATTACGGTCAGCTAGGACAGCCTCTAAACCAGCCTGATTGAAGCTAAGGTCTCGAAACCTGAACGTTGTGTTCTTTCCTAAAACTTTACGGAGAAATTTGACGTGCGTTGCTTCGTGTTTGCCAATGGCTTTCAGATAATCAAATTCCTTGGCATCAGTAATCTTCCCAGACGCAAGCGCGAGCACGTAGAACGCTGCTTCTAGTTCTTCTAGTAAGAGAGCGAAGTTAAGGATACCAACATCGTCAGCATTGAAGGTCAACGTTTTGATGGATTTACCAGATTGGGCTAAGACTGTTTTTGGCAGAGTGGTCAAAACCGCTGTACCAAGACTAAGAAAACCCCATTTCAGCAACGCACGGCGCGAAGGCGCACCCCGCTGAGGAGATGCAATTGGAAAAGCCATAAGTGGTGATGCCTCTTAAATTTACACAAGTAGTTCCGTAGATTTTGAGTATCATTCAAAACCTAAAAACTATTTCAAACTAAGGGTAAATACTGAAACTAATGACTTCCTCTGCCTGTGGAAGGATACGTCAAAGCTGCTTTTGAGCTAAGCGAACCACAAAATCGCTCGATTACCAGTAAAAGTCTGGGTATAATCAAGCTCAGCAAACGAACAGAGTGATAAGCAGCTCAATGTTGTCGAGAAGGTATACGCCGATCGCACCACTTTAGATCTATAGCTCGGTAAAAAGTGAGGAAATTAAAGACCTCATCAAATTTGCCTTGTCAGACTGCTGCCTACCATGAGTGCGATCGCCATGACGCTGCTTGAGGTGAACATTTCAACGCAGGCAGTCATGCAAATTGGACGGTTAATGAGGTGATACAACTGTTTCAGGCGCAGCAGTCCCACCCATGTTTTATGCTTTGTGATCCAGACGAAGTGCCTGTTCCAGTGCAGCTTTTTCTTTGGCTCGATCGACATAGGGTTGAAGCCTTGCAACATCCCAACCTGTCAGCAGACGCATATTGGCTAAACTCATGCCGCGCATCAAGAGTTCCACACACCAGGTTTGTTGAGTTTGCTCGATCACAGGTGGTTGTCCATCTGGGGTGAGCAAGCCGTCGGTGAGAGAGTGCCAAAGCTGAAGTAATTCACGCTCAGCAAGGGGTTGTTCAGATGGGTTTAGGAACGTGGCTGGCTGGCTGTCTTTTCGGCTTCGCAGCCATTGCGTGAGCGGGTTGCGCGTGTACGAGCCGTAGCGTTTGCCCATCAGCCACTGATTAACGGGTACCTGTCGTACAGCGCCCTGTGTGATTTGCAGAAGCTGTTGATGTGGGTCGCTGATGTGGTGCGATCGCTCTAATTGGCAAATCTCTAGTGGACTCAATCCTGCGCCAAAGAGAACGTAGGCGATCGCATACTCTTGCAGTCCCAGTTTTTTAGCGCGTTGCAAGATGGTATGGACTAAGGAAGCCGGAAGATCCGCAACTTTTTCAGTGGCAGCGGTTTTAGTGAGTGTGGCAGTTGAATTAAATGGAAGCAATCCAAGCGCCGTCGGGCTTGCTTCTGAAGAGGGCGACACCGCACCCTGAAGAAAAAGCGTCACCAGGTTTTCAAGAAAGTCATCTCGGTCCTGCCAAAGTTGATGGAATTCGCTAGTGAACTCAATCACGGCGTAGCCCAACAGCATGCCATTAAGCAATCCTGCAAGCTTTTCGGCAGGAATGTGTGTGTCGAGTTGTCCCCGCTTAATCACCGTTTCAAAATATTTGGCAACGTAGCGATTGGCTTGCGTAAACCCACGCCCGATCGCCTCTCGGTTTTTGGCAGGATATTGTCCGGCTTCGCCCACGACCGATCGCACCACAGCAGGCACCTGATCCATTGCGGCTAAGGAGGCAGTGGCATAGTCTTTAAGCGCCTGGTAGATATTGCTGGTCTGATTGGCCTTCCGAATGAGCGTTTGACCGAGATGCGCAAACACGCCTGCATCTTCAATCACCGCTAGCAGCAAGCCATGCTTGTTTCCAAAGTGGCGAAAGAGCGTAACTTCATTGACGTCCGCCAGTTCTGCAATCTGCCGCGTCGTTGTATCGGTCACACCCTGAACAGCAAACAACTCCAGCGCTGCATGAATTAAACGCTGTCGAGTTGGGTTTCGTTGAGCAGACATGGGCAAAATGTAAGTAACACTTGCAAGATTTAAAGTTCGCTGTTAGGCTACAGGTGTAAGTAACACTTGCATTCTCTCCTACTGTAACGGGTTCTTTTGCAAACGAGCCGCTGATAAGTTCATTAGAGGCGCGATCGCTTGAACAGGAGTATTGATACTTGCCTCATCGGGCTTCTTGCTGCTGGGATGGGGCAGGTTGTAGAGAGAGTAAGCCTGCCAGTGCTGCAAGGTTAGACACTGGTTCGTTGTGGTCATTTTGACAAGGATTTTCATGACTTCTAATTCTCTTGAAACTGCCTCCGAAAGCAGGCAGTCGATCGCGCTGAGCTGGGTCAATGTGGTGTTTTTTGGGACATTTCACGCCCTGGCACTCCTGGCACCCTGGTTCTTCTCCTGGACAGCGCTGGGTGTCACGCTTGCGTTGCACTGGCTCTTTGGCAGTATTGGTATTTGCCTGGGCTATCATCGCCTACTGACGCATCGTAGCTTTCAGGTACCCAAGTGGCTGGAGCGCACGATTACGTTGATTGGTGCGTTGGCACTCCAGGGTGGCCCGACGTTTTGGGTCGCTGGGCACCGCATGCACCATCTCTATACCGAAGATAACGAAAAAGACCCGTATTCGGCTCAAAAAGGCTTTTGGTGGAGCCACATGATGTGGTTGTTCTATCCTCAAGCGCGTTTCTTCGATCGCAACTCGTACCGCCAGTTCGCGCCAGATATTGATAAAGATCCGTTCTATCGTTTCCTCGATCGCTACTTCTTGCTGCTGCAAGTGCCCGTGGGTGTAGCACTCTACCTGGCAGGTGGCTGGTCGTTTGTCATCTACGGCGTGTTTTTAAGAGCGGTCTTACTTTGGCACAGCACCTGGCTCATCAATTCTGCCAGCCACATGCGAGGCTACCGCACGTTTAATCCTGACGACAATTCGCGGAACCTCTGGTGGGCAGCGATTCTTACTTACGGCGAAGGCTGGCACAACAACCATCACGCCTACCCCAATGTGGCAAAGGCTGGGCTGAAATGGTGGGAACTGGACATGACCTGGTGGTCGATTCAAGCTCTCAAGAGCCTTGGCCTAGCGAAAAGAATCGTGATGCCGCCAACAAGCTGATTGTGGTTGTATTTAGAATCGCTTTCGTACATGTCCCCTAGAACCGCTACAAGTATTGTGTTTCTGGGGGATTTGGCTATTAGAAACGAAGTGCTTGCCATTTATATCTCTAAGCAAGATAATTCAGGAAAAGTAGCCTAACTCTGGCAAAATGTCTAACATTCCCCCTTGGTTTGCTGATCGAGAAAAAACAGGAATCCTAACAGTAAGCGCATTTGTTGTTTTTCTAATCTCTTTTTTCCTGATAGCTCTCCGATATTTAGATAAAACTACCGGATCCATTGTTGACGAAATCTTAGGGTTGATCCTCATTACGTCTGCTGCTTACGTATTAATTAGAGAAAGTGAAGCGAACTACTTAAAGTCGATACAACGAAATCCACATAGGTGGCTTGAGAGGGAAGATCCGATCGGCAAGGCTGTTAGAACCCTTGAGAAGCGACCGCTTAAAGACGTACGAAAATTTCGATATGGCCTTAGCAGCCACATCCCAAGCTTAGTAGCTGATCTAGGCGAAAGCCGTGTAGTGCCAGCATATTTGGAGATTCTACAGTACGGCCTTCAGCGAGAACATCCTCACTTGTCTCCTGTAGAATGCCGAGAGCAAGCTATGGATGAATATCGATTCCTCTACAAAGCTTAATCAGTCGTTGGAGCGGTCAGTATTTCATCATCGGGCTTCGTTTCGCGGTCATCCTCATCAACCAGCAGGGGAAATTTCTCCACTTCCGGCAGTTTTTCGAGGGTGAGTCGTGTCTGACTGGAGCCAGAGAGGAGCTTTAAGAGTTTGGGTTTGGGGTCATGCAGAAGATAGATCAGGCGATCGTCTACTTGCAAGCTCTCATTTGCTGGAAAAATGGCTAAACTTCCCTGTCGCTCGATCAGTACTGGCAGCAGTGTATCGGCTGTGATGAGCGATTGCAGGTGCGCCTGTTGTGGCTCGATCGCGTCTTCTCGCAACACGGTTTCTCCCAGTTTGACAGCCCCATCGCTGATGAACTCATTCCAGGCTTTGAGTGTAATTTGAGACGTAAACGCTTGTTGAATCTTGGGTTCTTCGGTAGCGGCTTTGTGCGTGCTGTTGACCTGGGGATCGCGTGGGAAGATGGCTAGAACGCGAGGGGGCCGAAATTCTTCTGCAACCTGTCGGGCGATGACCAGATTCACTTCACCGTTACTGGTCATGGCTAGAAACGTACCCACATGGCTCAGTCCCGCTTCTTCCAACACTTCAGCATCGAGTGCACTGCTGATGAAAATGCGATGATTTTCCTGTTCCGCCTTTTGACGCGCTTCAGGTGCCGTGTCAATGAGCGTAACAGGTTCATCCCGTTCAGTTAATAGGCGTGCAATGAGTAAACTTAAGGGATTGCAGCCCACAATGACGGCTCCAGTGGCTTCGTTGGAGGTGACTCGCAGCAGATTTGCCACCCACTGCGCGGTGAGTGCCTGTAAACAGACTGTGAGAATAATCGTTAGAAAGACGAGCGCTTTGATGGAGTCACCCCCATTAATACCGCGCTGAGTGAGCGAAATGGCAAAAAGGGAGGCGATCGACGCTGAAACAATTCCTCTTGGGCCAATCCAGCAAATAAACAGCTTTTGCCGCCAGTTCAAGCCACTGTTCCAGGTGCAGCACCAAACATTGAGGGGACGCACGACCAGCATGAGGCTTAGTACGGTCAACACACCGCCCCAGCCAAGGGCGATGACGCCTGCGATCGACAGATCGGCTGCCAGCAGCACAAACAAAACGGATACCGCTAGGATAGTGAGCTGTCCCTTAAACCGCTTGAGCAAGCGTTCTTCGGGTATTGATGAGGCTCTTAACGTGATGCCAGCCGCAACGGTTGCCATTAGCCCTGATTCACTTTGCACCGTTTGCGCCAGCCCAAACAGCCCCCACAAGCCTGCCAATACTACCAGGGCTTTCAGGTCATCGGAAAAGCGCCCTCGTTTGAGAATCAAGCCGAGCAACCAGCCGCCAGCGATGCCAATCACGCTACCAATGCCCAACCGTACCATCAACCCACTCATAATGCGAACGGGATCGGCTTCACCGTTTAGCAGGATGTTGAGAACGACAACTGCCAGAATCGCACCAACAGGATCGATGAGGACTCCTTCACCTTCTAGTAAAGCTGCCACCTGCCGATCGACCTTGACCTGTCGCAGCAATGGGTTAATCACGGTTGGCCCCGTCACCACCACCAGAGAGCCATAGAGAAAGGCGATCGCCCAGGGAAATTCACTGAGCCAGTGGGCTGCAACGCCAGCGCCCAGCAAGGTAATGAGGGTGCCGATCGTCACCAGATTGCGCAGGCTACCCGACACGCGACCCAACTCTCGCAGTTCCAGGTTGAAACCGCCCTCAAACAAAATCACCGCTACGAGCAGCGACACAATGACGTCTAGTCCCAAACCCAGGCGATCGGGAGACAGCCATCCAAAGACACTGGGACCCAGCAAAATGCCAGCTAGCAGCAAAAAGACAATGCCCGGAACCTTGAGGAATTCTGCTAATACCTGCGCCCCAATCCCTGCGATGACGGTCAAAATCATTTGCAGAGTGATATCTAGCGATGGTTCCATACATGATCGCAACGAGCGTGCGGGCTTGCAGAGGCTAATGCTTCATTGTACTGGCGTAGCGGATGCTCCAAGGTTGCCTCATCGCTCGATCGGCTTACCAAGACAGGCCAAACCATTGCCTTAATCAGAGTTAATTAGCTTGTCCCGATGCGTATATTGAAAGCGCAACAGCAGCCCCAACGTAATTTGCTTCATGATCCAGTAAAGGACGGTGAGAATCACAAACGTAACCACAACCACTAGCAGTGGGAGTTTTGCTGTCAGATCGTCGATCGTTACCAGCAGCACGTTCCCTGGATCGGTCACCAAATCCCAACTGTTGAAACGTTGGAACCGGCCTAGATAAATGCCAATCGCACAAAGCCCATGAAAAGCTAACTCAACCCACATCACAAGCTTTCGCTGCCCCTGACGCTTCAAATAGTGCCCCTGGTTAATCAGCGAGATGACATACGCCTCAAAGCCACTCACAATGGCAGCAATATGCAAGGGAATGAAGACCAGCGCAATGATCCAGGTAGCGTATCCTACCCGTGTACCCCGAATCAGGTGAATGATGTCTGTCAACAAGTAGGGTGCGTTGGGCAAAAACGCCAGAAAGACAAGCCATCCTAACCACCACACAAAGGGGCGATCGTTGGTTTTGCGCCGAAACAGCCAGAAGCTTAGCACCAGGGGAATGAAGGCTAAAAAGAGGTTCCACAGAATCCAACCGCTGTAGATACCAGAAAAGGCTTCGATCGCCTCTAAGAGTCTTGATTTCATCTCGATCGCTCGACTTCGATAGACCTACCTCTACACAGATTAACCTCTACTTAAGAGCAACCTCCAATCTTTTGGCGTCTGTAAATTTGCATGAGTGAATCTAGAGGCTTAATTCAAGGAACTGTAAAGACGTAGGTCATAGCAATTAGCAGTCAGCAGTCAGCGGTTAGCTAGAGGAAGCTGATGGTTAAAAGCTGTAGCTTGCTTCGCTGAAGGAGTAGGCTAATCCAGATTAGTTTTCGCCCAGTAAATGAGGATTGCTATAACGTCATAGGGATTAACGATCAGCTATGCAATCGCTTAACCACTGTAACTAGGGCACACTGAAAGAAACCTGTTCTGCCCACATTTTTGGAATCTGCATCAGTATGAGAGCACGCATTCAAACACTGACGGAAAACCTGGGACAGGCGATCGTGGGGAAACACGACGCCATTCGGTTGGTACTAGTGGCCCTGATTTCAGGCGGACACACGCTACTAGAGGACGTACCAGGGGTGGGTAAAACCCTGCTGGCAAAGTCACTGGCGCGATCGATCGACGGCACGTTTCAGCGCATTCAATGCACTCCCGATCTGCTGCCCAGCGATGTGACAGGGACAAATATCTGGAATCCCAGCACAGGCGCGTTTGAATTTTTGCCTGGGCCTGTCTTTGCCAATATTTTGCTAACAGATGAAATCAACCGTGCCACTCCCCGCACGCAGTCGGCATTGCTGGAGGTTATGGAAGAACACCAGGTCACCGTTGATGGGCGATCGCGCCAGGTACCCGATCCGTTCTTTGTCATTGCCACTCAAAATCCGGTGGAGTATCAAGGCACGTTTCCGCTTCCAGAAGCGCAAATGGATCGTTTCATGCTGTCGCTCTCGCTGGGTTACCCGTCCGAAACGGAAGAGCTGCAAATGTTGCAGCGACTGCAAAGGCAAGTCAATGTGGAAGAGCTACAACCTTGTTTATCGATCGCCGATATCCAGGAATTGCATCGCCTCTGCACGCTTGTCAAGGTAGAACCAACGCTGCAACAGTACATGCTCAACCTGGTGCGAGCCACACGGCACGATGAAGAGATTACGTTAGGAGTTAGCCCTAGAGGTACGGTTGCTCTCCACCGCGCAACCCAAGCCCTCGCGTTTTTAGACGATCGAGATTATGCCATCCCTGATGATGTGAAGTTCCTGGCACCGCATGTACTCGCTCATCGCATGATTCCAATGGGTGGTCGCAGAGCAAAAACCGTGGTGGAGCGTCTCTTAAGCACTACTGCTATTCCCTAGTAGCTGAAAAGGACAATTGCTGTGGTCAAATCATCATGAAGTGACGGCACTAGTTTTAGCGGCCATAGGGTAGAGCTTTGCGATGAATTGCTAGTGAGCAACTTACAACGTTGTGTCATTGGGCTAAACGGGACGCTGTTGTTATAACAACATGAACCAGCATATGGGAAATCAATTATGCAGCTTTGCGTCTATTTTCTTAGCTCGCCCTGCAACTGATTTTCTACTATCGCCACTCAACCTATTCAAATGTGGCAATAACCATCCTTTTAATTCTGAATCTGTTACTGCCCATTCACCGAGCGTTTCCATTGTGTTATTCAGAACAATCCAATCTGTAGCAGTTTCAAGATTTTGTTTAAGGATTTTTAGTGCGTTAGTGCGCTGTGTTTCCGACATGAAAATTGAAAGGGTCTGGAATAATTCTGCTATTGTCCATTGTGCTGAGGCTTGATGAATAGTTGATACTTCAGAAATTAGTTTGTCAATGTATGGTACGAGCCATTCAGGCTTTTCACGAGAAATTCTCTTGATAGCATTTGAAGTGCGCAGCCGAACAACTTCATCAGTACTGAAATAGCAATTGTATAAATCAGAAAGCTTGACTGGAGTTTCTAATACCAAATCGACAACTTCAATCGTTCTGCCCAATGAGTTAGGATGCCCCCCAGTGAGCATTTGTTCAAAGGATTCAAAGGATGTACTCATCATTACTGATTAAAGGGTTGTTCAACCATTCCTTTCCCTCAACTCGGCATAACGTCTCGCTTCACACGCCGCAGAAACCTTGAGCTCCTACAGATCAACTCTCGGCGGTTAGTATACATGGGATCTTGTTATGCCGTGCCTCTATCACGAACTCAACATACACTCGCTTCAGCAATTCGTTATATTCATCATATACGCCAATCCAATACCAATAAGTATGAACTGTCCCGGTTTCAACCATAAGTGGGACAATTCACTCTAATAGCTCACTAAAGACCAGAATTTTTCCGCTGCTACAACTAAGCCTGTTAGTTGTTGTTATCATTCAGCCTAGCTTCAGTGACAGCTTGAGTCTCCTGCCGTGGCAATGCTAAGGAGCTGTGAAAGCATACGGTCAAACCCCGCTGGTGGCTGCCTGTAGGTTTAGTAAGAGGACTGCCCCTAGCTGGGGAACCGCAACCACATGACTGGCAATCCCACGAATGGCGTTGTAGTAGGCAGGCGGTACAGCATAGGTGGCTGTGAGGGGTAGCTCAAGCAAAATGGGTGGTTGATCGACTGGAATGCCGACAAGGGTTGTATCCAGTGCTGCAATGACAAGAAACGGCGCTTCTATAGCGGTAAGTTGGTCTTGGGAGCGCGATCGACCAGTGGGAACGGCTGCCAACAGCGGGCGCAGATTCAGGATGGAAAGTGGCTGCTTCCCTAGATAAACCAACGTCTCTGACCCGACATCCCTGTTCAGCGCTGTTTGGTGAACCACTTGCAGCAAGGCCGTATGAGGGAGTGCCAACCAATGCCCGGCAATTTGAAAGGCGATCGCCTGACAAGAGTGTGGCTCCGTAGGCTGTGAAGCTGGCTGCTGAGACGACTGGGGTGGTGCAATGGTAAACATAAATAGCCTGTTGAAAAAGAATGTTTAGACGTGGAGTGATGTCAATGCTTGAGATTCCATTGCCCAATCCTCATAGGGGTAGATGGCTATTTGCCCTTATGACTTCACCAGAGTCGATGGGTTAATCAACGTCTCCAGAAGCGGCAAGAGTGCTTCAGCAGAGAACGGCTTATTCACAAACGCATTGGCTCCCAGATCTGTGGCGAACTGGCGATATTTTTCACCGCTACGAGAAGTCAACATAACGACAGGAATTGTCTGCAAGGTAGGCGTTTTTCGCAACTGACTGAGAAATTCAAAGCCATTCATGCGCGGCATTTCAACATCAGAAATAATCAGATGTACGTCAGGATCTTGCTGTAGGAATGTAAACGCTTCTAAGCCATCTCCTGCTTGAGAAACCCGATAGCCCTGCTCCTGTAGTGTTCTAGCAAGGCTATGACGCACCGTCAATGAATCTTCGATTAGCAGGATGTGGGTGCGTGAGGGGGGAGCCGTGACGAGCAGAGAGTGGAGCGTTGCGGGTGCTTTGGTCGGTTGCAATGCGCTGAGTGGAGCGATGTGAAACGCCTGGAGGATAACGGGATCAATCACCAGCGCCATTTGTCGATCGTTCAACAGGCTACAGCCATAGACATAGGGTGGAGGCGCGATCGCCGTTCCCAGGGGGCGAATCACCAGTTCTTGTTCACCCATCACCTGATCCACACGCAGTCCCCAAAGTCCCTCAGTGCCTTGCAGCAAAATGATGGGTGTACGTTGGGACGAGTCTTCAGCTAGCGTTTTTGAGCGCGGGATGTTGAGTAGTTGCGCTAAGGTGTGGACTGGCACCATCTGTTCCACGTCATCCGCTTGCCAGTGTAAGACCATCTGTTGTCCACTGGTTTGCATCAATTGATTGGGCTGGGATAAAATTACCTGCTGAATCACATTGATGGGTAAGGCATAGGTGATGCCGTGCTGCTGGCAGATCATGAGACGGGTGGTGGAGAACGACAGCGGTAGAGAGAGCGTAAAGGTCGTGCCGTGTCCAGGAGTGGAACTGACGTTAACAGTGCCTTTTAACGCCTGCATTTCCGATCGCACCATGTCTAAACCAACGCCCCGCCCCGATAAATCATTCACCTGAGCGGCAGTGGAAAAGCCCGATCGAAACAGAAAATCTGCTAACTGTGCAGAGGATAGGTCGGCTGCAACGTCCGGGGTTACTAGCCCGATCGCGATCGCTTTCTCAGCAACCCGCTGCCAGTCAATTCCCTGCCCATCGTCGCGAATTTCGATCAACGTGCGGTTGCCTTGATGATAGGCATGAATGTGAATTTGCCCCGTTTCTGGTTTGCCGCTGGCTTGCCGTAGTGCAGGGGCTTCGATACCGTGGTCAAAGGCATTTCGCACCAGGTGGAGCAGGGGATTGTAGAGTTTTTCGGCGATCGCCTTGTCAACCAGCACAGACATCCCACTCAGCGACATTGCCACAGGCTTGGAGTGAACCGTCGCCAACTGCTGGAGAACGCGCGACAGCCGATTGAGAGTTTCGCTTAGGGGCTGCATTCGAGCCGTTGTCAGGTCATCTTGAATGCTGGTGAGCAACCGTTTTTGCGTCTCTCTCGCCTGTCTCGCCTGCCGAATTTGGGTTTCCAGGCTCTCTCCCACGATTTCTAACTGCACCAGATCGTTGAGCGCCGCTTGCACCAACACATGAAAATCGGTATAGCGATCCATCTCTAGTGCATCGAAGTCGGTCATCCCATCCGAAAGCAGCGGTTGTGGGGAGGAACCGTTGGTCGCCAGGGTCAAATCTGACCAACTTTGCAAACTGCTGAGCGTCCGTTTATGTTTTTGCAGATGCAGCACCAGTTCTTGCACAGCAAGTCGAAACTGATCATCCTGCATTGTCTGCTGGTTCTGGTTGATCAATAGTTCCCCCGCCAGGTAATCTAACCGTTCGAGTTGCCCCAGATTGACGCGAACGACGGGGGTGGGAGAGGAGTCGGGTGTCGGGTGTCGGGTGTCGGGTGTCGGGTGTTGGGTGTCGGGTGTCGGGTATGACTGTTCAGAGTTGAAACGATCAGGCGGCGCAAGATTGGGTGGCGCAAGATCAGGCAGTGCAGGATAGGGCATGGACAGATCGAGCAGCGTCAGATCGGGCTGTGGCAGATCAGAAAGTGCAAGATCGGGCGCGGATAGATTAGGACGTGGAAGCTCAGATTGTGAGGGGGACAGTGGATGATCGGGCTGTAATGTAGACGGTGGTGTGAAGGGGGTGGGTTCTGTTGAGATACGATCGAAGAAGGCATCCAGGCTGTCGTTGGCGGAGGAGGATGAGAGAGAAGGCGTTGTGGGCGGCGCAATCGGAGAAGTAGGCGTGGGAATGGGGCGATCGGGGCAGTAGATTGGCTCTAGAGAGAAGAAATCTTTTAACCGTTGAAAAAACGTTTTCGGCTTTTTTTCTAGGGTCGGTGTCGCTGTCAAAGACCGCTCGGTGCGGTATCCGTGAGCAGCCTGATGAGATGGCTGATTGAATGGCTGGTGAGGCTCAGGGTAGTGTCCGTCGCTGTTGCGATCGACATTGGTCGGTGCTGTCACCGTTGCACGGACTTGAGCAAGCTGCTGAAGCGCGATCGCGGGTGAGCCGCCTTGGGTGCGATCGCCCGCTAGTACGGCCGCCTGTCCCTGACGAAAGTCTGCGATCGCCAGGGGTGCAATCTGTTGGATCTGATTGGGGTGGGCAGCAAGCGCGGCAAGTGTGGTTTGCGCGATCGCGCCAAAACCCGCCAATTGCAACGATTCTGCCAGACCCAGAAACACTTCCGCTTCAGCTTGTAGCTGCGCAGCAAGGGTCGTAAGCTGGGGCTGGGTTAGAGCCTGTTCGAGCGCTTGTAGCCGTTGCTCCACGCCACCCTCAAACATCGACTGCACCAGATCAAACCCCAGTTCGACGGAAGTTGGGATCGGCGTATCTTGATCAAACAAGTCGCCGAGCTTCGTTTGCAGTGCCGATAAGACGGTCGCCGATCGCCCCAGGATCTCTGCCTCATCCACACTGCCGCCTGTAAACTCGGCCATCAGCGGTAGCCGCAGACACTCATATGCCTGAAAGAGCAAGGCTTCTAGCTCAGCGTCGATCACCACCTTTGGGTTGTAGAGCGCCCGAAACACGTCTTCTAAGACATGGGCAACGGACTTCACCGTTTCTAGCTGCACGCTGGCAGCACTGCCCTTAAGGGTATGTGCCGCTCGCATGAGACTATGCACCCGTGCAGGCGTATGGTCTTGCTTTAGGTGGAATAATTCCTGCTCGATCGTTTGGAGCAGGTCGCTTGCCTCGGTGAGGAAGTTTGCATAGTCTTCCTGCTGGACGGTAGATGGAATGGACATGGTGAGACGTTCCAGAATGAGATCCGATCGTTCGTGTCTTTATAATTTGAACCGCTTCACGGTGGTTTGCAGTTCGCTGGCAGTAGTCAGGAGTTGATCGAACGAGGTGGCAATCTGTTTGGTGGTGGTAGAGGTTTCGTTGGCGATCGCCACCACCTCTGCCATTGTTTGCGTCACCAGTTGCGAATCCTGCGTCTGTGCCTGCGTTGCATGGGTAATGTGCTGCACCAGGCTGCTAATCTGTGCCGTTGAAGCCACGATCGCGGTCAAACTCTGGCGCGTCTCGTTCACCAAGGCTGTGCCGTTGACCACCTGTTGAATGCCCGTATCCATCGCCTGCGACACCATACTGGTTTCTGCCTGAATTTCCTGCACCAGTTTTTCAATCTCCGTGGTGGCTTCCGCCGACTGTCGCGCCAAGGAACGTACTTCATCCGCTACCACCGCAAAGCCTCGTCCTGCTTCGCCTGCACGGGTGGCTTCGATCGCCGCATTTAGTGCCAAAAGCTGAGTCTGGGTCGTGAAGCCTGAAATCAAGTTCACCACCTTAGAAATCTTTTGGGACGATTCGCTCAGTTGTTTGATTTTCTTGCTGGTTTCAGACACGGTTTGGCGGATGGTTTGAATCCCTTCCACCGTGCGGTTCATGGCAGCGTCGCCCTGTTGCACCGTTTGGTTTGCCTGCTGTACCGCCACTTCTACCTTCTGGGCACTGCTGGCGACCGCTTGTGTACTCTCCACCATTGTCCGAATCTGTGCCAGTGCTGCCGTCACCTGCTGCGACTCTTTTTGAGCGCCCTGGGATAGTTTGGTAATCTCACTGCTGTTGCTTTGAGAGGTGTCGCTGACTCGTGTGGCGGCATCTTGCACCTGCACCACGATTTTGCGGAGTGCCTGAAGCGTATTGTTGTAGGCATCGGCGATCGTGCCCATTTCATCTTCACTGAGCGGTGCCCGGACGGTTAGATCGCCTTCCAGCGCTGGGCGGACTGCCATCAAGAGTTGTACAGCCCGCTGTTGCAGCAATTCTTTCGAGGCTTTTTCACGGGCGACGGCTTCTGCCAATTGCTGTGACTGTGCCTGAAGCTGGCTGGCATATTCCGCCTGTTGAATCCCAATGCCAATCTGGTTGGCAACCTGTATGAGCAAGTTAACCTCACCGTCTTCCCAGACGCGAGAGGTACTGTTTTGAAATGCCGAGAGCAAGCCCCAGAGCTTGGTGCCCTGGAAAATCGAGACAACGGCACAGGCTTGCACCTGGTAGTATTCCAATGCCTCAACATGGCAATCCGTCATTGGTTTACGGGGAGCCTGAAGGTTTAAATGCCCGTTTTCCCAGATGGTTTCACCGCTGTGGATATCATCGACAACGAGCGGGACATTTTGGCGAAACCTGCCGCCTTGATGTTCGCCGATGTAGGGGTCTTCCCAGCCGCTGCCCGTGAGGTTGGGGTAGCCGCCTGTTACAGACTCGGCAATGAAGTCACCAAAGAAATCGGGGCGGAATTTGTAGATGGTCACACGCTCCACACTCAGCAGACTCCTGACTTCCTGCGTCGCCGCCTTAAAGATGGTGTCAATCTCCAGGGTGTTGCGAATCCGGTTGACGACGCGGGCAAGTGCCTGTTCGCGTTCAATCCCTCGTTGCAGTTGCAGTGCTTTCGCCTGTGATTCATGCACCGATTCTGCATGTTGCAAGGCAATGCCTAGCTGGTTGGCAATCTGCATCAGCAGTTGAACGTCTGCCTCGTCCCATTGGCGCGCGCCTGTGTTTTGGAAGGCAGAGAGCAAGCCCCAAAGCTGCTGTCCCTGAAAAATGGCAACGACGGCACAGGCTTCAACCTGGTAATATTGCAACGCCTCAATGTGGCAATCGGTCAGGGGCTTGCGGGGTATCTGGGGATGCATCCGTCCGCCTGACCAGTGGGTTTCACCAACCTGAATATCATCCACAATCAGCGGCTCGTTTTTGCGGAAGCGTCCGCCGCGATGTTCGCTGATGTAAGGATCTTCCCAGCCGCTGCCGACCAGACGAGGATAATTACCCACAACCGTTTCTTCAATGAAATCGCCAAAGAAGTCGGGACGGAATTTGTAAACGGTGACGCGCTCGACGTTGAGCAAGCGGCTCACTTCTTGCGTTGTCACCCTAAAGATATCTTGCAAATCGGTGGTGCTGCGAACTTTTTGGATCACACGATCGGTTGCCCTTTCGCGAGCCACCAATTTTTCCAGTTGGGTTTCCTTTGCCTCCACTTGCGCCACAAACTCCGCTTGCTGAAGCGCAATGCCAAGCTGGTTCGCAATTTGCATCAACACTTGAACGTCTGCCTCATCCCAGGCGCGAGTCTCTCTATTTTGGAACGCCGAGAGCAAACCCCAGAGATGCTGCCCCTGAAAGATGGCGACCACGGCGCAGGCTCTTACCTGGTAGTATTCCAGCGCCTCAATATGACAGTCGGTGAGGGGTTTGCGGGGTGCTTTAGCGTTTAGCCGTCCGCCCTCCCACTGGAGTTCACCGACCCGCACATCTTCGACGATCAGCGGTTCGTTGTTACGGAAGCGTCCGCCACGATGTTCGCTGATGTAAGGATCTTCCCAACCGCTACCGACTAGACGAGGGTAGTTGCCGGAAACCGTTTCTTCCACAAAATCGCCAAAAAAGTCGGGGCGAAATTTGTAAATGGTGACACGCTCTACGTCCAGCAGTCGGCTTACTTCCTGCGTCGTGACTCTAAAAATGGCCTGGATATCGATCGTACTGCGAATTTTTTGGATGACTTTGCTGGTTGCTTGTTCCCGTGCGGCAATCTGTTTCAGTTGCACTTTGAATTGAACGAACTGCAAAACCAGCGATAGTTTGGCACCAATATCCGTGAGCAGATAAATTTCTGGCTCTTGCCAAACGCGCGGTTGCCGACATTGCTGCACCACGAGCAAGCCCTGCACCTGATCGTTAATCACTAGCGGAATGGCGAGGCTGGCTAAGAGCTGAAAGCGTTCGAGCAGTTGGCGTTGATAGGCAAAGATGCGATCGGCATCAAGATGGCGCAGGCTCACAATTTGCCTCCGCCGATATTCGCGGGCATTTTCAGCCCCAAAGAGGAGTACTGGAAGTGCTTCGCCTTGCATGGGTGTCCAGCCAGAGGCAATCGATTCCGCCACCACTGTTCCTTTCGTCTCAGTGTCAAAGTTGAAGATGACCACGCGATCGACCTGGAGTTGATCGCGCATTTCGCTCACGATCATATGGAATAGATCATCCTGAGTTTCCGCCTGCTGCATCTGTTGGGCGATCGCCCCTAACCATTCCCGGTTGGCGGCAATTTGCTGCTGCGCTTTAGCCGTCAACTGTCCCTGAAACTGCTGCTGCACAAACTGCCCCAACTGATCGAGCAGCGGTGGCAATTTATCCAGTTGATTCAGATTTTCGGCAATCACCGAATTATTGGAGGTGCCCACTCTGGTCAGTTCAGTTTTGATAGCCGTTTGCGACTTCTCCACCTCTTTGCGAATCGCCTGAATTGCCACGATCGCCTTTTGCACGGCAACTTTCTCAGGCTGGCTAGAATCGGCAAACCCGTTGGACTGACCAGAGCGGTTGCCATTGTCGGCTGACCTGTACTCATGACCGCCATTCCCCAATCCGCCATTCCCCAGTCCGGTTGGGCTGCTGTTGCGATCGGTCGTAGGCTGGCTCCCGCTATGACCATTGCCATTGCCCGGTGCTGGAGCGAACGTGGTGGCAGCGTAGTGGCTGCTAAGTAACGATGGCTCTTCTGATGCATCGCCAAAGAGCGCAAACAAATCTTGGTTTGAGTGAGAAATGGTCACGGGTATTAACCTCTGAAAAGACGTAGAGTTGGCAGTGCGGTAACGGAAAACAGCAATGGCTTCGATCGGAATCAGTCCTGTAAGTGTTTTCTGGATGTCGGTAAGAGGGGTGCCATGCTGGAGCGATCAGCTGGGCAATGGCGGGGCGTAAGGGTAGTAACAAACCCAAACTGAAGGGGGTGGATGAGTGGAAGGGTGGATGAGTGGAAGGGTGGATGAGTGGAGGGGCCGTGGGGTGTTATCCGACGAGACTCTTACTAGGCGGCGTGAACCTGCAAGCGGCGATCGGCAAGCAACGCATTGGCATCCAAAACAGGACTGCTAGACCGCACCAAATAACCCTGGATAAACGGCAGCAGGGTGGCGGGAAACAAGTCCTTCGTTGGTGGCTGTAGCTGGGTGGGAGCGTGGCGTTCAATGTCGATCACCTGGGGTACAATGAGTCCCAGCGATTTGCTTTGCGCTTGAATGACGATCGCCATCCAGTGCCCCTGTGGGGCTGTGGCAGAGGGTGCGTGAAGGTGCGATCGCCCCACGGTGACGCCTTGAAACCCAAGCTGCAACCCCAGATCTACCAGCCACAGCATTTCGCCATGAAAATGACAGATCCCGATGACAAACGCTGGCATATCAGGCACCGTCAAAAGGCTCTGCGGCTGCACCTTCATCACCTGCCGAATGCTGGCAAGGGAGAGTAGCGCGGTTTCTGAAGCACTGAAGGAAAACCGGAGAAAGCGCAAGTCTGCTTCACTCTCATTCGTCGCTGAAAGGGGCTGCATCAACTCGGCTAAGGATGGCTTTGCCGTCTGACTCAGCCAGTCTTGAAGCGTGATCGGTGCAGCCAGCGATTGGGAAGCACGATCAGCGTCTTGTTTCGACAACGCTGTATGAGCTGGATTAACAGTATTAGCAGTGCTGCGGGGCGCGATCGCTTGTTCCTGACTCCAGACAAGCTCACGCGTATCAGCCTGTTGACAACTGATTTTCAACGTTTTGAGCGTAGGCACCTTCAACTTCAAAATGGTGCGATGGATCACTGTAGTCAATGGTTCTGGGGCAGGCGGACGGACGGCCTCCAGGCAAATGTGCAGCCGATTCCCTTCCCATTCCACTTGGGCGGTAATCTGCTGACGGCTGAGGTGGCGATTCATTAACGTGGCGATCGCCGTGGCATCTCCCTGATACGCCAGTTGCAGCAATTGGTCATGGGATTGATTGTGGCGATCGTCCGTTGAGAACGGCATCATACGGCTTGCCCCATCAAGCGACAGACTGTTTGCAGAAATTCCTGCTGGTTAACGGGTTTGGTGACATACGCATCCGCCCCCAGCATATTGCCCCACATCTTGTCTACGTCAGTATTTTTGGTGGAACATATGACGATCGGAATCTGCTTTGTGTCCTGATTTGCCTTCAGTTCGCGGCAGAGTTCAAAGCCGCTCTGTCCCGGTAAGATCACGTCTAGCACAATCAGGTCAGGTCTTTGTTTATGCAACCGCTCCTGAGCTTCTTCACCGCTTTTTGCACTGATGACGAGGAGACCTGCTTGTTGGAGATAGCGGGTTAACATTTCGGCTTCTGTCAAACTGTCTTCGATTAGTAGAACTGTGCTCATAAGGTCAGATGCTCATTGAAGGGTGTGGTCAGGACGTTGAACGCGGACAGATTACAGAGATCTGGAAACATTACTCATGCTTTGGTGAATGAGTAGGGCGGTGGTTTCGCCCATGTCGTAGCTCTCTTCCAGCGGCTCTGGTGGACTAGGATCGTCAGGCGGAACGGCAGTCGTCGGAGCGAGGGGCAAGTATTGATGGGCGATCGCCAGCACCTTTGCCGCATCTACAGGTTTTGCCAGAAAATCAGAAGCCCCAACAACCTTGGCACGCACCCGATCGACAATGCCGTCTTTGCCAGTCAGGATGACGATCGGAATCGTTTTGAAGATCGAAATGCGGCGAATTTGGGCACAGATTTCATAGCCACTTGCGATCGGCATCACGAGATCTAAGAAGATCAAACCGGGCTTCTTTTCTAACAGCAACGGCAGCGCGTGAACTGAATCTTCCACGCTGACATAGCGATAACCAGCAGGCTGAATAATGCGTTCCATTGCTTTACAAACCTGCGGACTATCATCAATACACACAACGAGAGGTGCATTCGGATTGGTAGTAACGACTGCTTTTGGCTGAGTGTTAAAGCCGCTGGGAGCTGAAAAATCTGGTACCTGGCTCAGCCCAATCAGATCCCGCTGAAAATGGGGCGCTAAAACGCGAGTGAGGCTGACTAACTCCTGCCCTGTTGTTCTAGCTAAATCCCGTAAGGTTGCATTGCCATGAATGAGCGTTTCTAACGTCTGGTAGGTTTTAGGCGAAACACATTGTTTCAACTCATCGGGTCGCTTAATCACAGGCACAGCATTCGGTGAATAATGGATCAAACCAGCGCTATACCATTGGGTTAAATCTTGCTGTACCTGCCCAAGAATCTGCTCTGCATTAAAGGGCGCAAGCGGATCGCTAAATTCTTCTTGCTTGTCATATATGTAGCCACTCTCGGTAATTTTCTCACCTACATAAAGCAGATCAAATAAAACTTCTAAAACAACGGCTTGAATGAGCGCGATCGCCTGCTCACGGCTAATATGCTGCCGCTTAAATAAGACCGAGAGCACCAAATATTCCCAGTAAAACGGAAATTCGTTTTCTCGTAAATGAATCGATTGGGGATGAATAGTCGGGCAAAATTGCTTGAGTAATCGATACCAACGGCGAAAGCGATGCTCACTACTTGCCGTCCAAATCAAACGACCGAGACGAAAGTAAAGGCTCCACTGTTTGCCATCAGCGGTGGAAAAATCCAATTTGCCACTGAAGTGAGTTTTAGCTGCCATTTGAAATTGGGCGACTAATTGGCTGTCGGAGATACCGTTTACTAATCTGGAGATGCTGTTACCATCATTTGCCATAAATTCCGCTGCCTTTAGGTAAAAATAAAATGCCTGATTTTTGTATAAAATATGTAGTTTATCTTGCAGCTAAGCAACGAGAACTTAACACCAATTCAAGCAGTTTTTGAAGAATCAAGTAAAAGCCTAAAATAGGCAGACTGCTAATCCAAGCAATGGTTAGATATGACAATTCAAGCGCTACCCAAGTTCTCTATATCCATGAGAGTTAACGACCTTATCCTCAGCAAATATTTCAGGATTAAGTGCATGTTTCATTCGATATAAATTTTTGTTTGTTATCGGTAATCTATCTTAGTGAATACCATTCTCTAAGTAAAAAGATTGCATTGCCAGCTTCCCTAAAACTGCAAATGCTTTAGCCTCTAGCTGCCACTACTCCCCTTAATCAAGTCTTTTTCGTCATCTCAAACCTAGTATTCCCACCGTAAGCAAGATTGAACATCTAGACAGCGGGCAGCAACTTGGGGTTGAGCAGTTTCAAGCCCGTCAGGCTGATTGACTGACACAACTCTTAAGGGGAGCATGTCACCTTTGTAGCGAGTAGAAATACTTAAGAGGGCTAAGGTGCTGGAAGAGTCAGGCTGTATCAGCGAAAATCAGAGCCATCTACTTCGCAGA
>JAHHIE010000029.1 GCA_019358945.1 Stenomitos rutilans HA7619-LM2 | reverse complement strand
AAAGGCCTTCCGATTCAAGCCAGTTAAAGCCCTCAGCAGGCGGTCTTGTTTCAGCACCCGTTCAATATTCAGCATCTGTGTTATCCCATTTCTGTTTCCTATTCTCGCTTATTCCCCGACAAGTCTAGTATTTAGGTCAATTATTGCAAGATTCTGCTAGTAGCTTGAAGGATGGACATGGCTTTGGGGAAGAACTACTGAGGTCGCGCGAAAGCCAAGCTAACCATTTTGAGCAATCATCAAGCCTGATTCGGAATGAGTTGCTGGGTGTGTATGGCGATCGAGAGTTGACACAGGCTAATTTGAGAGATTCCATTACAACTGTAGGAACACTTAAGGAGGTTTACTTTGGATTAGCTCAAGCAGTCAATAAATTTAAGGACGAAATGGAAGCCTTGCAGTTGGATGTTAAACAGGGCAAGGAGCTTCAGCAACAGTTTGCAGATCTTCAAAAGCGCTACGTTGGCTCTGCACAGACTTTGGGAGACGAAATTGACAACCTATTCTCAAGCATTGAGACAGGGGCAAATCAGGCTAACTCAAAAGTTAATGAAATAACGCAACAAATTAGAGGCTTAAATGCGTCAGCTGATACTGCAGATAAAGATGCTACAGCAGCATTGGGAGCTTCAGCAGAGTTTGCAGCGAACAGTCTAGAGGAACGTAGACGTATCGCCATGAACGAGTTCGGCAATAAATATCAAATCTTAGGAGGTGAAAAATCTAATGAAGATTTCGTTGATGCAAGTGACGTAAAAACATCACATCCTTACGTCGAAGATCCAAATTTTCTTTTGGGGGATAGTGGACCTGAATGGACACCGGTACTACGGTATTACCACCCCACTAGGATCGGAGGTTTTGATAAGGTTAAAGGCGAAAAACACTTTGATGGCTATTGGGTAAACTGGAATTCAAATCTTCAAGAATCGCAAAGGCTTTTTGCTCAAGCTAAGACGTATCGGGAGCAAGCAGCCCAACTTGAGCAAAGTGAAGAATTGAAACACTGGCGAGGTCTGAAGACTCAATGGGAAGTAGTAACCCGAGTTGGTAACGACAGCAAAAATTCTATTAAGGAAATTCAGCGGTTGTTAACTGTAGATGCTCCAGGCGCACAAGAGGAAGCAGCCAAAGCCAGCAAGAGATTGCAGAAAATCCAGGGCTTGCTTCCAACACTCAACCAACGACTTGAGTTGGCTAAAGGGGAGCTTCAATCTTCTCAGGCAAAATTAGATGCAAATTGGAGTGCTTATAGCACCAGCGCGAATCTTCATCTACAGACAGTGTTCAAAGCACTAGACTCATACAGCCAATGGGATTCTGGTAACTTGCAGTACGAAGCAAGACTTGATGAAATTGAAACCTGGACGGAACGACAAGAAAGTACTTTAGCTCAGAAAGCTGCCCTTGTGCAAACTCTGAAAACATCTCTACAGGAGCGGTTAGCAGCGGCTGAATCGCAGCTTCCTCAGGGGGATGGCGATGACCGAGATGCTCCAGAGCATCAAAAAGCTCTACTTCAACAATCGCTCAAACTTGTTGATAACGTTTCTAGTGTGTTCGAGTTACAGAAAGGCAGCCTGAAAAACTTGCAGCAATTAGAAGAGTCGCACGAGTCTATTAGTTTCACTGAACAGAGCTTGATGCGGGATTATGTGAGTCACCCTGACACGGATGGAATAGTTCTGGAGAAGAAACTGCAGGCTGCCCAGCAAACTCTGGCTGAAACAGATCGCTTAGCGAAGCAGGCAGAGGTGGGTAGCAAAGCGCTCGATTCTTTTACTCTGAACTTTAAAGACCTATCTCTCGAAGGTCAGAATGAGTACATACAAATCACGCAGCAATTACAACCTGTTCTTAGTGATTTAGAGCATGCGATTGCGGTATCGACTCAGACTGCTCAAAATCTCAGAGATGCGCAAAAGAAGTTGAACGGGTCAGCCTCTGACATTAAGCAGGCGTTAGATGAAGCGATCGCAGATGGTGATCAAGAAGCTGTTGCCCTTCGTGACGTTGCTAACTACCAGGGAATGAAAACGGCAGCACAACTTTACGCTCGTGATTTTAAAGACTTAACCGATGGAACGAAAAATAAGGGAATGAAGAGAAGCTATGGTTTTCTTCTAGAGAAGTATGCCCAAGATGCTCAGAATTATGAGAGTCTCAAAACACTGGCAGATGCTAATGCAAAGGCAGCCCGTTTAGCTCGTACCGCTGCTGAAGATAAGCTTGAGCCGTTAAAGCAGCAGCAGCAGAATCAGGCTGAAATTAATGATTTGCGAACGGCGTTGAACCATAACTTGGATAATCAAGCCCAAATTCAACAAAGACTGGATGCTGCCTTGCTAAAGCAGCAGATTGTCGGTGCAGTGATCCAGCAGACCGAAGCAACATTAGAGGATCTGTTAAACATCAATGGTCTTTACCTCGCTCAAGCAAGGTTAGAGCAAAAAGTTGCGGCTGATCGGGCTTCTGATTTACAACAAGATATTACAAGTTACTCTGAGCAGAACTTGCAGGAGAATCAGTATGAACAGCTTGAAAAGGTCATTGGCATCTTTCAAATTGGGCAGCAGCAGACTGAAGTTCAGCTTCAAGAAGCCTTAAACGAAATTCGTTCTGATTTGGGTATGGAGCCTTTGAATTTAGTTCCATCTCAAGTTAATCAACAAAAGCAGATGCAGACTTTGCTGCAAGACCTCCAGACCCTTCAAACCGAACAACCAGAAATGCCAGCACGCTTAAAAACCTTGCTGGGTGAAGTTGAGAAAGATCTTAATTCAGCTCTACAAGGAGAAGAAGCTGTAGCTATCCAAGGTCGATTAAATAACTTAGTTACTGAGCTAACCACCCAGAACAAGAATTTTATGGATCAAGTTAATCGGCTTGGTGCAGAGAATGAGAAAGACATGAAGCTGTTGGGTTTGCTTCACGATGGGAATTCGTCAACAGGAAAGTTACAAGACCTCGATTCAATTCTCAGCGATATCAGAGAGGGTGATGATGAATTTCAAACACTCATGCAAGGAATTGGTGACTTACATCTCCAACTGGGAATCAATTCACAGCGTATAGCCTATGCAGAAAAGCTTGTTGAATTTTCAGGCATAATGGATACTAAGTTACACGAAGCTATGACTGACCTCATTAACAGACGTATTGAGGCACGTCGAGCAGAAGGAGGAGGTCTTTGGAGCAAAATTAGGCTGGGAATAACCATTATAGGGGGTGCCGTAGCAACGGGGCTAACCTTTGGAGGTGCTGCCCCTCTAGCAGCACTTGCAGTGGGTCTGGCTGTTGGGGTGATGAATTCCATTGATGGTGCGGTTCGAGGAGATTGGATGGACTTTGCTGGAGGACTGCTCTCAATAGGAGGCGCAGTCACGGGGTATTTGGGTCAAGTTAACACTCTTACGAAAACGGCTACAGTAGCAATTCAGCAGTCTACAAGTTCAGCATATCGCTCAACCCGCGCATTTATAAAAGGTGAAGATTTTATTGGGGCGTTAGAAGCTGCTGGAGGTTTGATAGCCGTTACGAATTACGGTCTTTCATCTAGTCTTAACGGATTAAGTGAAATGGATCGTAACGTCACGCAGGAAGTCTTAGATACACTCCAATATGTTCCGCAAAATCTATCTACTGTTATTGCTGCGGTTAAAAATGATGATTTTCTAGGAGCTTTGGATGGAGGGTTTAACATTGCGGTTAATTTGGGTCAGGGCTTTACTCCTCTACTGGGAAGCTCGATCGGTGAAGTTGTGGATCAAGCTAATAAGTTTGGCAATACAGCTCTGATACTTGCACAAGGAGCTAAAAATGATGGCTTCATTGACCTTCAGGGACTAGTCTTCCTTTACAGAAATGATATTTTCGGAAACGCAGAAGATCAAAAACGTAAAGCAGCTATTCAAACTCAAGGTGAAGACCCTCAAGTTGGATTAGTTGCCCAGGCTCAAGGACAAGAACCGCAGGGACCCCGGGATTCTACTAATAATACCAACGAGGAAAATGGGTACCAAGAAGCTATGAAGGAAACCTCATCTTCTGCTGAGGGGGTGGAGAAAGAGCCAAGTCATAGCAATCACCGACAGAAATCACATTCTGTTGTACCTCAAAAGGATCAGCATAGTAAGCCTCTCGGTGTTAATTCGACTAACCCTTCAACCCCACCTAATCCTGATACTAATGGTTCTAATTCAGATACATTTGCCGCATCCGACAACTTAGCGCCCAGTGGAACTGCTCAAGCACCTGATATCTCTGCCACTCCTACAGCAGCAGAAGTACGTTCAGGAGCATCCCTTACTGACCGAGGGCTTAACGGAGAAGTGTCTACACCAGCAAGTGACGCTATCACTCCTACGGCAGACGAAGAACGACTAAAAATGTCCTTTCAACATAGACAAGACGGAGGTCAACTGCAATCCACTCAGCCATCCAGCAATTCCGCCCTTTCTCCATCTGGGAGCGATGAAATTTCTGGTTCTGGAATACTTCCACCTTCTGACCAAACTGATACTGGTGCCGGAGGCGCATCTGGTAGTACAGTTCGACAGTCTCGTGGGGAAGAGGATACTAACTTCACAGACGCTTCACAAGGTGCTGGAGGCGCATCGCAAGGAAATGACAATATTGGATTTGGAGGTGGACCGCAAGGACAAGGGCAGCCAGAGCCTCAAGAGCCTCAACTTCCTTTACCTTCTGACCAAACTGATACTGGTGCTGGAGGTGCGTCTGGCGGTGCAGATCAACAGGTTCGTGAGAAAGAGGGTTCTGGCTCCACGGACGCTTCACAAGGTGCTGGAGGCGCATCGCAAGGAAATGACAATATTGGATTTGGAGGTGGACCTCAAGGATCGGAGCCATCTACTCCTCAATCTTCTGACCGAAATAGTAATGGTGCTGGTTCGGCTAGCGTAGTATATGATGCGCTAAAAAGATTTCGCAACGCCTTGACACGGTTTGTATGGACAGATGCAGCGGAAGATACATATCAAAGGAGCAAAGATCCTGCTCTGGAGAAAGTTCAATCCAATCCACATCTTGAAGTACTTGATCAGATTGTTAAGGAAACACCATCGGTATCAGGTGATCTTCTGATAGAAGGAGCTGGGATCGTAGGGAGTAGAAAACAAGGGGTAGATCTCGTTTCCCAAACACTTGAGCAAGCCGATTATTTAATTCAGCTAAACAAAACAGGAGGCGTTCCAGAAGCAGCGAAAATCGGAAAAGGTAACCAGGTTTTGGGAGCTGCTGAAAATGTTTTAACAGGAGAGCGCTTTTTTGGACGGAGCTCAAAAGCTATTTCTACAAAAGATTTGCATCCTGCCCTAGCAGAAGAGCTAGAACCATATGCACAGATTGCTAAAGGGTGGGAAAAGGATAAGGATTTGAAGCATTACGGTCCTCCAGGTGCTCATGCAGAAATTAATGCGTTGAATAAAGCCCTTTGGGCAACAGACCCAACCGGAGAAATGCTTACAGCTGCAGATTTCAGCAACTTCAATAGTGTCGCAGTATGGTTGGGTAAGGGTGGACCTTATGCTATGCCAAGGTGTCCGAATTGTTGGTTTCTTACACCTAATGTTAACTATCTTGGACCACAACCGCTAGAAAATAGGTTCTAGCATGAAAACCACTCTGAAGGTACGCTCAAGCCTGAATTGCTAACTAATTATGCTGCCGAAAACTCAACGTCGAGATCGCCTGTGCCTAGAGATCGATTGAATATGCTTGATGAGTGCCCGTTCATTGTGCATCCAGGTAATGACTGTTCGCCAGAAACTGTGTGTACTGGCTCCCTCACTTCCTAGCCACTAATCCTTGCTAATCACCCTATTTTATGTGCCCAGTCACACCAGAACTACTCGTACAGGCATCCCAAGCTGAATCTGTTGATGTCCTTGTTCAGCGGGTGGATGAAGCAGAGATGGATGAAATGTGCGGTTTTGTGAGCAATAAACGACAGCAACGTTGGTTATGGCATGCGATTGATCATGCGACCGGAAGCGTTGTGGCTTATGTTTTATTACTTCATACCGATGCTGCACTTGAGTCATTGATGCAGTGGTTGACTCCCTTTGGCATTAAACGGTTTTACATCAATGGGTAGGGTGGTTATACGCGACTCCTGAACGACGACCAGCATAAAGTGGGTAAGCAGTGCACCCAGAAGATTGAGCGCAAACACTTAACGTTACGCACTCGGCTTAAACGGTTAGCACGCAGAACCATTTGTTTCTCCAAGTCCGAGTGGATGCATGACATCGTCATCGGGCTATTCATAAACCGTTATGAATTTGGTCTTGCCGTGTAGTACCTTCCACAGGCCTAGAACACCACCCCTCTTTTCGTTGGAGTTACCCGTTCTCTCTGAAACCTCTCACAAACCCTGCAAAACCAAATAGCTTAGGCGATCGGACAATACCAGCCTGATCTAAATTCCCAGCCCACCCACCCAACTGCTACCGCAGACAGAGGATTCGCGCTTTGTTCGAGTCCTACACAACGTTGGTGTTATTAGGAACAGGGTCATGGCTGAAACTCAACTGAATCCGCACAATGAACTGAAAATTCCGGTCTACGATGCGATCGCCCAACGCATCCTTGATACGCCGCTAATCATCCGCAATGCCATACTGGCTCATCTGTTTGCACCCGAAGACTTGCACTCTTTATTGGTGGTCAAACTGAGTGAGCCAGACCCTAACCCACGAGATTTACGCAACCGAGCGTTTGAAGATGGCATCAAACGCTATCTGGCATTCAGTTCCGGCAAGAACTATTACTTTGGCGATGCCAGTCTTACCCGCCAGATCCGTGACCTGTTTACCACAGAACCGGATGCTGCCTGTCGCTACGGTTCCCTGTTGGCAAGTGATTGTTTGAAGGGGTCAGGTAGCTTTCAAAAGCTACGAGTCAGAATTGTCGATTACCAGAATTCAGAAGATGTCGCCTATCGCACGGGAGACTGTCATGGTAAGGTTTCACCCTGGTTGGCAAAACAATTGGGTGCCAAAATGGATACACCGTTTCAGTTTCGGTTGGCATGGCGCAGTGCCTGGGCAGGGGAAGAAACAAGGGCTCCAGACACCAGCTTTTTGGCAAAAGGCACGCTGTTGGTGGACAAGCACCTGACCAAGGATCAGGGTTACGACCTGATTCTGGATCGCTCTTCCATCAAAGGTCTACACAAAGCCGCACTCAACGAACGGGTGCCTTGTGGAGACTACGCATTGCCACAGGTCGTGATGGGTAATCGCTCCAACGCCAGAGCCAATGCATACAACAATAGCTGGCAGTTCACTATCTGGTGCTCAGAAGCCGCCATTCTGAAGGACTTTGGACCTGCCACGCAAACCAAAGCCGAAAAGTTGGCGGCTTTGCAAGGGAATCCGATCGCTCTCGTCAAGCATCTCATCACCGCCTACGACCAAGAGCAAAAGCGTCTCAGTCCAGGTGCTGAACGTGCCTCTTTTGACCCCGATCATGCCGACGAAGACTCATCTGACGACTCACCTCAGGAAGCTCGCCTGCTTTCCCTCCTGAAAGCAGACCGCCGCTATCACCTCTTAGAAGCACCGAAAGTGGTAGACTACCTGACCAACACCCTGGCACAGAAATGGCAGGCACTCGCGGTGAATGGGGGTTTCAAGCATGGTTCTGGGATGGCATTGCCGGCACCAGAGCTGAAGCGTGGCAATGTTTGCGCCCCTTACCTACCTGAAGGCGAAGTCATCGTAACCCGCTATCCCATCGTCAGTCGCGACAACATCCGCCGCTATCAGAATGTGCATCGTCCTGAGTTGATGCGAACTCGCAATGTGGTCTGGATTCATCCCCACGATGCCGAAGCTTATCACCAAGCCGACTTCGATGGCGACCAGTTGCTGATTACGCCTGCCCGCAAACTTCCTCACATCGCTCAGGAAGTGAAACAAGCTGGTGAGAAGGGTGAATTCAAGCCAGTGCAGCAGCGTCCCAAACGCGCCTACCGGGACGTCTTAGATGCAAAAGGCAAGCCCAAATATACGTCGCTAGCTCAAGTGGCAGTCGCCAGCAGCCAGAACAAAGTGGGACTGGTGGCAACCTACATTGGGCGGGTACAGTCGTCGCTGCCAGCAGACCAGGAAGCACCCGCGTTGTTCGATCGCCATCAGAAACAACTACTCAACCGCTTGTTTCAAGCACTCCAGATCGAAGTCGATTATCAAAAGAGTGCTGAACGCCTGGAAGATGTGAAAGAAATTGGCGGCGATCGCCTGCTCCAAGAGGCAGGCAAATGGTGTGCGGCTCATCCCTGCCCTTTCTTTGATGCCTACAAGCAGCCACAACTCTACAAAGCCTACAGTTTGCCTGCCGCTAGTCCCGGTGCGGTGAATGCGCTGGCACGAGAAATCATCAATCCACTTTGGCAAGCCACCAAACTGCATCGGCGGGATCGCAATGAATATCAACACCTGCTTCCCAATCCTAAATCCCAGTTGCCTGCTCATCCGACCTTCAAACAAGTTGCGGCAATGGAACGATGGGAAACCAACTATCTCAGTTGGGCAAAAGACCTCAAACTCCGGTTCGAGGAAGACCGGGAAGTGATCCGGGCGCGGACTCAGGGGAACGATGCAACGTTTACAGCCGAGTTGGGTCGGCTCTACGATAGCTACCGGGCTGAGATCAATGAGTTGTTTCCCGATCCGCGATCACGGCTGCAAGCAGCCAGTGCCCTCTGGTATAGCCAGCATACGAACAGCGAACCGAATCGTGAGAAACAACTGCAATGCCTCAAGTTCGCCCAAACCCTCGACCCTGGGTTTAGCCTGCACACAGACTACCAACTGCCTGACGAAGCGTTACCCCGTGAAGCGTATGTGCTGAGTGTACCGTTTGGTAAGCAGGTCAATCGCTGGAAAGCCTCTCTAGACGATCGCCACCTTCCCTACAAAGCGGTGCTGCGATCAGATCTACCCTATGTTGATTTCGTCTTCGATGAACGGTTGCCTGAAACCACGATCGATCGACTCATTGAAAAATATGGCGACTGGAGCGAAGCGCGATCGCCCCATCACCTAAGTGTCATTCCACCGAAAGAGTATGCAGATTGGGCGATGAGCCAATACCGACCAGGAGTGGGCGCACTTGCCTACAGCCTACTGACTGAAGAAAGCTGCCAACACCTGCAAGCACTTCAGGTAGAGCAAATCAAGGTTGTGGGCACTCAATATAACGCCTTTGCCGAGGAATCGTTCACAAGCAAGCGCTGGTGGCAAGCCGTACCAATCGCTGTTGGCAAACTGACCCGTGAACCGGACGACCCGGACTATCACCGTTACCACAACCTACCTGCAATCGAAATCAATGGTCAAATCTTGGGCACCTTTGCCACAGAAAGCCCTAAGCTCCCGGTTGGCACAACATTCCAAGCAACCATCGAACGGGATGGACCCAAGCGAGTGCTTTTGCATATTGATGACTCCTCTATTCAAGTTCCTGAACCGGAAGTACCGACGGGCGATCGCATCGTTTCCCCATTTGCCATAGATATTCCAACATCAGACCATCCCGTTGCACCGCCACCAGCGCCGCTAATCGACAAACTGGTTCAAGGGGTTCATGCTGCCTATGAAGCGGACAAAATCAGTTTCCCCAATGAGTTGAACTCTGGAAAACCCTGGAAAATTAGTGTTGGTGAATGGGATGCTTTTGTGCGTGACAACGGCGACTGCTTGCTGCGGGCACGAGTGGGAGAGAGCAAGCAAACGGTCTGCCGCTTCAACTTGCAAACGGGAGAAATTGCCATGCCATTGAAAGAAGAACGGGCAAAGGAGTTGGAACGGATGATGGAGCGATTGCAAAAGCAACCTGCACCAGATAGGCAGGAAACCTTGAATCAAAAGGCATCAGCCATATCATCAATTCAGTTATTTTGAACGCAAGTTTAAAGTTAAGTCACAGAGCTAGATGGGAAAATAGAAATGCTCTACAAGTAGTAGCAGAAGCTAATTGCCTGCTCTTCTGGTGCAAGGGCATCTTCGTAATCTCCATTTTGATGCACTCTCCAGGCTCTGAATCTCATTCTATCTCTGCCATTAGAGAGCTTCCATACGTTGCTAAATAGTACACTCGATTAAACGTCAGCGTCCTTTTCCCAGGTCAGCATAAATAAACGTCTCAACTCCCAGTGCAATTAGAAGCAGAAGCTCCACCCAGGACAAAATAGTTACGCCTACAGGCGGTTTGGGAACTAGGAACCAAAATGCCCCCAGAGCAATCAACCCCGAAACAACAAACGTGATTTCATCCACAATCAACTGCTGAATCTTACGGCGCTTGCGGTGCCTGTCGTCCCGATGAGCAATCTCCCAACCAAACAGGGTTTCCAGATCCTCGTAGCCCGTGTGTTCCTTCACCTTGTCAACCAGCTTGTAACGAATGTACCTGCCGATCGCCGAAATCTTCTCATCGTTGACTACGTAGGTCCAGCCCAGAATCAGGCAAACCCAGGGAACCACCAGCAAGGCATAGTAATTGGATGCATTGGAAACCGCAAACGAGATGATCGTGGCAAACAAGCCCAGCGTCACATAGAGCAGGTTGTCGCGGAAGCCAATCCGTTGAGCCTGCTCAGACTTGAGCTTGTCATATTCCTTAGAGAAAATCTCAAGAATCTGGTCTTTGTCGCTCATAGCTGGCTCCCTCTCAAACCCTGCCTTTATTGTGGCTGATGAGAAGCCATTCTCAGCAAACCAAAGAAAATTCTCTAATCTGTGGTCAAATTGAGAGCGAAACGACAAAATAGAGGTTATTCCGGTTACTTGAAGGGCTCAGCCTATGTCTCGCGCAGTAATACTGACTGCTCTACCTGTGGAATACCTGGCTGTCCGTGCTCACCTGACGGATCTTCAGGAGGAAATGCACCTGCAAGGAACAATTTATGAGCGGGGAAAATTCGTTGCGAACGATCAGGTTTGGGAAGTTGGGATTGCCGAAGTGGGAGCGGGTAATGCCGGAACCGCCGTCGAAGCAGAACGGGCAATCGCCTACTTCAGTCCTGATATTCTTTTCTTTGTGGGCATTGCCGGAGGGATCAAAGACGTTGCCATCGGCGATGTGGTGGCAGCGACTAAGGTTTATGGTTATGAGTCAGGTAAGGCAGAAAATCAGTTCTTTACTCGACCTGCATTAGGGCAGTCTGCTTATGCACTGGTGCAACGAGCCAGATCAGAGGCAAGAAAAGGAGAGTGGTTGCAACGGCTAATGGGTGATTTCGTTTCACCACCTCGTGTGTTTATAGGTCCCATTGCTGCTGGGGAGAAGGTTATTGTTTCTAAAGAATCGGATGTTTTCAACTTCATTAGAGCGAGTTATAACGATGCAATCGCTGTCGAGATGGAAGGATTCGGATTCTTACGCGTAGCTTTCGCCTACCCCAACATCAATATGATCGTAATTCGCGGCGTTTCTGATTTAGTTGAAGGCAAGAATGATGATTCGATAGAACCAGAACGAATTCGTCAGGAAAAAGCTTCCCATCATGCTAGTGCGTTTGCATTTGAGATGTTGTCGAAATTGAAGATCTCAGGTGAATCAGTGCCTCTACCTGCTCAACAGGTTACAGATACTATACAGAATAACAACGAGCTTCAGAAATATCCTGTACTTGTCGAAGATGGAACCATTTACATC
Source organism: Stenomitos rutilans HA7619-LM2 (assembly GCA_019358945.1). Lineage (GTDB taxonomy): Bacteria > Cyanobacteriota > Cyanobacteriia > Leptolyngbyales > Leptolyngbyaceae > Stenomitos > Stenomitos rutilans. The sequence goes on along the minus strand of JAHHIE010000029.1, from coordinate 73,572 downwards.
AAATCTCAACCTGACAATCACCAAGAAAATGAAGTTGTTACTCCTTCTTTTGACATTCAATATACGATTGAAGAATTGAGCAAAGAGAACTACCATAATCTTCCTATCCCATCATATAAACAACTAGTTGGAAGGGAAGAAGATTTAAAGGAATTACTCTATAGAATATCTCCTGATTTTTATGAAAGAACAGTTACCGTTGCTGGAATTGGTGGTGTGGGTAAAACATCTTTAGCGTTAGAGGCAGCATACGCCTGTCTTGCAGCTAAGAAAGAATTTAACAGTACTTCCATTCCAACCTTCGATATGATTGTTTTTTCATCTGCCCAGTTAAGCACTTTATCACCTCAAGGAATTATTGGACTTAATGACTCTCCGAGACCGATGAGAACACTTCAAGATTTATGTATTGATATCGCCAACACATTAAAACGGAGTGACTTGAAATTAATTGATCCGAATCATCAGATTTCAGCTCTTAAAGATTTTTTGAGCAGTAGAAATTACAAAATCTTAGTCATCTTAGATAATTTTGAAGCGCTTAAAAATGAAGATATTCACGAAATATATGAGTTTCTGAAAAAAATTAAGGGGAATCATGTAAAGACTATTGTTACAACTCGAAACTCTGAAAGGTATGACTTAAATCTAAAAGAACTATCCAATTCTGCAAGTTTACAGATGATTGATAACTTGTTGACTGAGAAAGGTCTTATTGCAGACGATAATTTTCGCCATAAATTAAGTCAAATGTGTGGAGGAATTCCTTTAGCAATTCACTATTCCATTGGAATTCTAGGACTTGAGAAGAATCCTCAAAAAGTATTGGAAAAATTAGATGATTCAAAGAGTAATTTATCTCAATATTGCTTTGACAAATTAGTATCAGAAATTGAGAAGCAGAATCCTATTGCGTATAAGTTGCTTGTGGTGCTTTCTGTTTCTCCTTATGGGCTAACACGCGAAAATTTATTTTGCATTACTAATGTTAGTGATGCACAGCAGTATGAAGCCAATGAAGCTCTGAATATGCTAAGCAGATGCTCATTGGTATTTTGCGATGGTGGTTATCATAAAATGCTACAACTCACCCGAAAATATTCTCTTTATCGACTGGAGAGTGATTCTAATCTTGAATTAGAAGTTCGAGAATCTTGGGTGAATTGTTATCTCGAAATTGCTCGAACTAATGGTGGAGAGGACCAAGGAGAATGGCACGTAAAGTATGATGTCATTAATAACGAGTGGAAAAACTTCAAAGAAGTTTTTTGCTGGTGTGAAAATCACCAAAGATATGAGGCGGCTCGTAGTTTATGGAGGTTCCTAAGCCGTTTTGCCTATCTTTACGGTTACTGGTCTGACCGATTACAGTGGTCAAATTGGTTAATGAATGTTGCATTTCTTAGAGGAGATCATGGATTTCTAGCTGAGGTCAAATCAGCATGTGCTTGGCTCACTTTACTAAGGGAAGGTAGTGAAAATTTACGGAGAGCAGAGGATCTGCTCAAAGGTGCTTGGAGTTTAAAGCAGCATTGCGAGCCTTATATCTCTAGTGTTATTGCAATCAATTTGGCTGTTCTTTACACCAGAAAAAGAGAATTTGAAGAAGCAGATGCCTGGTTCAAACAATATATGGAACTCCGTAAACAAACTAGAGGACAAGTAGCTGAACTAAATGAAAGGAGACTAGAAATAAGATACCTTTTATATTGGGGAGAAAGATATTATCGAGAAGAAGACTATTTCAAGGCTAGGCATCTCTATCAACAGGTTACTAAGAAATCGGAAGGTATACAGTGGTTGCGCTTCAAGGTGAAAGCTTATGAACGGTTAGCCTTTATTAATATTAAAGAACATAAGCTTGAAGATGCAGAGGGATTATTAGATGCTTGGTATCCTGTAACACAACGCAATCGAGACTATCGTCGCATGGCTTTCTTTGAAAGAGATTATGCAATGTTAGAATTTGAAAAAGAAAATTATGGGAAAGCAAAAGAATGGGCTAAAAAGGCGTTAGAAAGATTTCAAGATTTAGGTATGAATATTAGAGTTGGGATTGCCAATAGGTTCGTTGAAGAGTGTGATTTCTATCTTAGTAGGCTTATTAATAATGCAGAAAATTCTTAATATGTTAGTAATAACAGTAGAAGCCTTCTGTTTGAGGAAGAGCGATGGCAGAATAACTAACTTAAAGTCACAAAAGCATGGATTCTCCCACTAGTTATTCAGGTGAGAAAGTATTTGCAATGTCTGACATAGACCGCTTAGTTAGATTAGGCGACAAAAGTCAATATGAAGGGAACTATCAAGAGGCCACAAAAAATTATCTGCAAGCCTTGGAAGCCTTATATCAAGTTTTGGATAACGATAAACAAGTCCTACGAGATAGAAATGGACTAACTTGCCTCAAGGCAGTAATTATATCAAAATTAGGAGATAATCTAGTTTATGTAGGACAGTACAAAATTGCGATAGAATTTTATACCCAACAGTTGCAAATAGTTACTGGTACTGAAAGCAAATTGGACATAGCTTTTGCTCACCACAAGGTTGGTTTTTGTAACTATTTTATGGGGCTTTATCACTCCTCTATCGAATTTCAACAAAAAAGCTTGGATATTCTCATAAATGAGGAAGAAGGACTTGAACCCGATCAGCTGAGATGTAAAATTCACCTATGCCTAGGGTTGAATCAGCTTGCATTGAAAAGCTACGAGATAGCTGCAAGTAGCTATGAAATAGCTTTAGATATTGCACGGAAACATAGGTTGCAAAACGAAGAAGTAGAGATCATTGCTAGTCTAAGTTCATCAGTCAGAAAAAAGCATGAACTAGAATATCAAAAGAGGAATATGAATTCGCTTGAAAATTTAATGGGCGACCTATACTATGCAAGACGAATCGCCAACAACAATCCTTACATAAAGGCTTTGACACTAAGAGAGCTTGCTAAGGTTCATGAAACTATTGATATTGATATTGCCGAGAAGTATTTTGAGGAAGCTTTGAATGTTTCAAAGTCATACAGTCTTCCTTTTCTAAAGAAATTCCAAGATGATTTGGATGGCATCCTTCAAAAGAAGCAAGAACTACTTCAGCAAGATTATATTCTTGAAGATCAATCTTGGTACAGTCCGGTTTTTCCAAAGGTACAAGAGGTTGAAAGGGAGAGGATAGAATCTTCAGAATTTAAAGCTGATTTTGTCATCGTTACAGCTACACCTGTTGAACTTAAAGCCGTAGTTCGTTTATTAGAGCCAGATGCATCTGAGGATTTGCTTCCTTGTCGAGTGCATACCTCGTCTGGACAATATTATTTAGGTAAATTTGGCTATTACAAAACTGTTGTTACTCAGTGCCGTATGGGTACGCGTGATGAGCGCGGAGCAGGATCTGTTACACAGAAGGCTTTAGAGAACTGGAACCCAAAGGCTGTAATTATGGTTGGTCTTGCTTTTGGTAAAAGCTCAGTAGAACAGAAAATAGGTTGTGTACTAGTCGCGACGGAAATTATTGATTACGATCTAAACCGCGTTGGGTCAGATGGAATTGTGGATCGTGGCAGCCGTCCACCAAGCAACAGAAATTTATTGAGCCTGTTTGAGCAGTCCTACGACTGGGAATTTAGCCGCCCTGATGGCTCTTCTTGCAAACTTATTCCTGGTCCCGTTCTATCTGGAGATAAACTTGTAGATAGTCTAGAATTCAAGGCTGATCTATTCAGGCGATTTCCACATGCTAAAGGTGGAGAAATGGAAGGAATAGGCTTTTGCAATGCAGCTAATTCACTTCAAAAGCCTTGGATATTAATAAAGGCAATATGTGATTGGGCTGATGGAAATAAGAACGATAAATATCAACCACTTGCTGCTGCTGCTGCTGTAAGTCTTGTACATCACGTATTGTCTCAAAGAACTATTTTGAATTGCTTTGAGTCACACTGAAAAGTCCTCTGAAAACGGACAAACCTGGGAAGTAGTGCTTGTCGAAATTTGTTCAGGGAATTCTGATACAGCAGTGGAAACGGAGCAGGCGATCACCGGAAAGAAGGCAACGTTTTGTGTAATTTAGGAGCAGTGCTGATCTGGTCAGAACATTGTTCGGAGGCAGTTTCCTCGTTGCTATCGACCTCGAAATCGCCAGTAGTCTGAAAACTCGTTATATCGAAGCGGTGACACTCCAGAGTTTAGCAGCGGTCTATCGCAAGTTATCCAGAAGTGAGGAGGCTTTGGATTATTGCGATCGCGCCCTAAACATCGCTACAGAGTCAGATATTCCTTTTATGCATGAGTGCCAAGAACTGAAACAGATGCTTCTGCTGAGATTGATCAGGCTTAAATGGTACCCATTTTTGGAGTAGGTATGAGATGATCCGCCTGTTCTAAAAGATCGTCTACTTTGAGTTCTCGTTGTTGGCTGAAGGCTTCCCGAAGTGCTCCCATAAATAGTCGATTGGTTAGATCCGAAGCTGTAAATGAAATACCTTCGTTTTTTGGTTCTTGTGAACCGGTCAGATGCACGAGTTTAGCAATCTGCTCCTCTGTCCATTTCAATTCTGGTAAATATCTCCGAATAATATCTGCTCGTACTTCATCGGCAGGACGCTCAAAAAAGAGATCGAGGGCAGCACGTCGGCGAATGGCAGGATCAAGCGCATCTGGGCGATTGGTAATGAAGATGACTGCGATCGCTAAACCTGTTAAACGCAAATTATCAAGCCGTTGCAGCAGAGTGTTCAACCCAGCCTTATCCTCATGATGCATCTGCTGGGTATCCCGTCTGGCAGCAAGGGCATCTGCTTCGTCTAACAAAAGTAACATTGGTTCTTTTAGCGAGGCAGCCCGTGCTTCCGCCTGAGCAAAAGCCTGTACAATTAAGTCGCCCATCTCGCCGACCAAACCTGTCCCACGCACTTGTGAGTTGATTTTCAGAAGATGTACTTTTGCTTTGCTTCCAATTTGCCGTGCTAGGGCATCTCCGATCGTTTCCGCCAGTGCTGTTTTCCCTGTTCCAACATCGCCTTCCAACAGAATCAAGGGTGTGCGATTATGCAACTGCTCACAGAGATGTAGTACACGTCCCTGATGATGTTTACGGCTCCATGCTGCTAACCGTTGCGGATAGAGTAGCATTTCCAGTTCAACCAATAATCGTTTCTTGTGTTCGTCAAGTCCTATCAAGTTCTCGTAAAGAGTTCTGGCTGTTTCATCGGGATATACCCGTTCTACTTCAAAAAACTGCTGAACTTGAGGTCTAGTTTGATTTGCTCTCATACTGATAGGTTGTTTGAGAAGTTGTTCCTGAAAGTTGTTTGCAGAGGATGCTGACTGTTCGGACGTACAGACTATCTGAATTGCGGAAAGAGCTTCTCCTCGACAAACTTGATAGAAGTCTGCGATCACTCTCTTTAGTTCATCTGGGTTAATTCGATAACCTTCTCTCTCCAGGTACTCACCAAGAAAAGCTGGTAAGGCGGCTCGTTTAGCCAAATTCTTGGAGCGTGCCACTTGTTCTGCTTCTGCAACAAGTTCTAAGACACTGGCGCGTAACTTGCCCAACGGTGCTCCATCCGAGCTAACTAAATAAATAGGAGTGTCTGTCATAATCTGGTGAAGCGACTGCGGCTCAAACCTAAACCATCCTTTGAATAACTCCGTTCAGATGACCATTGACCATCGCTGTAATCCAGTTGATTTGCAGGTCCCCATTGCAACTTCAGATCTTCTCGAATTAACGCCTTCTGGTCTTCAGGCATTTTTTGCCAGCGATCGCTGTAAGTAATGCGTACTTGAAAATTAGCCGTTGTTAAATCAAATCGATAACTGATGCCACCAGAGCGGTCGTCAGCCAGGCCCATATTGCCCCAAACCACCTCGTAATCAAGTTCCTCTATAACAACATTGCTTCCTGAGCGTGTCCAGGTGAACTTAACATGTTCAATTGCCTCCTCATCAATGAACATCCTGATGTCGTTAATTAGCTTCTGGGCATAGTCTTCTGAGAAGTAGCCATAATGATCCAAAATTGCCAGTAGGTCTGCCCGCACTTTACGAGTGACATGAATGACCTTACTCTGAGTACTGGTTTGGGTCGTAGAACGTGTGTAACTGGATGACATTAATCAGTCTTCTCCTTCAGACAGAGACCGAAATTCAGCCCCAAAAACTTGGCACCACATATCTATCGCACCCTCTTCATCTCCATCCAATTCATAACTCTTGGCTTCCATCATCCAATCATAAGCATCCTGCACTCTTTCCAGGTAACCCAACCGGGTCTCTTCTGTCCAATCCTTCGTGATGTTGTTTTCCAGGTTTACAGAATCCATAATGACAACCTGACCTGATGGAAACGTTAATCCACCTGTATCGTGGTAGTCATCGAAAACAATCGGCTCAAGAAATTGATGTTTGAGCAGGAAGGAAAAGATTTGTCGCAAACTACTTTGCCATTCACTGGTAACACCATAAGCATCAAAGGCAGCAGCCGTAATCAAATCGCAAAAAATAGAAGGTTGTATCAAATCCTCCTGGCGATTGTTCCACCACTTCATCAACCGCACAAGTCGATTAAACTTTACTGGACCGGACACTTCATTGCTTTTGGCTGTGCGGCTACTGATAAACTGGTTATGACAGGTCACAGAAGTTAGCCGCCACCCATCTGAGCGTGGAAGCCATCCTCCGTTCTCCAGTCCTAGCGAGTCATCTCGGATAATCGGTGCTACATCCACATTAAGCTTAATCCCACTGCGGAACTTGACTCGAACAGCACTTTTCAGGGCTTCAAAATCCTCTTTGGGTTTATTAGGATAAATTTCACGAAGCCGCTCACAGGTGAAACCTAAAAGCTTGTTTAACTCCTTCGTCGTTGCCCCCGTGCCGGAATAGTAAGCAGCAAGGTCAACATCAAATAGGTTGTCTGCTGTTCGGCGCAGGGAGGTAAATTTAGCGTTTGACCCAGCTTTTAGAACCTTCTCCAACTCGAATGTGCCGTTCGCAGCCACTTTTCCCTTAAGCTTCTCTACCATATAGTCAGTCTGTCGGTTCGCTTCCTCAATATGGTTGTCGGTGGGACGAATGTTTTTGACAAACCTGTTGAACCTGCCAATGATAGTCATAAAATCTGATCTTCAGGAGAATTTGCCTCGATCTTAGTACAAAAAAAACTAAAACCGCCACATATAGAGTCTAAGAATATAGAAAAGCATAGATTGTGTCCTACATCTAGTCATAACCTGACGGTAGTTGAACAATACATTCTTCCCCAATGTATGCCTTCTCTAAATCAATCGCCCAGTCATATCCCCGGTGGTAATTCCATACGGTTACTGGTGGATGGATATTTTCCGAAATTTGTTGCCCCAGATGAAAGGCAAGGGCAACCGGACCTGCATAGAAAAGATGAACTCTCTGACCTGCTGGCAGGTTTTGAGCAATCCAATCTAATGTCCGTCGAAATATCCGCCCATACTCACGTACTTGCTCTTCACTTTGAACGGCACCACGTACAGGCTCAGGAACAACCGTCAAATCAATTTCAATCGCTCCTGATGAAACGACTGTAAGAGCCTGATCAGACAATACCTTGTAGCTAACTGAAACACGAAGAACCACATCTTTTGCCTGCCAAGAGCGTGAACCAGGAAGCCCGTAAACTTCCATCGGTGGAAAATTCTGTCCTTTATTGGGCCACACCCAGGTATTAGAACCAGGACTGGGATGAAAATCAAAAAACCTTACGGGCACACGATCGCTGACTAGATGACCCATCAGTACCAATAACGGGATGTGCGCCAACCCATGAAAAATAAGCTCATGTTCTTGAGAACGAGCGATCGCAGTAGCAAACGCTCCTTGAGGGTCTGTTAGTTGCTGGACTGCGCGTGCCGGATCAGTAAAGACTCCACCTTTGACTAATGACGTGAAATCTAACGAGACGCTCTCTTTCGCTCGTCCTTTAAGGTCATCATCTAATCCACTCAAGATTTCATCTGGGGCAATCACTCGATTGGGCAAAGACTGGACAGAAATTATTAATAGTGGCTTTTCTGACTTCTTCGCCAATGGTTGTTCTGTGATGAGAGGCGGTAGAGGACGATCGTGTAACAGCCCGATGGTAAAGGCAGCGGCTGCATTGGCAGCATAACAATGCCAATCATCATTTTTGTCAGGATCAGCGAAATCACAAATTCCCCTTATCTCCAAAAAACGGGGTGGAGCGTTGTGGCTCCTTGCTGCTCGCGCTACCCCTGCGCCCTCCATTGCCACGGCTACCAATTTGGGGCATGCCTGCAAGAGTTTGGGAAGCATTTCTAAATCCGCAATAACTTTCTCACCGCTTGCAATAGGCTCAAAATGGACATTGGGCAATGCATTGTCAACTTGTGGGCTTCCCGGTCGTATTACAGCAATCCTGGATTTCCACTCAGTTGCTTCATAAAAGTAAGCACGGCTGCGGAGTAATGTATCGGTTGGAAATTGTTCTGGCCGATGCTGTTCACCTGCTAAAGTCAACTTTGCTGGTTCATAATAAAAGACAAACTTTGCGACAACCACATCGCCCAAATCAGCCTTGTCACGCACACCACCAGCGATTCCTACCATAAGCAAATTTGCAGGTTGCCAGCGTTGCAGCAATCGAGTTGTGGCAGTAGCAGCTTCATCATTACCCATGTCCAGTAGCAGCGTTACTACTACCGTGTAACGCTCACTTGTTCCTGGAATGCTAACATACCCGTGGTAATAGACCTGTGGCTCAAAATCCTCTTTGATAACTTCGTATTCGTTAAGACGGCTCAACACTGCGTCACGCTCAATTTTGAGGGCAGTTACAATGGCGAAATCAACGAGGTGTGCTTGCATAATTGCAGTGAGGTAGGACTATGGAGATTACCAGCTAATCGATGAGTAATGTCGCCATTCATCACCAAGCCAGGAGTTCTTTCTAATAAGAGGACTGGAGCTTGTCCCGCTTAGTAGCGATCGCCCGCTCATCCTCTATCTCCAGCGATCACCAAGTGCGTAATCGCCACTCGGCCGAACATTTTTAATGCTATATTGGCTTACTGCTTAAAACCAAAGACTTACGCTTTTTATTGATGGTTAAACCGCGTAAGTAAGCTCGAAACTCATGGGGTTTAAGCAATTAAGCGTTTGAAGACGGCATCAAACAGGCTGCTTGATTCTTGGTTTGGGTAAGAACTACTACTTTAGCGATGCTGGTTTCACCTGTTAGACCTGTGAACTGTTTGCTAAAAAACCGGATGACATCTACAACCCTGCCAAATAAAGCTTTTGAATTTGATAAGCAACTTTCCGAATGTCAGCCAATGGTACCGGTACTCCTAGCGTTTTGTAGTTTTTATTTGGCACAGTTCTCTCTGCCAACAACGTCTGATGTTGCCAAACAAGAGATCGTAGCTTGCCAGGATGAACCACAATAATCTCTTGATCAGGAATCAAAAAAATCCAATAGTCAGCTTGTGAAGTCCATCCCCAACCAGGAATTCCTTGTGTGTCAACAGAAACTGTCTCAAAGAACAGATTCCCAGTGCGTCTGGCTGCAATGTCCAACTTATTATTCAACGGTTGCTGTTGTTCCGTCTGTTCTCTCGATGATTCGATCAACGCCTGCCTCCTGGTATTTAGGAATATCAGAGACATCCGTAACTTTGTAGATGTTCTTCAACCATCGGTCAATGATTTGTTCACCTTGTTTGCCGAGTTTATACTGTGCCAGGAAGTTGTAGGATTTAGTCTGCATAAATGTTAGGAATGTAAAGCTGATGGTAGATTGGAATCCCAGCCATTCGAGAAACCCAGTTAATTAGTGATCTGAGCGAACCAGCTCGTCTGGGATTAGTTGTACCACCACAACCGTCTTTCGAGGTTTGACGGATGACTTCTCCAATCAGCTCTGATGTCAACTCCTTTTGATCCCTTGCAGTTGCATCAATGAGCAACTGTAGTGGGAAAAAGCCTAGCAAAGCCTCAGCAAATAGACGCTCTTTCGTATCTGTGTTAGGAGCTTTGGCAATTAATTCTCCTTTCGCAGTAAGTTTGTAGGTACAGGGAGCTTTGCTGTCGATTTTGAGGATCTCCAACAAGCCTAGCGCTTCTAGAAAGCTACTGTAGTAATAACCTCGGCGAGAAATGTCTTTGACTTTCTTAGCGCGGCTACCCATTGCAGATCCCAGACTGCACGGATTCATCTCACTCTGACTAATTAAATCAATTGCTTTCAAGAATTTTCTGTGGTCGCCAATTTGAGGAATATAATATTCCTCGCTAGAATCGCTCATCGCATCCAGCGCGATTTGCCAATCAATTGAATGTGACATTGCATAACACTCATAGAACTTGACAATTTGGAGTTCTGCCGAGACTGTATATACAAGCTTGAAAGTTTTTCCCTGAAGTTCATACACAAGTTCCGTAATACCTGGCATAAAGCCCACATTAGCACCAGCTTCAAGTTCTCCAAAATCTCTAAGCCTCTGGAGAACAGGCTGCAACTCATGCTCTAGTTCAACATCCCAAAAGGTATTTTGATTGGAAAGGAACTGCTTTATAGACTCGGTGGCATATTCAAACTTGTACGACATTCGCAAGTAATCCTTAAGAAACGAAGTTTTCGGATTCAGTAGTTAAGAACAAAATTTGATCAGGGTTGCCAATTATTGGCAATGACAAGTAACGTGTCAATCGTGGACTAACAAAAGCAACTACTCGGCGATTGTGGAAAGTAAGGTATACACAATCAGTTCCCGACAACAACAGTTCCCATGCGTTAGTTAATTCATCACGAAATTTCGTGAGCGGCATCTCCTCCCACCGCTTAACAATGGGATCTCCCTCTTCATTCAAAACATCCTCAACATCACTTAGAGGAAGAACATAGGCAGCGACTTCACCATAATGAGTCGTCACAAATCGCAGATTTCCTAGCTGAACCTGTCGTCGCAATTTAGGCAACTTAACCCTCAGTTCAGTCATCGGAATTTGCTTAAAGCTTTTATCCATTGCTTTGAGCCTCGTCAAGACTTTGATAGTACATACGATCTAAGTCTACATCTAAAATTGTGAAAATTGCTATCTACCTCTATAACGGTTTGCGTTTTTTACATTTTAGCTCAAGATCTAGTTTTGGCAAGTCTTTTTAGAAATGGCTTGCAGAAATATCGAGGTGCCAGCAGCAACCTCAACTACGGCAAATAAGTGCAGGTGTTGATCGCTCAGAGGAATGAATAGACAGATGCTTATGGGGACGGGATGATCACAAGCCGCAATACCTTTCAGAAGTATTACGACCAGGAGGAACTGAAGCTTTACATCGATCAGTTTTTGGGAGTCGATGTGGTTCCAGTGGCATTGGGCATCTACTTTGTGTTTGCAGGATGAGGCACAGGCGCAGAGTTTCCGTGCTGCTCGGTTTCGATCGCGCGTTTCTGTTCCCAGAGTGCAACTTAGCAATAAGCGCTTTGAGGACTATAAGGAACGGCTGGCACCGCTGATGACGTTTTACACTGAGCGAGGACGGTTGCCGACGCTGGAGGAACTACCTGAAACCGAGTCACTCAGCGCTGAGTTTGGCAACCTGCGGCGGGCGTTTCAAATCGTCTTGCAGGCGACGAGTCCGCAAGAGTGGGATGCCATCAGCGATCGCCGTCGTGGGGATTTGCTGGTTTACTTGGCGTTGAGTCATTTTGGTCATCGTCCGAAACTGCGTGAACTTGCGCCTGTCGTGCAGACCGACATCAAAAGTCTGTTTGGTGGCTATCAGCAGGCTTGCACGGCAGCCGATTTGATGTTGATGAGCCTGGGCAATTTGGCAGTGGTGGCAGAACGCTGTCAAAACAGTCCGGTTGGGAAGAAACTGCCGGGTTCGCTATGGGTGCATGTGTCGGCGATCGAAACCCTTGACCCGCTGCTACGCCTCTATGAAGGCTGTGCGTCGCGGACGATCGGTCGTCCCGAAGAAGCAAACGTGATCAAATTCCACTGCCGCAAACCCAAAATCACCTATCTGGTTTATCCAGACTTTGATGCTGACCCGCACCCGGCATTGCACACCAGTATGCAGATTGACCTGCGGGATCTGCACGTCCACTACCGCGACTATGACCCAGACGACAATCCGCCTGTGCTGCACCAGAAGGATCTGCTGGTTTCACCCGATTACCCCAGCTACGAAAAGTTTGCCAAACTGAGTCGGCAGGAGGAGGATTGGGGTTTACTTGAAGATTGGCAGCAGATTGGCAATCGGCGAGGCTGGCTAAAGTGCCTGGAAAACCACTGTGCTGAGTTGAAGGGGCATCGGGTCGTGTGGCAGAAGGATGCTGATCCGTATCGAGTGAAGCTGGTGCGAGCCTCTCGAAGGAGACACTGTGCGAACGGCGATTCGGAAGCGACAAAGTAAAGATAATTGAACTCAGAACTCTAATTCAAACTTGAAGAGGTAGTGTCGTTTACTCTAGCAATGCTTAGTTTTTCCACCACTGGTTTTACTACGCCAACGAAAATCATCAGTAGTAGAAGTTACTTCTTTCTGATCATAAATCTTCCACTTACCGTTCTCATTTTGCAACGTATACTTGAATATTCCCTGTTCTAAACAAGTCGTTTTTCGCTTAGGATTTTTATTCCCCTGCTCCACGCGCATTCTCTTTACTTCGACGACAAAAACACATATACCCTTATCGCAGGAGAAATCCTTCTTGTTAAATCCTAGATTTTTATAACTGCTTAATGAGACTTCATTTTTCTTATAGATTTCGAGGTTTTTCTTTATTTCTTCAACGAATTTCCCCCCAGCCAAATCTTCAATTTTTTTCTCGTCATAAGGAGAGGAATAAATCTTTTTCTTGGCTTCTAAATAAGACCAAATCAAAGTATGAGCACCTTCAAGACTTAAAGTTTTTGGAGCTTCAGGAGATACTTGAATATTAGGAGACGGTAGCGGAGTTTCTAGATAAGGGTCATCAAGTCCTTTGCGAGTGTCCTCTTCTAAATTGTTAGACCAAATATCCTTAACTAATTTATCTATTTTGTCATAGTGTTGAAGTAAAAGATATATGACAGCAATTACAATTACAAACTTAGTAGCTGCCCGTCCGTTTTTCCATAATCCAACGAAAAAACGAACAACTTTAAAGAATTGGAGCAAAACCCACTCAAACGGCGTATTTCTAAACAAAAAAACGAAGAGCTTCAGAGAACAGATATACCAATAGCTGGGAAATTCGTCCTCACATTGTGCAAGTATTTCTTCAGCTTGGAAATAGTACTCTTTTGAGCTATTCAGCAAATATTCGGACTCATAATAACGTCTTGATATTAAATAATCTCTACGACTCAGGTTATTAGTTTCTTTAAAGGCAGTACGTAAAGTTAAATTTGCTAAAGCTTGCAAGGCTGTTACTTGACATGCTCTCAGTGACCACTGATTAGCAATTCGTATAGCATCTTCACAAAGAGATTTGGAAGTCCAATAGACTCGCGCGTTACGTGCTTCTTCAAGCAAAACTTGTATTACTTCTTCAACTATTTCATTAGGGTCTTCATACTCTGTTAGTTTTTCTTCCAAAAAGAGCTTGGCTATTGGGTTAACTGTAAAATGTGTTTCGGCTTTGTATTTTGTTTTAGATGCAAGATTAAAGCGGCAGAGCAGTTCTACTGAAAATACTGCAAATCCTGAGCTCGAAGATAATTTACAAACCATCTTCTTTGAAGCTCCATTAGGAAATAATCCTACTTTACAAACAACTACTTGTGAGGATTCACTTAATTTTCCCCAAAAACCTTCTAGTGGAATTCTGACTTCCTCAATTAGTGCTGGATGGCTTAATCCAGCGTGTTCTATTTGCTCTAAAAAATCTCTTAAAGATAGTTTAGAATTGTACGATAGGAATTTCCCTATAGCTTCAATTGCCAACTGTAGATGTCCCAGTTTCTCGATCAGTCTCTCTTCAACGCCGTATTGACGAGAAAATCTTGCGCTTGAGACTCTATTATTTCCAGTAAAAGCCTCTAGTAGCTGTAAAGATTCTTCGAAAGATAAGCCACCTAAAGGACAGACAAAATTACCTTCCTGGTGTTCTCGAGTCGTAACCAGAACGTAGAGATTGCCATCAAACTGGGTTTGCCAAGTCTTCAGTAGTACTTTGTGTTCTCTAATAGAAATATCGTCCCACACAAGAAGAAAGATAAAATCCTTCTGAAAATTCTTTCGGTGAGTAAAGAAACTATTAGCAATCTGCTCAGTTAGACTATTTCCATCTGCCCAAAAAATCCCTCCCAAACAAGCACTTCCATACTGCCTAATAAACTGCTTTGCAAGTTCAGTTTTACCACTTCCATACATCCCAGATATAATAGCGAGGCGATGTTTTTCTAAAGAACCCCACAAGAATTCCAACTCCTGTTCTCTACCAATAAAAGTAGATGAATCTTTACAGGTAATCGCGTTAGGCAGATTTACTCTCGACAAGTTTTCCGCTGAACTTATCAGTGTAATATTTCCAATACTAACGTTGCCACCAGCAGAAATGTGATTGGCAGCAGATTGTGATGATTGCTGAGGAACTTCAGAAGACTCTTCGCTCATCCATTCAACTTCCTTCTTGCGTTTGGGTCAGCTCATCAATTACAAGATCTCCTCCAACCTTCAAGTCACTTGCCATCTCCTGATTAGCAGATGACTTAGCTTGCTGAGACAAATGACCAAACTTTAAATTACCTTCAACTTGCAGACGAGTTGCCAATTGCTGAATGCTACGTAGTTCGGCTGACTGGGAAAGGTTGCCAACTTCTGCATTACCTTTAACATCGACGTTGGTTAACATCACCTGGTGAACAATTGCCTGCGCTGTTTTCTGTACCTCGGCAGCGATCTCAGGATCTGCCTGAGCAGCCTTAGCAAGCTGTGCAGCAGCAGCTTTCAAATTCTCTTCTTTTGTAGCTACAGAAGCCTTCTTTTCGACTTCCTCTATTGCCGTTGCGGTATTCGGAGATTTTTTCCTCAATACTTGTCTCAGTTTGTCTATTCCTAACTCCACAGGAAGTTCGCCAATTTTTGTGAGCGACCCCTCAATGACCTTCTTCACTGCTTCACTAGCAATCACTCGCGTAATAAGCTGTGAAGCCACTATTAATAGTGTGGGCAAATCCATAATCTTAAAGTGCTTCTGTTGACTTCAGTAATTCTACTTACAAGCGTATGCGTTGCAAGGCTAAGTGCCAGTGACAACAATCACAGTCAGCTTTTTTCACGTGGATAGCGTAAATCTTGTTAAACTCTGCCGCATCGTATCTAAAAGGCGATTTTTCTAGGAAGAGGCTTGAGTAGTGCTCTCCAACCCTACAATCCGAAAATTACCAGCAGCACTGAGCCGATAGGGATTTAGACTGGAGGAGCTATAGTTGCGATCGCGTCTCAGTACAAATACTCCATCCAACAACGAGTCAGTCGTGGAAAACAATTTATTGCAGCGCATCACTCATAATCCAGATATTTGTCATGGCAAACCCTGCATTCGTGGGTTGCGCTACCCGGTTGAGTTCATCCTTGAACTTCTCAGCTCTGGCATGACCACTGAAGAAATCCTTACTGACTACGACGATTTGGAAACAGACGATATCTTTGCCGTTCTCCTGTTTGCTGCCCGCCTGAGCCAGGTCAAAAGCATCCACAAACTGGCATCATGAAGTTTCTCGTTGATGCTCAACTTCCTGTTCGGTTAGCTCGGCTGCTTCAAGAGGCGGGACATGACACCATCCACACCAGAGAACTTCTCCAGCAAAACGCGACTCCAGATTCAAGCATTAATGCACTTTCCATTCAGCAAGAACGAGTCGTTATTACCAAAGACTCAGATTTTGTCGATTCTTTTCTTACCGTGCAGCAGCCCTATAAACTTCTGCTCGTGACAACAGGGAACATCAAAAACTCAGAGTTAGAAAGGCTTTTTTTGACAAGCTTACCAACCATCCTAGCTCTGTTCTCCCAGCACACTTACATCGAGTTGAGTCGCGACTCCGTGATTGTTCATCAGTGAAAGATGAACCCGCTTTTGTTCCCACCAATCAGCCGTTACTTCGATCGGCTCTCCACTCTCCAGACCCTCGACTAACAGAGACTCAACGCGTTCCTGCTGGGCGATGCGTTCCTGCTCTCGCACAATCAGGTGATAAACATAGTCATTGGCAGAGTTGAAGCCTGCCGTGATCGCCCGCTCCTCTACAAACGATTGCACCTGGTCTGGAAGAGAGATGTTCAGCATTCGCTACCAACCTCACAACATTGCATCATTGCTTTTAAGATAGCTAAAAACGTGGGTCAACTCGCTCAAGCCACTGTTCAATCCCTTTTTTCGTCGGCACTCCCCCCTCTGTAAATGCCCAAATAGCTCGCCGTTGCTCTGGACTATAGCTAATGTGAAGCGGTCGATCGCTCCCGTAGTAGTACAACGAGTCAAACGGTAACTGCTGCTCTAGAATCCACTCCACAACTCGATCGCTCTCCACCCCCACAATCCGAAAATCACAGGCAGCACCTAAGCGATCGCAGTAATACCTGCCATTCCGATTCACCTCATGAGCCATGTGCTGGTCACGACTTGGATCAACCCGCCCGTTTTTGATCCCCGTCTCCGGGTCTTTCTGACTCAGAAACCGCTTCAAATCCTTGGAGCAAAACCCGTAGGTCAATTGAAACTGCTCTTTGCCAAAGTGATCAATCACCGGGTCAAGGGTATGATGACACAGGACCTCTAACGCTGGAAGCGTCTCCTCCAGGTTTTGTGGGTACGGGTCAATGCGGTCAGCATACTTCCGGTACGTCTGCGTACACGTGCAAAACTCCTGCAACGTCAGGTACTTTCCCAACAAGTTTTCGTACATGCAAGCGCAAACCTCCTGAAGCGGGCACCCTAACTCTGAACAGAGTCTAAAATTCCACGATACAAAATATGGCTGCCCTCCTGACAAAATCCAACTTTATGAGCGGGCTGCAATGCCTTAAAAAACTTTGGTTGGAAGTACAGGAGCCACACCAAGCCACTGCTCTCTCCCCAGCCCAGCAACGCATCATCGACCAGGGCGAAGAGGTTGGGCATTACGCCCGTCAGCAATTTTCTAATGGGCAATTGATTGTGGGAAACGGAAACGAGGCTCTTCAAGCTACTCAAGATGCGATCGCAACCGGAGCCTCGCGCCTTTTTGAAGCTGCCTTCAGTTTTGAGGACTTCTTCGTTCGGTGCGACATTCTTCAGAAAACTCCAGCGGGCACCTGGGAATTGATTGAGGTCAAATCCTCTAGCAAGGTTAAAGATGAGCATCAGTGGGATTTAGCCCTGCAAAAATACGTTTTGATTGGGACAGGGTTACCTATTGGTGCAACCAAGCTGATGCATATTAATACTCAGACTTGCTACTTTCCCAATCTGGTAGACCTTTTTTTAATTGCAGACATCACCGCAGAAGTCGATTGCCTCCTGCCAGAATTACCCAAGCGACTGAAGCAATTCAGGGCAACCTTAGCTGAGAACCTGGAGCCAACACTGGCGATACGTGCTGACGCACAGGCTATCGCCATCGGCAAGCACTGTGCGAACCCCAACCCTTGCCCGTTCACGCAAGCTTGCTGGCAGCATGTCCCTGAAATCTCCATCTTCACCATCCCTCGCCTGGACTGGAAGAAGAAAGACGCGCTGCTTACTCAAAGAGTGCTGGCGATACGTGCTTCGCACACACTCCGTGACCGCCGACCTGCCACCCAACTACCCTCTGTCAGAAAACCAGCGTACTTACGTTGATAGCGTTCTCAGCAATCAGCCTGCCGTGAATACAGCAGCGATCGCAGCCAGCCTCGCCGAACTCACCTATCCCATTCACTTCTTTGACTTTGAGACACAAAACCCTGCCGTCCCTAGATTTGATGGCTTAAAACCCTACGAGCAGTTTCCCTTCCAGTACAGTTGCCACGTCCTCCACGAACACGGGCACGTCGAACATCGCGAATACCTCCACACCGACACGTCCGATCCAAGGCCGCCGCTCGTTGTCGCGCTAACCAGTGACATTACTCCTGTTGGTTCCGTCATTGTCTACCACCAATCTTTTGAAGCCAGCCTGCTGCGAAAACTGGCTCAAACCTTCCTTGCCTATGCGCTTCAGTTGGAGGCGATCGCTACCCGACTGTGGGATCTCGAAGTTATCTTCAAGCATCACTACAAGCATCCTGACTTCCGAGGCTCGACTTCGATCAAAAAGGTTCTGCCAGTTCTCGTGCCATCCTTGAGCTACAAAACCTTAACTATTCAGCGAGGCGATCAGGCACAGACCGTTTGGGAAACGATGATTGCCTGCACAAACCAAACGGAGAAGCAAGGGCTGGTTGATGACCTCTGTGCTTATTGTCAATTAGACACTTTGGCAATGGTAGAAATTTACCGATCGCTCTAAGAGGCTGCTTGAAAAGTGATTGGCTGTGATGTTAAGCACTCAGAGATCCCCCCTAGCCCCCTTAAAAAGGGAAAAACCCGCCTTAAAGTCCCCCTTTCTAAGGGGAATTTAGGGGGATCTGTACGATTTGCTACTACCAGTTGGACTTTTAAAACACCCTCTAAGGAATAGTCGGAGTAGAGCCTTAAATTCAACGGTTTTAAACTAAAATGTCTCTCTAGTTTTATGGCTTGATTTTACCAATTCCAAAGAATTATTAGAGGAATAGGGAGTACGTTTGACTATCAATTGGCTATCAGAAAAAATAGTTGAGTTTAAAATCCTTTCCTGGCAAGCTTTTTGGATCACAGTCTTCTTCCTTCACACAAGGAGCCACTGGTTTGGGTCCAGTACCATTTCTACAGCTTTTAACAAGCCTTGGGGTACAAACTGGGGTACGGACTCTAATTTGTTGGCTGTAAGCCTTATTCGGCAGGGGTTGATGAGCTGATTTGTAATCAGCCGGTCGCAAGTTCGAGTCTTGTCACCAGCTTTCAGGAGAAATAAGCACATCCCTTGTTATATAGAGGCTTCAAGCGTTCTCTGCTGAGTGATGTTGTTTTTGTGTTGAGTATTTTTAGGGGTAGTTAAGGCTGTTGAGAGTCGAGAATGAGATAGAAATTTGGAGCTGTGTGTACTTTGGTACTAGGGCGCGTCATCAACTAAGCTCAAAAACCTTGAGTATCAGCCTTACCGCGCCCGTCCTCACAAACAAGGCTAAGGGCTGGAACCCTTGCTGAAAGTCATGTGTATGAGTCATTGATGACAGCCCCTAGCAATCTCAATCGATTCACCTTCAACTCGATGTACTTCTTCAAGTCCCACCGCAAAGCAAGAACGAGTCGTGTTATAGAGTGCAGACAAATCACCAAACTCGGTTTTCAGAACTTGAGCAGGCGTGTATACTGACCAGGAATTTTACTTTTGTCAATCTGCTAATGGATGGCGAGTGGTTCCTGCAGTTATAACGATGAGCCTCATGAAAAAACAACGTCTGCACCATCTGCTCTTACTGATTACGATCGCTAGTTCAATTTGCAGTTACCTAGCTATAGCCAAAGCCGAAACTCAGGCTGAAGCCACAGCTACAACTACAACTACAGTTGCAGCCAAAGCCAAAGCCGAGCAAGCAATACGTGGGCTTGCGACCTGGTATGGGTCTGAATTCAGTGGCAGCAGAACCGCCAATGGCGAAATGTTTAATCCAAATGGTCTGACAGCAGCCCACCACTCTCTGCCCTTTGGAACTCAAGTGCGAGTCACGAATGTGAAAAATGGACGTTCAGTGGTTGTCCGCATCAACGATCGTTTAGGTGATCCCGGCGTTATCATCGACCTTTCAATGGGAGCTGCGAAGTCTATTGGTTTACTGGAAACGTCCCCAATCACAATGGAAGTGTTAAGGCGCTAATCAAGGCAACTTTAACCCTCGTTTGTCACTCTCGCTCGGACAAAATTTGAAAGCTCCTTCCAATCCGACTTTCTAGTTTCAACTGTGCAAAGGTAGCAAAAGAGCAAAACGGCTAGAGTGTCAAGAAGAAAAGCTTTGGCGTTCAGGAACAGCAGATTTGAGACGGTTTTAAGAATACATTCTCGAAGTGTCGATCAACTAAAGGTGAGTCCTTAAAGGATGGAGTTAATCACGCGGAGGATAGCCTGACGATAAACCTCAATACCAGCAGCGTTGAGGTGAACGCCATCTGTTGTTAAAGAGTCTTTGAGCGTCTTACCAGCAAAGAGCGGTTGGAGTGCGGATGCTTCGACAGGTATATGTTCGGCTGTGGCGACTTGATCAATGACCTGATTGATTGCTTCAACGCGCGCAATTGGCCCCGCCAAATTGGGCTTTTTGCTTGCCGCAAGCGTGGAGTAAAAGGCTGGGAGCAATGCTATCTCTGTCGCCCCTAATTGACGGGTCAGCCCGATCGCCGCTTTGAGGTTTTGGCTCACGCGATCGTCCGCGATGGTATACCAGGCATCGTTTGTGCCGATCGCAATCAACACATTCTGGCAGATCACCTTCTTCGCCACAAACTGCTTCAGTTGCTCTACCAAAGAGACGCTGCTCATGCCGCCAAGGGCAAAATTAACGGTTTCTGGCTCCAGGCTATTGACCAACTGTGCCGAAATGGAATCGCCAAAGAGACACATTGAGTAGGGCTTGTTTGCACTGACGGTTGCCTGGTAAGCGACGAGCGTTTGCCAGAGCGGAGTTGCTGGCAGCGTATCGGTAGGTGGTTTGGCGCTAGAGGCATCAATCACATTAAGGGTGCTGGGCAGGTCGAGTTTAAGCTGTTGATCGGGATACGCTTCTAAGAAGCTGAGAATGCTAAGTCCCTGAGCCTTGATGCCAAGAACAGCCGCCGCCCTTAGCGCCTGCACGCCTGCTCGATCGCCGCCCACGATCGCCGTTGCTAGTTGCTTGAGCAGGTTCACCCCAATCGGCCCATTTAGCACTCGATCGAGGGCCACTAAATCGATCGGCAGCTTGACCTGAAGCAGTGACCGTAGCTCCTGTTGCTGTTCTCGACTGGTAAAGCGCAGAAAGAAACCGAGAGAAGACGAAACGGTGTTGGTTTCAGCGTACTGTTGCAAATCGGCCACGGGCAGCGACTGTTCAAACAAGCCGTAGCGGACAGCAATTTTTTCAGCCGCTATGCTGGGTGCTGCTAGCAGGAAAACTGCTATTAGAACAGCACTACTGAGCAACACGCCGTAACGATAACGCTTCATAGGCTCTTGCTTGCATGGGTTGAGGTGGTGGGCGTAAAAATCTCTTACAGGTCTGTTTCTAGCGGGATGTACACGCTAAACGTTGTCCAATCATCGGTGCTGGTTGCTTCGATCGTGCCTTGAAGCTGTGCTACCAGCTTCTTAACCAGTGCTAACCCTAGCCCGGTGCCTCGGTGCTGCCAGGGATTACTGCTGGGAATGCGGTAAAACTTATCAAACACTCGTTCAAGCTGATCCCCAGAAATCTCGACACCTGAGTTGCTGACGCTAATCTGAATGTGCGATCGGGTTGTTAAGGTTGGCTCGATCGCTTGAACTGACACAATAATAGTTTCGGCTTCAGGCGTGTACTTACAGGCATTGTGCAGCAATTCATTCAGAATGCGTTCAAGGTAGGAGTAGTCAGTCGCCAACGCCGGAAGAGGCGCTGCAATACGGGTTTCGAGACGCTGCCGCTGGTTGCGGACACGATCAATAAAGGGCGTTACCAGTTGCGGTAGCCAGACCTGAAGGTCGATCGTTGTGCAGTTCAATGGTTCTGTTTGCCGTTCCAGGCGGGATAGATCGAGGAGATCGTTAATAAGCATGGTTTCGCGCTGACACTCATCGCGCAAAACCTGAAAGTAGCGGGCAACCCGTTGAAATGAAGCAGGTTGCAAGACGAGTGAAGACGGGTCAGCCGCATCTCTGCTACGCCCATCTTCCGTTTTTAACAGCACCACTTCTAGCATTTGAATCGCCATTCTGATGCTAGACATGGGGGTACGCAACTCGTGCGATACCGTGCTGACAAAATCATCTTTGAGGTGGTTGAGTTGTTCGAGTTCATCCACTTGAGCCTGCACTGCTTGATACAGGCGTGACTGCCGAAGGGCGATCGCGCATTGGTTAGCAACTTGCTGCACGAGCCGCACTTCTTGATCCGAAAAGATGTCGCTAGCGTGCTTGACGAGTCGCAAATCGCCCAGTACACCTTGATCATCCACAATGGGACAAGCTAGACGCACAACCCGCGTTTCAGGCGGACGACCATCCAGACTACAGTACTGAAAATGCAGCCCGTCCAGGAGTTGCTGATAGACCTCTGGAAACACTGCCATTGGGATCAAGTTCCCTTGCACCAGCGCCACGGCTGTTTTGTACTCATAGCGCACGTTAACCGCTTGTTGGCGAAGATCATAGACGGCAACGCTGCACGTGTTTACGCCAAGCGTAATGGCAAGCTCTTCTACCACCGCACGCAAAATCTGGTCTTCGTCCAGGCTATCGCGCACCCGATCGGCAATTCGCTTCAGGGTTGCCTCAAAGCTAAAGGCTTGTTGCAGCAGGGTTGTGCGCTCTTGCACCTGTTCTTCTAGCCGCATGTTGAGTGCCTGCACTTGCTGATAAAGCTGAGACTGCTGAATGGCGATCGCTAACTGATCACCCACAGCGCGAGTCAGCTCAATCTGCCAGTCTTGCCAAACAAACGGTTCTGGCCCTCGGATCAGCGTAATGTTGCCCCAAACCAAACCACCCACCTGCAGTGGCACCGCCAGCCATGCACCCGGAAACGTCTGCGCCAGAATTTGAGTCATTTCATCGGGAACGGTGCTGGCATCGTCTAACCGCACAATCTCAAGTCGCTTCAGTCTCGCTGTGATTGGGTTTCCTTCATCAGGAATTTCTAGCCCCACGACATCTAGCCCCACTGGAGCAACATCTGGACTTTGGCAATAGCTTGCCTGATGCACCCAAATCCGTTGCTCTGGCAGGTATTGCAAAATGTTAGCCTGCTGCACCTGAAGAAAGCGACCCATTTCCATCACGGCTGTATGAAAGATGGTATTGAGATCCAGCGAGTTGCGAATGGCTTGAATCACCCGATTGAGCGCCTGTTCTCGCTGTGCCTGCTGCTGGGTTTGCTGGTAAAGCTGGCTTTGGTGAATGGCGATCGCCACTTGAGCCGAGAGATTCTTTAGCAGCTCAATCTCTGAGTGGCTCCATGAACGAGGGGCAGAGCAGTGCTGCACCGCCATGAGTCCCCACAAAGACTCGTCTGGCTGTAGCTCTGCTGGCTGCACCTCTACTACTTGTAATTGAGTTAAGGGCAACAAAACGGGGATCACCAAATTTGCCCTGACCTGATACTGCCTGAGCAGATGGACATAACACTCAGCCAGTCCCGCATGCTCAATATCCTCGGTACTGCTCACCTTTCCGTGCAAGTAAGGCAGCAGGCAATCTGCCATGACCAGACAGGGATCAAAGATGTGATGGCCCAACATGTGTGTCCAGCCATCACCAACCGACTCAACAATGACGAAGCCCTTCCAATCTGGATCAAAGCGATAGATAATCACGCGATCGGTCTGAAGCAGTTGACGCACCTCCGTCACTGTGGTGTTGAGAATGTCATCCAGATCGAGCGACTGGCGTACTCGTTGTGCGATCGCCACCAGCAGTCCCTCCCGTTCTGCCTGCTGGCGTAAAATGGCCTCCGCCTGCTTATAGGCCGTAATATCCCGACTGACGCATAGCAAAAACTCGACGCTGCCATCTTGAGCAAACTCTGGCACAACCCGCGCCTGATAGGTTTTCACCCCGTCAAGCATTGGAAATTGAAACTCTGTAATTTGCTCTTGCCCCGTATGCAGAACCGCTCGCAGCGTTTGCTCCCAAAGCTCCACCAGAGCAGAGGGCATGCCCAATTCTGCATTTGTGCGCCCAATGAACGCTTGTACCGGAAGCCCAGCAGCCGTTTCTACAGCCGGGTTGACATAGACATAGCGAAAGGCTCGATCGAACCGCGCCACAATATCAGGAGAGTTTTCTGCCAATGCTCGAAATTCTTCCTGACGGCGGTGCAAGAGTGCTTCTGCTTGTCGCCGTTCGGTCACATCCTGAAAGACCAGAACGCTTCCTGTAATTTCGCCCTTCTCGTTTCTAATGGGTGCGGCGGTATCGCCAATCGCACGCTCTAGCCCGTTTTTTGTTTGCAACAGGCAATGATTCGAGACACTCACACTTTCACCCTGCCGCATGGCCTTCAAGAGCGGGTTCTCGATCGCCTCCCGCGTTTCGGCATGGATCAGGCGCAAGATGACCTCCGCAGACGCTCCCAAGGCTTCTGACTGCTGCCAGCCGGTCAAATTTTCAGCGACCGCGTTCATAAAGGTAATACAGCCATTTTGGTCTGTGGCGATCGTGCCATCCCCAATGCTGGCTAGGGTGGTTGCAAGCCACTGTTCAGCTTGTTCAAGCTGCTGCTCTAACTGGTAGCGGCGTAGAGCGATCCGAATCGTTGTATACAACCCCACCCGATTGAAGGGCTTCACCAGATAGCCAAAGGGTTCAGTCGCGACAGCCCGTTGAAGGGTTTGGTCTTCAGCGCTGGCAGTGATGTAGATGATCGGCACACCTAACTGCTCACGGATTTGTGTCGCTGCCCCAATACCATCCAGCCCACCTTCAAGGGAAATATCCATTAAGACAAGGTCAGGACGTTGAGCAATAGCTACACGGACGGCCTCTGCACCCGATGTTACGCTAGCGATCACAGTATATTCAGAATGCTCTAAAAACTCCTGAATCACTAAGGCAGAAACGATTTCGTCTTCAACGATTAAAATTCTTGCCATACGTGAAACGATCGTTCCTGATAGACAGGGCAAAGCGAGATGATACCATTCTCGTCTTGCACGAGGCGAAGTTGAATCAGGAGAAATGAGGATCTTTTTTGCTGCTGTCAACCCAAGCTAAGTACTGATGCTGGCATTAACGACTCAGTAACAACATCAGGCCGATCCCTCTTTCTACTATTTATTTCTGCTATCCAAATTATATTATGCACGCGATCGCTAAACGGACAACCGAGTCACCATAGCAACATTTAAACCAAGCCATAGCCTTAAGTGAGTGGACGTTGCTGATTCTAGGTATAAAAAAGTGCTGTATGCTCGAAACTTCGGTTCGGTTCATACTGCTTTTCAGCAACGCCAAATGAGTACACTTCCCACGCATGTACAGGCTTAGAACGTGATGATATACGCGAATAGAACATACTGCGACGGGCACAAGCTTATGAGCGGGATGATAACAGGTCCGGCTGTGATAAACCTGATTCTGCACACAGATTAACTGAGTAACAGCAAGTCGTTCATCAGAGAATGTTTTAAGGGATATAGCTCATCCCCAACATCTCTCAGGGCACGGCGTGTGAGCAACCATAGTTTGAAGACTGAGGAGACAGCTTGCCCCGCGCCGCACCTCTACGCGAGGCATTCGGCACTGCTCAAACACCTTTTCATGTCTCGCCGCTTTACCATGCGTAGAGCGTACTAACAGGAAGACGATCGCAAGCTTTAGCTCGCCAGTTTCAGGCTTTCTCGTTTCACCAGGCTGGGCTTGACCGATCGAGAAACTTCAACGATGTTCTCGTGTGCTTGCAGGTACTGATTAAACTCGTCAGCATCACGAAAAATCTTAAGCGACTGATCTAGCCCGGTCAGTTCAAACAAGATTCTTACCTGCTCATTCATAGAGCATAAAGCAATCTGCCGCTTTGAAGCTCGCACTGACTTTAGTGCTTTGACTACAGCAATAAAGCTGGAACTGCTCATGGCTGTAATATTACCAAAATCGACTAAAACAATAGCTGCATCAGACTCAAGCATACGCTTGACTTCAGCATGAAAAAGATTGATAGCAGCCGTACTGAGGAAATTAGACGGCTGAATGACCTGAATTGAAAAGCTCATAAACAACAGCCCTTATAAAGTTTGAACGTTTCAGGCTCGTTACATGCTGATGCTATAGCCTGTGACGAATGAAGTGCGATAAAGTTTCCTTGCCTAGCGTTATTCGAGAAACTAAAGCAAGTTCGCTTCCACAGGCAAGGAGAAATCGCTTAAGCCACAATGTAAAGCGATTCCAAAGCTGAGGAATCCGTCCCAGGAAAGAATTAAAGCCCACTGATGAAGAATTTTTGACGTTTTCATATGAGTGAAATAATCATTTCTAGAAGTTTTAACCTGTAATAATTAGTAGATTAGCAATGATTAATCGTGCCAACCTAAGCTATGAAAAATCCCTATACTAGTGCTAAAAACTAACATGGCTATCAATCAATATGGATGGTTATTGAGTTATTAACTTAACCAAAGTTTACTCGAACGCAACCGTTGAAAATGTATTGCAGATAGCACATCGATCGTGCAGCATTCACGAGTGCTAGCTCAGACGCGCCGTGCTTGACCATCAACCGACCTTACTCCGGGTCGTCAGTCAAGGTCTCAATTAACAAATCCATTTGTTGTTGACGCTGGGACAAAAACCGTTCGCATTCGCTCAGGTAGCTGACGGCAGCCGTGAACTGGTCAAACACGTCCGCCAGTTCTAGTTCGCCTGACTCAATGCGCGCCATAATCGCTTCTACCTGCCGTACCGCTTCCTCATAGCTCCAACCGGGTGACGGCATGCCTACAGACAGATTGCGATCGACATCACTCATTTGATGGCTTGCGTAACGTTGTATAGAGGCTTGATGAATGCTCACGGCAAAGGAATGAAACGTCTACCCCGCTTGCATGTCTTTCGTGTCTCATAGTCTATACCTATCACAATTGCTCAACGTTGGGCAATGGCGGCAAGACAGCTGTGACCTTGACTGTTAGTTGCCCCTGAGCGAGTTGGAGATGCAATGTTTCACCAGGAGTCACTGTTTCAGCAGCACGCACGACTCGTCCGTCTACATCACGCGCCACTGCATAGCCCCGTTTTAGCACGGCTGCTGGGTCGAGTGTAGCAAGCTTTTGCTGAAGTGCTTGACAGTGGTAGGTTGCCTGCTGAATTTGCAGTGCGCTGCCCTGCACCAGACGTTGACGCATCCAGTGAAGCTTTTGGTGCTCTTGCTGAAGCTTACGATCGAGACGCAGTTTATGCAGTCGATCGCCCAACCGTCGCTGTTGCTCATAGGCGGTTTCTAGGCGAGCATGAATCGCGGCTTTGAGCGTCAACACGCGCTCCTGATGCGCAGTGTGCAGAACCACTAACTGGGGTACCGCTTGTTCTGCGGCGGCGGTAGGGGTATGAGCGCAGACATCAGCCGCCAAATCGGCTAACGCTTCATCGCGTTGATGCCCAATACCCGCAATGATGGGGATCGCACAATCTGCGATCGCTCGCACGACCCGTTCGTCATTAAAGCACGCCATATCTTCGATCGCACCGCCACCACGTGATAGAATTAGTACATCCGCTCTACCGTCTCGCTCCACTCGCTGGATGGCATTGACGATCGAGGCTGGAGCCTGTTCACCCTGCACTAACGCTGGAGAAAACAACACATGCAAACCCGCATATCGCCGTCTCAACGTGCGTTGAATATCGCCCCAAGCTGCTGCTTGCGGTGAGGTGACCACCGCCACCGCTTGGGGATGAATGGGCAACGCGCGTTTGCGTGCAGGGTCAAACAACCCTTCCGTTTCGAGGCGAAGCCGTAGCTGACGATACCGTAAGGCTCGTAGCCCTTCACCTGCTGGTAAGGCTTGCCAAACAATGAGTTGATACTGTCCCCGCTGGGGGTGAAGGTGGATGCGCCCCAGGATGATGAGTTGTTCTCCTTGAACGGGCAGAGTTGTCAGTCTGTCTAATTGACTGTTCCACACGACACAACTGATGGCGGCCTTGGCATCCGGGTCTTGAAGGGTAAAAAATAGTCCGCTACGATAACGGGTCGCGCTGGAAACTTCCCCTGTCACCCAGATCTGGCTCAGTTGATTGTCTTGTTCCAACAATGCCTGAATATAAGCCGTTAAACCTGCTACAGACAGTGCTGTATCGGGAACCAATAAGTGAGGCAAATAGGAGGTCATCGTATGTAACTTATGTAACTTGAATGAGGTGGCGATACCACCAAGCGTTCGCTGCAATCCTGATCACGCAACTGCCAGGTGCGGTAAAAGCATTGTCGCTGGTGAAACGTAGAAGGCGTTAGGACGATCGACCATCTCTAGATTAGCGAGACTTT
The DNA here is from genome assembly GCA_019358945.1 of Stenomitos rutilans HA7619-LM2. GTDB lineage: Bacteria > Cyanobacteriota > Cyanobacteriia > Leptolyngbyales > Leptolyngbyaceae > Stenomitos > Stenomitos rutilans. The sequence continues at coordinate 45,327 of JAHHIE010000029.1, read as the reverse complement.
ATTAAATTGTTCATACTCTCGGTGCGCCATCAGCAATTGCAGTGCTTTTTCGCTGGTGTGACTTTACGCAAGTCCCTACTCTGCTCCGTAACCATTGAACGGGGTGTCGCGTTTGATCCTGAGGTGTTGCCATAACGAGATGATCCGTTCGGAGTCAGTGGCTTAGAATAGAATGCCTTTAACACTTAATCGCATTCAATTCAACCATTTGCGGCGGCCTCGCTAAGACGCGACCTCTCTTCAAGTCAAATCCTCTAAAACGGTTTACACCTCACTGTTTCAAGTCTGTACGTTCTGTCTACTCACCTACTGAATTTTCTCCATTGAGGCGCTCATGGCTACTAAAACTGACAACTCTGATAAAAACAAAGCCTTAAATCTCGTTCTGACTCAGATTGAGCGTAACTTTGGCAAAGGCACAATTATGCGCCTGGGCGATGCGACTCGGATGAAGGTTGAAACAATCCCTACCGGAGCGCTAACGCTGGATTTGGCACTGGGAGGTGGGCTGCCCAAAGGTCGTGTGATTGAGATCTACGGGCCTGAAAGCTCTAGCAAAACGACTCTAGCGCTCCATGCACTGGCAGAAGTCCAAAAAGCAGGTGGTATTGCAGCGTTTGTGGATGCAGAACATGCGCTTGATCCCATCTACGCCAAAGCTTTGGGAGTAGACATCGACAATCTCCTGATCTCACAGCCCGATACAGGTGAAGCGGCACTCGAAATTGTCGATCAATTGGTGCGATCGTCCGCGATCGAAGTCATCGTGGTAGACTCCGTGGCCGCCTTGGTACCTCGCGCCGAAATTGAAGGCGAAATGGGCGATTCTCACGTTGGGTTGCAAGCCCGTTTAATGAGTCAAGCGTTACGTAAAATTGCGGGCAATATGGGCAAATCGGGCTGCACCGTCATTTTCATCAACCAGTTGCGCCAAAAAATTGGCGTGACCTACGGCAGCCCCGAAACCACTACAGGGGGACAAGCGCTTAAGTTCTATGCCTCTGTGCGCCTGGATACGCGCCGCATTCAAACCCTTAAGAAAGGGACTGAAGAATACGGCATTCGCGTCAAGGTTAAGGTGGCTAAAAATAAAGTTGCGCCCCCCTTCCGCATTGCTGAGTTTGATGTGATTTTTGGCAAAGGAATCTCAACCCTCGGCTGTTTGGTTGACCTGGCAGAAGAAACGGGCGTACTCGTCCGCAAAGGAGCCTGGTACAGCTACGGTGGCGAAAATATTAGCCAGGGGCGCGATAACGCCATCAAATATATGGAAGAGAAGCCTGAAGTGGCCCAGAAAGTTGAGCAAGAAGTGCGCCACAAGCTAGAAATTGGTGCTGTGGTTTCGGCCAACTCTGTGGCAGCGGCAGAGGTTGAAGATGAGGATGATGAATTGCTTGACGATGACGAATAAACCAGACGCTCAACTCTAGAGAAAGTTGGTTTAGAAACGCTCTACGGGATCAGCCGCTAGTCAATATTTGGCTGATCCTGAAGCGCTTCCACCATGAACAACCGTTTTTGCCACTCCAAACTAGTGGTTCGTCAGTTTTGATTTTGTGCTTTGGGTTTAGTGAAGGTTGTTATTTTGTAAGTGAGAAACTCACAAAATAAGTCTTGACAGACCACTAGCCTAGTTGTGGTGATCAGCCGCGTTTCGCTGCATAAAGCGATCTAAAATGTCTGCCTGCTGCTTCATACTAATGGGATAAGCGGCTTGCTCTGGGATCACTTCACTACCGGACATCGTTGGTCTTAAGAACATAGATGTGTCTTTGCCATCAGCGGAGAGCGGTGTATCCCAGTCTGGAACGGTAGATGGCGCTCCTGTCTCTGTAACGGTTAAGTCTTCGGCGCTGGCACAGGCATGTCGAGCCGCATTAATCTGATTCACGATATCCTCTGTTATTGCTTCAGCCGTTTTAGGGGCGTGGCAGATGAAGAAGGTAAACGCCAAACTGCCCAAGCGAATTTGGTCGCCATCTTTGAGCAAGGTGCAATGCCGCACAGGTTCGCCGTTGACAAAGGAGCCATTCGTGCTGTTGAAGTCAATTAGATAAAAGCCTTGCTCGTCTATGTGCTGAATGGCCGCGTGACGACGAGAGAGCCGTTTGTCTTGAATAGGTAACGCCATTTTGCGATCGCGACCAATCACCCAAATGTTCTGCGGTTGCAGCACCGATCGCGTCTTGCCGTTTAGGAGATTCGTGATCACATAGACTTTTTGCCCCTGCACCACTCCCTGGATATACTGCAAAGCCACTTGTTTCCGTGACTTAATGCCAGTATTTTCTAGATCTAGAATTTCATCCAAAAGGCTTCGGTGATGCTCATAGAGCTTCAGGAAAACGCGGTACAGCCCCAAGCGCTGCTCCAGTTCGGTGTTGCCAGAAGCATTTAACACCTGCGAAGAGTATTCAGCCAATGAGTGTGAGTCGAGCATAGCTAGTTCCAAAGTAAGCGGTGAGACCAAAACGCTCCACTCTCAAAGAATGAGAGGTTTGTTAGATGGGTCGGGTGTACCCGCAGGAGAAGAGCGGTTAGTGATCAGGATCAGGTCATTTGAAATGCAAAGAGGGACAGAAACGCTGCCATAGAGCTGTCATAGATAAAGCTTTGCTTCTACCTTAAAATGCCCAGTATCGAGACATAACCGCACGATTACTGGATCATTGTTACGCTTTAAACGGCGTGGCCCAGTAGCACGGCAACAGGCCACGTCTAAAGTTTGGCCCCAATGCTAAGAGCTTATCGCTATAGAAAGTATTAGATGCCAAGTGCTGGGCGCGGAGGACTGTAGACATTCCAGCAGTTTCTCCTGAATAGTTGAGTGCAAATTAATTAGCGCAGGCATCTGGACGATCGACGCTGCTCGAATGAATGTAACCTCCGCTGTATCCCTAGAAGACTGATATGCACACGATCGCTTTTATGATCCGTGCCCTAGCCAGAACAACTAACCCTAGTCGAAGGCGTTACTCTCACTAACAATGCTTCTCGCAGTCAGCAAAACTTCAACAAAATTTCAGTATTCAGTCACCGCAGGGCACAATTCCGATATGGTCGCAAGCCCACCCTGCTAGTAACGTGCATTTCGCTGCTGGACGAGACTGTAGTAGGTAGTGAATGCCCTAAAGAACCGCTATAGTAAATGTTGTGATATTGATCACAACGCAATTCTGTCTTGCTTCAGCCGCTGTCTGAATGAACGTTGGAGAATGAACGTTGGATGGCACGCTTAATCTTGTTAGGACTTACGCAAAAGCGATCATCTTTCGCCCCCTAGCCCCCAATGCTGGGGGAACCGAGCCAATTAAAGCCTCCAGCATTGGGGTTTTTGGGGCAAATGCGTAAGTCCTACTTGTAAAAGCCGCCAGAAGGTTGGGGATCATTCCCAGGTATAGGCAAGGTTGGATAGCGAGTGCTTCTTATGCTGTCGTTTGACAGTGCGACATCTGGCAAGGATGGCACAGGAGAAAAGGGATTACATTCAGTGCATCTACCAGAAAGCTTTTGAGGCGGATTTGTTTGTAAGGGGTGCATGACGTGATTGAACCGAGCAGTGATGACACAGTTGCTCGTTTTCGCCTTATAGCGGCAGATTATTTTGGGATCTACCTATGTTGCTTACTTCGCCAGGGGACAGCGGTTCCTCTCTACCCATGCACTCATTGCCGCCTGACCGTTCATTAGAGAGCCTCGATATTGAGGACAGTCGAGTCGCAACCTCGTCCTTAGAAGCGCTGGCTGAGAGCTATCATGCAACGTCTCAGCTTAAGGATGAGTTGGCTTCAAGCAGCCTTCGTCTTCACGCTGAAACCTCTACACCCTCCAGAGACACGCAGATTGCCAAAGCACCCAATCTAGGCACACCACAAACCTTACGTCACACTACATGGTCACAGCCTTCGTCCCAAAATCTTGATCTGGATGGACTGTATGCTTTGCGCCAAGCCGCCACACTCAAAGCGCCGCAACGATTGTACACGCGATCGTGGAGCAGACGTTCTCTAGCAACGCTGCCGGATGTGAGTGCAAGGGAGCTAAGCGATTTATGCTCCTTTGCTGCACCATTATCGCCGTTGAGGACACGAGATCTCACGGTGCTGTCTGAGTTTTTTCTGCGAGACGATATGTCTGTGATCGAAGCAGACATTAGCCAACGGCTGATCTCACTGCTACCAGAACCCTGCTGGGAAGATGAAGTCTCTAGCTTTCTGAAGGAGCTTTTATAAATCCTTGGTCGGTTGCTCAGCGTATCGCAAAATCACCTTACTGCTTGACCTGACTTAACGTCTCGCGGCCTGAGGTCTTTTTTAGAAGGGAATATCGTCAAAATCGGCTTCTGAAGGCGCCGTTGCAGGTTCAGACTGGAACTTACCTGCTTTCGCTTTGGCCGTGGGTGTGGATGATGGTTTCGTAGTGGGTGTGGTGGAATTAGGTTTGGCGGCTGGCGTGTTGGTACCAGCGGTTGGTAACGCGGTCGATGCTTCAAGAGCCGTATCTGCACCAAGGCTGTGAATACGCTGAGCCGTCAATTCGGCGCGTTTTTCTTTAAAGCCTTCCGGACGATCGACCGTATTCATTCGCAAGCTTCCTTCAATCACCACACGATCGCCCTGGTGAAAGCGCTCTTGAATCTCCTGCGCCAGGTTGCCCCACCCCACCACTTTCAGCCGTGAAGGAGGATCTTCGGCACGCAAACCCGGAAACTCAACGAACATTTCAGCGATCGGCGTTTGGGTATCGGATGTATACCGCAGTTCGGGAGCCTGAACGATTTCTGCCATCAAGATGCAGCTATTCATGGAACATTCCTAAAAAAGTTGTTAGTTGTTGGTTGTTGGTTGTTAGAGAGGCAGTTGCCATTAGTGAAATGCAAACTCCGCGTTTTGACGTTGAATTTGCGGCTTCGCACTTTACTGCTCACCATGCCGCATCACCAGTCCAGTACTCAGACTAAAAACTAACAACTAAAAACCAATATTCTATTTTAGTACGGGCTTTCTGCTTTCGCGGCTTCTGCCCCCTGGTGTTGATCGACAAAGTCTTGTACGCGCAAGCGATATTCACGCAGGGTTTCGTCTACCCATCCACGATCGTTGCTATTGGCGTAAATGTGTACGACAGGCTCTCCAGCATCGGGCAGGATGAGCACCCAGCTATTGTGCTGATGGTTGAAGATCTTCACGCCATCGACCAGTTCCAGGCTGTCGATCGGATGAGTTTCTACTAAATGCCGCATCAAAGCCCCCTTTGCCGTCCAGGGGCAGCGTACAATACAGGTTTTGTGGCAAACACGGGGCAGATCGGCGCGAATTTGACCGAGCGATCGCTCCTGAATGGTCAGCATTTCAATCAGTTTGGCAATGCAGAACATGGCATCGAAGCCGGGATGCAGTTGTGGAAAAATGAAGCCCATATCCCCACTGCCGCCCAAAATCACGTTAGGACTGGCGTGACAGGCTTCCATAAGTGCTGTTGGATTTGCCTTTGTGCGAACGACTCTACCATCATGGCGATGGGCAATTTGCTCCACGGCGCTGGAGGCATTGACGGGCACCACGATCGTGCCTCTGGGATGATGCACCAGCAGCATATCGGCCATAAGCGCGGTGAGAACTTCGCCCCGAATGGCGCTGCCTGCTTCATCGACCAGAATGAGCTGCTCGCCGTTTGCAGACACCTGCACGCCGAAGTTGGCTTTGAGCGCTTCGACCACATGCCCTAGCTGGCTCAGCAACACTTCCCGATCGGCAAGGTTAGGAGCCGTATGGCTCAGGCTGGCATTCAATACCACCGCATCGCAACCAAATTTAGCGAGAAGTTGGGGCAGCACCGCTCCCGACACCGCATAGGCATAATCAATCACCACTTTAGAACTGCTGTGCTGAATAGCTGGGATGTTCAGGTGCTTTTCAAAGCAGGTGCTGTAGATATCGACCACCTGATTGGCATAGACGACGTTGCCAATTTCTTGAATCTGGGCACGGCGAAAGTCTTCCTTAAAGTAAGCCCCTTCAATTTTCTTCTCGCGGGCTTTGGAAATGTTGATGCCATTGTCTTCAAAGAACTCAATCAAAATATGGTCGGCCCGATCGGGATGCATGCGGACGTGAATGCCCCCCGCGATCGACAGCGTAGGTACGATCGTGCGCGCTAATGGGATCGCCGTGGCTTCCAGGTTTTGAACGTTCACGCCCACCGACATGAGACCCGCAATGAGCGATCGCGACACCATCCGCGAAATGCTGCGTTGATCCCGCGAAACGGCAACATGGGCACCAGGCTTCAGCGTCGAACCGTAGGCCGCACCTAGCTTGACGGCGAACTCTGGCGTAATGTCGATATTGGCTAAACCGGAGACCCCACGCTGCCCAAAAAGATTGCGATAGGCCGCATGTCCCCAAATCAGGTTGATGTTGAGCGTGGCACCAGACTCAACCCGCTTGCTGGGCCAGACTCGTACCCCTGGACTCACCTGCGCTTCTTCGCCGATCGTAGACAGCGGCCCTACGACTGCACCTTCCAGCACATGGGCACGACGATCGACCCGTGTACCACGTGCAATCACGCAGGCTCGCAGATGCGCTTCTTCACCAATGATGGCACCGTTGAGAATAATGGGACGCTTGAGATCCGCATCGGCTCCGATCGTCACGTTATCTCCAATCACCGTACCGCCATCGATTTGAACGCGCGCACCAATGCGGCAGTTGCTACCAATCATGGCAGGCGTTTCAATTTTGGCCGTTGGGTCAAGGTAGGTGTTTTGTCCCACCCATAAACCGGGCGATCGCTCTTCATAAGCAATGTCCAGCTTCACTCTCCGCTCTAAACCATCGTACTGAGCATCGCGATACGTATCTAAATGCCCCACATCGCACCAGTAGCCTTCGGCAATATAGCCAAACATCGGCTCATTTTTCTCCAGCAGCAATGGAAAAAGGTCTTTCGAGAAATCTGCTTCCTGGTTGGGTAGCAGATAGTCCAGGACTTCTGGTTCAAGAATGTACGTGCCTGTGTTTACCGTATCTGAAAAGACTTCGCTGGTAGAGGGCTTTTCGAGAAAGCGTCGGATGCGATCGTCCCCGTCAGTAATGACCACTCCAAACTCGATCGGATTGTGAACACGCGTTAAGATTAACGTTGCTTTAGCCCGACGCTGCTTGTGAAACCGAATAGCAGCCGTCAGGTCAAAATCAGTAATGCTGTCACCGCTCACAACGAGAAACGTATCATCCAGCAACTCCGCAATATTCTTCACACAGCCTGCGGTGCCAAGCGGTTGGTCTTCCTCAACGGCATAGGTCATCTGCACGCCAAAGTCACCGCCATCCTGAAAGTAGTCGCGCATTACGTCCGGCAGATAGTGCAGCGTAGCGATGATTTCTGTAATGCGATGGCGCTTCAACAGATTGAGGATATGTTCCGCGATCGGACGGTTTAGGACTGGCACCATCGGCTTGGGTAGGTCGCACGTCAGCGGACGCAGCCGTGTTCCAGAACCTCCCGCCATTAAAACTGCTCGCATACGTCATCATCCTGTTTAAGCGTCTTGAGAAGGGGGGTGATTTGCAAGGGTAAGAGCGGGGTAGAAGGTAAGAGCCGGAGGGGGAGGGGAAGCGGAGAGAGTTCTGAGTGTTGAATTAAGGCGGTTATCAGCAGTCGTTAGTGTTTACCTTTTGCCGTTTCTTTCTTGCCTTCTGCATGTTCTTCCGTTGCTTTCCCTGCGTCCCTTGCCCCTCTCTTTTCACCATCTTCTTCTAGTGTCATACGTTAAAGACGATTCCGACATCTATCAAGAGCATTGATGGAAAATTCTGCGCGTCATAGCGGCGAAGCTCGTGTGTTCTGCGATCGCCCTTACGCTGCAAGCTAGGATAGAACCAGCTTTAAAGACCACTGGTAGCGTGTCAACTTTGACGGGCTACTAGCCTCAAGCCTCTGTGTCTGAGGGTTGCCCAACTGATGGCTTAACGCGTAGAAATCTAGGAACCGTTATGCTGAGGTTACTCCATCGAGCAGGTTTAACTCGGTTCGTTACCCTACGCTTAGAGAGAGTTACTTGGTTGGGTTGCCATTGAGCCAAGTGTCGAGAGCGAATGCATCCGGAGCGAACAAGCTCATGGATGTAGCTTCAGTTGTAGCCTGCGTTGTTAGTCACTCGTTTTTTTCAGTCAATTAAGGATCAAACCAATGAGTACACTGCTCGTCATTCTGCTAGGAGGTGCCTATGTTGCTGGCATCTGGAAATTTTGGACTGGCTTCAACCGCACCAATTTCAGCAGTGGCCGTGTTTATCTAGCGCTACTATGGCCTATCTTTATCTTCAACAAGTCCTATCGTCAGAACTTTAACCGAGCACTGACAGGACGTTGATGAAATCAGCTAGTAGTTGTCAGCGGTCAGCCGTCAGCCATTAGCATTGTCAGTAAAACTTCATTGCTGATAGATAAACTACACGGTTGCTAAGAGAATGGAGCTAGGAGCGGCTTTAAGCTGATAGCTAGTAGCCAACCAAGCTAATAACTGTTGCTAGAGGAACGAGTCTGAGCATGGCAAAAAAGCACGGATCTGAGTCTCAAGGAGCCTTCTCTAGCAGCAGCTATTTCAGCGAACTAAGTCCCACTCAGGATTGGCAAAGCCAGATTGCTTCTGTAACAGTACGCTTTAACCGCGAGTATCGGGGTGAACCGTTTGATTTGCCCGAAGAAGTAGAGGCCATGCCAATTTTTCGAGAGCGCGCATCGGGTTCGCTGCAAACCAAGCTGGCGTCACCCTTTTGGGAGCTTGCCAAGCCTAAGAAAAATCAGCACTGTCTGGATATTGGCTGCGGGGTGAGCTTTTTGATCTACCCGTGGCGTGAATGGGAAGCGCTCTTCTATGGGCAGGAGGTTAGTGACGTCGCCCGCGACATTTTAACGGCACGAGGACCGCAACTCAACTCAAAATTGTTTAAGGGTGTGGCATTGGGCGGCGCACATCAGTTGCAATATGAGGCGAAGCAGTTTGATCTGGTGATCGCCACGGGTGTGAGTTGCTACTACCCCCTCGATTACTGGGCAGCTGTCCTTGCCGAGGTGAAGCGCGTCTTAAAGCCTGGTGGTATCTTCGTTTTCGATGTACTCGACCCTGAAACACCGTTGGCTGAAAACTGGGCCATTCTGGAAATGTACCTGGGCGCGGAAGTGTTTCTAGAGCCGATCGTCGATTGGCAGAAAACCATCCACACAGCGGGCGGCAAAATTGGGAAGACGCTGCCGGGAGAACTCTTTCAACTGTTCAAAGTGCAGTTTTAATCACAAACCTCGGAATTTTGCTCAAGTAGCGTCTCTGTTGAGCATCAAGTATGTAAATCTCGAAGGTTTTGGTTGAGCGCGATCGTACTTGAAGTGAGACCATTCCTGCCTCAAGTTAGAGCATTCCTATTTCAAACAAGACCATTTCTGTTTGAGGTACGCTCGCCCAATGTAGTGCTCTCTACTCGCATGTCCAGACTTGTGGAATGTAACCTGTAGACAGAAGCGGGTAGGGTGGGCACCTCCCACTCACTCCCCCACTTTTATACCCTCAAACGCTAAACGCTGCGGCTTCCCATCACATCGACAGCCCCAATTTCTGTCATGCATTCTCCTCCGCTCATAGCGATGCGAACTAGAGTATTGCCATTGGTGTTGACACATCGCTAAACAGGACATGTGGTGTAGGGTTGTAGGAAATGCAAATAATGACGGCTGTAAGAGCGGAGCAAGAGCAAGGCCGTATGAATATCAAAGAGCAACTATTACAAGCGATCGAAGTCGTAACCTGTTGTCGGTAGTGATATAGTCATACGTTTTGAGCGATCGTGCTTTCTCAAGCAACCTTGCAACCTCTGCCAGCGTGATCGCGCTAAGGTGACGCACTCGGCGAAGTATTCGCCGTCTTCAGCGCTTCTTGAGCCGATTGACCATCGCCCTGATAGCCGAAATACCAAAGAGCTGCCGCCGCTTCCGCGCGAGTGACCGCTTTCTTTGGTTGAAACAGCGTCGTATAGCCAAACGCGCGACGAATGTTGGCTGCATCGCCATTTTGAAAATCAGCTAACACAGCCCGTTGTGCTTTGGGATTAATGCGGGCAGCGTCTTGAAAGCCCCAGGTTTGCTTAATCGCATCCAGGCTCGCGGTAGGCAGGGCTTGACGAGTATCGGCAGGCACCTTCCACAGAATGAGGTTTTCGCGTGTGAGGGGGGCATCGGGACGGAACGTGACGGTGGTACTGTCACCCGACAGCGGACTGGGAATCAGACCAGCTTCCGCTAACCCTTGAATGGGCGGGAAATCTGGATCAGTGCGGGATACATCTTGAAAAACAGGCTGAGCGGTGTCGGTACTGAGTCGAATCTGTTTGGCTGGTTGGCTGGCATAAAGTCGATTGTTCGCCGCCACTAACCAGCGCACATATTCCCGACGAGTCATGACTTTGTTTGGTGAAAACAGGGTGCTGTCTTTATTTTGAGTGGCTTTAGTGCCATCGGTAGCTGGGGTCAGAACCCCTAGCTTTGCCAGATCGGAAACGTATTGCTGGAGTTCTTTCGGCGTTTTGTTGAGATCCGTAAAGTCGATCGTCGCAGGTGCTGCTTGAGCTTGCCCGTTATTTGCATCACCTGAAGTTACGATCGGCTTCGTGCCACCGTCCGAACTGCCTGACGCTCCAACCACCGTGCTGTCTGAAAGATCAGGAATGCCTGCGCCTCCAGGCTGAGGAGCGAAAGGCGATGGTGTAGCAGACGGACTCAAAATGGGAGCGGGCGATTCACTTGCTAGTACAGAAGGCTGTGGCGTTGTAGAGACCGCAGGCGTTGCCGATGGCTCAGGTGAAGCACTTGCTTCCAGCTTTGGGTCGGCTGCAAAGGATTTTTGTAGTGATTCACCCACTGGGCTATTGGCACAACCTACTAGCGGTAGCAGCAGGCAGGCAACCAAAAGAAGTGAAGCGTTTGAAAGTCTAAAGGGCAACACAGATTATCTACAGGCACCGAGGCAAGGGGGCAGTTTCTACATTAGCGTACTGTTGGGAGTGGAGGCAGAGGATAGGAGGTAGAAGGCTAAGGGCAGAAGGGGTCGGGAGTCGGTTAAAGGCAGAGGGATGAGGGATGAGGGCTAAAGGCTAAAAAGCTGATGGCTGACGGCTGATAGCTCAAAACTAAAGGCAGAAGCAACATCAACTTAAAACTCAAAACTCGACACTCAGAACTCTCCCCACTCCCCACTCCTTATTCCCCACGATGTCTGACCACTGACTTCACTCAAAACTTCTAGCCTTCATCCTTGCCCCTCAAATGCTGATACGCCTCATAGACCGCTTCGAGAAATTGCTCAGCGGTGGTGTCGGGTGGAATGGTTTCGAGTCCAATGAGGGTGCGGAGTTGCCGTGCCAAGCTCAAGCTGAGATCGTTTCTGGCTCTGGCATCCATTGTGCGCCGACGTTGCAGGTAGGTACGCACCACGGCAAAGTCATCGGGTAGCAATTGGCTTAGATCGGCTAATTTGGGCAACTCGATCGCCAGTTGCTTTGCCCGGTCAGAAATCGTTAAAGTGGCTTTGCGATCGCCCCGTTGTTCCTGAATCACGAGCGTTCCGGCTGCCCAATCGCCTAACCGTTTCTCTTGCTTGCCAAGCAGAATAAAGAAGACTCCAACAAAGCAGAAGTCGTCGATCGGGCGTAGTAGTGATCGCAGAGCCGCCTGAGACAGCCCGATCGGTCTGCCACTGTCGCGAATCACGCGAATTTTAGTGAAACGTTTGCCGGGGGTTTGACCTTGCCAGAGCACTTCAAAGAACGTGAAGTAGCCTGTGAAGAGCATAAAATTGATAAGAAGAGCGATCGCCAGTAGCCAGATGGGAAGAGCTGCATAGTTAGCATTACTCCTCTCCAAATAGCGCAGCAGCCCTAATGTAAACACCCCCCAAAGCACCCAAAAAACAACCACCAAAGCGCCTAGAATGTGGTAATCGATGATGAGCGCCAGCGTGCGATTACCAATGCCTGCCAGTGTAAACTCTAGCTCGACACTTTCTGGTGTGGATAGCGAAACGCGGTTGAAGAAATGCATGGTACGGTTAGCTTTGAGCGCCCCGATCGCGTAACTGTAGCCCTAACCCCTCACGGCGACTCCGCAGATCGTAGTAGATCACAGCTTTGATCGCCTGCCATAGCGGCAGCATCACTGTAGAGAGGGTGAAGTTTAGTACAAAGCTAATGAAGGCGGAGCGTAAGAAATAATTGGAAGAGTAAGCAGCAAGCTTGGATGTTGGTATAGTTGTCGACCCCGTACCCGAAAGCAGCCGCACTAATATGAGTATGGGGAGTGTGATTAGTAAGGTCACAAAAAGAATTAAGGCAATCCGCCAGCCATTGCCCTCGGTAAGTGACCACATACGACCGATCGTACTGATAGCTGTCACTTTAGGTTCTATTGCCAAGGGCAGTTCAGTCGCAACTAGTCGGGCATGAAATAAAAGGAGAAAACCTAAAAAGGCTAGGATCAAGACTAAAGCCAACAGTCCAGCGCGTCCAAAAATACTGGCATAGGCGGGAAACATCGCTGGCGACGGGTTCTGAAGAAACTGCGAGCCTCCAGCGAAGTTTAGGAAACCAACAACGACTAATGCCAAAACAAGAAAGAACGCGATTAAGATAACGGTGTTAATAAACCACAACAGCAGACCTGTACCTAGAAAGCTCCACATGCGTGCTTTAATATAGCGACGAGCTTCACCTACTGTCTCTGGCTGGTTAGTCAGTTCACCAAATGCCAGCCGTGCGATGAGCGCTGAGTTTGCCAGATATTTTGCAATTGGGTATAGGCATACACCAATCAGCACTGGAACGCTCAACCACCAAGGGATGTGATAATTTCGCGATGCCACGGAAAAAATTATTGCAAGCACTAGAGCAACAAACCACAACAGCCCCCACAATGTACCAATCAGGGCAATTCTAATGTACTGCTTGAAGTTTGCACCATACAGCCGAAACCCGGCAGTGACAACGTTACCGACACTGAGTGATTGGATGGAACCATGTGAATTGGAGGGAGAAGCCATGAGCTACACTTTGGCTATTCAGCGCATAGATGTTGACGCGATTCTAAACTACGTTTCTTTGGTTCCCAGGAAATATCACAGATTATGAACATACAGCGCTGGCTAGCACGGCGACAGCCGAGTTGGAAAGAACTGGATACCTTGCTTAAAAAAGCCGAAAAACAGGGCTGGAAGGCGCTCGATGCCAATGAAATTCGCCAACTTGCTAGCCTGTATCGATCGACCGCCGCTGACCTGGCACGCGCGCGCACCCATGCCGTTGGCGACCTGGTTGTTCAAGATTTGCAAACCCTTGCCACTCGCGGCTACTCCCAGATCTATCAAGGATCGCGCCGACAGGAATGGCGGGCGATCGGGACGTTTTACCGCTGGGGCTTTCCAGCCGTCGTGCAGCAGTCGCGGGGTTATATTGCTCTGGCAACGGGTCTGTTTGTGTTCGCAGGGTTAGTGTCCTGGTGGCTGTCATGGCGAGACCCCAGTTTTCTGTCGCTGGTTGTTCCCCAACGCATGATTGAGCAAGTACGCGATCGCGGTGAACTCTGGACAGGGTCGATCGTGGGCATTGAGCCGTTTGCCTCCAGCAACATCATGATCAACAACATTAAGGTGTCCTTTGCAGCCGTCGCAGGCGGTATGACAGGGGGGCTTTTCACCACTTTTGCCATGCTCCTCAATGGTGTGCTCATTGGCACCGTTGGCACCCTTGTCGGGCAAAATAATCTCGCCTTTCCCTTCTGGGCCTTCGTGTTTCCCCACGGAGCACTGGAACTGCCAGCCATTTTTCTCGCAGGTGGCGCAGGCTTTTTGCTTGCGAGAGCGCTGTTGTTTCCTGGTGAATATCGACGATCGGAGGCACTCAAACTCTACGGCGCACAGGCCGCTCAACTGGTATACGGCATCGTTCCCATGCTGGTGATTGCGGGTCTTATCGAAGGCTTTTTCTCACCCAATCCAGCTATTCCTGACTTGCTTAAATACGTAGCGGGGACTGTGCTATTGGTGGCGCTGCTCTGGTATTTCGGACAGAAAGAGGTGAGGCGTGAGGTGCCAGAGGTGAATGATAGACGACTGGAGAGTTAATGGTTACTGACTGCTGAAGGTCGCTTTTTTAACAATAGTTGATTCGGTTTATACCGTTTCCACGCTTAAGAAGGTAACTCTTTGGATAGAAAAGATTCAGTTTTTAGACCCGTATCAATAATTACATCCAGCTTCGTAATGATTGAAAAGACCAGTGGAAGGAATATCGAGAAGAGCGTTTTTGACGTCCTTTCTACCGCTGCCCGGTGACAATATACGCTACGCGCTTGCCAATGTTCGTAGCGTGGTCTGCCATGCGTTCCATGTGGCGAATGACGAGCACCATGAGGACGATCGGCTCTACAATGCCGGGAACATCGCGTTGGTGTGCCAGTAGCTCGTATAGCGTTTCGTAATCCAAATCAACCGCGTCATCTTTGATTTTAATTTCCAACCCTGATTCCGCATCCAGGTCAGAAAGGGCGGCGAGGCTCATGGCTAGCATGGCGCGACAGCGATCGCACATCATCTGCACCCGTCCCATGTAAGCAGGCGGCGAGTAGGGAAACAGCCGAATCGCAATTTCACCCAAATCTTCGGCGTAGTCGCCGATGCGCTCTAAATCGCGTACAAGCTGCATGGTGGCACTGAGCAACCGCACATCTTGAGCCACCGGAGCCTGAAGGGCAATGAGGCTCACACAGTCTTGCTCGATCTGGCGGTAAAGCTTATCAATTTGTTTGTCTTGCAGCGCAATTTTGGCTGGGGCTTCGAGGTCACGATCGAACAATGCCTGACGCGCCATCCAAAAAGAGTTTTCTACCAGCGCTCCCATACGCAAAACATCGCGCTGAATGCGCTTGGTCTGGCGATCGAAATGTGTACGAATGAGTCTAGGGCTTTCCAATGAAGTAATCGCACATAAAGTCCACAACGCCAACCTGGAAAAATTCTAGATTGTTCGCAGGCACTTCTGTAGACAAGTATAGTTGTCAAGCTTATCGCAGGTAAAAAATCTTGACAGTCGGCTGCAAGACATCGTCACAATGAAACAAGCGTGGAACGGTCGATTGGTACTGGGTGGGCTAAAAGATTGATCAGTCAATCAGCTAAGAACCCTCAAACGTCTCAAGATGCACTGCTACACCTTATGCTGAGCAAGCTGCACTGACTTGCTTAAATCGCTTTCTATCATTACTTACGCCCCAACCATCTATCATCCTCCTTCAACTCCTGCTGTCGCCATGCCTGAAGCCCTAGACCTACCCACACTCTTTGCCCAATTACAAACCCGATATCCTGCCAGTGGGCTACTGACTGAATTGGTGCAAATTCATGCCGATCGCTTTGTTGTACGGGCGATCGTGCAGCTAGGCAATATGACGCTAGCAACGAGCTTAGCCGCCGCAACGACCGTTGAACAGGCAGAAGATCAGGCACGGCTACGGGTGTTAGTACTGCTGGGTATCGCTCTAAACGTGCAGCCCGTTCCGATAGCAAGTACTACGTTACCCTTTCCCTACGCCAATGCTCCAGCAACGCCACGAACACCAGCGGACATAGCGCTGCCGACGTTCAATGAGGTTGCACCTCCAAGCGATGTGCCTCCGATCGCCTTGGCAGGTAATGAGGCAACGATCCCCCCTCCGCCCACTTTTCCCCCGTTAACGATCGAGCCAGCGCTGCTATCTCACCTTCCAAACGCGTCCTTCTCCACCCCAGCCGTTGACCCATCTGTACCAACCCTTGATCGTTCCGAAAGGGCGCTAGAGGGTTGGCAGACACCGCTTGAGGACGTACCAGACGATGAAGCACCCTTCGATCGAGATGATAGTCCTGACGACGAGACTCCGTATGATCAGGCTCCGTATGACGAGGCTCCATATGACGAAGCCGAACCATTCGTTGAAGAGGAACCCGATCGCGCGCTTACCACTGACGAGCCTCTTCCTGCCGCTGAGGCACCAGTCTCTAGAAGCAAACCCCGTAAACCAACCGCTAACAAAGAGACTCCTGCGGATGCTGGCACATCTGAAAGCGCGTCAAGAGATTTATCCTCGTTGATCTCGCAGATTGGGGTGGAGATCGATCGCATCGGCTGGAGCAAGCGTCAGGGCAGCACCTACCTGCAAAAAACCTACGGCAAAAAAACTCGCAGTGAACTCACCGACGATGAGCTGGAGGACTTCTTGTCGTACCTGAATACACAGCCATCGGCGGGACAGGAGTGAGGGGAGCAGAGAAAGCAGGGGAGTTATGAGCTAAGTTAGCGGTCAGCTATCAGCTATCAGCGGTCAGCCCCTTCCCCTTTTGCCTTTTGCCTTTCTCCTTCTGCCTTCTGTCCTCATCCTGCTCGGTAATTTCCCAAAGTGGCTAGTCTTCTTTAAACCACGCTTAAGGGCTGCTTAAACCTGACAACGTAGTCTGGTCAGCAATAGCACTGATCGAAATAAAGCTCTTGCCCTTGTCGGTTGTCACTGTGTAACGTAATTTTGGCATATCTAGAGGCTGTGCAACAGAGGGCAGGAAGAGAGCACTTGAGGAAAATGGCATGGACAGACGATCGTTTCTGAAATATTCGCTGGCAGCGGGTGTGGTGGTTTGGGCAGGCCGTGAAATTCCAGCATTACTGGGGCTGGATCAATTAGAGATTGACAAGCTGTTTGCTGTCGAGCCTGTCAATGCAGCAACCAATTTATTCCCTCAAAGCGTGGCGTCTGGTGATCCTCGATCGCGTGGGATTACCTTGTGGACTCGGCTTGCAGCGCAGGCATCACGTCAGGTGCGGGTTGCCTTTGAGGTGTCTGAAGATGCTGGCTTTGGCGCGATCGCAACTTTGCGCGGAGTCGCCAAAACCAACAAAGCAAAGGACTATACGGTTAAAATCAGCCTCGATCGCAATGAACTAAAGCCCTCTACCACTTACTACTACCGCTTCCTTTACGACGGGACGGCCAGCCAGACGGGCCGCTTCAAAACCCTACCTGCCCCCAATGCCGACCTAGACAAGGTGCGCTTCGCCTACATCAACTGTCAGGATTACACCAATGGTTACTACAACGCCTATCGGTTCCTGGCAGGAGAAGACCTTGATTTCATCGTTTTTCTGGGTGACTATATCTACGAAACGGTGGGCGATACCAGCTTTCAACGCGGTGTGAGACCGATCGCCCTCCCCAGTGGTCAGCCCTCCGCTTCCACCCTGGCAGACTACCGTTTTCTCTACCAGACGTACAACAGTGACCCAGACCTGCAAAGCATTCGCGAGAAGTTCGCCTTCATCACCATCTGGGATGACCATGAATTTGCCAACGATTGCTTTAAGGTGAATGCCCCCGATCAGGTGCCTTTCCGTAAGCCAGAGTTGCGTCAGACTGCGACTAAAGCCTGGGCAGAATATACCGCCACCAGCGTGCCTTTTGAAGAAACGGAAAAGCCCCTGGAGGCCATTCAAATTTACCGATCGTTCAAAGTGGGTAAACTGCTGGAATTGGTGATGACGGATGAGCGCCTTTATCGCAACGGGCCACCCTGCGACGACCTGACCGCACAGAACCAAACCTATCTTTCTAGCAGGCGCACCATTGTGCCAGATTGTCCAGGACGCAATGCCCCCGATCGCACCATGCTAGGGCTAAAGCAGCGCCAGTGGTTCCTCAAGCAAATCACAACGTCTTCCCGCACCTGGAAGATTTGGGGCAACGAAGTGACCACCATGCAGCTTAAAGTGCTATCAGCGTTTGCCACGCAGCTTTTGGGGTCGCCAACTCCTGATTTATTCATCACGTTGGATCAGTGGGATGGCTACCCTGTCGAGCGATCGCTGCTGTTCAAAACGCTCAGCGAGGCTGGAGTCAAAAACTTTGTCACCATCACGGGCGATTTGCATACGTTCATTGCAGGCTACCAACGAGTGAACTTTGACAGCCCTACCGACCCTCCGATCGGCGTTGAATTTGTTGTTGGCTCCACCACGTCCTCCAACTTTGCCGAACAAAACTCACCGTCAGGCACCCCATCGGTACCGATCGACATTCTGACGCAGGTACTCCGAGGCAGCAATCCACACATTCAGTACTTCAACTCGGCAACGCACGGCTATAACCTGGTTGAAGTGACACCCGAAGCCCTCACCTGCACCTTCAAAGTTGTAAGCGATATCCTCAAACCAGGTGGCACGCTCTCAACCCTCAAGGCATTCCGCGTGCCACGTGATCAGGTGTTGATTCAGGATGTCACGTCGGTGTAGAAAGGAAGAGGGAGCACAGGGGAAGCAGGGGCGGCAAGGGCAGGAGAGGCAGAGGAAGTAAGGGAGGTAAGGGGAAGTTGCAGGGCAGTAGAGGCTGGTTGCTGACTGCCTTCCAACCTGGTTAGGCTGTGTTTTAAAACTCCTAATCGCTTCGTTGCTGAAGCTTCTGCCCCTTTTTCTTGTATGCCCAAAGGGCTTTAAGCCCCCAAGATTGGGGGACTTTGAAGCCTGTTTGGAAGCCCCCAGAATTGGGGGTGGGGGGCTTTCGAGGGTTTTAAACCACGCCCTAGTACAATGATCAAAACTCTACTCACAACCATTCTTCCCTGCTCCCTCTGCTCCCCTGGCTTCCCCCGCTTCCACCGTTCCCCTCACCCTCTCGCAGCGTTAGGATGATGACGCAACATCACGGCTCTGCTTATGGTTCCTTCTCGCCGCGTGTATCAATTACTGTTGCTCGGTAGTGCGATCGGGCTGGGGGCGGCTGCGATCGGGTCTGATGTCATCAACCCACAATTTTTGGGGTTTTCCATCCTGCTGACGTTGGGGTTCGATGCGGTGGTGCTGCTGTTGGCAGTGGTGGATGCGCGACGTGTGAAGTCTCATCGTGCAGTGGTAGAGCGCGATCGCCTAGAGAGGCTGTCGATCGGACGCGACAACCCGGTGCAGCTCACGGTAAAGACGGGTTACCAACCTGCTGTGCTGCAAATTCGGGATTTCTACCCGCAGGCATTCTCGACTACTACAAAGCTTTTAAGCGTCTCGTTGCCTGCCCATAGCCGCGAAGAATTAACGTATCAGGTGTTTCCAGCGAAACGTGGCGAGTATGCCTGGGGTGATATTCAGGTGCGCCAGTTGGGAGCATGGAGGCTAGCATGGCACAACTGGACATTGCCGCAGAGCCAGACTGTCGCGGTGTATCCTGACCTGATTGGGCTGCGATCGCTCTCCATTCGCCTCACGCTGCAAACCAGTGGAAGTATTCGTCGTGCTCGTCGGCAGGGCATTGGTACCGAGTTTTCGGAACTGCGCGAATATGCTATAGGGGACGACCCTCGCTTGATTGACTGGAAAGCAACCGCTCGCCGCAGTCGTGTTTTGGTGCGAGTCTTAGAACCCGAACAAGAGCAAACGCTGCTGATCTTGCTTGATCGCGGACGGTTGATGACCGCTCAAGTAAAAGGACTGGCACGCTTTGATTGGGGCTTGAATGCAGCATTATCACTCGCGCTGACAGGCTTAAATCGGGGCGATCGAGTGGGTATCGGCGTGTTCGATCGTCAAATGCACGCCTGGATACCACCAGAGCGCGGACAAACCCAACTCCCCAAAATCATTGAGCGCTTAACCCCGATCGAGCCAGCCTTGCTAGAACCAGACTATGTAGGAGCCGTCACCACCGTTGCCATACGCCAAACCCGTCGTGCGTTAGTCGTACTGTTGACGGAAGTGATTGACGCCACCGCTTCTACCGAACTGCTGGCAGCAATGGGACGGCTAGCTCCACGCCATCTCCCCTTTTGTGTCACGCTGCGAGATCCTCAAGTGGATGTGCAAGCAAACACCTTTACCGCTGATATTCCCGATACATACGCACGCGCGGTTGCCCTCGATCTGCTCTCACAGCGTCAATTAGCACTGGCAAAACTCAAGCAGAAAGGCGTTCTGGTGTTGGATGCACCTGCCGATCAAATCAGTAACCAGTTGGTCGATCGCTACCTCCAACTCAAAGTCCGCAATCAGCTTTAGTAAAATGCTTGATCCGAATCTGCTCAACTCTCAGCAACTTTCCAGTATTGGTAATATCGTGACCACTGGGTTGCGGCTCTATTTCTTGCGGTTCAAGCCTTATTTACGCATGGCGATAATGGCTCATCTATGGCTACTAATCCCGATCTACGGTTGGGCTAAATTCTGCTCACGCTCAGCGCTTCTGGCACAGTTATCCTTTTATGATTTAGTTCAATCACCAGAACAAACGGCTTCGTTGCAACAGCAAGTTAAAGAACACGGATGGAGTGTATTAATCACCAATCTTCTCATCCTTTTAATGGCTATTGCGGTCGCCTTTATTGCCCTCATACTAATCATTTTTCTCATTGGAGTTATCATTGCACTTGCGCCAATCATTTTTTCTGTTTCACTACCTTCACTGTCAGAACCAGATCCCGCTAATCCTGTTGCAGAACCAATTAGTTTGGCGATCGGGCTGGGCGGAAATCTTCTCTGGATAGTGGCAGCGCTTTCGTTTTACATGCGCTATTTTGTTGTAGAGCTTCCTCTCAGCCTAGAGTGTAATTACAAGCCTACGAGAGCCATTAAGCGCTGCCATAACCTGACTAAAGGATCATCCTTTTTTATCTTTGGCGTTATTGCTATTGTGTTTGCTTTGACTTGCCCACTTTCTTATTTGGTTGCCAACATCTTCGGTTTTCGGCTTTTAAGATTAGTGTTGCAAGCATTGCAGCTAGATTTTTTGGCTCGCCAAATCATCGGTTACACCTTCTTAGTGACGTTCAGCCTGTTTCTCAATGCAATCACAATGCCGTTTTGGCAAGCAACCAAAGCTGTACTTTACTACAGTCTACGTAGCCGTCGAGAAGGCTTTGATCTTCAGTTTCGTCATGTTGATTAGCCCTCATCAACGTTTGAGTTGGAATGAAGCATGGACTCTAGTGTGTAGCGGCAGGGTGCCTAAGCGCCTTCGAGCATTAAAATACCCCCCAATTCGGGTAGAACTGGAGGGGCTTACGTATAGAAGTACTGATAATTTGCCTTGAGACAACTTAAATATACGCTATGCCTTTGGTGCTTAGGCTAATTTTCCATCAAGAAAGAATGAATTATTGATGAAGCTCTACCGTGCACGTGCGTAAAAACCGAGCTTTTTGATGGTCGGGCGAGTTGGGGGGCGCTGAATCATCCAAAGCCCCTCGTATGAGAGGATATAGCGGTATAGGTTATAACCTTATGCAAAATTCGTTTTCTCGCCTGTCTTTACCTCTGACGTGGTGGCGGTATAATTGGCTCGTCCTTTGCAAAAGTTAACCTCAGTTAGGGTTGCTTAGGCTGCTTTTAGCTTTAGGCTGCTTCCAATCAGGGACTTTATATAGAGTGTTCCAAAAGCTTTTACCACAATGCCGCAACGAACGTCGCCTTCTAAAGACACTCCCATTCTCGGTCTGGTACTCTTCTTAGCCCTGCTTACGGCTTCTAGGCCCCTGGCAACGCTACTTGCTATTGATCCAGTGCTAGCGCAATCATCGGCTCCGTCAGTCTCCTCACCCAATGTGATTCCTCAAGGCACAACGGTCAAGATTGATGGCTCAAGCAGCATGGCGACCATCAATCAGGCACTGAAAAAAGTCTATGAGGCGAAGTATGTCGGTACCAGTATCACCCTAGCCGAGGAAGGCAGTGATGCGGCCTTGAAAGCACTCTTAGATGGAACGGTCGATCTAGCGGCGATCGGTCGCCCATTGACAACCCAAGAAAAGCAGCAAGGGCTGGTCGCCAAGCCGATCGCGCGTCACAAGATTGCGATTATCGTAGGGCCGAATAGCCCGTTTACTGGCAACATTACGTTTGAGCAGTTTGCCAGAATTTTTCGAGGCGAAATTAAGAATTGGTCTGAACTGGGTGGTACTCCAGGTTCCATTCGCTTTGTCGATCGCCCTGACTACAGCGATACACGTCAAGCCTTTCGTCCCTATCCTGTCTTCCAAAAAGCTCCCTTTAAGACAGGTGAGACGGCAAAACAAACAACGAAAGACAGCACTGGCGAAGTGATTCAGGCGTTAGGAACAGACGGCATTGGGTATGCGATCGCCGATCAGGTACTCGATCGTCAAGATGTCCGCATCATCTCCATGCACAAAACGCTGCCAGATGACCCGCGCTACCCCTTCTCGCAACCGCTGTCATACGTTTATAAAGGGACTCCTAGCCCTGGGGTGCTTGCGTTCTTGGGCGTGGCAACCGCATCCAGCAGTCAGGCCATGATCGAAGCCGCACGGGAAACAGGCACGCAAGCAGCGGCTGATACCAGCCCAGCACCTGTTAGCCCATCTGCGTCTCCTAGCCCTGTAGCAAGTGCTTCCACTAATCCCGACGCGGCGGCTGTGTCACCCACAGCAAGCACTGAACCCCAAGGCGTATCGCCCTGGTGGTTGTTACTGTTGCCTCTAATCGGCATCCCGCTCTGGCTCTGGTTAAGGGGTCGTGGGGCAGCCCCTGCGTCTGTGACGCCACCTGGTATTGCAACACCGCTCGATCGCCTACCCACTCCACCCGTTGTCCCACCAGCAGAGGTGCCTCCTGTCGCTGGGGCTGTTTCTGCTGGGGATGCTGCGATCGCAGGAGGCACAGTGGCAGCGGGGGCTGGAGCAGCAGGGCTGACTGGGCTAGCGGCTCCTGAAGAAGCAGAGAGTCTGGAGATCGACCCACCACCCGTTATTGAGCCACCCACGGTTGCACCGCCGATAGTTGCACCGCCGGTAGTTGCACCGCCCGCTGTGGCATCACCTACGGATACCGTTCCCCCCGTAGAACCTCCTTTACCTGCTGTCATCCCACCCAAAGAAGGTGTACCAGGAGCCGCGATCGTCGCAGGGGGCATGGCTGCTGCGGCTGGAGCGGCTGCACTGGGAGGTTTAGCAAGCAACGGGGGAGGAAGCGCCCGTAGCCGCATTACCCTGGCTCCGCAAGATAACTACCAGGCGTTTGCAGAATGGGAGGCACCAGATGCTCACAAAGCTGAAGTGCGTCAGCAAGGAGGGCGCATCCTGAAACTACGGCTGTACGATGTCACCGGGCTGAACCTGAATGAGCAGCGCCCTCAAAGCTTTCAGGAGTTTCCGGTTGCAGAAAATAGCACGCAACATACGACCACCGTTCGGCCCGATCGCGACTACCTTGCCGAAGTAGGTTACATCACAGAAGATCGATACTGGCTATCACTGGCGCGGTCGAACTCGATCCGCATCCCAACCATTCAAGCAGGAGACGCGAACGTGGTTGGAGGCGCAACGCTGGCAGCCGGAGCTGGTCTGGCAGCCTTAGCCGCATTATCTAACGACAAGGCCCAGGCTGATGTGGAAGCGGTTAAATATAACGTTGGGCAAACCGACCTCAGCAGCGGGGCCTTGGCATCGGTCGATGAAGGACTGCCCGAACTGCCAGAGGGCTATGGCGAAAGCCGCATCGTCCTCATGCCTCGTGATCCGCAGTGGGGTTACGCTTACTGGGATACCCCCAGCGAACATAAGGAAGAACTACGGCGACAAGGTGGGCAGAAGCTTGCCCTGCGGCTGTATGATGTTACCGCTGTTGACCTGCATCAAACCAGTGCCCACAGCTTGCAGCAGTATGATTGTGATGAGCTAGCCCGTGACTGGTATGTGCCGATTCCGGTAAGCGATCGTGACTACGTAGCCGAAATTGGCTACCTTACCGAGGATGGTCGTTGGTTACTGTTGGCGCGATCAAACCCAGTCCGAATTCCGCCCGTCTATCCCTCCGACTGGTTTGAAGATCACTTCATCTCAGTCGCCTGGGATGAGGACTTGCGCGGTAAGACGCTACTGAAGCTTGAATCGCCTGAGCAGCGCACCGCAGCGTCTGAGAAGAACCCCATCTATGATCAAATCTTTGGCTTAACCCAATCTGCCGAAGCATTGCGCGTCGCAGGGTCTCTATTTGGCTCCATGCAGCAAATGCCACAGCAAGCCATCAGTTCCTACGTGTTTCCGTCAGGTGTAGGGATGGGAGTAGCGCCCGGTGTTCCTACGCTATCGGGCTTAACCATGTCGGGCTTAACCATGTCGGGCATTGGCTTTGGCGCATCCATGCCACCGATTCGATCGCGCAAATTCTGGCTGATCGCCGATGCCGAACTGATTATTTATGGTGCAACAGAGCCTGACGCGATAGTGACGATCGACGGTCGCCCGATCCAACTCAACCCCGATGGTACCTTCCGGTTCCACATGTCATTCCAGGATGGAGTGCTCAACTTCCCCATTATTGCCGTTGCGGCAGATGGCGAGCAAACGCGATCGATCCACATGACCTTCAACCGCGAGACACCTCAACGCAACACAAACACGAAAGATGACGCGATCGACGAATTGTTTTAGAGGCGATCGTTGGGCTTCCACCGCGTGAGGATACACCAGAAGGGGACTCGGTATGTTTTACTTGAACAGTCAGGCAGTGACGTGCGCTGGCGATTTAGTGTGCCCAGGGCAAGCTCGACAAGACAATTTTGGAGAATACAATGGCGAATGCGGTTGGGATGGTTGAAGTGTTGGGTCTTCCTCCTGCATTGGCGGTGGCAGATACGATGTGCAAGGCAGCAAACGTCATACTGGTCGGGATGGAAAAGGTCAGCGGCGCTCGTTATACGGTGATTGTGCGGGGTGATGTCTCTGAGGTCAGCATTGCCGTAGAGACGGGTGTTGAAGCCGCTAAAGGCGTACCGGGAGAGAAGCAACTGTATCTCTCGTCCCATGTCATCGCCCGCCCCAGCGAGAATTTAGAGTATGTGCTGAAGTCGATGCGTCCCAATGCCAAACTGGCGCAATATTTGGCACCCGCACCTAGCGAACAGCCGCCACTGGTTAGCTAAGCGCCATAAAAGTGCAGTGTTTAGGGGATCGGGCGCGTGCTGGCGCTGAGTCGTCATTTTGCGATCGCACCTCTCCATCTACTCCCAGAGTCTGCGTCTGGCTGCGCCGTTCAGCCGCTCGTGGGTATCGCGTAGCAGTGTTGGAATGTCTAGGGCTTCGGGGCAGCGAGGCAGGCAGTCACCGCAGTCTGTGCAACGATTGCCTTTGTTGCCAGGAAACCAGTGCCCTGCAGTCTCAAACATACGATAGCGGTATTGGCCGAACTGAGTCATATCGTAAGCGATCGCCAAATTTCTCAACCGCAGCGCTTCTGGAATGTGAACACCTTCAGGACAGGGCAAACAGGCATAACACTGATGACAGCGATCGCTCCCCAACGCCTGAGCTTGACGATCGTCTAACCGCTGGAAAACGGCGCTTTCTTCTGCCGACAGTGGCTCAACGCGATCGGCAACCGCTAATGGCAACGCCAACTCATTGGCAGTCGCAGCCCCCACACTGAGCGTCGTGATTCTAGAGTCGCTCAGCAGAAAGCGGTAGTTCAACTCTAGTGGCGAAAACGGCTGGCACAATTGCTCCAGCGTTTCGGGTGGCGTGTAGAGCAAGCCACCCTTATCCGCAGGCGAAATGATGAACACGCCTATATCCTGCTGCTGTGCCAGGTCGATCGCAGGGGCATTGCGCTGAAAAAAATAGGTGTAATGCAGATTGACAAACTCAAACAGACCCGTAGCGATCGCCGCCAGAATCACCTCCAGCGGCCCATGCGTCGAGAAGCCGACATGCCGAATGCGCCCCTCTGCAACAGCTTGCTGTACCGCTTGCATACAGCCTTCTGCCTTTACCCAATCCAGATGCTCCCAGGTGTTAATGCCGTGAATCGCCAGTCCGTCGATGTAGTTTAGCTTGAGGCGATCGAGCGACTGATCAATGGCCTGCGCCATCGTCGCTGCATCTACCGTGGGCACCAGCTTTGTCGTAATGAACAACTGCGATCGCGGCACGCCCAAACCTTTCTGCAAAGCAGTTCCTAAATAATCCTCACTTTTGCCATACCCCTGCGCCGTCTCCAGGTGGTTTACACCCAGCCTCACTGCTTCTTGAAGCGTCTGATACGCCACGTCTGCCGAAGCCAAACACCGCATCGTTCCTAACGAGAACACCGAGAGCGATCGATTGGTTTTGCCAAAACGGCGATATTGCATAGAGGCGGAAGGGTTGTTAATTGTTGGTTGTTAGAGAAGTCAGAAGTCAGAAGTTATTCTTCGCCTTTCAACCACCCCTGCTTCCCCTGCTTCCTCTGCTTCCCCTTCACCCCTCACTTCCCCTACTGCGCTTCTTCGCTGCTGAGGTTGCCGCGCTGTAAAAAGTCTTCGGGGCGAAGGTTGGAGAGAAAATCACGGAAGGCTTTGCGTTCGGCTTCGTCAGCATCACGATCGACGGGAATCGAGGCATCGGCAACCACTTCTTCGAGCACCCAGATGGGGCTGTTGGTGCGAAGGGCGATGGCGATCGCGTCACTGGGACGAGCATCAATTTCTTTCTTGGTCTCGCCTTGAGACACGGTAAGCATGGCGTAAAACGTGTTGTCCTGTAGGGAGTGAATTACGATGCGCTCCAAGCTCATATCCCATTCTTCCAGGAGGTTTACGAACAGGTCATGGGTGAGTGGGCGTGGCGGCGTTTGATTCTCTAAAACGCTCATAATCGCTTTTGCTTGATCCTGACCGATGTAGATTGGCAACTGTCGTCGCTCGGTGGAATCTCGCAAGAGCACGATTGGGCTGCGTGTGGCGGCATCCAATGCAATTCCAGCGACTTTCATTTCAATCATCGTCTTAGCCTCTAGAATACCTGAAGAAAACGGGAGTCAGCGTAACGAACCTGAATGGAAGAGAACATAGGCTTAAGCCGATGAATTCTTGGCTCTAGGAGGTTTCGGCGAGGGTGGCTTGGAACATTAGTCATTGTATGAGCCAAAAGGTCATCTAAGTCTAACGGGACAGACCACAAGGGCAACAGAAAACGCTAGAACTAGAAAGGGCAGAGCTGAGATCGAAATAAGCCAGCTATTGTATGATGCAAGGTCTTTGACCTTAAGTATGCCCTGATTTCTGCCCCGATCCTAGTGGATCATTGAGCAAATTTGACAATCCGCAAACGTTTCTCAAGTGTCGAGTGGCAATACCTTTTGGCACAAAGAGAGCAAAATTGGTTGAACCTTAGCAAAGTTTGAGAAACGCCTGTGTTTACTGGTCTGATTCAAGGTTTGGGGACGTTACAGTCTCTTGGGGTTGATAGGTTAAGAATCACGTGCCTGTCTGCTACCTCCGGATTACTCATGCAAGACTTAGCAATTGGCGACAGTGTGGCAGTAGATGGGGTCTGCCTCACCGTTGTGGAGCTTTTGCCACAGGGCTTTATGGCCGATGCCTCGCCCGAAACGCGCGATCGCTCCAGTTTGGGGCAAGAAGACGGCACGCTGGTCAACCTGGAAACGTCCTTGCGATTTGGCAGTAAGCTTGGTGGTCACTTTGTGACT
Organism: Stenomitos rutilans HA7619-LM2; assembly: GCA_019358945.1. Classification (GTDB taxonomy): domain Bacteria; phylum Cyanobacteriota; class Cyanobacteriia; order Leptolyngbyales; family Leptolyngbyaceae; genus Stenomitos; species Stenomitos rutilans. Next base: position 17,798 of record JAHHIE010000029.1, on the reverse strand, counting down.
GGACATGTAGACGGTACCGGACAATTGCAAGCCTCTGCTCAAACCGCAACCTCGTGGGAAATGACTTTCACGACGAACCAAGCGCAGATCGCCCGGTATATCATCCCCAAAGGCAGCATCGCGGTGAATGGCATTAGCCTGACGATCGCCGACTGTGATCCTGCGGGCACGTGGTTTATGGTGGCGGTGATTCCCCATACTTACGCCGAAACCAACCTCAACTACCTGCGTCCAGGCAGCATGGTTAATCTGGAAGGCGACATTCTCGGTAAATACGTAGACAAGTTTCTGCATCATGGCGTGGAGGCAGGACGCGAGAGGGCATCGTTTGCGCCCGAAAGCTTAACCCCCGCGTTTCTGGCAGAACACGGCTACTCGTAGTGATTGCCCCCTGTCCACACACTAATCAGGCACACACTGATCAGGCAGGGGGAAAGATTTGCGCAAGCTGAAGCTCCAAACGTGGTCGATCGCCAGGTTCATTAAGCGGCGAGGCTGAAAGATCAGGTAGCGCGATCGTGCCTTTGGGCAAAACAACTCGTCTCACGGCATAGTCGAACAGGTCTCCGTTCTGGTAAGGCTCACTGTACGCCTCCAGGCAATGTTCGATCAAATTGAAAATCCAATAATCAGTAATGTCTGCCTCCGCGTAGAGCGATCGCTTCACCTCGCGATCGTAATCCAGCGAAGAATCCGCAATCTCGATCACTAAAAAAGTATCCTCCGGCGTGGGATGCCCAGCCAGGTAATAATCTGACCGAAAGCGGACAATCGCAAAATCTGGTTCAGGTTCGCTGCTTGACGGTAGAGATATAGGATCTTGACATCGCAAAGTTGCCTGTCCAGCAATCAGTGTAGCTAAAGCAGCTAAAAGATTGCTGCAACAGACCGTATGCGCTGTGCCTTTCGCCGCCATCCTATTAATCTCTCCACGAATCAATTCAACGCGATCGTCCTCACCAAAGAAGCCAATTTCGGTCAGGCGGCGATATTCCGCGATCGTGAAGCGTTTCGGCGTTGCCAGATTCGTCTTCGCTAGATTCATCTCAAACTGTCCTCGCAGCAGGCAGATCTCAATTCTATGCTGCCCTTCATCCTGATATCTTTCAGCGGTCAGCTTTCAGCCATCAGCTTTTAACTCAAAACTTAAATCTCAAAACTTCTCTGCTTCCCCTACTTCCTCCTCTCCCCTCTCTTCCTCTACCGCCTTCTCGCCTTGCTCACCATTTTGCGCGAAAGCCTCAAATGCAAGTTTTCTTCCTCCGCCCAGTCTTGCAGAAGACGATAGAACGTTTGGCGATCGGTCGTTTGAAGCACGGCAGTCTGGTCAGCAGTTTCAATCACGTAGGGATAACCACTACCGATGATGATTTCGCCCCGCACCCAGTCGAGAACGGTTTCTAGCAGCCCTTCGTGATAGATCCAGGTAGGCAGTTCCAGGCGTACAGGGAAGCCATCGTGGGCTTTGAGATAGGTAAAGGCGATGCGGCTAGCAATGGCTCCTGGATAGGCTTTGAGAATCCCTGGGCGGCGGCAGCGGAAGAGCGGTGTGCGATCGCCCCACTCCATTTTTCGCACCAGCGACGCATCGTGAATGGCAGGCGCATCGGGCAACCCTGGTGTAAGCCGTTGCAACATCAACGTTAAATCGCGGGCATAGGAGGTATCCACATAGCCAATTAAGGGCACTCGGCACTTTTCGCTGGCTTGAAGGAGACGCACCACGCAGTCAACATAAAACTGCTGAGTCTTTTCATCAAAGGCTTCGGCAAATGTGACGACCAGCGACCCGTCTAAAAAAGCGAGACAGTTGTTGCAGCCTGCCCGGTCTTCCATGTACTGCACCAGCCGATCGGTTTCCATCTCAAAGCGGCGCATATTCACCCGTCGATCGACCGGATCGCCACTGGTGTTTGCCTTGAGATCCGCTGGAGTCATGATGTCAACATCAATATCCTTCTCATACTGTCCACCGGAGTGGTGCAAGTTTTCAAACCACCCAATTTGCACCAGTGCGACTGGAATCGAGAAATCTTTGCTGGGATAGATTTGGGAGCCATCCACCGCAAAGGTCGCAACATCTGTGAGGCGATCGCGCACCCAGGTATGACTCTCTTCTCGACTTGACCACGTTAGCCCTGATGCCATAAGCCAGTGAGGATAGTCGCCTAGTGGTTCTAGCGGTTCTGCACCACGATCGTTGGCTACAAACTCCGCTAATTGCTCTAGCAGTGCTGTGTCTGTTTCCTGAGACGCGGCTGCAAGTGCCTGACGGTATTTTTCAAGGGCCTGTACCGTTGTTTGGTCAAACGTAGCAAAGTCATTTCGCTTCTCTCGGAGTTGGCTCAAAATTTGAGACGGTTTCAGGGTCATAACCAACAATCAAGCTGCCTTTTGATCAGTACAGACGTTCCAAAAACGTCTCTACTACCCTACACCGAAAACCTATTTTCGCCGCAGCCAAATCCCACGTATGCCTACAGCTTTTGCCGCCTGGTAGTCTTCCTCAAAACTGTCGCCAATATGCCATGCAGCGATCGCTTTACAGCGGTGTTTTTGAAGGGCGATCGCAAAAATTTTGGGATCAGGCTTGGCGGCTCCTGCTTCGGTAGAAATGGTAACGGACGCAAAGAACGGCTCTAAGGCAAGCGCTTTGAGGACTGAGTAGATCCGTGAATCAAAGTTAGACAGGATACCTAATGTGACGCCCATACGCTGCCAGCGCTCTAAGGCGGGTTTGACATCGGGATACATAACCCACGGTGCGGCAGTAGCAAAGTGCGCGTAGAGTGCGGTAAAAAACTCATCGAAGTCGGAGAACTGCTGCCATACGCCTGCTTGCTTGAAGGTGGTGGTGGCGATCGTCAACCACCACTCAAGCTCCTGTGCCCGCAGCGCTGCTGGTTCTGTGACACTAAAGGCTGGCCTACCCGCTGCTTGAAAGCTTTGAAAAAACGATCGATTCAACGCCGCAGCCGAAACCTCTACGCCAAATTGCTGCGCGACATCTGCGTAGACCGCTCCCACACTGCCCTTTACGCCAAACAGAGTACCCACAGCATCTAGAAAAATCACTTGAGGGTATTTTGTCAGTTCATGCACACACTTACACTCATCCGTCATTCACAACTGCCAAGGGTGCCAAGAAGTCACCTGCTAGCAACTCAACCGCTAGTTGTATTATCTGGCATGACTACACCGCGTAAATTTGCACCCAGCAGATTGGTTTCAGTAAGGTTGGTTTCGGTAAGATTGGTGCCGCGCAGATCGGTACCGCTGAGCGTGGCACCGTTGAGGATCGTGCCAGTCAATTTTGCCATTGAGAGGTTGGCCTCATTCAGGTTCACTCCGGTCAGGTCAGCATCACTCAAATCGGCACCGCGCAAGTCGGCACCCCGCAATTTGGCACTCGTTAAATTAGCGCCTGTGAGGTTTGCACTGCTCAACTCAGCTTCACTCAAGATGGCATCTTGCAGGTTTGCTCCGGTCAAGATAGTCCAACTCAAATTGGCACCACTCAAGTTTGCTTCGCGTAAATCACCGCTTAGAATCGCCTGACAGAGATACGCACCTCGCAAGTTGGCACTCCGCAAGTCAATATTGATCAGCTTTGCAGCACAAAGATTTGCGCCCCAGAGGTGGGCACTGTTCAGGTCGGCTTCGCTGAAATTAACCGAGTTTAGATTTGACTTATTCAAAATTGCCTGCACCAAACACGCCTGTCGCAAATCTGCCCCAGTTAAGTTGGCTTCTGTCAAATTTGCACACTGCAAGTCAGCTTCCCGTAAATCGACGCCCCATAGGTTGGCTCCTGTCAAATCGGCTTCAGCCAGCTTTGCGCCATCCATACACGCTTCTCGTAAAACGATACCGCGCAGATTTGCCCCTCTCAGATCGGCTTGCCGTAGGTCAATGCCTCGCAGGCTCGCTTTGCTGAGATTGGCTCCCCACAGGCTGACTTTGCTGAAGTCTCTTTCTCCTGCGGCATAGCGCTTCAGGAGTTCACTCGCACGCATCTCACTACCCTCAATACTCTGGTACTTGCCCCTGACTCCATGAAATGAAGACGTATGCCATCTAAAATTTGCCCAATTTTCACCTCACCCCACCACTGAGTTACCTACTGTTTTGAGGGGAGCGATCGCTACGAAGCAAGCGCGATCGCCTCAATCGATCGGGGCATTGGATCAACCGTTTCAAGGCGTTGATGAAACACCCATTGAGCGACCATACGACACTAAGAAGAGACACGTATTACATCCGGTAGCAATGTGAAGGACTGAGAGCAGAGATCTGTTCGCTTCACGAATTGCTTAGGGAGCGATTGTCTCTTTAAGTTAGTATTCCCGAAGTCGTGATGAACTTCTCAAGCTCAGGCTCATTCCTAAATCAAACCGTTTGCTACGGCTCGATCGCACCAATCACATCACGCAACGGTTGAGCCATCCAGTTCAGACCAACACGCACTTGGTGCTCTAACGTCGGCATCCGGTAGAGATACGCCAAGCGCCTTGCCACATAAGCAACCGGGCCATCCAGCTTTAGCCCAAAGCCAGTCAACGTGGCATTATCAGCACCCAGAGCCATCATTTCGCCGAGATGTTGGTAGCGGAATGGTAATAGTGGTCGATCGGTGAGCGAAGCCCAAAGATTCCAACCCACGTATTCTGATTGCTGGAAGGCGGCCTGAGCCGTTGCAGGGACTTGTTGCCCCTCGGCATCTTGACAATCAACCAGATCGCCCAGCGAGTAGACATCTGGGTAATCAACGGACTGTAACGTGGGAGTTACGACAATCTGCCCTCGCGCATTCTTCTTTAGCGGCAACGCGTTAATCACTTCAGTGACGCGGGTTCCAACCGTCCACAGCACGAGATCAACGGGAATAGTGTCCACATTGCCTTTGTAGGAAAGGGCGATCGTATCAGCAGCGATCGCCTCAACTCCCGTTTCTAAATCAATCCAGATACCGCGTGCCTCCAGGGCTTTAGTTGCTGCTGCACGATTGAAATCAGGCGATGTTCTCAAAATTTGGTCGGCTTGCTCAATCAGGCGAATGCGACCCCGCTTACCCAATCGATCAGCCAATTTGCATGCTAGCTCCACACCAGAGTAGCCAGCGCCCACGATCGCCACTCGAATCTTGTCCATATCTGCCTCTTCCAGCACCCGCAACCGTTCTTCCAATCGATAAGCATCAGTAATCGAACGAAACGGCAGCGCATGTTCTGCCGCTCCTGGTACCAGATCAAGCGGCGTTTCACCCCCTAGACTCAGCACCAGTTGATCGAACGAGAGCGCATGACCATCCTGGAGGTGTACTTGCTTTGCTGCCAGATCAACACTGGTCACAGTCCCTTGATGAAAGCGCACCCCCGTACCAGCCAATAATTCTTCAAACGGTGGGGCAATTTCCCAGGTTTGCAGTTCACCCGTCATCAGTTCATACAGCAACGGGGCAAACAGGAAGCGATCGCGGCGATCGATCAAAATAATTTCTGGTTTCTCTTGCTTCACCCAGGGCAACTGACCGAGACGTAGAGCTGTGTAGAGACCCCCAAAGCCTCCACCAAGAATACAAATACGAGCAGGTTGTTGAGTCATGGCTTCTGATGGCACAGCGGTTGCGATTGGCGTTGCCCTTTCAGGATAACAATTGCATTCTCTTAAAGAACCCTTTGGGCACAGAATTGTGAAAGCGCCCCAGTCAGCGAGTCGCAGCTATTTACAGCAAGCGTAGCCTGTGCGATCATGCCTTTCTAGTACATACCTATTGAACTTCAGCAGAAAGCCAATTTGGTAAGATGACGATGTATATCAGCAACCCCGTAAATTTACGTGATGGCATGCAATTGTAAAGCGTATTGATTGATTTAAACAAAAATGACTTCAGTGGTTCAACGCTGGTGAGATGGCGCTGGCTTTGCGATTGTGGACATATTGGGCGTCTATCATTTCAATACCTATGCGTCAACTCATGATCGGGGTTTCTTTATTAGCTCTGATGCTATCACTCGCCAGCCCTGCAAAAGCCGAAAGAGAAGGTGTTCCAGGCCGTCGAGTTGGTGGTGGCACCCGTTGGACAGCACCCTGGCCCAAGCAACCGCCTTCCCTCCACACCAAACTGAGTGCAATGGCATTCGCATCGAGAGCAGGGTTACCGCTGTCTTTAAAACTCAAAGCGATCTACGGCTAAATTGTGGATTGTGGGTTAAACCATTGCTTCACCGATTCGACAGGCGATCAGTGTAAACATGACAATCAATTCAAATACGGTCGTGTTCGGGCGACCCAACCCTTTTTTTAGGGTACTTGTTTAGGGCCAGCAACCGGACGCAATGAATAACCGGACGCAATGAAACTGAACTGGCTAGATGGGCTGACCGCTGATGGCTGACCACTGACCGCTTTAAGAACGCGTCAGTTTCATTGAGAGCTTTTACTTCATCGCTAATGGTTTAGATCGATCACTGGCAAGGGCAACTTCATCCCGCCGTGATGCAGCTGAACATCGTTTGTCAGCATGCAACTGTAATCATCTTTATTGCCTACGGGTTACCAGGTTACCTGTGTCTCTAACCGCTTCAACCGCTTAGCACTCATACCAGGAATTTGTGCTAAATCGTTCAGAGATGTAAAGGGGTGTTCTTGGCGAGCGGCCATAATGCGTTTTGCGAGTTTAGTACTCACCCCAGGTAGCGCGTCTAGTTCTGCTTGCGTGGCTGTATTCAGATTTACTCGTTGGTTTGGTGGTACTGCAACTGCGTTTTTCGAAGCGGAAGCGGACGCTGTTGACGTTGAGTGGGGCTTTTCACGCGTTTTGCCATAACGACTCTTTGTCACGATCGCATGCGGTTCGCCTGAAGCCGATGGCCGCGATTGGCACTGTTGCCGCTGAGCATTGGCTTTCTTTTGAACCGCTGGAGGAACACCTAAAATCGCATTGGTGTAGAGGCGTTCAAACTCCCGCTGATAGTGGGCGGCGACGATCGCGCTATGCACAACCAGCACCGTCTCGTCATTGCCTGTATTGGCGGCATCTGTCCAGTTATGAGAGCCTGTGATGACGATTTCTTGATCCACGATGCCGAATTTGTTGTGCAACAGGTCTCCGGGCGGAAGGCGAGGCACCCCGACCGTTGCCATCGGGTTTTGCCAGGGGCGATTTGCGGCTTCTTGCTTACAGTCCTCAGCGAGGGCAATCCCCAACATGTCGAGTGCTTCGCTATAGGAGCGATACGCAAAACCGGGCTCAATTAAGGCTCGCACGTCTGCCCCATGTTGATGCACGGTCTCCAGCAGGTTCACTAATTTCTGTTCGGAGAAAACAAACAAGGCCATGGCAACCGATTTCTTTGCTGTACTTAGCGTTTTGCCAATCAAGCCGTTGCTGCTCTGCTCCCAGGGAATCGACGGGCGAGTGGGTGAGAATTGCACTTCTACCGTAGTGGCACCGATCGCGACCGCTTGGGCTGGATGAAACGGCTTTTTCACCCCGAACTTGCTGTCTCGTTTACCACCCGGCCCATCGCCCCACATCACGTTGAATTGTTGCGTAAAGAGGGCTGCCAGTTCGGCACTGCTGATTTTTAGCATGTTGTTGGCATTGCCCCGGCTGGTAGGCGCTTTGAAGTCTCCATGCACATCGCTAGTCGTGAAATTGGCTGACGTGACGATGACCATACGCTCATCGACGATCACAAACTTGTCATGCATGAGGGCGCTACCAGCAGAGCCATCGGCTGTATCGTCGATGCGGGGGATTTTCGCACGATCGAGCATCACTAACGCATCCCCTTGACTGATTTCGTCCTGGCTCAGTTGACCATCGCCGTTGCGATCGACTAATTGACGAAACTCCTCGTAGCGTCCGCGATCGCGCTCTGGCTGTTTGGCAATCTCGTCAGCGGTAAAAGTGCTGAGTGGGCGGGAGTACGTATTTTCTAGAATGACTCGGACTTTAACCCCTGCTGCCCGTCGTTCTGCCAGTGCCGCCGCAATTTTGGGTAGCCGCAGTTCTTGTACAGCGACATCGACTGTTGAGTGGGCAGCGGCGATCGTATCCACAATGATTTGCTCTAAATCATCTCCATCGCGCGTCTGTTTGCGGTACGGCTCGGTATAGCGTGAGGCCGGTTCATGATTGGTGTAGACCTGAATCAAGTCATCTTGCCGTAGCGGCGCAGGACGAAGCGGTTGAGAGTATCCTCGTTGACAGGCAGATAAGCCTAGAGCCATTAGAATAACCAGCGAGGAGTAGAGACGGCGAGAATGCACGGTTGAACTCATGAGACAGCGATGAATCGAGCTTGATGACTAAGGAAACGAATGAACTGGATGAGGACGATTTTCCTTGATAGAAGAGTGCCCATTCCTCACTCCGAAGCCACACTGTTTTAGGCTCGCGGCCTTAACGTGGCTGCCCTGTAGCCTTTTAGGACAAGTGAAGATATAGCTGCTTGCAGTCAGGCTATTGGGTGTGGGGTATCGGGTGTACTCCGTTGAAGCGAAAATCGGTATATCTTTACCACTAGCTTCGATCAGTGTCAGTGAAGGTTCTACTGTGCTCTCAGCTATAGTTTGACCCAATCTGGCCTGATCGGCTGGTTGTCGTCCAGGCATCGATCGAACTCCCACCAACAGTGTGGTCTCAGTTCGCACGGTTCCATCTCTTTGCAGGTCTCTAACCGGAGATTGATTTGATTCAAGCCTAAACGCTTTAAATTTGCCTTATCATCACTTTCGCCTCACACTTCTAGCAACCAATATTACGTATGCCATTAAGACGATCGGAGCTTATTAAGACGCTTGAGGCTGGCGCTTTCGCGCTGACGTTAATTTTGCTGGCACTGGCTCAATCTCCAGCCGCGCCAACTAATTTGGGTTTCTTACTCGATACCGTGTCGCTTTCTAGCAGCCGCTAGAGGCGCTTTTGCTAGTTGCGATCGAGCCACTTGATTGCGCGATCGCAGCGGTTCAATCGGCAATTTGCAGTTGCTTTTGAGGTTTTCGTAGAGGCGTGCCCATCTGGTAGAATTGCTAAGGTTTATATAAGTTTGACCAATGGGATCGACGCAGGCACGGATTGCGATTGATGCAATGGGTGGAGACCATGCTCCGGCTGAGATTGTTGCTGGAGCACTCCGAGCACAAGAAGAATTGGGTGTTAAGGTTTTGCTGGTCGGTGATCCGGAGGAGGTGAGTGCCGCTGTAAAGCAGCATTCAAGCGCCTCGCCGCTGGAAATTATTCCGGCTGAAGGCACGATCGAAATGTGCGAAGAGCCGTTGAGTGCCCTGAGGCGCAAGCCTAAAGCTTCGATTAATGTGGCGATGGACTTAGTGAAGCGCAAGCAGGCAGATGCGGTGGTTTCCGCAGGCCACTCTGGCGCGGCTATGGCATCGGCGCTATTGCGTTTAGGTCGCCTGCCAGGGATCGATCGTCCTGCGATCGGGGCCGTTTTGCCGACCATGATTGCTGGCAAGCCTGTGATCATTTTGGATGTGGGCGCAAACGTTGACTGTCGCCCCAAATATTTAGAGCAATTTGCCTTTATGGGCACGGTCTACTCTCAATACGTGCTTGGCAATGCCGACCCCAAAGTAGGGTTGCTCAACATTGGAGAGGAGCCGAGTAAAGGTAACGAATTAGCGCTCCGTACCCATCAATTGCTGCAAGACAACCCCCAGATTCCCTTTGTGGGCAATGCCGAAGGGCGTGACGTGCTTTCGGGCAATTTTGATGTGATTGTATGCGATGGGTTTGTGGGTAACGTGTTGCTTAAGTTTGCGGAAGCTGTAGGGGAAGTAGCGCTACAGATTTTACGCGAGGAGTTGCCTCAAGGAATTCGCGGCAAACTAGGTACCTCAGTGCTAAAGCCAAATTTAAGACGCATTAAGCAACGGATGGATCATGCTGAGCATGGCGGCGGGTTACTACTGGGCGTAGACGGTGTATGCATCATTAGCCACGGAAGTTCTCAGGCACCTACAATCTTTAATGCCGTGCGGCTTGCACGGGAAGCGATCGACAACCGGGTGCTAGACCGGATTCAGTCGCGCTATCAAGAGGACAACCAGACATCAGCAGTCAGTAGTCAGCAAGACGGTTAGCCCAGCCAGCGCACTAGGCAATTGCCAGACTGATCAATCCTGCAAGTGATGGATAACAATGAACGTAAAGCAACCAGGTTTAGGCATTGCGCTTACAGGGAGCGGCTCAGCAGCCCCGTTAGCAGCCCTTGACAACGAGACGCTCAGTCAGCTTGTGGAAACCTCTGATGAGTGGATTGCCTCTCGCACAGGCATTCGTCAACGCCGACTTGCCACACCGACCGAGACGGTAACGACGATCGCCACTCAGGCTGCTCGGGGCGCGATCGCGATGGCAGATCTTTCGCCGATGGATTTAGACCTCATCATTCTGGCAACGTCAACGGCTGATGACCTCTTTGGTAGCGCCAATCAGATTCAGCGCGAGTTAGGCGCACAAAAAGCCGTTGCTTTCGACCTGACGGCGGCTTGCTCTGGCTTTGTGTTTGGGTTGGTGACAGCCGCTCAGTTCATTCGCACAGGGGTTTATCAAAACATTTTGCTCATTGGGGCTGATGTGCTGTCGCGGTGGGTGGACTGGACTGATCGCCGGACGTGTATTTTATTTGGGGATGGGGCTGGAGCAGTTGTCCTGCAGGCAAACGAACACGATCGCCTCCTCGGCTTTGAACTTCGCAGCGATGGCACGCAAAATCAATGCCTGAACCTGGCGTACCAGCCACAGCCAAAGGAACTCCTGGATGGCGTGACGATCGGACAGGGGGGCTTCCACCCTATCACAATGAATGGGCAGGAGGTGTACCGCTTTGCCGTCCGTCGCGTTCCCGAAGTCATTGAAAAGGCTCTCTTTCGCGCGAACCTGAACGTTGAAGATATAGACTGGCTGCTGCTACACCAGGCGAATCAACGGATTTTAAATGCTGTGGGCGATCGCCTTAACATTCCCCACGACAAGATCATCAGCAACCTCGCCCAGTACGGCAATACGTCTGCTGCCTCAATCCCCTTAGCGCTAGATGAAGAAATCCGCCAGGGCAAAATCAAGGCTGGAGACACGATCATCACGTCAGGCTTTGGTGCTGGACTCACTTGGGGCGCAGCCATTTTTCAATGGGGACGGTAATTAAGTTTTGAGTTTTGAGTTTTGAATTCATGCTGGCTCCTGGCGCCTCTCTAACAACTAGTAATTAACAACCAACAACTTCAATGACCAAGACTGCATGGGTGTTTCCAGGACAAGGCTCACAAGCGATCGGGATGGGCAGCGATTTGTTCGATCTGCCAGAAGCCAGTGCTAAATTTGAGCAGGCTGAACAAATCTTAGGCTGGTCGGTACCCGATATCTGCCAGCATCCAGAGGATAAAGTGTCGCGCACGCTTTACACGCAGCCGTGTTTGTACGTTATTGAAAGCATTCTGGCAGACTTGGTGCGATCGCGCGGGCAAGCACCTGATTTTGCCGCGGGTCACAGCCTGGGAGAATACGTGGCGCTCTACGTGGCTGGAGTTTTTGCGTTTGAAGCGGGGCTGCGGCTGGTGAAGAAACGCGCAGAACTCATGGATCAAGCGTCTGATGGCATGATGGCCGCCTTGCTTGGCTTCAACCAGGAACAGCTTGACCAACAGCTTCAACAAACGCCTGATGTCGTGCTGGCAAACGACAATAACGCTGGACAAGTAGTGATTTCGGGTACGCCTGCTGCTGTTGAATCCGTGTTGAGTCAGGTCAAAGCAAAACGAGCGATGAAGCTCAACGTGAGCGGTGCGTTTCACTCACCGTTGATGGCTCCTGCTGCCGCAGACTTCCAAACAACGCTTTCTGAAATCGCCTTCAACACTGCACAGATTCCGGTGCTCTCAAATGTTGATCCGGCTCCAAGCATGGACGCAAACGTGCTCAAGTCCCGTCTCAGTCAGCAGATGACAGGCCGGGTACGCTGGCGTGAGATTTCGTTGCGCTTACCTGAAGAGGGCGTGAGTCGTGTGGTAGAAATTGGCCCTGGTAAAGTGCTGACAGGCGTAATTAAACGCACTAGCCCAAGTCTAGTATTGGAGAATGTCAGCAATGTAGCAGAATTACCGCAGCCATAAAGGTTTTTAGTGGTAAAGCCTTCGGCATGGCTTCGCTAGAGATGAAGCTCAGTTTGACCAAATTCTGAAGTTCAAGGCGACAGCCACTTTTGAGGGTGGAACTGTATGCTTGATCACGACCCTGCTTCGCCTCAATCAAGAAATGTCGGCTTTGTAGAAATCGATGTAACCTAATTTTTCTTTTCAACGGACAATAAATCGCTCAATAGGCAGCATTAGCGGGAGTCATAAATGCTTTGCAGATGGTGGGGGCAGAAACATTAAAGAACAAGTGCGGTGAGGCGATCGTCAAGCCGCGTTTCGCTGTTCAGTGTTTCCACTTATACCTCTAGCCTAGAGACTCCAAGCCGGACTGGCGTATGGTTTGCACCGTGATTTTGCCTTAAAGCCTAAAAGGTTGACCTCATGGCTCTAATAAGGGAACTGATAACAAACAAAATCCCAGGTTAAAGGAAGTGGATGAGTGTATGGGTAGATGGGTAGATGAGCCGTGGGATGTTATTTTTCAGCAAGTCCCTAACCGAGCTTTTTACTCAATCGCTGCCGTTTTTTACTTGGAACGTCGAGCTTTTTAGCCAGATGATTGAGCTTCTTTTGTGGAGAAACTCAGTTTTTGAAGCGCACGCGATCGCCCACAGACTTCCTCAGAAGAAATCCCAGCAGAAGGGAGGTGTGCTTGCCCAGGCGTGATCGAGGCTGTCTAGCAAACTCCGATCGCCTTCCACTTCAAGTTCGCCTGTCCACAGCAAGTCGCGCGACCGACGAAAGCCAGCAAACAGTGTGGTCACATGCTCGATCGACGCTTTAATCACGGTTGTTGCAGGCTGAACGGTAGGATGCATTTTGCCATCCGCAAAGTCGCTGGTGATAATATGATCGCCCAACACCGGATCGGTGATCTGAAAGGTGAGCGTAAAAGGTGGCTGTGCGGGGATCGAGCGGAGGCGAAACGCGGCTTCTACGTCCACTAAGCGCCACATAAAGCCTGCGTTAATAGCACCCAGATGATGCGTCCAGCCGAATTCGGACGGGATGGCAGCCAGGGTTGGATCACGGCGTTGTTCTTGCAATAGATGAGGAAACGGATCGTCGGTATAGGTATTCCAGACGATCGTCGCCACCTGATCGCGTAGTGAAGCGAGAAAGCCCAGAATGCCTCGGTAGACGGCAGGTGTAGGCGCAACCCATTCCTGCACGATCGCAGCAAGGCTATTCTGCGGTGGCTCCAATCGGGCAAACTGCACCACTACATAGCCTCGCGCTTCTCCTGCTTCCGTGTAACAGTACACTTCGCGCCCCGTGACAGGCTTCACACGAGACTGCCACTGCCAATCCCACCGCCGCACCCAACCGTTATGCTTTAGCGCTTCTCGCTGATAGATGGCTTGCAGCATCGGCTCATGCTGAAAAGGGTCGTAGGGCACGATGTGCGATCGCTCGACATACCGGGGCAAGTGGCGTGTCGCAATGCGATATTGGTGCGATCGTCCGACCCAGGCCCAACCCAGCTTGCGATAGAAGCCATGCTGAAAGGGATACAGCATCATCAACGGAAGCTGCTGTGCCTGTCCGTCCTTCAGCGCGTGCTCGACCATCAGCCGCGCTAGCTTTTGCCCACGAGCATGAGGCGCAACGGCTACAGCTGAAAGCCCTATCGTTGGAAAGATCTGTCCTTCAAAGCAAAGGTTCAACCGAAGCTGAGCGTAGCTGCTGACCGTAAGCCCCGTCGCATTTTGAACGGCAACAAAGAGCGATCGATTGGGTAGATCCAATCCCTGTGCGTACCATTCACGCTCAATCTCAGCATTGGTACTAAGGGGCGCAAACGCAAGGCGATCGAGATGGACAATCTGCGGCAAGTCGCCGTCCTCAGCCGGACGCAGGGTGATTTCTGGTAAAGGGGGCATGGAGGGGTGGGGGTTAGGGTTCGGGGTGTAGGGTGTGGAGTGGAAGGGTTACAACAGTTGCGGCAGAACGGGGTTATCATGGCGCTGCAAAGGGGAGAGGCGATCAGGCAGCAGGCATGACACGTCAGTTGACGCACAAACTTTGTTGCTTCTCCGTGAGAAAGATACACTCAAAGTACACTCAACGGGTCGGTGTAATGGCAACATCACACCGTTAGCAACTGTTCCATCTACTCTTATGCCTTCTCAGATTACGCTTCAGGTAAACGGTGAGCTGCGTACTTGCGACTCCCAAACCTCTCTCCCCGGTTTCTTAGAACAACTCGGCTTAAATCCGCGCCTGGTTGCGGTGGAATACAACGGCGAAATTTTGCACCGTCAGTTTTGGGAGCAAACCGAAATGCAGCCCGACGATCGATTGGAAATTGTCACGATCGTAGGCGGCGGGTAGAAGGCAGAGGGCAGAAGGTAAAGGGCTAAAGAAGTTGTTGGTTGTATAGCCCGTTGGGCATTCAAGAAAAGTTGTTGGTTGTTAGAAGCAAACTGGACAGTGGCGCATTGAAAGATGACCGCTAATGGCTGATAGCTGACGGCCATTCCTCACAAGTTAAGACAAACCTGTTCCTGTCAAGACGGACGGGCACGGCGAGCAGTCGAGCTTGGGAGGGTTGTGGCGTACCGTCTTGAGGCCAGCAAGGTCGCGCTTTGCCGGTGGTCGGGCAGGGGGTCGGGGGTCGTGCGCTTAGCAAGGGCAAGAGCGCAGTGAGAGACCCCTGGCAAACGCCTTGCCAAGGCGCGGCGCTCCAAGGGGACAGCGAGTGCAGCGGCTTCCATCGCCAGACGGCGTCGAAGCGCCAGGCGGCCCAGCGATGCCGCTGGCTGCGGTTGCTGGAGCCAGTCCACCAGTCCGTGAGACCGCGCCCTCGCTGGCGGCGGGCGGCAACCTGCCACACGCGCCAGCGAGGGCAGTCAAGGTCAGCCACGCCCAAGGGGGGCCGTCCGTGGGGTCCGTGACCGCGGTGCGGTCGGTGTGCCCAGCGGAGCCCAACCTGGACTGCGACCCCGCACCGGCGCAAGCTGGGAGGGTCCTTGTCGCCTTGGCCGCGGTGCATCAGTTGGTCACGGTGCACCGCACTGCGGCTCCACCCGTGCGGCTGCATCCACGTGCCTTGGCTTGGAGTGGGGAGCAGCCGCCAACCCAGACCCGCTCCAAGGGTGCCATGCCACTGGCACACGCTCAGCCAGCGCTCGGCGCACCCAGCGCGCCGTGAGCACGGGCAACCCAGTCGGCACCCCGCGCTCAAACCACTCGGGAAACGCTCAACACCGTTGTGCTACCGCTTGTGGCGAGACTTTGACCGCTTGCCACCACAACCGGTCTGCGCGGGCTCAGCACCGCGTTACTGCTCCCACCGCGGGCACCTGTCGCCCGCGCCAGCGCCGCACGGCTGCTCCCCTTAACGGTCAGCTCCAGCGCTGCTCTCGCCATCCCCACGGCCGAGAAGAGACAGCGGGGGCAGACACGGCTGGACGCCGCAAGGCCTGGCGTGGTTGGCTGACAACGGCGTTGCGTAACGCTGGTGGCTGACGTCGTCGCATATGGTCTTGGAGGCTCGCTGAGTGGGACATACTATGCAAGTGGCTGGCTTGACTTTCACCTGCATTCCTTCACTTTCTACCAATGGCTGACGGCTTATAGCTATGACCGCAACCCCACAGTTTCACTGCTGCCAGCGTAAGCTAGGAATAGAGGCAATTTGTGAGGTTGCGATGGATATTGGCGTTCCCAAAGAGACGAAAGATCAGGAATACCGGGTGGGGCTGAGTCCGCATAGTGTGCGAAGCCTGACAGTGCAGGGGCATACCGTCTTCGTTGAAACAGAGGCAGGCAATGGCTCTGGCTTTACAGACGATGAGTACACCCAGGCTGGTGCAACGCTGGTGCCAGAGGCCGCAGATGCCTGGAATCATGCTCTGGTGGTTAAGGTTAAGGAACCCCTTCCCGCTGAGTACGCGTATCTTCAAAAAGAGCAAATGCTCTTTACCTATCTCCATCTGGCCGCCGATCGCGCGCTAACCCAAGCTTTGTTAGACGCTGGCACGACGGCGATCGCCTATGAAACGGTAGAGCTTCCAGGTCAGCGCTTGCCACTCCTGGCTCCGATGAGCATCATTGCTGGACGATTATCTGTGCAGTTTGGGGCGCGGTACCTGGAGCGGCAGCAGGGTGGCCGGGGTGTCCTTCTCGGTGGGGTTCCAGGTGTAAAACCCGGTAACGTGGTCATTCTCGGTGGTGGCGTTGTCGGTACAGAAGCAGCCCGAATCGCCGTGGGCATGGGTGCCCAGGTGCAAATTTTGGATGTCAATGTCGATCGCTTGTCTTACCTCGAAACGTTGTTTGGCTCCAGAGTGGAATTACTGTACAGCAACGTTAGCCAGATTGAAACGGTGGTGCCTGAAGCCGATTTACTCGTTGGTGCTGTGCTGGTGCTGGCACGAAAAGCACCTGTATTGGTCTCGCGGACAATGGTGCAGCAAATGCGTCCCGGCTCAGTCATTGTCGATGTGGCGGTAGACCAGGGCGGCTGCATTGAAACGGTGCGCCCGACCTCTCATTCGCACCCAACCTATGTTGAAGCAGGTGTTGTGCATTATGGAGTGCCAAACATGCCGGGGGCCGTTCCCTGGACATCGACGCAGGCACTCAACAATTCTACGTTGCCCTATATCATACAGTTGGCGAACTATGGATTGGAGGCACTCGATCGCAATCCGGCTCTGGCTCACGGGTTGAATGTCCAACACCATCATCTTATCCATCCTGCTGTCCAAGAGGTTTTTCCAGATTTGGTGGGCTAGTGGTTTGCCGTGAGCGGTCAGCTATCAGCAAACAGCTATTGATCCGATTTTTACCACCAGTCAAGCTTTGAGGCTTTAGTTTTTACTAAATCTTTGTGTCAGTCGTGTTGGCTCAACTTTCAGTCCGTAGCGCTGTTAATGTCCACTTTTTGTAGCGCTGGCGATTCATGCAACCCCGACTGTACGTGACTTCTTGCCCACCGCTAGACGTGAATTGTACGCACCATTCGTGCTGGCTGTGCCACCAGTAGCCAACGGCGGTTCCAGCCGCCAGTACGCTCACTCCAACCGCGACAAGCACCAGCTTTTTTTTGACGCTAGACATTTTCATTGCCACAGAGTACCCAACTTCAACGATGGCTTTCACCTAATCTAAGCTAAAAGTTAGCAATGCACCAATTCGCGTTTCTTAGAGAATGGTATGGCTCAAGATTCTGGGTTTCCCTGGTACTTTACAATCGACGATCGTCCCGTGAAAGTCGTCGCTACAGCTAATGGCGGGATGGATGTGTTAGTTGCAAACCCGACGACAGGAAAGCTAGAGCGCGATATGCAGTATCTCGCCTACTGTTTTGAGCCAGGGCAAAACGTGCAGCGTCTTTCCGAAACCGAGTTCAACGATCGCCTTGCGGCTTTGCGGGCTTCACTGGGCGATCGTTAAGCAGCTGTCGAACGCGTCAATTCACAGTTGTGGTGAAGGCACCTTTGCTGCTAACGATAGAATTTGATTAACGTCTGTAACATTTAGCTAACCGGCCTCTTGTCGGTTGTGCATCAGACAAGGGTGGGATAGGTTAAAAGGTCATGCCAAGTCCAGGGTTGTACTGCTAAACCGGCTCGTTGGGCTGCTGTCGTCTTAAACCGACTATGCTGCCAAATCCAGTTGAAGTA
>JAHHIE010000028.1 GCA_019358945.1 Stenomitos rutilans HA7619-LM2 | reverse complement strand
GCGGCTCAACGCTCTAGCAAAGCAAGCGGGGCAAACCATTTACCAACTCAAACACGGTTTACTCGATGACTACCTGTGTCAACAACTCAAACATCCATCGCTCAAAATGGCTTGTGCGTAAGTCCTACTTAAATTCGCTCCAAAGGTTGCATGGCTTCCAAAACAGACAATTTTCGGATACATAGCCACACTTCTCGTAGAAGCCTGTTGCAGTTGCATGGGCAACAGTAACAACTGTGATATTGTCCTCTCCACCAACCGCCTCTCGGATACGAACTAACAATTCACTGCCGATGCCTTGCTTTGCATAAGCCCGATCAACACCAAGGTCTGTGACGAAAAGGAAGTAGGCAAAATCACTCACGCCAAACGCAATTCCAATGAGCGTCCCTTTATCATTCCTGGCAGTAATAGCGATCGATCGCCTAGCCAGAAGCCTTTCTATTCTCTCTTCAAAGTGCTCTTGAGGATATTGACTCCCAAGATCACTCCTTTTCAAGAAGTCATAATACTCCTCAAAAGATAAACTCTCGTTCTCCCGGTATTCAATCATCTCTATCACTCAACAACACGCAAAGCGTCTCTATTACCAACCTGGGTTGCCGTAACCTGGAAGCAGACAAGCTCAAAATTCTTTGCTTACCCATGCTTGTTCAAAGCCTAACAATTCAACACGACCATACTGTTGTTAAAAGCCCGAAGGAATCTGCTTAAACATCTGTAATGATTGGTGCGTCTCGTACTTTCACCAAAGCGGTTACGCACTGCGGTAAGGTGGAGAGAGTGATTTTTGAAGCTCGTTTCAAGCCCTGAATTATGTCGCCTACTGCAACGCCTACTGCTACTCGCACGATTCGGATTGGTTCTCGCAAAAGCCAGCTTGCACTGGTACAAACCCATTGGGTGCAGGCGCAATTGCAAAAAGCCTTTCCCGATCGCACCTTTGAAGTCCACACCATGAGCACTCAGGGTGACAAGATTTTGGACGTGGCGCTGGCAAAGATTGGCGATAAAGGTCTGTTTACCAAAGAACTCGAAGTTGGCATGATCAGCGGTGACATTGATTTTGCCGTGCATTCCCTCAAAGATTTGCCGACTCGCTTACCAGAAGGGTTAGTCTTGGGCTGCGTCACGGAGCGCGAAAATCCGGCTGATGCGCTGGTGGTGCATGAACAGCATCAAGACAAGCAGCTTGGCACGTTGCCACAGGGTGCGGTTATTGGCACCTCCTCTCTTCGTCGTTTGGCCCAACTGCGGCATCATTACCCCCACCTCAGCTTTAAGGATGTGCGGGGTAACTTAAATACTCGACTGGCAAAGCTGGATGCAGGCGAGTATGATGCGCTGATTCTTGCAGCAGCAGGATTGCAGCGGCTCGGCATGGCTGATCGCATTCATCAGGTCATTCCAGCAGAGGTGTCGCTACATGCGGTGGGTCAGGGTGCGCTGGGCATTGAGTGCCGGGGTGATGATACCGAAGTGCTGTCGCTACTGAAGGCGCTGGAGCATGAGCCAACCGCATACCGCTGCTATGCAGAGCGATCGTTCCTGCGCGAGCTAGAAGGCGGTTGTCAGGTGCCCATTGGTGTGAACACATTGCTAGACGGCGATCGATTGACCCTCGCTGGCATCGTGATCAGCCTGGATGGGCAAAAAGTGGCGAAAGATAGCGTGAGTGGACTGACTACTGAAGCAGACGCGATCGGCGCAGAACTCGCTCAACGCTTGCGTGAACAGGGTGCCCAGGAGATTTTGGACGAAATTTTGGCAACGGTGCAACGGGGATGAGTGGAAGTTGTTAGCGTTTAGTTGTTAGTTTTTAGAAGGTTTAGAGGGGCAACCGATTGCTGGCTTGACGCTCTTGCTTCGACGATCGGGGAATGGGTAGAACAAGAATTGCAACATTAAGCATGACTGCTTTGCTGCCAGTTACCTCTGTCTAACAACTAAAAACCAACAACTAACAACTATAAGGCTGGGCTACATGCTGGGAACCCTGCTCAACGGACGCTTTAGAATTGTTCAGGCTTTGGGTAGCGGCGGGTTTGGGCAGACATATATTGCTGAAGATGTGTCGCAGCCCGATTATCCTCAGTGCGTCATCAAGCAATTTCGACCTGCGTATCAGGAGCAGGAGTTCTTGCAAGTTGCCCGTCGTCTGTTTGCAACCGAAGTTGAAACGTTACGAAAACTGGGAAGCCACGACCAAATTCCCACACTCATAGCGGATTTTGAAGAAAGCAACGAATTTTATCTGGCGCAAGAATACGTTGAAGGACTGCCGTTCAGTAGTGAAATCGCCTCAGCTCAGCGGCTTGATGAAGCGATCGTCCTTGATCTGCTGCGCGATGTGCTCAATATTCTGGCGTTTGTGCATCAAAACAGCGTCATTCATCGAGATATTAAGCCTGCCAACATCATTCGGCGGCAGCGAGATGGCAGGTTTGTGCTGATTGACTTTGGCGCAGTCAAGGCAATGCAAACGCAGATGACAGGCATCGTGCTAGCACAGAGCGATCTTACGGTGGGTATTGGTACGCATGGCTATGGGCCTAGCGAACAGATGATGGGCAAGCCGCGCTACAACAGTGATTTGTATGCACTGGGGATGACCGCGATTCATACGCTGACTGGGATACAGCCCTTTCAACTGCCCACCCACCCAGACACAGGCGAACTAATTTGGCGAGATCAGGCGCGGGTTAGTTCTGGTTTGGCAGGCATCCTGACGAAAATGACTCGCTATCACTTCAGCCAGCGCTATCAAACGGCAGACGCTGTACTGTACGCGCTGGAGCATCCCACCGAAATTGTAGCGGATGATACGCAGTTGCCGCTGACACTGCCAGAGTATCCGCCGACAGCAGCGCTAGACCGTGCCCTCGATCGCGCCAGCCTGCCTCAAACCGCCCGGCTACCGCTGACCTACTGGCAATCAGCTTCCAACGCTGTCTTGGGAGCTAATCCTAAGCCAAAGGGGATGCGATTGGCAGCGCTCTCTATTGGCATTGCCAGCGTTGCAATCACTGGTTTGATCTGGGGAATGCGTCAATTGGGTTGGCTGCAACCGCTCGAATTAGCGGCCTACGATCGCCTGGTGCAGCTCAGCCCCGATCCGGGCATCGACTCCCGCCTTTTGATTGTAGGCATCACAGAAGCCGATATCACCGCACAAAAGCAGTTTCCGATCGCTGATCGACCTCTGGCGCAAGCGATTCAAGCTCTACAGGGCTACAAACCTAGAGCGATCGGGTTGGATCTGCTGCGAAATCTTCCTCAGCAGCCCGGTCGAGCCGAGTTTTTAGCAGCACTCAAGGCACCAAACGTCATCACCATTACGAACCTGGGGAGTGCTAATCCACCAACAACCCCTGCGCCTGCAGAGGTTCCCTTTAATCGCGTTGGGTTTAATGATTTAGTGCTCGATCCGGGCGACATTGTGCGACGCAATTTACTTTTTGCCGATAGCGCCACCGCAACCAGTAAGACCCCTGTCACCTTCTACTCGTTCTCCTTGCGCTTGGCGCTGGCATATCTTGCACCTCAAAGGATTGGTCTTCAGGCACGTTCTGGTAATCCTGACAGTTTCCAGCTTGGTAAAGTGCAGTTTAGTCCGCTAGAGAACTATGCAGGAGGGTATCAGGCGATCGATGCGCGAGGCTATCAAATCTTACTCAAATATCGGGGACGAACGATCGCGCGGCAGGTGAGCTTGAGCGATGTTTTGAACGGCAACGTGGAGTCTGACTGGGTGAAGGATAAAGTTGTCCTTATTGGCACTACAGCTCCCAGCGGCAAAGACTTTTTTTCCACCCCGTATAGTTCTACCAGCGAAGATACGCCCCGGATGGCTGGGGTCTTCATCCACGCTCAAATAGTGAGCCAGTTTTTGAGTGCGGCCTTAGACGGTCAGCCCTTACTTTGGGTGTGGCCTGAGTGGGTAGAAGCACTGTGGATTAGCGTCTGGGCAGTCATTGGTAGTCTTTTGGCCTGGTACATCCGCCAGCCGCTAGTGCTAGTGCTGAGTGGGAGTGTGCTCTTGCTTAGCCTTGCAGTCATCAGCTTTAGCGTATTTCTGCAACAGGGCTGGCTACCGTTTATACCACCTGCTTTTGCAGCAACAGCAGCAGGGGCAATGGTGGTTGCCTATCGTGCTTACTGGTCATCACGATCAGACAACTTTGGGCGATCGTAGCAGTGCCGTTCAAGACACAAAAACATCAGACGAGCATTCAGCCACCCGCTTTAATAGTAGGGCTGCATGCTGACCGCTGACTGCTGACCGCTGACTGCTGAAAGCCGATACTCATAGCGATCGCCACAGTACAAGTTTTTACAGCCGCTTAGATTCTTTGGGCTTGCACACGAAGCGCCACAGAGGATGGCTCCGTCCCTGCTGCCGAATCCGCTGCACTTGTCGTTCTAAGCGTTGGCGATCGAGTTGCGATAGGCCAAAGATGGCATCATGGCTTTGTCGAAGTAGAACAGCAACGGTAAATCCGATGCAAACTGCTAGCCCGATGGCCGGAAAGCGGTTAAAGATCAGCCCATAGCGGACGGCAACCCACGTAAAGTAGTCTAAAAGCAGCGAAATGGGGTAGCGCAAAGCCCACAGACTGAGTGCGCCGATCGTGAGCCACAGCAAAACAACGACGCACCAGCGACCATAGATGGTCAGACGGTAAAGCCGCTTTACTTCCTGCTGCAAGGTGGTTACAGAATTGCCGCTCGTCTGGAGCGATCGTGGCTCCTCAGGCTGGTTCATATGGGGCGACTGGCTCAAGCATCATCTGACCTGGCAGAGAGATCGTCCACGTTACGATCGTCGGCGGCAAGATCCACCATTGCGGGTGTGGGAGGCAGCGCCTCGGCCCGTTCGCGCCAGAGGGCTAAGAGGGTACTGGCAATAAAGATGCTGGAATAAGCGCCCATCGTGAAGCCGATAATCAGCGCCAGAGCGAAGTTTTTTAAGGTTTCGCCACCAAACAGAAAGATGGCAAACAAGGTGAGCAAGACAGTGACGGTTGTGTTGATCGAACGGGTCAACGTCTGGTTGACGGCTGCATCCACAATGTCATCAATCGGTCGATCGGGTTGTGCAGCTCGTGTCTCACGAATGCGATCGTAAATAACGACGGTATCGTTCACCGAAAACCCGACGATCGTCAACAGCGCCACGATAAAGAGGCTATCGACCTCTGTGCCTATGGTCAATCCCAAAATGGCAAAAATGCCCACCGTAATCAAAACATCGTGAAACAGGGCAAGGATGGCAAAAATGGCGTAGTCCAACTGAAACCGAAAGCTTAGATAGACCGTAATCAGGGCAAACGACACCAACAGCGCCAACATGCCAGACGCAAACAACTGCTGACCAATGACTGGTCCCACCGTATCAATCTGATTTTTAGCCGGATCAAAGGCTCCAATTTTGCTGCCAAGCGCATCCAGAAGCTTCACCCGTTCCTCTGGATTCAGTGGTTTCGTGCGAATCGAGAGCGCCCGTTGTTCCTGCCCTAAAAGCTGAATGCTGCTGTCACCCAAACCCTCAGCATTCATGACCTCGCGCACGGCGGCAATGTCGATCGGCTTGTCACAGGCATTCGGCTTTGAGCAATCCAGTTCCACCTGAAGTCGCGTCCCACCAATAAAATCCAGACTGGGTCGCAACGGCGAACCAAACTTTTGCCAGGAGAGCAGCATCGCCAGAATGCCAGCAATGATCATCACCGACGAAAGCGTCCACCACAGTTTGCGTTGCCGAATAATTTGCAGTTTCATGGGGTCGCCTCCGCTTGAGATTGCGTCGTGGGCAGCTTCGGGCAATAGAACTCAAGCTTTCGTAATCCCTGAATGCTTTGAATGTAAAACAATAAGGTACGGGTGCAGGTCAAAGAGGTAAACAGGCTCAATAGCACCCCCAGCGCCAGGGTGAGGGCAAACCCTTTAACCAACCCTGCCCCTAGCCAAAACAGTGCTGCACATGAGATTAGTGTGGTCACATGTCCATCCAGAATGCTGGGAAACGCACGGTAAAAGCCAGCTTCGATCGATCGATAGAGCGTCTTTCCAGAACGGAGTTCTTCTCGCGTCCGTTCAAAAATCAGCACATTGGCATCCACTGCCATTCCAATACTGAGAATAAACCCCGCAATACCGGGGAGAGTCAGAGTTACTCCCAACAGATTAAACGCGGCATAGGTGAGCACGGCATAAATGAGCAAGGCAATATCAGCAATAAGTCCTGGTAGCCGATAGTACACTACCATAAAGACCAGCACGAGAAACAACCCGCCAATGCCTGCATAGATACTGCTTTGAACACTATCTCGACCTAGCGTTGCGCCTACTGTACGGTTCTCAACGACTTCTACGGGCACTGGTAAGGCACCCCCGCGCAACTGTACAGCGATATCAGTGGCTCGTTCAGCCGTAAAGTTGCCCTCAATAACGGCTCCACCGCCTGTAATGCCTGTTTGAGCGTACTGGACATCAACGGTATAAGCAAAGTCAGCACTAATCGGAGCGTCATCTAAGAAGATGCCCAAGGTGCGGCCCGTACCCGCAATACTTTTTGTCAACTCAGCAAACAGTTCACCGCCACGCTGATCAAACTTCAACCCAACGTGCCAGTTATTGCTAGCACCTGCTGGTTCAGGATAAGCGTCTTTGAGGTTTTTACCTGTCAGTTCCGTTTTCTCAAACAGACTTGTGATGGCCTCGTTGGTAGCTTTCAGTTCTGCTTGATTCTTGGCGATCGCAGCCTGATCTTGAGTCTTCCTCAGTTGTGCCTGACGATCCAGCTTCTCGCGCAGGTTTTGCTTTTCGATTTGCAACTGGGTTTCGGAGCCAGGTTTCTGCTTGCGAAAGTCTAGCTGAGCGGTGCCACCCAGAACGCGTTCTGCCTGCTCTGGATCGTTAACACCGGGCAGTTGCACCAGAATTTGATCTTTGCCAACAGTCTGCACCAATGGTTCTGAAACCCCCAGCCCGTTGACCCGCCCTTCAATGACTTTGCGAACGGCTTCGAGTTCCCGCTCGGTAATCTGTTGAATCTCCTGAGTCGTCTTCACCTGAATCGTAAGCTGTGAGCCGCCCTGAAGATCCAAGCCCAGGCGCGCTGGCACTTTGACAATCACCACAATAGCGGCGATGACCAGCACTAAAATCAAGCCTAAAAGCGATCGCTGTCTTCCCATACTGTGACCCCTGTAACAAACGCTATGATAGCGCTTTAAAGAATTTGAATTTTGCCTTGTGCGGGTCAACTTTGCCTAGTGAGGGGCGATTGTGTCTGATTAAACGCCTCTTTAGCCAAACGCTCCTCATTAAACTCCCTTGATGCGCTCAATTTAGAAGAGCGTAAACGATCGCGCTGCAATGAGCGTGCCCAAGCGACTCTAAGACTCTCACTAATGAGGCAGGCCGAATAGCCTTGTATAAAGTCAGGTGGTTCCAGTATGCCAGAAAGCAGCCGCGTAACTCACTCCACGCTTGTGGTTGAGAGGCACTCAACCAATAAAAAAGGGAGCTAAATGCTCCCTCTAAACAATCCAATACTTAATTGGAAAAAACGCTTATGCCTGCCCTCTCGGTAAATGAGCCATTGGGTTAACGGCTCCCTGTCCGGGCAGATGCACCTCAAAGTGAGAGTGCGGACCAGTACTGTAGCCAGTGCTTCCCATTTCAGCAATCTGCTGGCCTTGAGTTACTTGTTGCCCCTCGCGAACGATGAGACGGCTATTGTGTGCATAGAGGGTAACGCTACCATCTGGGTGCTGGATTTCAACCAAGTTGCCATAACCACCAGAGTTCCAGCCTGCCGTAATGATCACCCCCGCTGCCGCTGCAAACACAGGTGTGCCAACAGGTGCAGCAATATCGATACCTTTGTGCATCCGGCCCCAGCGCCAACCATAAGGAGAAGTCAAAACTCCCTTAGCAGGCCAGATGTAGCCGTTAAACTTACCTGAATTACCCGGCAAATACGCATCAACCGAGCCAAGAGGCGGCAAATCTGGAGACACCATTTTGCCCACGGGTGAGGAAATCAACGGCTCATAATTTTGAGAGCCGATCGATGCCGTTGCCACAAGCTGAGGTGTTTCTGGAGTAGCTACAGGTGCTAAATCGGCTTGCGCTGCCTGCATTTCAGCGTGCTTATTCTGCTGACGGCTGGCCTGCAACTGACGAATTTGAGCCTGAAGTGCTTTTGTATATGGAGTTAGCTGTGGTGCTGCGTTTGCTTCGTTTGATAGCGTGGCAGCGTTGGCTGGTGCCGCAACATTGAGAGGGACAGCCGCAACCTTGGTACCTTGTACAGTAGCGACCTGAATCAGACCTGAGGAACCCTGATACTTCTCTCGAAGCTTCACAATCTCAAGCCTGAGATTTTCAACGTAGTTGCTTTGTATACCCGAAGTTGATTGGTCTACCTGTGCTGGCTGCTTGCCGACGAAAGAGGCTGTTGCAACTTCAGTGCTACCACCCATCGCCGTGGGTGCTACTGACGAGTGGGTAAGTGAAACAGTTGGAACCAACTCAGCCGATGGCACTGTATTCGATTGAGTTGACACAACAGAGACCCCAGAAGCCTTACCAACGCTTGGTTCGGCGTTAACGGTCGTTGGACGCGATGTCACCGCTTGAGAGCGATCGACTGCAAGACGGGCACTTCCTGCTCGTGGCAGCGTCATTTGATCTGGCTTCGCAGATGCAATGATCACAGGGGCCTCAGCCGATGGCGTTAGCGATGCTTCACCCACGTCTTGAGGAATGACCAACACCTGGTTAACGCGCAAGACATTAGGGTCTTTCAGAGCATTGGCGGTCGTCAACTGCTTCAGAGAAACGTGATGGGCGTTTGCGATCGCCTCTAACGTGTCTCCAGTCACAACCGTATATGAAGGAGACAGAGGGTCACCAGTTGCCGCTGCCGTTTCCGGTGCTGCTTGAAAATTGGTCTCTGCGCGATCGTTCTGTTGAGTGTCTTTTAGTTGAGTGCCTTTTAACTGTGTAAGACCTTGTTGGAGTCGATCTTGCTTCTGTCTTAAAGCGTCGAGCACCTCATTATATGGAACTTGGGCAACCGTTTTCTGATTGGCGTCGATTGCCTTAGCACCACTGACCAGACCGTAGTATTCAGGTCTGTTGCCAGCAGCTTCAGCAGCTTCTGCGATGACAGAAACCTGTTTCGTGGTTGAAATCTTCAACACTTGCCCAACGTGCAGCACCGCATTCGTAGAAATGCCATTATCTAGTGCTACTTTCGCTGCATCCACCCCGTAAAATTGAGCAAGCTGCCAAAGCGTCTGGCCTTCTTGCACGGTGTGTTCAACAGTTTCTGCGGAAAAAGAATTTTGAGTTTGTTCAACATTGTGAGGCACAGTTGCAACATCAAACTCTTGAGGAACTACATTTGCAGCTGGCTCACCAGTAACTGGCTCTGCGGCAACTGCTTCATCGCTCTGGTTAGGCAGGGGGAGACCGTATGCCCCCACTGAAATTGCCAAGCCGATCACAGCGGCAGAAGTACGAACCAGACGATTGACCTCCAATGGAGTCTGCCTGCTTTGACTCTCCATCACACCCTCTTCAACCTCACAGGAAGGAACAGGCTTAACCTTCTGCGGAAATGTTCGTTCCAAAAAACGACCTCCTAAAATGTCCAGCGTTTAACTGTCCTTGAGTCACATCAGCTTGCCATCTGCCAATGATAGAAATCACGTCGAAAGGCGATCCAGATCACTAGCGGCAAACACTTAGGCAAGATTACCCTGCTTTCTCAATTTAGACAAGTTAACATAACCCCAAAAATCTACAATCCGTGTTCAAAAAACCTTTAATCGCCTTTTGTGAATCCGGCTATCGTGTGCTTGCACTCTTGTTGCTAGCCTCTTCTCAAGTGCATTGATTCAGATCTTGGAAGAATAAAGGTTCTTCCGATTCGCTGACATGCATTTGGGATTGTAACCGTCTAGCGCCATTTTTGAGAAGGTGGGAAAACCCCTTCCAGTCAACTCTACGACTACATACCAGACGAGTGTTAGACCACGATCGCTTACCGTTTCTGAGATCACGTTACGTTGAGAATTGGCCCTCAACAACCGTGAAATTGTGTACGTTATCACAATTAGTAACTCCCGCTTTATTAGCTGCTATGTCAGACAGACTGCTTTAAGCTTGCGAGAAGGCATCAGTTGTACTGCCAAGTGGGGATCAATCGCAACGATAAGAATTGAACGATCTGATATCGGTTTGCCATTGGAACTTATAGAAATTTCTTATTACATTCGCTCACTATTCGTGCTGCGTAGAACAACCCTTTCTCGATCTTTATCGCTTTGTAGAGACGAATGTAGCTGAATGATCGAAACGCAGTCGGGCTATATTTAGTTCATTCTTAAATAGCTGTATGCGCATTAAGTGTTTTGCGTTGTCTGAGGGCAAGGCTTAGTTGCTGGTCACAATCATCTCGGCCAGCACTCAATAGACCTCTAAAGACAGGGCTGTTTAGCCACACATGGCGCGTGAAGACGTGTATATGCTTGTGCAGTTAAGGTTTGTTTTGGCGGTCAAAACAAGGTGCATACTCACTGGAGTTGTTTACTAAGAGAGACCCAATTGTCGCTGTGCCTCAAAGAGGCCGACGGCTGCACTCACCGATAAGTTGAGGCTGCGGACATGCTGGCTTGCCATTGGAATATGGACGGTTTCGTCACAGGCGGTGAGCACATCAGCAGGCAGGCCTTGAGTTTCACTGCCAAACAGAAGCCAATCTGAGGATTGGAAGGCAAAATGAGTATAGCTACAGCGTCCAGAAGTGCTAAAGCCAATACGACGCCCTCCCTGGTGATGTTGTAGCGCTTGAAAGGCTTCGATCGATGGGTGATAGTGCAGGTTGACATGCGGCCAGTAGTCTAGACCGGCACGCTTCAAGTGGCGATCACTAATTTCAAAGCCTAACGGCCCCACTAAGTGTAGTTCGGTATTGGTTGCAGCGCAGGTACGAGCGATGTTGCCTGTGTTTGGCGGGATCTGAGGATGAACTAAGACGACTTTGAGCATGTGTTCGAGTAGCCAGCGTTGCTGTTTAAAGCGCTGTTAGCAGGGTAAAAAAAGGTACGACTGATAGCTTTTCTTAATCAATCAGCCATACCGTAAGGCTGGTAAAGATTTTGTTCTCAATCTGGCACCGTCCGCAGGGGGAGATCTCGCAAAATTATGTTATCGCTTGCAGACAGCCCACCTGTGTAGACGATCGACCGAGGCAGTCCAGTGGTTTAGCCCTAATGCGTTGCGTTTGTGCAAGCGTTCTTCTCCAAGCCTTCTGACAAGTCGAATACAGCGTAGGCTACTGATCGCTTGCTGTTCAGCCCCTTTAAGGGCAGCGAAAGCTAAATAGGCTAAACAGCAAGTACAACCCCGCCCGCTGTCTGACGCTAGGCGACTAGTGGCTCGCAAAGGTTGTCTTGCAGCGTAAGTTCGTAGGCAGCGGCGGCTTGAATGGCATGCTGCATGATCGGTTGGATCGCTAATCCCTGCTCATGAAGTTTGAGCCACTGTTGGGCTTCATTGCCTTCTCGCAGGATTTTTTTCAGCGGTAGAAGGAAGCAGCTAAAGCCCTCCCGTTTAGCGATCGGCCAGACATCCTGATAGAGCTGCTCAATCCAGTCTCTTGCCACAATCGTGCTGCCATCCTTCCAATGCTGTAGAGGTGCTTCTAAGCTACGGTGGGCTGCTGCAATTTCATTGGCGTCTGCGAGAGCTGCCAGAGCTTGCGATCGAGTTTCAGAAGGCAGTTGGCTGCTAAGCAGTGGATCGAGCGTTGGGTCGTCGATAAGTTGTATCAGGCGCGCTTCGAGGAGTGCTGTGATGGCTAGTAACGCGACTGGATCAATCACTAAATCGCAAATGCGCAGTTCCAACCGATTGAGATTGTAGGGGCGACGATCGCCGTTTGGTCTCACAGACGACCAGAGGTGACGCACATTTTGCATAGTGCCTGCTGCCAATTGCTGCTCAGTCCATCGAATAAAGTGGGCGTGACTTTCAAAAAGCGGCACTTGAGCTGGCGTTTTAGGAAAAAGCCCCCAGCGAGTCGAGTGGTAGCCTGTGGCGTTGCCCCCCAAGAACGGAGATGATGCGCTCAGCGCTAGGTAGAGCGGTGCTTCGACTCGAACGAGGCGGCAAGCTCGCATGAGAACGTCAGGGTCACTGATGCCGACATTAATATGGATACTGGCCGTGACGACGCTGGTGCCATAGGTTTGCTCGATATAGCTGTGGTAGGGATTACCCGGATCGGAGCGCCAAAAGCGATCAACGGAGCCTAGAGAAAGCGTGCTGCCTGGTATAAGGGTGTAATTTCCCAGTTGTTGCAGGTAGGTTCGTAGGTGCAAGCGGGGACGTACTAAATCACACAGTAGCCGCTCATAGCGGTAGCACGGGGGGGTGGTGTATTCGACGTTGCGGCTATCGGGTTCACGAACGAAGCCATCCAGGGCTGCGACAATTTTGTCAGAAAGCCCAACGATGTCTCCTTCAGGGGTGCTGGTGTAGATCTCAACCTCAAATCCTTTTGATAGCAGCATGAGTCCTCCCTGATTTGAGCAGCCTTCTTTCAGTATCGAGGAAAAGGTCAACAATGCATCCACTGAAAGTCGTGTGACGTATCAGACAAATTTTATGCGACACGGCAATTGCGGTTAGTAGGTGGTAGACGTTCGAGCGTAGAAAATTTCCTTTAAAGCTAATCAAAAAGTTTTAGAGGTTTGTACAACTTTGTCGCTCACCCACGCGATCGCCGCGTGATCCCGTTCCAGTAGAAGGTTCAGTTCTCTCTGCGGGTTCTTGCCTGGTACTTTAGCGCCCCTCGAAATTCAATCTGTTATCTCCTATACAGAATTAACCTTCCCAGAATTGGTGCAATCACTCCTAAGAGTTAATCCCTCTAAAGGGGTATTCGCGCTTCCATCACCTGCCCCGCATGGATAGCAGTCCGAAAATTGCCACTGAGGTCTTCTGTCCTCTAGTGGCTTGAGTAATGCAAGCAACGCTCAAGCCGTTTTCTAGCCATTGTGCTGATCTTGCTTGCCATCGGTGAGTTGCCTACCGTTTCTATTGACGTTTTCGCAAGGATTTTTGGGTCAAAATGTCTAAATTAATGCTTCATAAAAGG
Organism: Stenomitos rutilans HA7619-LM2; assembly: GCA_019358945.1. Lineage (GTDB taxonomy): Bacteria > Cyanobacteriota > Cyanobacteriia > Leptolyngbyales > Leptolyngbyaceae > Stenomitos > Stenomitos rutilans. The sequence goes on along the minus strand of JAHHIE010000028.1, from coordinate 73,411 downwards.
TCGAAGCACAAGCGTCGGCGTTTTTCCGGCTCTTTCGCTCGCTCAGTTTCTTCAATCTGGCGGAGTCTTGTTTCGCTGGCGATCGGCGAACCAGATGAACGAAGCAAAAAAACGCTGCGCCGATTGGTGACAGTGCTTGGGCTATCGTTACTCGCGATCGTGGTGTTCAGTCTGCTCACAGGATCACTCGTTGATCCAGCGGTTGCTCAGGACGCGGCTGCACCTGCACCACCGAAACTCGATACGGGTGACACTGCGTGGATGCTGACGTCTTCAGCTTTGGTGTTGTTCATGACACCCGGTCTGGCGTTTTTCTACGGTGGACTCGTGCGATCGCGTAACGTCCTCAACACCATGATGATGAGCCTGGTAGCAATGGGGATTGTGGGCGTAACCTGGATTCTCTGGGGCTATAGCCTAGCCTTTGATGTCACACTGGCTCAGGGGCAAACGTTTGCGCAAGGGATTCAACAGTTTATTGGTGGGCTGGGCTGGTTAGGGTTAAATGGAGTGGCCTTTGATGCTGCTGACCCCATTGGTTATGCCCCAACCATTCCCCACCAGGTGTTTATGGTTTACCAGATGATGTTTGCCATCATCACAGTAGCGCTGGTGTCGGGGTCGATCGTAGAGCGGATCTCGTTTAAGGCCTTCTTCTGGTTTATCGTGCTCTGGTCTACCTTTATTTACTCGCCCCTCGCTCACATGGTCTGGGGTCGAGGTTTTCTAGGCGGAATGGGTGCCTTGGACTTTGCAGGTGGAACGGTTGTACACATCAGTTCGGGGGTTTCGGCTCTGGTAGCTGCTTGGGTGCTAGGGCCGCGCAAAGACTGGATGGCTAAGCCAGTCATTCCTCACAACGTGCCGTTTGTTCTGCTGGGGGTTGGTATTCTGTGGTTTGGCTGGTTTGGCTTCAATGCAGGTAGTGCGTTGGGTGCGGGAAGCCTAGCAACTGTCGCGTTTGTAGCTACAACCGTGTCTACATCGGCAGCCGGGTTAACGTGGCTGATTGCCGAGTGGTTGCTGAAGGGCAAGCCAACAGCGGTTGGTATCGGCAGCGGCTTTGTTGCTGGTTTGGTTGGCATTACTCCCGCTGCGGGCTTTGTAACTCCACTGGCTGCCATTGCTATTGGGGCCTTGACCGCTCTTGCCTGCTTCTTCGCCGTTAATTTGAAGGCAAAGCTGCAATTTGACGACTCTTTAGATACCTTCCCCGTTCATGGTGTGGGTGGCGCGGCTGGTGCACTTTTGACTGGCTTTTTTGCAACTAAAGCCGTTAATGCGGCTGGCAACAACGGTGTTTTCTACGGCAACCCCGGTCAAATCGTCACCCAGATCATTGCGGTGTTGATTGCCGCTGCGATCGCCGCGATCGGCACCTTCGTGATTCTCAAAGTGCTTGGCCTGTTCATGGAACTTCGCGTCAAGCCTGAAGTGGAAGATGAAGGGCTGGACATCTACGAACACGGCGAAGGTGCGTATGGCGAAGAGTTTGCGGGCGAGGTTGCGTTTGCAAAACAAGCTGAATAGAGACGCCCGGAAAAACCTGAATAAAGACGCTTGAAAAACCTGAAATTGCCACTACAATCTGACTCAAATCATCTTAAATCTGAGCCAGTGTTTAGGCGATTCATTTCTCTTCCTGGTTGGGCTATTCTGTCGTTTAGCATTAGTGGGCTGTTGCTTGGGTCTGCATTGCTACTACGTTCGGGTAGCCTGACTAGTTTTTTGCAGGTTAATGCGTCAACGGTGCCAGCACTGCCTGCTAAGGTACCTCCAGCGGCTGAACTGGGCCAGCGCCGTCAGTTAACGTATGAACAATGGGTTGCCCTCTTAGGGCGAGAGGCCAACGTTGTGGCAGAGTCACACCCAAAAGGGCTTACAGTCCTGGCAGGAGACTCTCTTAGCCTATGGTTTCCGCCCGATTTGTTGCCTCAGGGGTCTGTTTGGCTGAACCAGGGGATTTCAGGTGAAACATCGTTTGGGTTGTTGAGACGGCTCAAACTGTTTGATCGCACGCAGCCAGAGACGGTCTTTGTCATGATCGGTATTAACGATCTGATTCGAGGTCTCAGCGCTGAGACGCTGCTGGCAAATTATCGTGAGATTATGCTGCATCTGAGAAAGGCGCATCCTCAGGCTCAAATCGTTGTGCAGTCGATTTTGCCTCACGCGGGGAGTCGGTTGCCGCGATCGCCCATCCTGAGTTCCCCATTACCCAATCAGCAACTCGCGCTCTGGGAGTCTCGGTTAGCCATCATGCCCAATCGCCGTATTCAACAGTTGAATCAGACCTTGGCAGCGATGGCAAAAGCAGAAGGTCTCGACTATCTAGATTTGTATCCATTTTTTACAGATGCTAATGGCGATTTAGCGGCTGATCTCAGTACAGATGGACTGCATCTAAGTGTCAAAGGGTATCAAGTGTGGCGATCGCGCCTCCAACTGTTTGCACAGCAGCAAGCCACCGCCGTCAGGCAGTTACCCCAAACACCCGCAACACAGGCAGGCATGAAACGTTAATCAGTCTATGGCGCTTTAGCCCAAGAGAATGCCAAGATTGGAGCGGAGCCGCATTCTTCCGCAACTGCTATGACGGACTTTACCGTATCGATCGCCCAGCACTATCACGAGCGGACAAAATACAATTCCGAAACGATCAAAACGAAACAGCAACCGCTCGATTGGGGCAAGCAACCTTTACCCTTTAAGGAATACAAAATTGGTGTCTCGATTGATCTAAAACCCCATTTGACCGATGCCCCAACTACTTTCGACACTGACCCAAACAGCATCTGGTGGCGACGGTTATCGCGATTGCTCCTCTGTAGCTATGGGTTAACTAGCAAAGTTGCGACCCCTAGCGCCTTCCATTACTTGCGGGCTGCCCCTTCCGCTGGCGGGCTTTATCCAGCTGAGTTGTATTTAATCTCCCGTGGCACACCGCTTTTGCCCGCAGGGCTATACAACTATCAAGCGTATACTCACTCCCTGATACATTTCTGGGAGAGCGATGTGTGGACAAAGCTGCAAGCCGCCTGCTACTGGCATCCTGTGCTTGAAAATACACAGATTGCCCTAGTGACAACGGCTGTCTTTATGCGCTCAGCGTGGCGCTATCAAGATCGTGCCTACCGTCGCATCTGTTTGGATACAGGTCATCTGCTCGGCAATCTTGAGCTTGCCTGCGCGCTCACAGACTACCGCCCTCACTTGATTGGAGGCTTTATCGATGATGCTATGCAGCAACTCCTCTATTTAGACGCTGAGCAAGAAGGCACGATCGCCATTCTCCCCTTGGCGGATTTGCTGGATGTTAAGCAAAATCTCTCTCTGGCACGCACAGCGCTACCCGCTGCCACACACCGCGAATACCCGTCTCTTTCAGATGGACAGATCCTCGGCTATCTACATCACGCGACTCAACTGCCTCTCGATACAACCGTTAAGGTGAATTGGAAGCCGCCAGCAACCTACGCACAGCGTGACGATAAGTACAATTTTCCCTTTTGCCTCAAGGTGTCTACGCTGACGCCACCGATCGACTGGGGTAGCCAACTGGAGCAACTAGAAACGACACTGCTTCAGCGGCGATCGACCCGTACCTACAGTGGCGCAGCGCTAACTCTAGAAGAACTGATCGCCCTGCTAGACTTTACTTACCAGCCTCAGCACTACATTGATCAAGGGCTGGACGGTTCGCCCGACTATTTTGACGTAAGCCTCGTCGAAACCTTTATTGCCGTATCTTCCGTCACCGGGCTAGAAGAAGGTTGCTATTACTACGCCCCGAAAACTCAAGAACTGCGCCAAATCCGGTTCAAAAACTTTCGCCAGGAATTGCACTTCCTCTGCTTATGGCAAGATTTGGGTCGTGATGCAGGAGCCGTCCTGTTTCATACGGCTGATCTCAAGGCCTCGATCGCAGCCTATGGCGATCGCGTCTATCGCTACCTTCATATGGATGCAGGCCATTTAGGACAACGGCTCAACCTGGCAGCCATTCGACTTGGGCTTGGAGTGAGTGGCATTGCTGGCTTTTTTGACGACCAGGTCAATGAAGTGCTGGGGATTCCGATCGATGAAGCCGTTCTCTACATCACAACGTTAGGGCGTTCTGCCGAGCGCTAAAGCGGCATTGAACCTTTTGGAATTAACCGTGGTCTTAACCCATACAACTGCTACCGCGTTGCTGGAAGGCGAGATCAATGAGCACAACCTTTGCTCATTCAGCCCGCTTTTTATCTCCAAAATAGCAACGTCAAACGGAACCATCAGTTGTTTTTTCCACGCGTCCATTTCAAGACACACAATCACTATGAACGTAAAACGCTTCTTACTCCTACCCGGTGCGTTGGCTCTTGCACTTTCCTTCGTAGCTCCCATGCTGCCTGTGGGTGCTCAAAGCCCATCGCCCTCTGCGGGTCAGTACCAAAAACGTGGTGTTAACCTCAACCTTACGGCTGAACAGAAAGCACAATTAAAGCAAATTCGTGAATCGACTCGCAGTCAAATTGATGCTGTTTTAACACCGGAGCAAAAGGCTCAAATCGCTGCGGCCAAACAGCAAAGACAAGCAGGTCAACCAGGCCAACGAGTCAAAAAAGCACGCGGTGTGTGGGCTTCCCTAAATCTCTCGGCTGACCAAAAAGCCAAAATTCAGGCGATTCGTCAGGATGCCAAGCAGCAGAGGGATGCGGTGCTGACCCCCGAACAACGCCAGCAACTGGAGCAAGCTCGGCAACAGAGACAACAGAGACGCCAACAGCCCAGCCAATAAGCCAGCACATATGCTTAATGTGAGGCCAATTGTGTTGTTTCGCTTGCAAAAATAATTCGCTCTGAGTTCTAAACGAAAGAGGGTGTGGGATGTTATCTCCCATACCCTCTTTTTGATCGTCCCCCTTAACAAGATGTTGAAAGAGATATAGAAAGCCTCATCACTCTGTTGCTATCCTAACTGCGCTTAGCAGCCGGGCTAATGGTGCATGCTTCCTCGGCTGTACTTTTACTGAAGCGACACACGATCGCGCGAACGGCAGGCCTGGATAAGACATCAACTGCAACTGGAAAACGATGAAAAGGCAATTCTGAAGGGGTTTATCTGTCTTTTAACAAGCAGTTACATGCTTTTAACAGTTACTATCAGTGACAAGAGCGGTTAGTGGGTCGCTACGATCGTATTCCCTTCCCAAGAAATTAGCAGTTAAGGCATGAGAAAAACGATACGGACAGTGTACTATGATTTGATAGGTAAGAACGCAGCCCTCACCTTTACCTTCTGGCAAAGGTCAGTAAATTTGAGATCCACTCCATATAATTCCGAGCTAAGTTGATGAGTAAAAAGAAAAAAATTGAGCCTCTTACTGGTGAAGCGCTGCTCAAGAAAGTGAAAGAGTTGGAGCATCACAGCAAGGAAGAAAAAGCGCGGGAGTGCGGCTATTACACCTTGACCAAAAATGGTGTAGAGCGAGTTAATATGATGAAGTTCTTGAACGCGTTGATTGATGCTGAAGGTATCGAGCTTGACGGCAAGCAAAACGCAAATGGTCGAGGCGGTCGCAGCGCCAGCTATCGGATTAGCGTTCAGTCTAATGGCAATTTGCTGATTGGCTCTGCCTACACTAAGCAGATGGAACTAAAGCCTGGTGATGAATTTGAAATTTCTCTAGGTAGGAAGCACATTCATCTCAAGCAGATTGACCAACTTGATGAAGAATCTTAAATGGACACGATCGATTGGATGACTGCCCTCCCCGCTGCATTGGCAATTGCCATTTTTGTGGGTGGTTTGCTGATGATGTTCAGTAATATCTGGACGATTCGTAATAAATAGCTAATTAGACAAGTAGGCATCAAGCAGGTGCTTGTGAAGGCGGTGCACTTACTGGTTCGCTGCTCATGCTCACCGTCTCAGCAAGCGTCGATTCCACGATCGCTGCTCCAGGGACGATGGGTTCGGCAAGCAAAATCTTTGCTGTAGATGCGGCATCCAGATAGGGATGAAGCGATTGCTGCATCAACGACAGGCTGCATACCAGCGTAATTTTTTCCTGCTCAAGCATGCCTACGATACGGCGAGTGTCATTACGATCGACTACGGGCAACTGACGCAAGCCTCGTGCAGACATTCTCACCAAGGCATCATAAATTGGCTCATCTTCGTAGGCGTACAGGAGGTCTGTGGTACAAATGGTGCTCAAGGTCTGGCTAGACGGGCTGAAGTTAAGCCCATCGATCGAGATATAGGTTTGGCTATACTCCCATCGCGAAATAAAACGGTGGATGTCCTGCAATGTCACAATGCCAATGAGCTGATGCGCCTCATCGACAACCAGCACACTCCGCGATTGATGCTGCATCATCGCTACCCCCGCTTGCAACACCGACAATGAACCAGGCAAAGCCAGGAAATGCTGATGCATGGCTTGAAAGACTGGCAGCAGATGTAACATCTCTGAGTCTTGATCCGGTTGGAGTGTGAGACCGATTGATTGTACGGTTGCTGTGTTGTGAGTAATGGGTCTAAGACGGTCAACGAGCCAGACGCTTAAACTCACAGCCGCCATGAGGGGCAGAATAATCCGGTAGTCGCGGGTCAGCTCAAACAGCAACAGAATTGCCGTTAAGGGCGCACGAGCACTCGCAGCCAGTACAGCCGCCATGCCCACCATGGCATACGCGGGGGGAGCCGCAATGCTGCCAGGTGCGATCGGCAGCACGATCGCCATTGCCTTCCCATAAACCGCACCGAGTGATGCACCCAGAAACATCGCGGGTGCAAATAATCCGCCTACTAGACCACTCCCTAAACTTACAGCGGTCATCACCAGCTTTGTGATGAGTAGACTCAGCAGTAGCAGTAACGAAAAGTGAGCATCTCGCAGCATGGCTTCTACGGTTTCGTAGCCAATTCCCAGAATTTGGGGAAACTGCAACGCGACCATACCAACGCATAAACCGCCGACGGCAGGGCGAAGCGCCGAGGGCAAGCGACCCATCCAGCGCAACCCAGAGATCTGCCCATCAAATAACTGTTGGGCCGTCTGAATCGACTGGGTATACGCGATCGACACCAGACTAGCAAACAGACCTAACCCAAGATATAGCGGCAGCTCCAATGGGCTGCGCACTTCATAGCTCGGCAGCGTAAACGGAGGTTGTCCACCTAGCCCAATTTGGGCAATTAATGCTGCAACGACTGCCGATAGTAAGACAACGCTTACCGCAGAGGTGGCAAACGTTGTTCCTAGCACCACTTCGAGAGCAAAAAACACCCCTGCGATCGGGGCATTAAAACCTGCCGCCAAGCCAGCAGCAGCCCCCGCCCCCAAAAGCAACCGCTGACGCTCCTTTGACATCTGTAGCGTTTGCCCAATAAGCACTCCAATGTTGGCACCAATCTCAACGCTCGGCCCTTCAGGCCCAAGGGATGCGCCCGTGCCCAGCGAGACGGAAGCTGCAACCGCTTTAGCACTAGCTCGTAGCGGGGAAACGTTTCCTAGCCCTTGCGCTGCGGCAATCAACGCCGATAAGCTAGGGCCGAAATCTTTGAGCAGCCAGCGCATCGTGCCAACCAGGAAGCCACCCAAAACGGGAACACAGGCAAGCGTCCAGAAGCCTAGAGGCGCGATCGCCCCCATCAAATCCTCTAGCATGAGGCTCTGGATCTGCTGAATCAGATAGTGGAAAAGCACCACAGCACAACCTGTACCGCTACCAATTACCAGCGCTAGCAGCAGCACAACCGTTTCTGGCGAGGGCTGAAGACGATTAAAGGCACTGCTAAGGAAAGGAGCGGATGGCTTAAAGCCTTCGGGCGTAGCAGTCAACGCATCAGAGGGAGAACTGGCGGTCATTAAACAGTAATGGCGATTATGAGATCAAGTTTAATTTTTGTTGCTAGCAATCCCATTCTCACTTATTTTTAGCGCCGTAGCGTGCCTTGTTATGCCCGAATTGTCACCCAAACAAAGAACTTCACCATGACTCGTATAGATAGAAGCCGCACAGGTTTTGGGCTGGTCTAAAAGTCTTGACTATTCCAGTAAGCAGAACGACGCTCACAGGGCTAATTTTGCTTAATAAGGGCGATCGACTGCGTAGCATTCCGTCCGAAAGACTGTAAAAGAATTTTGGCGGCAACGCTTTATGTCTGAACCTGGAAGATTAAAAAAAACGAAGAGGCGTGCTGAAAAGGTTCTCAAACCCGAATACAGCAGGTTACACTGAGCGAGGCAAGCATCTGGATTTAACCCATATCTAGGCGACGTCTCCGCCCTGTCCTCTGGTTCTGCAAGTATTAATTTGGCCGCTATTTAGACGCCTGGATTCCTTAAGGGAATACTCATTGAATTGGTTAAGTAAGCCTCTGTAACAGTGAACGATTCAGATGAACGCTCATACCTTCGATACAGATTCTCCTGTCTGCCCCATTTGTCATCGGGCGGGTGTCATTAAGCCCCACAAAATTCTGAAAGGATTGCTGACGTGCCAAAACTGCCGCGAAAGGCTGGTAGTGAGTTGGAGCGGTCATTATGTTCGTGACCCATTTAGCCTCAAGCCTCTTGCAACAGGTCAAATGCTGCGACGTGAAAGCCGTCCGTTAGCTCGAATGCAGCGTGACTTCAGGTTAGTCATTCCTTCACTTGTGTGGACGGTTCTGGGGAGTGCCATTGTTATAGGCACGGCAGTGTTTCTCGTGCAAAACGCTCCGATTAAACGCACGCCCTCAACGCACCCATTGCCATCGCCAACCAACGTTGAACGATCGCCCAAACTCAACCAAGCGTCTGGCCTTAACAAATCGTGAATATCACACCATTCCAGCGCGTGAGTTCAGTTGTGCGGTGAAACTGCCTAAGCCTTATCCAAATTAACCTTCGCTTGCCGCTCAAACCAGATGATGACTTGAGAGACGGTGAGCGCTTCGATCGCTACGCCTGCCTCCTGAGCTATCTGCTTTAACGGCTTCAGTGATGCGATGACTAGTTGGGCAAAAAACTGCCGGAACTCTCGATCAAGCCCTGTTTGCAAGCTCTCATCTTGATAGACCCAATCTTCAATCTGTTGTGGGTCTAGCTGCGTAATGGACGTAGTATTCTCCTGAGCAATTTGCCTGAGCGATCGCAGCGCATAAATAGCCACCCGCGCTGAAAACTTTTCCCGCGAAGTCAATAGCGCCTTGTCAACTTCGGCACATTCTTCAGGTGTCAGAAATTCGTTAGATGGTTGCATAAAAGCACTCAACGATTGGCTATTGACCTAATCAGACAACGTATACATCGTAAACCGCTCGTCATCTGGCCCATGCTTGATTAACAACTGCACCGCATTGGGTTCTCTCCAAGGTTGCTCCCTGACAACTTCAATAAACTCATCAATTTTTAAGAAGTTGTATGCGCCGCCGTAAACACAAGCAGTCATTGCTTTCCCTGTATTCACATACTGATCCAAATTAACCAGTGAAGTAAAGCGGTATTCCGCGAGCCAAGCGTTAACAGCATTTAGCGGTACAACCTCTTCAAAAGCCTCGCACTCATCGTCGCAGACTTCGTCCAAGCTGAAAATTAGCAGGACATCGACCACCCAACCCAATGCTAGAACTCCTTTGGCATCAAGTGTTACTTTGGCTGAATGAGATAGCCGCAGCGATGTTCACCGTTGACGAGCCAGTGAGTTCGCTCAACACAACATTCCAGCGCCACGGCAAACATTTCTAGTTCGTGACCGCAGACGCTAGGGAACGATTCGGCAATGTGGGAAATGGCGCAATTGTACTCTGTCAAGATGAAGCGATCACCCTCCTCATCGCTTGCGCCCGTCTCGTTAACCGGATGACACTCCGCCATATACCCTTCAGCGCGCCGAAGCTCAACCAGTTTGGAAACTCGCTCTTTTGAGGAACCAGCACCGATGCGATCGCGATATTCCATTGCTTTGCGTTCCCACTGCTTGCGCAGGATCGATCCCATTTGATCGGCTCCAACCGTTTCTGCCAGAGTATCGAGCAGCGAAACGGCAAAATCATCGTAGCGATCGGGAAAGCGATCGCGCCCTTCTTGGCTAAGGACATAGCTATAGTTTGGACGACCCATTCCAGTCTGTACGACCTGATGAATAATCAACCCATCCGTTTCCAAATCTTTCAGATGTCGCCGTATTGCTTGCGGGCTTACATGCAGTTGATCCGCAAGTTCCTGCACCGTGCATTGTCCTTGCTTCAACAAGTGCTCAAGGATGTCTTGCTTGGTAGAAGCTTGCTTGGTAGAGGGTTGTTGAATAGTCGTCATTCTTTTTCCAGCGGTAAAGCCGACTCCTAAAAGACACCCGTTGACTTGATCATAACAATGCCCATCTGCCAAAGCTCTGACAGCGATCGAACGTTTTTCAAGCTGTCCCTCTTATGACCATGCAACCGTTTGCCGGGTGCAACACTTGACAGTGACACTTTGACAACAACAATGTTGCTAAAGTATCTTACAATGTAGTTAAGCAACAACTGTGTTGTTTTAATTATAGAATCGATCCGTTGTCTTGTCGCGCTGCCTCATGAACTCAGAGACTCAATCCAACGCACCTGCTCAATCTACCGATAAAAGCCTCGAAGCGATGAGGCACTTTTCTATTACGTATGCCAAGCGAACCGGCACCTACTTTTGTGTCGATCCGGGCGTGACAGCGGTGGTCATTGAAGGATTGGCGAAGCACAAAGATGATCTGGGTTCGCCGCTATGCCCCTGTCGTCATTATGAAGATAAAGCGGCTGAAGTTGAGGCCGCTTACTGGAATTGTCCCTGTGTGCCCATGCGGGAGCGCAAAGAGTGTCATTGCATGCTGTTTCTCACGTCTGATAATGACTTTGCAGGCGACCAGCAAGACATCACCTTTGATGATATTAGAGCGACTACCAATCAGCATCACGGCTAATGATTAACTGCCCTCTGTCCCGATCGTCGTCCTAACCGTAGACCAGAGAACACTACTAATGAGTCCCACTGTTCAAAACTTAGTTAACCAACCCTACAAGTACGGCTTCATCACCAACATTGAATCCGATACGATTCCGCGTGGGTTGAGCGAAGATGTTGTGCGGCTGATCTCGGCGAAGAAAGAAGAGCCAGAGTTCATGCTGGAGTTTCGGCTGAAGGCGTACCGTCAATGGTTGAAGATGACGGAGCCAAACTGGCAAAATGCGAGCTATCCGGCGATCGACTACCAGAATATCGTCTATTACTCTGCGCCGAAGGTCAAAGAGAAGAAGAAGAGCCTGGAAGAAGTCGATCCTGAACTGCTGGATACCTTTGAGAAGCTTGGCATTCCGCTCTCAGAACAAAAGCGCTTGAGCAATGTGGCGGTGGATGCCATTTTTGACAGCATCTCGATCGCCACCACCTTTAAAGAAAAGCTGGCAGAGAAGGGCGTGATCTTCTGCTCCATTTCAGAAGCGGTGCAAGAGTATCCCGAACTAGTGCAAAAATACCTGGGTAGCGTCGTTCCCGTTGGCGACAACTTCTTTGCAGCACTCAATTCTGCTGTCTTTAGCGATGGCTCCTTCGTCTACATTCCCAAAGGCACTCAATGCCCGATGGAGCTTTCCACCTACTTCCGCATTAACAACGGCGATTCGGGTCAGTTTGAGCGGACGTTGATTGTGGCAGAAGAAGGGAGTTCGGTCAGCTACCTCGAAGGCTGTACCGCACCCATGTACGACACCAATCAGCTTCATGCGGCTGTGGTGGAATTGGTGGCGCTCGATAATGCCGACATTAAATACTCCACCGTCCAGAACTGGTACGCGGGCGATGCCAACGGTAAAGGCGGCATTTACAACTTTGTGACCAAGCGCGGGCTATGCCAGGGCGTGAACTCCAAGATTTCCTGGACGCAAGTAGAGACAGGTTCTGCGATTACCTGGAAGTATCCCAGTTGCGTTCTGGTTGGCGACAACTCAGTGGGCGAATTCTACTCTGTCGCGCTGACCAATCATCACCAGCAAGCAGATACGGGCACCAAGATGGTGCACATTGGCAAGAACACCCGCAGCACAATCATTTCTAAAGGCATCTCGGCAGGACAGTCGAAGAACAGCTATCGCGGCTTGGTCAAAATTGGACCCAAAGCAACGGGCGCGCGGAACTATTCTCAATGCGACTCGATGTTGATTGGCGACAATGCTCAGGCGAATACCTTCCCCTACATTCAGGTGCAAAACAACAAAGGCAAAGTGGAACACGAAGCGTCAACGTCGAAGATTGGCGAAGATCAGCTCTTCTACTTCTCCCAGCGCGGTATTTCCGCCGAAGATGCCATCTCTATGATGATTAGTGGTTTCTGTAAGGATGTGTTTAACCAGTTGCCAATGGAGTTTGCGGTGGAAGCCGATCGGCTCCTCAGCCTCAAACTCGAAGGCAGTGTTGGCTAAGTTCAGGTTTGAGCAGTTGGTTGATAGTTGTTAGTTTCAAAAGCGTTCTCCTGCTGGCTGATTGCTGGGGACTAACCGCTAATCTTTTAGAGGTCAAGGATGATTAACGAGAACGCAGAAGTAATTTTGTCGGTGCGGAATTTGACTGCCGATGTAGACGGAGTTCAGATTCTTAAAGGGCTGAATCTTGAAATCAAAGCGGGTGAAGTTCACGCCATTATGGGGCCGAATGGCTCTGGTAAAAGTACTTTTTCTAAAGTGCTGGCTGGGCATCCTGACTACACCGTGACAGGTGGCGAAATCATCTTTCAAGGCGAAAATCTGCTGGATCTAGAAGCAGAAGAACGGGCACGATCGGGCATTTTTCTCGCCTTTCAATACCCCATTGAAATTTCCGGCGTGAGCAATCTTGACTTTTTAAGAGTGGCATACAATTCCAAACGCAAACATCAGGGCTTAGACGAACTGGATGCGTTTGATTTTGATGATTTGGTGCGACAAAAGCTAGACATCGTGAAAATGGATGCTGCCTTTCTCAGCCGCAGTCTGAATGAAGGTTTTTCGGGTGGCGAGAAGAAGCGCAACGAAATTCTGCAAATGGCGATGCTGGAACCGAAGCTTGGCATTCTGGACGAAACGGATTCGGGTTTAGATATTGATGCGCTCAAGATTGTGTCGAACGGGGTGAATCAGCTTGCGAACACAGAGAATGCGATCGTCCTCATCACCCACTACCAGCGCTTGCTCGACTACATCACGCCCGATTATGTTCACGTCATGGAAGGTGGACGCATTCTCACCACAGGCGGTAAGGAATTAGCTCTGGAGCTAGAAGCACGTGGTTACGACTGGGTACGCGAAGAGGAAGCAGCGGAGGTCGGCGCACGATGACGATTCAATCTACTGTGTCTGACATCGTGACGGGGAATGGTAAAGCTAAGAGCGATTCTCCGGAAGAGAGGCTTCGCCAACGCGGTGAATACCTCCAGCAATGGCTGCGCTTACGCCCGGACCTAGGTGAAGAGTCAGCTTGGTTAAAGGCGATTCGCGATCGGGCTACGGCAAGCGTCAAAACACTCGCGGTACCGTCTACCCGTGACGAAGAATGGCGGTTTACAGATTTATCAGGTCTCTTGCAGGTTCGCTTTCAGCCAAGCAGTGAGAAACCTCCCACTTTAGGGTTTGAAGCGATTCAACCGTTCATCCTGCCAGAAGCGGCCAGCAGTCGTCTCGTTTTTGTAAATGGACAGTACGATCCGGCGTTATCGGCTGTAGATGACTTACCCGATGGCGTGATTGTCACGAGTCTCGCGGCTGGTGCCACACTCCTCAGCAACCTGCCAACCTACTTAGCACAGCAGCAAGGCGCGGAGGAAACTTTCACGGCACTGAATACAGCGAGTTTGACGGATGGTGCGCTCGTTTGGGTTGAAAAAAATCAAGCGATCGCCTCACCTATCCAAATTCTCTACGTTTCCACCGCGACCCAACCAACGATCGACCATCCTCGTACCCTCGTTGTGGCCGAAGCGGGTAGCCAACTGACGCTGGTTGAAGCGTATGTCGCGATCTATGACGGCATCTACTTTACCGATCCCGTCACAGAAATCTGGCTGGATGCTAATGCTGAAGTGAACCATACGCGCATTCAGCACGACAGCGATACCGCCTTTCATATCGGTAAGACAGCCGTTTCGCAGGCGCAGGATTCTCGTTATACCTGTAATGCAGTGAGTCTTGGTGCGAAGCTTTCGCGTCACAACTTGGAGGTTTATCACACCGGAGAGCAGACTGAAACAACGCTGAATGGCTTGACCATCATTGATGGTGAACAGGTGGCGGATACGCATAGCACGATCGCCTACAGCCATCCCCACGGCAGCAGTAATCAGATTCATAAGTGCATTGTGGACGATCGTGCCCACGCCGTCTTTAACGGTAAAGTCTTCGTGCCCAAAGCGGCTCAGCTTACCGACGCAAAGCAACTTAGCAGCAACCTGTTGCTGTCGCCCAAAGCACGGGTAGACACCAAACCTCAGCTTGAGATCACGGCTGATAACGTGAAATGTACTCATGGTGCAACCGTCAGCCAGCTTGACAGCGATGAAGTCTTTTACCTGCAAAGTCGCGGCATCGACGAAGACAGCGCTCGCAAGCTGTTGACCTACGCCTTTGCCTACGAAGTCATTCGTGAAATTCCCGTTGCGTCGCTGAGAGAGAAGTTGGCGGCGATCGTCCGTACTCAGCAAGCCTGAAGATTCAGAAGTCAGGAGTCAGGAGCCAGAATCAACTCAAGGCCCTTCTCTTATTTCCTCCGCTTCCCCTTGCCCCCTCCGCTCCCCCTGCCCCTCATTTCCTCCCGCCATGACCCTCATCCAAACAAAACCCCTCGCTGCCAGAGTTCGCGCTGATTTTCCCATCCTGCATCAGCAGATTCACGACAAGCCGTTGGTGTATTTGGATAATGCAGCAACCTCACAAAAGCCGATCGCCGTTCTGGATGCCTTGCGCCACTACTACGAGCACGACAACGCTAACGTGCATCGGGGTGTGCATACTCTGAGTTCACGGGCAACGGATGCCTACGAAGGGGCACGGGACAAGGTTGCAGCCTTCGTGAATGCAGCATCACGGCAAGAAATTGTTTACACCCGCAATGCCAGTGAGGCGATTAACCTGGTTGCCTATGCGTGGGGCAATACCAGCCTGCAACGGGGCGATGAAATTATCCTCTCGGTGATGGAACACCACAGTAACCTGATTCCTTGGCAACTGCTGGCGCAACGAACAGGGGCAGTGCTGAAGTTTGTCGAGCTAACTGAAACTGAAGAGTTTGATCTAGACCACTTCAAGTCGCTGCTGTCAGACAAAACGAAGCTGATTTCGGTGGTGCATGTATCCAACACGCTGGGCTGCATTAATCCTGTGAAGGAGATTTGCACGATCGCTCACCAGCATGGTGCGAAAGTCTTGATCGACGCCTGCCAGAGTGTCCCTCACATGTCGATCGACGTACAGGCCATTGATTGCGATTGGCTTGTCGCTTCTGGACATAAGATGTGTGCCGCCACGGGGATCGGCTTTCTTTACGGCAAGTTAGCGTTACTGCGATCGATGCCTCCCTTCCTGGGTGGTGGCGAGATGATTGCCGATGTGTTTTTGGATCACTCGACCTATGCGGATTTGCCCCACAAATTTGAAGCGGGTACGCCTGCTATTGCAGAGGCGATCGCGCTGGGTGCAGCGGTGGATTACTTAAGCGCGATCGGCATGGATACCATTCACGCTTATGAAGAAGAACTAACTAACTACCTGTTCCAACAGCTTCAACAAATTCCTGAATTAAGGCTGTACGGACCTAAACCAAAAGCAGATGGTAGTGGACGAGCAGCCTTAGCGGCATTTACAGCAGGAGAGGTGCATCCTCACGACCTGTCTACCATTCTGGATCAAGCAGGTGTAGCGATTCGGGCAGGACATCACTGCACCCAACCGCTCCATCGGTATATGGGCGCTCAGTCTACGGCGCGGGCAAGCCTCTACTTTTACAATACGCACGAAGAGATCGATGTGTTTATTGCCTCATTGAAAGAGGCGATCGAGTTCTTTGGCAGTATTTTTGGCTAAACTTTACGGCAACCTCATCGCTTTCTTACGGATTATACGGATTCTAAGTTGCTAGAACGTATGGTGTTGTGTGAGACTTGAGCTGTATTCGCTGTTGCCCCCGGCAAATACGGCTTTTCACGCCCAGCACAACTACACTTTACTGGAGCAGCTTAGTGAAAACCGTCATGCGTGAGCGGCGCGCCACTCAATCGAAGCGGCAACCCACTTTTTTTACGCGGCAGTACGCGGTTGCGCTTGCAGGCGTCTGCTTTTCAACCGTAGCAGTCACCCACTACAACGAAAGTAAAGTGTCTCAATGTAATCGCCTAGTTGCGATCGTCAATCAGGCGGCTGATGCTCAACCAGACGCTTTAGGTCTGACGATGGCTGAAGACAATCATCGTCTTATGAAGACGGCAATTCAGCTTGAGGGCTATGCCGATCGACTCGCATTTACAGACTTTTCTGACCCCCAAGTGCAAGTGTTTCAATCACAGTTTGTTCAGCTCTACCGCGATATCAGTCGGGCAAGCAGTGCAGTGGTTACGGCTCCTACAGACAACTTTCAAATTGTGAGTCAGGTCAATCGATCGTTCATCGAAACGCAGGAGCGTGAGAGTCCACTGGTGCAAAAAGTGAACCAGTATTGTAACGCTCGATAAGGGCTGACTCACGATCGCTCCAACGATGGATTAAAGTTCGCTGTCGTCCCAGCATAATGAGTGCATCTGTCTTGCCACGAGAGCAAGATTATTGCTGTGGAGTCTATAGAAGAATGATTAAATCCTGGATGGTGATTGGAGGGGTCGCTTTTTTAATCGCGTTTGTCAGTGGCATTCTGCGACCGCGAGATGTGAAGTGGTTTGCTCGATTGCAACGCCCGCGTTGGCTCACGTTTGAAGCCCTGATTCCTGTTATTTGGACAGTTGTGCTCATCTGTGGAGCCTGGTCAGCGTACATTGTTTGGGAGCGCGATCCTGGCAGCAGCAAGACCTGGCTACTCATGGGCACTTATGCACTACTGGAACTGGCGATCGTCCTCTATTCCCCAGTGACGCTCTGGTTACGCAGCCTGAATGCAGGTACGATCGTGGGTGGCATTGGGGTTGTGATTGGGCTCATTTTGGCATTTGTCGTTTGGCCGCTTTCAGGTTGGGCCGCACTGCTGCTGGTGCCTTACTTAATTTGGAGCCCGATCGGCACGTATACCACCTGGGAAATGGCGAAGCTCAATCCTGAGTCTGCTTGAAATATGAGATCGCCTGTAAAGCCGCGTCGATTGTGTTCAGCCCCTGCTTGAGTGATAGATCCTTTGTCATCGGTTGGATGAACGGCGTGAACCCTGACGTCAAGCTTGCTTTAGTTAGGTTACGCTAACACTCCTCTGGTGTGCTGGAACGGCTGTGCCCAACCGAAGTGGTTGCACGGGTTTCAGGCGTTTTGTCAGTCAATCAGAGTGCAGCACCCAATGCAGATGTTCTCAGCCAGCCAGCGATCTACCCAATCTGCAATCTATGAAAAATTTTGATCTGAAGCTTGCAACGTCTTTCTGAGCGTTAGGATCTAAAGGCATTTTCACCAGTCGTTGAACGCTGGAGCAAGGAGACCTCATGACCCGCGCCATCATGGAAACCAATAAGGGTACCATCAACCTCGATTTATTTGACGCTGATGCGCCAAACACCGTCAAAAACTTTGTCGATCTGTCTGAGAAAGGGTTCTACGATGGGCTTGCCTTCCATCGCGTGATTCCTGACTTTATGGTGCAGGGAGGCTGCCCACTCGGCACTGGCACAGGCGGTCCAGGCTACAAAATCAAGGATGAACTGAACCACAACAAGCACCTCGCTGGCACTCTATCAATGGCTCATGCGGGGCCAAATACGGGTGGTAGTCAATTCTTCATCTGCCATTCGCCGCAACCCCACCTAGATGGCGTGCATACCACCTTTGGGCGCACTCAAGATATGGATGTGGTAAATGCCATTCGGAAGGGCGATAAGATTCTTTCGGTGAAGATTGAAAAGTAGCGATCGCGCTTTAGCCTGATGGTTTATGCCTGCTTTCTCTCAACGCCTTTGACCGCGAGAGGAAGCAGGCAGTGTTTTGAGAGGCGTGGCTGAATGAGCGTAAGCCAATCGATCGCACCCTTACGTATCACTTCAGAAACATCTATTACCGCAGAACTTGCAGCAAACCCGTCCTGACTTTCAGCATGCTCTGGAGATTCTTCAATCTGAATCTGCTTGTGCGTGTATCCATAACCAAACATCTCAGATTTCAATCCAGGGTAGACAATCTAATACTACAAGTGTAGTATAAAGGTATCCAGACTTGTAATACGAATACTACAGCCTTCCATGATACGTATTCTTCTCGCCACCTTGAGCAGCGTCCATGTTCGACTCCAACACAGTTTGGGCAGAGCAGCGGCGCTGTGTGCGTTTGAGGGAGCGTATCGGTTTAATGGCGGCAAATCCGTCAGCGAAGGCATTGATCGCACAGTCACCGGGTGGCTCAATCCGGCTCAAGTGACGAGCAGCGGGAGGTGCAGGGCAATCCTGACACCGACATAGGGAAACCCATATCAACTTCCCATCCCCCGCCTCTGATCACCAGGAGTGGGGGTTATTTTTTGAGGAGAAAACCAATGCAAACCGAGCAGCGACAGAAAATTCCCATACTTCAGAACCAGGTTGTGGTGTTCTCTAAGAACTACCTGCCCCTGGCACGCATCAACCTTAAACGGGCGATCGTGCTCCTGGTGACCGGACAGGCAGAGACCCTGGAGTTTAGCAGCACCCAGCAATGGGAAGTACGATCGCCCAGCGTCGTACTACAAATTTCAGGTCACATCCGGTTGACGAGCGGCAATCCAGAGCGGCACTGGAAAGTTCCTCCCGTCAATCGGCGGGAAGTCTTTCGCCGAGACAACCACACCTGTCAGTACTGCGGCAGCACCAAGCATCTAACGCTGGATCACGTCATTCCTCGCTCGAAAGGTGGAACCCATACCTGGGACAACGTGGTGGCTGCATGCGAGAAGTGCAATTCAGCTAAGGGCGATCGCCTTTTACATGCAACCGGAATGGTTCTGAAAACGAAACCGAAAGCACCTATTCATCCTGCGATCGCATTTGCAGAACTGTTCTGGAAAGAACATGACACTGTAGAGAGCTAAGTGGTTAGTGCTGAGTAATGAATAAAAAGTCTTCTCAGCACCCATTTAAAGCTGCTCACTCAATGCTTCTACCCTTGTGCTCACCAATCTTCAAAAAAAGTTGTAGTACGCTCTTGACACCTTGTAGTATTTTGTATTATGTTTGTAGTATGAGATGAGACACAGAGGAGCCAAGCCAATGAACACTCACTCCCTTACTCAAAACAGTTACCTCTTGAAGCGCTTAAAGTTCTTAAAGACTCCATGTCCTGGCACTGCCAAGCCACTTCAAGATCCATCGAATCAGGGAAATTTATCTCTCAATCAACACACGCAAGCAATCCGCCAACTTCAGCAAACCTATTACCTGGAACGGCGTTGCTTACTCTAATTCCTGCTGAAAACAGCAACCTGAACCTTGAAAACTGAATTGCCACCTTGGGGGTGTAGCTTAGCCCGGTCTAAAGCAGTCGCCTGTCGAGCGAAAGATCGTGGGTTCAAATCCCATTTCCCCCGTATAGCCGTGTGGACGACTAGAGAAGTCGCTCTGGTTCTCAGCCAGAAAGAAGCGGGTGCAACTCCCGTCACGGCTCCCATATGAGGATGTAGCTCAGACGGACAGAGCGCCTGTTTCCGAGGCAGGAAGCCACAGGTTCAAACCCTGTCATCCTCGCTCGTGGGGGTGGATTGGCATCACCTGCTCCGAAACCAACAAACGGACGGCTGCAGGATTGGGATACCCTGCGGGAAGGCAAAGCCTACAATTCCCCGCATCTCCACCAAATCTCCAGGTCGCACCTCCAGGATGCCAAATGGGAAGGCGTTGGTCTGCAAAACCAACTAGCGAGAGTTCGATTCTCTCCCTGGAGTCCAACCATTGCAGTGTCACCTAACGGCTAAGGTACTCGGCTCATAACCGAGGATATGTGGGTTCGACTCCCACCGCTGCGACCATGCACAGATGGTGTAACGGCAACATCACGGTCTCCAAAACCGTTGTTCGAGGTTCAAATCCTCGTCTGTGCGTTCTATGATGTGCCCTCATCCAGGAAGCTTACATACTGGTAAAAACTGATTTTCCCATCAGTCTATAGGTTCGAGTCCTATATCCTGTTCGCAGGTTAAAAACAGCTTCTTAAACTCGCACATTGTAGAAACTTCAAGTTTTGGTGCCGTAGGCAAATGGGTAAAGCCACAGGACTTTCAATCTTGTGTTTGCGGGTTCAACTCCCGTCGGCACTGCCTGAGGAGTTTTGAGTTTTAAGTTTTGAGTTGAATTGTTAATTCATAACTCAACATTCATAACTCAAAACTCTTGCATAGGTCGGCTCGCCTATCAGCGTGGGCAACTGTCTGTAAAACAGCCGCTTCTTGCGTTGCAGGTGCGACTCCTGCCCGACCTACCAATCATGGAGAGTAACCCGATCGGGCGATCGGCGCTGTTTGCTAAACAGATGGATGCACAATTGTGGTTCGAGTCCACTGCTCTCCGCTGCGTGAGGACGTGGTGTAACTGGATGAACATCTCAGATTACGAACCTGAAGAGTGGGGGTTCAAGTCCCTCCGTCCTCGCCAATTGGGAATGTAGCTGAGTTAGGTTTAGCGCCAGGTTGAAGCCCTGGAGACGCGGGTTCGATCCCTGCCGTTCCCATCCTTGAGTGCAGGGAAATTATATTGCCCCATAGCTCAATGGCGGAGCGGGCGGCTGTTAACCGCAGGGTTGTAGGTTCGAGTCCTACTGGGGCAGCCATTTTGGAAGGATGAAGGATGAAGGATGAGGGATGAACTTAGTTTGCATTTAATCGCTAACTATTGCCGAGTGGACGAATTGGTAAAGTCACCTGTCTCTGAAACAGGGGTTTTGTAGGTTCAAATCCTACCTCGGCAGCCATTTTTATTGGGAAGTACGCAAACAGGCAAAGCGGCTTGACTTTGAATCAGGTGTTTGAGGGTTCGATTCCTTCCTTCTCAGTCGGGGGGCATGAGAAGTTATTGGGTCAATTTCTCTATCCTCCTATTTCACGCTCCTGTAGCCCAACTGGCAGAGGCGGCTGTCTCAAAAACAGTCTATGTGTGAGTTCAATTCTCACCAGGAGTATGGAAAGTTATGAGTTCTCAATTTTGAGTTTTGAGTTAAATCTTCTCATTCAAAGCTTAAAATTCAAAACTTAAAACTCTCACCTTGCTGCTGTAGCCCAAGAGGAAGAGGTGTCGGTCTTAGAAACCGGAGGTTGTGGGTTCAAATCCCATCGGCAGTACCAATTTCAGTGCTGAGGTATGAGTGCTGAGTAATTGCTCAGTCCTCAGTCCTCGCTACTCAATCCTAATTCTCATCGGGATGTAATTCAGTGGTCAGAAGCCTTGGTTTGGGACCAAGGAGTCGTGGGTTCAAATCCTACCATCCCGACCATTTGCCCTTGTGACGGAACTGGCAGACGTGCTGGCTTCAGAGACCAGTTTTTGTGGGTTCAAATCCCACCAAGGGTACTGATGCTCCTGTGGCGGAAGGGAAGACGCTCTAGACCGAGGCTCTAGATTTTGTGGGTTCGATTCCCACCGGGAGTACCAAGCACCGAAGGCGGAAGTGGTGGACGCGCACGCCCGATAAGCGTGTTATTAGCAGGTTCGACTCCTGCTCGGTGTACCAATTGAAAGGCTAAAGGATAGAGGACAAAGAAAGTTAATTTCCATTCATCCTTTATCTTTCATCCTTTTGTTTGGGTCGTTGGCAGAGCGGTTATGCAGCCGCCTTTTAAGCGGAATTATCCAGGTTCAACCCCTGGGCGACCCACCAAAATTCGATCGCAATGGGCTAATGGGCTATTAGCTAAACGGTAAAGCAGCCGCCTCTTAAGCGGAAGAGCGTAGGTTCAACTCCTACATAGCCCACTGGAAAAGGCTAAAGGCTAAAAAACATTTCATTCTTCATCCTTTCTTAATGCCCCTGTGATGCAATTGGCTAGACATGGCTTGCTTAAAACAAGTTTGTTACTGGTTCGAGTCCAGTCAGGGGTATGGCGGAGATGGAGCTATGGTGCGCTCTGGGGTCTCATAAGCCTTTACGTAGTGGGTTCAAATCCCACCTCCGCAACCAAAATGCAGGTGTAGTGCAACTGGCCAGCATGTGGGTCTCGTAAGCTCACGATATGAGTTCAAATCTCATCGCCTGCTCCAGATGCAGATGTGGTGTAACTGGCAACACAGGGGCCTGGTACGCTCCCGATATGGGTTCAATTCCCATCATCTCATCCAACTATGCTGGTGTAGCTCAATTGGCAGAGCAACTGTCTTGTAAACAGTCGATCGCAGGTTCAATTCCTGTCACCAGCCCCAGCATGTGGACATGGTGTAGCGGTAGCATGTGAGGCTTCCAACCTCTTGGTGTGGGTTCGAGTCCCACTGTCCATACCAAAACGCGATCGTGATGTAGCGGCGAGCATCTGAGTGCGCCACACTCAGCGCATGGGTTCGAGTCCCATCGATCGCTCTCGTAGTCCTGTAGCTCAATGGTGGAGCATCTGTCTTACAAACAGAGGGTTGTAGGTTCAAATCCTACCGGGACTACTGGAAAGGATGAGGGATAAAGGATGAAGGATAAAATGCACATTTTCATCCCTCATCCTCCTAATTCATCCCTTCACTCATGGGAGTGTCGCCTAAGGGAATAGGGTATCGATCTTCTAAATCGAGCGATGTAGGTTCGACTCCTACCACTCCTGCCAAATTACCAAACTTGGGTCTGTAGCTTAACTGGGAAAGCGTCTGCCTTGCAAGCAGAAAGATGTCGGTTCAACTCCGACCAGAATCCACCAAACCTGGGTCTGTAGCTCTAGTGGCAGAGCGCCCAAATTACCTTGTGCCCTAACCTGCAAAGCTTACATACTAACTTCCTGTTAAGAAGCCAAAAACTGCTTTGTGAACTTGTACGAGGGATGAGTGCAATTCTCATCGGGAGGAGATCGGTTCGATTCCGGTCAGATCCACTGTGACTGAACCCGAAATGGTGGAGGGGCTGGTCTGTGACACCAGTGTTAGCGAGTTCGACTCTCGTCGGTCACTCCAATTAGTTTTGAGTTTTAAGTTTTGAGTTTTCAGCATCGGTTTTAACTCAAAATTCAAAATTTTCAACTCAAAACTCTCTGATGGAAGGTGCCGCTGAATGGACGGCAACTGGTCTTGAAAACCAGGGTGAGGTTACACTCAGGGGTTCGATCCCTCCACCTTCCTCTGAAATTTTGGGTAGTGCTCAAATCGTAATGATTTTGGAGCTGTTAACGATGGCGGCTAACGCCGCACATCATTACCTTTTTAGGTCCACCAAATTTTTTATTAAGAACAAGAGGTGATAGCAATGGTTCACATTCGGTTTGAAGGTCGATCGCTCGACCTACCAGAGACTCAACTGGGAATTACTACAGGTATGAATGATGTCGCAGTAAAAGAACAAGTTTCTCGACATTTAGATGTCAATGCAAATCGGCTTTCGGCGTATGTGGTTGATCGTCGCCCCAGTGGCGATGTGATCGTCCGTCCTGAAGCGGTTTACGGTTAAATTGTGCTTTCCGCACCCTAACCAGAAAAGCTTACATACTTAGGGATCAGAAGGTTGTAGGTGCAAATCCTGCTCACTCCAATTGGGGTAATAGCTCAATTAGCAGAGCATCTGAATGTAGTGAACAGCTTTTCTAACTTGTGTGGAACTCTGACTCGTCAAATCATATTGGTTTATCAATACAACTCAATCACACACGGAGGTGATCTTAATGATGTTCGCTAATGCAATTGCACAACTAACTTCAGCACAACTGTATTTAGACAACCAAAAGTATGAGCGAACATCGTTTGAGCGAAATTGTGATTGAACGTCCTCGTGGTGGTAGGCGGATGAGTCTGAGAAAGTTGACAGGCTTTAAAAAGCAACTGCACCAACTTACGGAGGAAGCGAGTCAGGATGGATTATTCAACTCCTACCTGATCAAACCCAGAAACAAATCCAAGTATCTTTCTGATCATCTCGGTCCGTTGCGTCGGTTTTTGCGATCGAAGGTAGGACAACCGTGGAACGACGTTTACAGCGAACTGTGTCAGCGGTTAGACGGCAGCACAATGGCGGGACAACATGTGCTCGATCATGTGCAAGATTATGTGGAACGGCATGTCGAACTCATTAATGGGATTCCTTGTCAGAAATCACGTAGACAATATCGGCTGACTCAGGGTTATCGCTTCAAACTTTATGTGCATCCTGAAACGGGCATTCTTTGTGATCCAGCGGAGAGTTCTCTAACATCGATCGCAGACCCACCACCTAAACCAAAGTGGCAGACGGACACCATTAATCTTGACGCATATCATCAATATCACAAGCTTGACGATATCTGGTACTTGATTACCTATCAAGAGATCCCTGCGACCGAAAGCGTCTTTGATATATTGTATCGAGTCACCGTCACGCGTGGACAAAAGGGCTTTAGCGATCGACTCTACGCTGCGAGTAAACATCAATGCAACAAACGCGAAATCAAGCTGATTCAGAAGAAACTCAATCAATTAAATTAATCTCCACTTCGTGCCCCAACCGAAAAAGCTTACATACTAGCTCAGTGGTAGAGCGCTTTCCTCATAAGAAAGGTGACGTAGGTTCAAATCCTACATATGAACAACAGCTTTTTTAACTTGCACGGAGTGACCTTTTCAACTACTGGCAGTTGTTGCCGCGCCCCGATCGCAGAAGCTTACACACTCTCCACCAAACCACGGTGCGTATCTGGAGGGATACGCTGCAAGCCTGAGACCGATCGCAGGCAAAACTGGAGGAATAACGCCTTCAGCCAAGCTTCTGTAACTTGCGCGGTGACGCTTCACCGTTGCATGCAACATCTGCCTCCTTTTCAGAGTTTTGAATGATGAATTTTGAGTTTCGAATTGATTTCTAACTCAAAATTCATCATTCAAAACTCATAACTTTCACAAAGGAGGTTCCCATGAACAACACTGAACGGGATTTGCGGCTAGAAATGCTGAATAGCTTGCTCACCACTCCCCACCGCAAGTTGGAGCAGGTTGCAGAAATCCACAAATTGATTGTGGAGCTTGACCCGATCTTCTACGGACACCTGGCAGTCTGGTATCAGCGGAATGGCGATGTGCGCGACCACAAGGAAGTGTTTGTCGCCCATCTGCTGACCAGTGATTTGACCGAACACCGCGATGCTGGTTTTGTCATGCTGCAAGAGTTTCCACCGTATCAGGTGGCTCGTGTGGTGGACTTCATGAAACAGCACTGCAACAAATTACCTCGTTCTGCCCGGACTGCGGTGCAGCAGTATCTGAAGGTGCGGGAAAGCAACCCTACTCTGTTTGATCGCGCTGCTCTGCGGGGACGTAAGGCCATGAAGCACCTGTATGCCTCGTTGCACATCAAGCCTGACGAACGAGCAAATGCCATTCTGTTCCGTGACCAACCTCCAGTGGGTTCGCTAGCAGAGGTGTTGAAGCAGCTTGCCAAAGCTGAGAGTGCGGCAGAACAGGCCCGCTTGATTGTCGAATTTAAGCTGCCCTACACGATCGCCATCGGTGCGGTCAAGCAACTGACTCCGGTTGTCCTAGTGGCGTTAATCAACAGCATGTCTTCCCAGGAAGTGATCAACAACCTCAAGTCACTGAAGGCAAGAGGGGCAATGAATCACCCAGAGGTAAAAGCGTTGATTGATGCCAAACTCGACGAGGCATCGAGAGGTGCGCGAGTTGCTGCATTCAAAGCACAGATTGCAGCGGATGCAGCCGATTTGGACGCAGACACAGTTGCTCGGTTGGAAAAGGTAACGAATGAACAGGTCAAGCGGCGCGGTGTAATTACCCGTTCGACTGCCCTGCTGGTGGACAAGTCGGGTTCAATGGAAAGTGCGATCGAGATTGGTAAGCGGCTGGCTGCTCTGATCTCTGGCATCACCCAGGCAAACCTGTTTGTCTACGCCTTCGACACCATTCCCTATCCTGTAACGGCTCAGGGTAGAGAGTTGACCGACTGGGAGCGGGCCTTCCAGCACATTAAAGCAGGCGGTGGCACCAGCATCGGCTGTGCGTTGGAAGCCATGCGAAAGAAGCGGCAGATTGTGGACCAGATCATCATCGTCACAGACGAAGGTGAGAATGCCGCTCCTTACTTCGGTGAGGTTTACAAGACCTATTGCCGTGAGTTAGCAATCCTGCCAAACGTGGTGATTGTCCGCGTAGGTGGTTACTGCAACTGGCTGGAGAGCCAACTGAAGGGACAGCAGGCACCTGTGGAAACGTTTACTTTCGCGGGAGACTACTACAGCTTGCCGAACCTTGTGCCGCTGCTAACCCGCCCGTCTCGCTTAGATCTGCTGCTGGAGATTCTGGACACATCGCTACCCGTGCGATCGGATAAGTAAAGGAAAAAGGTGCGTGAGGGTAATACTGATCGCACCTTTTTCTTCCTCAACAAAGCTGGGTTAGGATAAATCCCAAAACAGCTTGAATGTATGGGTGCTGAGGGTGAGCAGAAACAGAATCGTGAGGCTGTGTTTCAGCCTGAATTTATTGAGGATCTGGAATATTGAGTTGAAACGGATCGGAAAATGGCACTCCGCGCTATCAAGCTGGTCAAAGAAATTCTGCAAGATCCCTTTGATGGAACTGGCAAGCCAGAACTTTTGAAGTATGACCTGGCTGGATGCTGGTCACGTCGTCTGAACAAAGAACACCGGATTGTTTACAAGGTCAGCGATCGCCAAATTGATTTTTTGCAAGCACGCTATCATTACGAGTAAGACGATTGAGAGGTTTAGAAAATGTCAACTCAAATTCCTTATGTTGATGCTCAAGTGAATCTTGATCAACTGTGCGATCGCGTTGTTAAAACAGGTGAAGCAGTCATCATCACTCGTCCTAATGGTAAAAATGTTGCCTTAGTTTCTGAAGCTGAGTTGTCGAGTTTGCTGGAAACACTTTATCTATTGCAATCGCCTGCCAATGCAGCTCGTTTAACCACAGCGCTAGAGCGATCGAAGGCAGGTGAAATACAACCGCAAGCGATAGATGAAATATGTAGGAGACTTGAGCTTGACCAAGATGATACTAACAATGAATTAGCGAATTAGCTTCTCTGAGCTAAAGAGCCTACATAAAATCGAGAGATCATGAATAAAGTGAATAAGCAAGAACTGTTATCACAATTGAACAATGCTCAAAACAATTTTATGCTGGGTATTGCAGCCCTTGGACTGTTGGTTCAAGAGGAGAGCCATTCAGTTATGGAGAAACTTGTATGCATCATAACAGAGACATCTTTTTCGTTCGTAAATGATGTTTCTCAAGTCCGTAGTCAATTTCACAGTAATCAGTTTCCAATAAAATTTTCATCTTTTCCATTAAGTGTAGCTGCAAATTACATAAAGATTGCCAATAAGGAGCGAATACAAGAAATACAACAGGAATTCTTTAAGATGTTGCTGAGGTCTCTTCTTAAAGAATCTTTTGAAGTTATTAAAGAATACTGCACTAATTCAAATCAGCTACCTCTTTTCAGGAAACAGGATTGGTATCATTTTGCTCGATTCGTACGCAACTGTTTGTCTCATAACTTCTTAATTGAGTATAGAGATTTTGACAAAAAACTTTTACCTGTTTCTTGGAAGGGAAGAAGTTTCACCCTCTGTATGAACGGCAAACCTATTGATGCATCTTTTTTAACTATTGATCATGCACTTGAATTGTATAAAGACATGAGAGGTTTCGTAGAGAATTCGCTGTAATCAAACAGTAGTTTCATCCCTGAGTTGTCAGCGTTTGGCGTTCTCGGTCTGCCACATAGCTCAAGCAACCGAGAATATCCTCCTGCGTGAGATAGGGAAAGTCATCTAGAATTTCTTCATATGTCATGCCCGAAACAAAGTAGGGCAATACATCATAAACTGTGATTCGCATTCCACGAATACAGGGTTTACGCCTCGCTTTCCAGGTTCGATCGCAACAAGCAACAGATCAAAAGCATTGGTCATGGTAGCGATCGTCCTTTCAACCAAGAAGAGAAGCGATCGCTCATCCAATCATTACCTAACTCCTTGTGAATTACGTTCGGAGGCCGTGCCGATCCATTGTTGAGAATTTACCGCAGCATCAATTTTGTTTTCCAATGCCGTTAGTTCTTTGGGTGCATTGGGTGAGGCAAGGTAATGATTTACGGTTTTTTGTCGTTTACCCATCATCAGCGAGGTAATTGTAGACGGTGCATCGGTGTGTCCTCCCGTATAGCTGTCTTGCAACTGAAAGTACTGAAGCCGTTGAAACTCTGCTATCAGCTTTTTCACTGCCGACTGGCTAATCGTGATCGTGCGAGTGCCAGTTACCTTCACAAACCGCCTCCCCTCGTACACCACTTTGCCATTGCCGTAAACGGTGAGTTTATACATCGGGCAAAAGCCAAAACAGGCTGTACGTTCCAGTGTCAGCATCACAGGTTGCCGCACTTGTTGAGGTTGAACAGCTACTCGTCGGCTCAAGGAAGTAGCTTCAGCCGCTAAGAGTGGGGCATGAAAAGCAGGAATGATTAAAGCACTGCTAAGACCAATTAGCACACTCAGTAGCATGGGCGATCGCATTATCATCTCCTCCAAAACCAGCAATATTGTGTTATCTCCAAGTCTATTGATTGCTACTGAGTAATGATTCGCGGTTGCCAATTTAGATACAAGTTGAAGTCACTTTAAAGAACGGGGCACTATAGATCATCAAATCACTTGTAGTATAATGTATTATTTATGTAACATGCTCCTACTGAATGAGGTATTGATAAATGGAACAGATACGCCTGGTAAAAATTAGTAAATACTTGAGTAGGCATCTGCGGCATACACCAGAACGCCTCGGACTCACGCTGGCGACTGGCGGCTGGGTTGGCGTTGATGAGTTGCTGTCTGCTTGTGCCGCGCATCAGTTCTCCTTCACGCGTGCAGAGCTAGAAGAAGTCGTTGCCGCCAGCGATAAACAACGCTTCTCCTTTGATGAGTTGAAAACGCGCATTCGAGCCAACCAAGGGCATAGCGTCGAAGTTGATTTGCAGCTAGAACCACAAACGCCACCAGAGGTGCTGTATCACGGTACAGGTGAACCATCTGTGCCAGCAATTCTGCGATCGGGTTTGCTCAAGCTGTCACGGCATCATGTGCATTTGTCTAGAGAGATGGAAACGGCCCGAAAAGTTGGAATGCGGCATGGTCGTCCTGTAATCTTTGCTATCGATGCCGCCGCGATGCACCAAGCAGGCTTTACTTTCTACTGTTCAGACAATGGTGTTTGGCTTGTGGATGAAGTTCCGTCCTGCTATCTGAGAATTACAAAGTAACTTCATGAGGAAACTGAACTTATGGCTAACACTAAGCAAACCGTTCAGCCAAAGAGCTTTATTAGATGGGAGATTGTTTGTATTGGCGTTTTCCTAAGCCTTTATACAACAAATTTAATTTTTCCATTTTGGAAGTTATATGTTCCTGTTTTTGGGGCGGGAGAAATTTTTATATGGTTTTTAGCTCTGCCAGTAGCTCTATTAAATCTATTGCTTGTCATACTGCTATTAACCATTAGACGAAATAAGCAGCGGCTTGCCAAAATTTTTATTGTTGCGCTAGGGCTTGTCATTCTGGCAATCGGTTATGCTCATAATGCTTCTATTAGCAGTTTTGATGATAATTTTAGAGCGTACTTTAAACAAAGAGAATACATTGTCGGATTAATAAAAGAAGAAAAACTAAAAGGGGTAATGAAGTGCTTAAACAAAAGGATTCAGCATTCAGAAAAACGTCCGTTAAACGCTCAGATACCAATCTGTACTGAGGCAATCTCTTTACCTGAAGATTATAAAGGCTTGTCCTTTGGAAGTACACGCCTAGTTAAATACAGCGATCGCTTTGAGATTCATTTTACTCATAGTACCTATGGGTTTGGAGATGGCTCTAGAGAAATTATCTACGAAGAGAAGCCTGATCAGTCACCGACTTGGAAAACATTAGGAAGAACCCTATATCCACCATCACATTAATTTAATTACATCAAGCTTTTCTCCTAAACCATCCTTTTTTTGTAAGAGAGAAACCATGACCATTTACTTTTATATAGAGCGCGAAGAGCCTTACGGTTTTTTCTCCAATTTCTCAGCGCATGGCTTTGTGTTAGATGAATTGTATTGGGCAACGAGTGAACATTATTTTCAGGCACAGAAGTTTGTGGGTACGCCTCATTTAGAGAAAGTACAACAGATGAGAACGCCCAAAGATGCCGCTAATATGGGCAGGAATCGCGCGCTTCCGCTCCGTCCTGATTGGGAACAGGTGAAGGATGAGGTGATGCAAAAAGCGGTGATGCAAAAGTTCACCACGCATGCGAATATCCGAGAAATTTTGCTTTCAACTGGAAGTGAAATGCTGGTGGAAAACTCTCCGATCGACTATTACTGGGGCTGTGGCAAAGACGGAAGTGGCAAGAACAAACTGGGGCAAATCTTGATGGAAGTGCGTGAGGCTTTACGCAACAAGAATTGCTCAATGTGAGTGAGGGGAGGTGCTTAGTATGACTGATATCCACAAGCTATTGAATCAGATTGCCAGTGCTGAAGCGCAACTGCGATCGACCCAATTTCTTGCACCTTGTGTCAGAGGTGGACGAGTTCACACACGGGTAGCAGGGATGGTCTATACCTTCACTCCTCAACCTCAAGTGTTTGAAGGGTGGGGCATTTTTCAGCCTGTGAATGAACAAACTGCAACACTGGTTGAAGAGGCAGAGTTACCTCAGATTTCTACTTACTTGCAACAGTTTTCGACCATTCGGTTGCGTTTGGCCTACCGCTTACA
This sequence comes from Stenomitos rutilans HA7619-LM2, assembly GCA_019358945.1. Classification (GTDB taxonomy): domain Bacteria; phylum Cyanobacteriota; class Cyanobacteriia; order Leptolyngbyales; family Leptolyngbyaceae; genus Stenomitos; species Stenomitos rutilans. The sequence continues at coordinate 42,344 of JAHHIE010000028.1, read as the reverse complement.
GCGTCAAACTTGGCTAGCCTATCCAGTCAATGAAGCGGATATGCGGCAGCGGTTTAAGGTCGTGAAACCTCTGCCTGTGCATCTAGTGACAGAAGGCGTTGCCTTTGAGCAAATCCTCGCTCGCTGGAATGGCAACTCCTGCTGGTTTGCGGAAGTCGATCGCCGTGCTGACCCTACGACCGCCGAAACTCTGCAATTCAATCTCAAGCAATTGATTTCCGTTGAAAACTTGCAATTTAAGGGGATGACTCCAGAAATGCGAACTCTCTACGAATTAGCAACTCAGCAGATAGAAGGATTTGCCCAACCTCACCGCGATGAAAAGCAATTACGTCAAGCGCTCAAGCTGGGCGGTGGCGAACTGCATCAGTTCCAGGTTCGGGGGGATTACTGGACGGTAGATTGGACAACATCGGATGGCATTCATCACACGAGTGCGATCGCCAAAGATGACCTGACTGTGGTGAGTTCTGGTATTTGTCTCAGTGGGCGCGATCGCGACTTTGACCTGCAATCGTTAGTCGGTGTGATGGAGGAAAGGGAGTACTGAGTGCTGGGTGCTGAGTAAAAACAAGGCCTGATCAAAGGCTATAACTGGCAACATCTCCTCTCAGCACTCAAATCTCAGCACTCAGCACTATTCATGTACTCAGCACTATGACTATCTTTTTTCATGAGCAGCTTTATCGAACAGACACGGTGATGGCAAAGCTGAAAGAGTTTCCTGTGACCATTTGTGGCGCAGGAGCACTGGGCGCGAATCTGGCTGAGAATTTAGTTCGTGCTGGCTTTGGCAAACTCAAAGTCATCGATCGCGATCGCATTGAGGAACGCAACCTTTCAACTCAACCCTACTATCGTTCAGATGTGGGTGCATTCAAAGCCAGGATTTTGGCGAATAACTTGTATCGAGCGATAGGGACAACGGTAGAGACAGAAGTAAAGGAGCTGACTGCAACAAATGCTGCTCAGCTACTCAGCGAGAGTGGATTAATTGTTGACGTTTTTGACAACAGTACGTCTCGCCAAGTCGTGAAAGATTACGCCGATCGCACTGGCATTCGTTGCCTTCATGCTGGGCTTTCTGCAGATTATGCCGAAGTAATCTGGAATGATGTTTATCGCGTTCCGTCTGATGTCAATGATGATGTCTGTGATTACCCATTAGCACGTAATTTAGTGATGCTAACGGTTGCTGTGGTGTGTGAGGCGATCGTCTCTTTTGTCATGACAGATGAACAACGTCACTTCACGATCACGTTGAAGGATCTGAACGTTCAATCTCTCAATCTGTAGCCCTGGAGGGTGATTGAACCACTCCCCGCAGACCGTCACCAGCACTTCGCACTGCCAAGCTCTGACAGCACATTTTACATGGAAAATCTGCTACCACAGTCCCAGAACTATTAACCTGGCAATCAAACGGCATGAGCGGCTGTCCAAGACTGGTCAGCTACCAGTGTTCCATCGACGCCATCACGTGCCAGTTAACTGCTTTGTGAACGTTCTGGGCAAGTGATTGCCATTGCCATCAGCCGAAGAAGCCTGTCATCGCCATCGACCACAATCTGCTGCTTCTGGCTTAACCCGAACTCAGGTTAACTAACAAGTCCATACAGAATCTTTCTTAAACTATGATTTACAGTCGCTCCCGCCAAACACCGACCAGGCTACCCTGAACATCAAGGTCTCTTGCGGGGACTTCGATCGGCGGATAGGTATCAGCATCGGGATTACCGGGTTGCAGAACGACCTTACCACCTTTGCGATGGAAGTACTTCAGCGTTGTTTGGCCTTCTACTCTGGCCGCAACGATCGTGCCATTTTTCAACGCTTTGGGGTCGGCAACAGGTTGCAAGATGACCACATCACCATCGTCAATGAGCGCGTCGATCATGCTGTGTCCTCGCACACGCAGCGCAAAAAAGCGAGGATTCAGGAGCAGATTAGAAAAATCTAAATGCTCGACCTCGGTATCCTGGAAGGTTTCTACCAAGCCACCCGCCGCGATCGCGCCGCGAATGGGGACACCTGGAGAAGATGCCTGAGTTAGGCGAATCGTCCGAGCTTTACCCTCATTCCAATCGATATAACCCTTTGTCTTCAAGTGCTCCAGGCGGCTTTGAACGGGTGCCGGAGACTTCAAGCCCATCGCCTTCATCATTTGCCGAATGGAAGGTGAATGCTGATACTCACGAATGTAGCCCACTAGCCAGTCGTAGAGTTCCTGTTGGGCTTCGGTAAGGGTTTCCATAATCATTACTAAGCGATCGCAGTATTTAGAACACTTGTACCATCAAAATCGCGACTTGTCTAGTACTTTTCTGATTAAGAAGATTATTTTTTAGATTGCGAGACGTTAAGCGTTCGCTTGGAGTAAATCTATGAGGCTGGGTAGTTAGAAAAAGGCAAGAGGCAGAAGGCAAAAGAGAGGGATCGTTCTGGCTGCTGGATGGAGTCTGTAAAGGCTCATGGCTTAGCTTGGTGGTAGAAAAACTGCCCTACCACCAAGCTTGTGGTTGCCTGGTTGAAGATGGTTAGGCTTCGATGACGACGCGCAAGTTGCCGCGTTTTTTGGAGACACGGCAGGCTGTGCTAGAACCCGATCGCTCAAACTCCAGATCTAGCAGCGTTGGGCCGACGCGAAGGTTTTGAAGCGAGAGGTAGTTAATCGATTCTGGCAGAGCAGGGTCAATGATGCGGAGGTGGTTACCAGGAGCATCAGGGACGAGGTTGACCATCATCTGCAAGAGCTGAAAGACGCTGCCCGTTGCCCACGCTTGGGGTGAGCAGGCGACGGGATACTGCACCGGATCGTTGTCTTCTATGCGCTCATAGCCACAGAACAGTTCAGGCGGGCGCTGGTACGGTTGGCGTTTGGTCATGTCCAAAATGCCTTTGGACACTTCGAGGGCCTGATCGATTAGACCCAGCGATCGCAGCCCGATCGCCGTCATCGCATTGTCGTGAGGCCACACAGAACCAATGTGATAGCCCATTGGGTTATAGGCAGGCGATAAGCTGCTGAGTGTGCGAATGCCCCAGCCATTAAACATATCGGGCGCACGCAAACGTTCGGCGACGCTATAGGCTTTTTCGGGGGTAAAGATGCCCAGGTTGAGGCAGTGCCCAGGATTGGAGGTGATGCTGTCTACAGGTTTACCATCGCCGTCCAGCGCCAGTGCGCAAAAGTCCTGATCTTCCATCCAGAAGTCGCGGTTAAAGCGAACTTTGAGGTCTCTGGCTTCGTCTTCCCAGCGATCGGCGAGATCAATCCGCTTCTTCATGCGGGCGATTTGCGCCAGCCGAATTTTCGCGGCGTAGACGTATGCCTGCACTTCGCAAAGGGCGATCGCGCCTTCTGCCAGTTGTCCGCGACGGTTGATAATGCAATCGCCAGAGTCTTTCCAACCTTGATTTGCCAACCCTCGACGGGAGGTGCGGAGATAGCTGAGGTAGCCTGTTTCGCGGCAGTTGCGATCGAGCCAGTCCATCGCTGCCAAAGCGTTTGACCACAGAGCATCCAACGTTTCGCGATCAGCCGTCCAGGCAAAATACTCGGCATAAAGCATTAGCCAAAGCGGAGTCGCATCAACTGTACCGTAGTAGGGTGTATGAGGAATTTCCTGGCAGCGCGCCATTTCGCCAAACCGAATTTCGTGCAGGATTTTGCCCGGTTGCTCGTCGCGCCATTCATCGTCGTTTTTACCCTGGTATTGCGCCAGGATGGTGAGAGTTTCGCGGGCAATTTGCGGGTCGAGCATCAAGATTTGAGAGGACGCAATAATGGAATCGCGTCCAAACAAGGTAGAGAACCAGGGCACTCCGGCAGACAGCGCTTTGCCCTTACCAAACGATTGCCGTAGCAGGTAGATATCTTGCTCGGCTCGTTCGATGATCTGGTTAAAGGTGTTTTTATCTGATCGAATCCGCGTGACCTGTTGTCGCCAGGTTTGCTCTTCCATCAGTTCTGCTGCTTTCGCCTGAGAGAGCGTCACAGGAGCGCTAACGACAGAAATCGCATGACTGTTATTAAACATTTGCAAGCGATAACCGATCTTCAACGTTTCGTGAGAGTCGATAGTCAACTGCCAGACAGCCGTAAAGCCTTTCAGCACATCGGGCTGCTGATGGACGAAGTAGAGGCGTGACTCCATCAGCGCATTGTCTAGACCTTTATAAGCAAGCGTCATTTCCATCGACTTTGCAACTGGCTTAGCGGAGTCGTCGATCGCAAACGCTTCGCTCTGGTCAGCAGGCGTTGGTTCAGATGGCACCAGATGCAGTCGTTTGCCGTGATGTTCGCGTGCGTAGCCTCGAATGTCGAAGAGATCTTTGAAATCGGCATCAAAGCTCAGGCTCATTTCAAAGCTGACGGTATTGGTCGTGTAGTTAGAGATTTCGATTTCCTCAAATAGCCCACCGTTCAGAACCAGTTCACGCTTGATGCCGATCGATTCAGCGCGGATACGCTCATCAATCTGCGGGTTTGTGCATAACACTGATAGGAAAAATCCCTTGTCTGCCGTGCTGCTCAAAAGAATGGGCGATCGTCCCTCAATTTGCAGTTCCAGGCGGCTAAGAAAGCGGGTATCGCGGCAAAACAGCCCCATGCTAGAGCTGCGATCGTTCTCCATGCAGCCGCCAATATTGCCGAGTGTATCGGTCAGCAGGAATAAGTCGTCATCCTTCAGTGTCAACGTGGTGTGAGGGCGTTCGCTCAACACACAAGGCCATTCAGAGATGGGGAATTGGTCAGCCGGGGCAAATTTACGACCGTCAAGTTCAATCAGTTCCAGAGTTTCTAGTGTCATTCGATCCACAGGTTTCGGTAACAGGACAAAGTTGGTAAGGGCAAAACTCAGGGCACTCAAACACACGTGCGATCGAACGCTAGAGAGCATGAGATGTAAAACAGTGAACGTAACCATAGCCAGCTTCAAACGTCATAGATGGCATCACCGATGAGAGGTTTGAACGGTTTCAGTTTAAAACGTACAGTCGCATCTCTCCCTCATAGCGCCTTGAATAGAAAGGTATTGGATAGGCATTGGATGCATCACATTCGATCACGTGTAACCTGGCTCTACCAGGCAAGACTGACCGTAGTCATGCAGCCGACGACAAAACGACGATTTGTACAGGATTAGCCCATACTCAAGGCTACAGAATTTTTGCAGCTTGTGGCGCGATCAGAGTATTCACTGACAAGATCTCACAAAATCTTGATAGAACTGGTTTTCGGGCATTCAACACACTCATGCGATCGCCGTTTGCTTTCTGCATAAATGTTGAATTTATTGTTCCAGCCTGTCAGCGGTTCTAAACAATTGGAAGGCAAAAGAGGGTAGAAGGAGAAAAGTTTTGAGTTCAAGAGTTGGGCGCTGGGAGATGAAGGCTAAAAAGCTGACCGCTGATTACTACGGTTTGAGTTTCCCTGCCTTCCCTGCGTCCCCGCTCCCCACGCCCTCAGACAGCGAGTATTGGCGGCGGTTGACAGGTAAACGTCATTGACTGCCCGTTGGGATGGGTAAAGCTTAACTGTAAAGCGTGCAGGTGGTAGCCGCAATCGCCTGGTACAGGCAGTTTATCGGTTTCAGAGGCGGAGCGGATGACGGGTATCCCGCCGATCGCATACAGTGGATCGCCAACGAGAGGATAACCAACCGCTGCGAGATGAATGCGAATTTGATGGGGTTTGCCCGTCAGAATGGTCACTTCGAGCAAGGTAGCTGTGGCATCACGGCGCAGCACTATACAATTGCTTTGGGCGAACGCTCCCTGAGAATGGGCGGCATAGACATACCCTAAGGTGGGATGAGGCTGCTTGCCGATCGGCTCTGTAATGGTGAAGCGATCGGGCATGGAGATGCCCTTTGCCAGCGCTCGATAGATTTTCTGCATCTGGCGTTCGCGCAGTTGTTGGCTCAGGTATTTACGGGCATTGGGCGATCGTGCCAGTAGCATGACTCCAGAAGTCCCTCGTCCCAAGCGATGGATGGGAGTCGGTGTGTCTTGGGGATAGCACTGCTGCAATTGCCAGAGCAACGTGTGTTCCAGGAAACCTCCTCCGGGTAGGACTGGCAGACCGGGTGGTTTAGCGACAACCACCACATCAGCATCCTCGTAAAGCACATCGAATGCTAGCGGCACTTCCGGTTCTTGCCAGGGAGTCCGTTGGTAGGTCAACCATTGCCCTGCTAGCAGGCGCGTCTCTGCCGTTGTTTCTGCTTCATCGAGCAATATTTGTCCTGCTTGAATCCGACCTTGCCACTCAGACCTAGTAGAATGACGATATCGCTGAGTGTAATAGTCCAGCACCGTTACACCCTGTGCTGATCGATCTACCTGCTCTCGATACGTCCAACCACGATTCACATTTCAGCACTCACATCACGCAGCAACGGCTCAACTCTTGTATTCTGAACGGTGTAGCACACTTCAATCCAGAAGCATTCGTTTTTGTGAGTCGTTTTGCTGTAGTAGCCCTGAAAAGTAAATGCCCCCAGCCAGAAGCCAAGGGCAATATCAGGGTGCATCTACCACTCCTCTATTCCAAAACGTCTTGCTTGATCCGGAGGAAATGGTAGAAGGGGAAAAGTTCTGGATTAATTTGTGAACAAAAGGTAGAAGTAGAAGGTAGCAAAGGGGAGTAGGGAGTAGGGAGTGGGGCTAAAGGCTGACGGCTCTCTTAACTCAAAATTCAAAACTCTCGCCCTTTTATTAACAACCAACAACTAACAACTTTTCCGTGATTTCTTTTGCTCAACTCCAGGCCCACCAGTCGCTACCCAATGCTGATCGCCCACAGTATAGCTGTCGGACGCATCTAAACCTCTACAAATCTCCAGCATTAGAAGGATTGGTCACGCAGGCGGCGGCAGGACGCTATTTACGCGTTGTGCCACTGTCCGAGGCGGAGCAGGGAACAACACCAGCGGCGATCGCAGTCTGTCTCTGTGAAGACGATTATCCCGGCTGGCTGGCGATCGCCGATCTTGAACAGCTCGACATTGCCGATCCACCTTATCAACCTGTTTCTCTTTCAGAGGCAGAAATCAGGAAGCGGGTGCAGGGTGCGATCGCCTTTGCAGAAGCAGCGATGGCGCGACCCAACCAGTACCTCTGGGGTGGCACGGTGGCACCAGACTACGACTGTTCTGGTTTGGTGCAAGCGGCGTTCGCAGACGTAGGCATCTGGCTACCTAGAGATGCGTATCAGCAGGAAGGCTTTACGCAGGCAATTTCGTCATCAGAACTGCTGCCTGGTGATTTGGTCTTTTTCGGGCCACCCGCTAAGGCAACACATGTGGGCTTATACCTGGGCGAAAGCTGCTACATCCACAGTTCTGGCAAAGATCAGGGGCGGAACGGTATTGGCATCGATCGCCTGTCGGAGTCGGGCGATCGTGTTAGCCAAGCATACTTTGCTCAACGGCGGGGTGCTGGGCGGATTGTCGCCTGCTATCAGCCAGCAAGTTGCACCTGACTGTAACAGATTCGTGACCAATCTTTGATACAGTGCTTTCAGTCTCTTTAGTTGTCAGCCTTATCTTTACTATTGCCATTGACCATGAGTATTTCATTGCACCCTGACGGCAGTCTGATACGGGCTTCCAACGCCACTCTTCCCGAAGTCTCGGTCGTTGTACCTATTCATAACGAGTACGATAGCCTGCCTCATCTGGTGGACGCGATCGCCTCTAGCCTCAGTGCAGAACAGCTTCGCTACGAGATTATTTGTATCGATGACGGTTCAACTGATGGTTCAGATGCCTTGCTCAGGCAAATGGCACAGGCACGGAACGACTTACGTGCGGTGATTTTACGTCGTAACTATGGTCAAACAGCGGCAATGGCGGCAGGCTTCAGCAGTGCGAAAGGACTGGTCATCGTGACGCTCGATGGCGATTTGCAGAACGATCCAGCCGATATTCCCATGCTGCTTGCCAAGTTGGAAGAAGGCTACGATCTGGTGAGTGGTTGGCGCAAAGACCGCCAAGATGCGGCGCTCACAAGGCTACTGCCCTCAAAGATTGCGAACTGGTTGATTAGCAGGGTGACAGGGGTAAAGCTGAATGATTACGGCTGTTCACTGAAAGCCTATCGATCAGAACTCGTTGCCGATATGAATCTCTACGGCGAACTGCATCGGTTTCTACCCGCCCTGGCTTTTATTGAAGGGGCTAGAATTACCGAAATTCCAGTGCGCCATCATGCCCGTCGCTTTGGCAAGAGCAAATATGGCTTAGACCGGACGTTTCGAGTCATTATGGATTTGCTCACCGTCTGGTTTATGCGGAAGTTTCTCACCAAACCGATGCATGTCTTTGGACTCTTTGGTGTAGGATCGATCGCCATTGGTACAGTGATCGGCGCATACCTTACCGTGCTGAAACTGGCTTACGGAGTCAGCATCGGCAACCGTCCACTTTTGATTTTGGCAGTGGTCTTAGTCTTAGCTGGCGTGCAGCTCTTTAGCGTGGGGTTGCTGGCAGAGCTTTTAATGCGCACCTATCACGAATCGCAAGGCAGACCCATTTATCGTATTCGTGAGACGATTGAGCCTGGTCATGCCACCGATCGTTAGAATGATCAAAGCAACATGATGAGATGCATGCGCGATCGAGCTCTAATGGTCATACCTCACTGATTTAGAAAGAGGACTTACGCAAAAGCGGCCAATCTTTCGCCTCCTAGCCCCCAATGCTTGGGGGAACCGAGCCAATTAAAGCCCCAAAAATTGGGAGTTTGGGGGCAAATGCGTAAGTCCTAAGAAAGCACCACAAATGAATGATTGCACCCTATTCCTGAAGGGCTTTGGAGTTATATCCTTTGGCAGATTGGTTAATAGCAGGGCCTTGTTATTGTTGATTTGTCAACAGTTGATTTATCAACATAAAGAGGTTTAGTAAGCAACTATGAACATCATTGCTTGGATCGTATTAGGTTTGATTGCGGGTGCTATTGCGAAAGCAATTTACCCAGGTCCTCAAGGTGGCGGCATCCTTGGCACGATCGTTTTAGGTATTATTGGCGCGTTTGTCGGTGGTTCTTTGTTTAGCTTGTTGAATACTGGCACGCTTCAATTGGCAGCTACAAGCTTGAGTATTCCTGGCGTTTTTGTAGCGGTTCTTGGTGCAATTATTGCCATTTTCTTGTGGGGGCTGCTCACCCGCCGTGCAGTTTAGGTCGTCCCTCAATTTAGGTTTAGTAACGCCTGACTGGGTGCTGTGCCTTGATGTTGCCGATGTGTGAAGGTAAGTAGTTTTCAAACTTCACGGCTAAAGCAAGAAGCTTGCTCAGAAGGCGAAAGTTAAAACTAAGCAGGTTCAGTGAGAGCTACTATTTCTCTTGCTGAACCTATTTTTTGCAATCGGGCTTGCGCAAACCTCGGAAGCTTTAACCAAGAATCAGGTATCAAACCAAATGTTGTCGCTTAGACCTTCGAGGTTCATGAGAAATCGTTGATTAGTCGCGTCTCAGTAGTCTTTATTCGTCAGGCAAAATCCATTGAGGTGGCTCCATACGCTTTTTACGAATAGCCTCTTCTGCCATTTTCAGCATTTGATCAAGCGAGGTTTCGCTAATAAATTTAGTTGCTTGGGCTTTGTATTCCAGGTTTGGACATTTATCACCTAATACACAGCCGTTTTTGCAGGCTTCAGCACAGTCGATCGTCATTCTTAGCTCCAATCTCAAAATGAGATGTCATTGAATCTTTACGTCTAGGTGAGAAAGCTCCAGCACTGTAGGCACATACCTTGATTGGCGAAGCAAACCCATCCAGCATTTATTTTACCGTTGTAGCTTTGAACTATAGTCGTGACAGAGCAATCCTCTTGCTTTATAAAAATTATTTTTGGGTTAGCTATCAGCTACCAGCCTTAAAGTCTATGTTGAGGGCTTAGGACTGATGGCTTAAACCACACATACTTTTGACGCACCCTTTCGGACTGCTATAGCTGAAGAGAAATTAGAGGAAGGAAGCGTTGCCTGCGTGCATACGATCGCGTCGTTCAGACAAGCTTCCGTTGATATGGCCGTTGCAACGTTGAGGCCACATTTACTCTGCGGACGTAAATTTTTGCTAACAATTTTCCTGATCGGGCGCAGCAATTGTGACTAGGAAAACATGAGTTTCCTGTAGCAAAATGACCGATCTTTCTCTGTTGGCAACCGTTTTGTCAAAAAGCTTGGCTCAGCAACCGTCTACCAGTGTGCCTCCACCAGCCGCCCCACTAATAGCCCGCGATTGGAAGACATCGCCTTTGCGTCAAACCGATTCTTCAGAGGAAGCCACTCGAACTAAAGCTATTCTGAAGCCCAATGTGCAGCCTGATATTGGGCAGGAAGCTACAGAATTTTCTCAGCCCGCGATCGCCTTACCCCGTTCAGGTAGCCAACTCTACTGGCAGCGTGTGGCGGCCCTGCGATCGGGCAAGCTCTACACCCGGTTGCCGATCGATAGCTTTTATGAAATCTGGTCACGAGCTACTAGAAACCCAACCGACGCCCAGTGGCGACGGCTGCTGGCTTTAGAGGCCAAGGCTGCAACTAGAGGGCAAGGAAACCGCCGTTTGTCGGTCATGGTTGGTGATTCGCTCAGTCTGTGGTTTCCGAGCGATCGCCTGCCGTCAGGTCAACTCTGGCTCAATCAAGCGATTTCTGGCGAAACCACTCAGGCGATCCTCCACCGCTTGCCCACGTTTTCGATCGCTCGCCCACAGGCAATTTATGTCATGGCTGGCGTAAATGACCTCAAGCAAGGCGCAACCGATAACGATATTCTGTGGAATCTGCGCCAAATTGTACGCCGCTTGAGGCAAACACATCCTGGTGCCCGCATCGTTCTACAATCCATTCTGCCTACCCGCACAACGATGGTGCCCGGCAATCGCATTGGTTGGCTGAATCAACGACTCGCCGCGATCGCTCAGGAAGATGGAGTCACCTTCTTAGATCTCTACACCCAATTTACCGACGAAGAGGGCAACCTGCGCCCTGAGCTAACCACGGATGGGTTACATCTCAATGCCAATGGCTACGCGGCTTGGCAAGCCAAACTAGCGCAAGCAGATACGTGGCTTGCGCGGGGTGGGTGAGAAGGAAAAAGGTAAAAGAAGTTGTAAAGCCTTCGGCATAGCTTCGCTAGGGTTTTTAGTTGTTGGTTGTTAGAAGAAAGCTGATGGCTGGGCTGTTGATAGCTAATAGCTCTTTAACTCAAAACTCAAAACTCTTACATCCTTACACCTCTCACCTCACTCCTCACTCCTCTCTTCCAACTCAAACTATCTGACGACTCTCCTAAAAATCTCTTCATCTGATTGCGGTAGCATTTTGACAGGAATCAATCGTCCTCCTTTACTGAGTGATTTACTGTGAAGCATCAGTTTGCGATCGCTTTAATTTTCCCATACCTGCTTATAGCCGCAGCCCCTGCTCATAGTGATGGCCTGCCCCTGGAGCAGCAAGTTGAAGCAGTTGCAGCGCGGCTTGAGGGCGTGATGTCTACAGCCGCTCAGTCACGGGCCAATCTCAAAGCGGCTAACGTCCGTATGACGACGTGCCGGGTGACGTTGGCAGGTAATGCCGCACCGAGCAACACGATCCTGCTCTATCAGGAGCAAGCACTGGCTAAGGAGTTAGCTAAACCATATCGGCAACGCTTTTTGCAGCTTAGCGCCAGCCCAGTGAGCCAAAGTGTGCGATCGCGCTCCTTCAAGCCTGTGAATCCTACCGCCTGGATCAATTTCTGCGACAAGCCTGTTGGCGATCGCCTGGTGCAAACTAAAGACCTCGGCACTACCATTTGTAGCGTTTTCCTGCGGCGCTCTGGTGATGCTTATGTGGGTAATACTCCTGCTGATGGCTGTCCTGCGAATGTCCGAGGTGCAGTGAGAATTAAGAACCATATCGTGCTGCGTCTTGATGGCATGGACACCTGGGATCAAGGCTTTGATGCTGCTGGCAAACAGGTATGGGGGGCGAAAGCAGAGTCTTATCAGTTTCGCCGTCAATAACGAGGGATGAGGGATGAATTAGCTTTGACTATTGGCGGTAACTGGGAATTAACTCCTGAAAGCTTCCTTCCCTGCTCCCCTCGCTTCCCCTACTCCCCACCTCCCGGCCCCCACTCCCCCTTGTTCAAGCTCAAACCGTATGGGGTACCTTACTCTAATGAAGAGTGATTGTGGCTGGAGATCAACGACAGAGCACCTTTGTGCTTAACATGGAGTATTGGCATGGCTCAGGGCATGGGTAAAAAGCTCAAATTAATGGTGGTCGATGACGAACCCGACAACCTGGATCTGCTCTATCGCACGTTTCGTCGTGACTTTGAGGTGATCAAAGCCGATAGCGCGATCGCGGCACTGCAAATTCTAGAGCAGCAGGGAGAAATGGCGATTATCATTTCAGACCAGCGCATGCCTGAAATGCTGGGCACAGAATTTCTGAGCAAAACGGTCGATCGCTACCCCGACACGATTCGGATTGTTTTGACTGGCTACACCGATGTCGAAGATTTGGTCGAAGCCATTAACGCAGGCAAGGTGTTCAAATACATCACCAAACCCTGGAATCCTGACCAGCTAAAAGGGGTCGTCCAGCAAGCGGCAGAAACGTATCAAGTTTTAAAGCAACGCACTAACGAACTGCGGCGGTCATTACGTCGTGAATCGCTGTTTAACACGATGACCACGGCGATTCGTGAGTCGCTGGACTACAGCAGCATGCTACAGACCATTGCTGAAACGCTGGGACAAACCTTTGCGGCAAGTCGGTGCATGTTGCATCCTGTAGTGGACGATAGCCTGGAACCAAAAGCACTGGTCTATCACAGCAACCAAGCGGCAGAAACAGCACTCGGTCAAGAGTCCCCCCCACTTGCAGATCGGCTTGAGGAGACATCACTCCTGCAAGCGGCGTGGCAAACCCGGCAGCTTCAAGTCACACCAGCACTGACAAAACAGGAGCAGGCTGAGAAAGAGTATCAGTTGGTGGTACCGCTTCTGTACCAGCAAGAACTTCTGGCGGTATTGTCGCTGTATCGGGGGGCGATCGACCAACCCTGGTCGCTTGAAGATATCGAACTCATTCAAGGAGTGGCCGATCAGGCAGCCCTTGCCCTTTCGCAGGCCAAGCTTTACCAGCGCACTCAGGAGCAAGCCGAACAAATGCGGGCAGAACTGGCCGTTGCCCGCCAGATTCAAGGAAACCTGCTCCGCCAAAGCCTTCCCGACCTGGATGGCATGAAAGTACAGGCGTGCTGCTTTCCGGCACGGGAAGTGGGCGGCGACTTTTTTGAGGTTTATGCCCATCCTCAAGGCGACATTTGGCTAGCTGTAGGAGACGTGTCTGGCAAAGGCGTGCCTGCCGCTCTGTTCATGGCAAGCGCAATTTCCGTACTGCGGCGAGAACTGTCTCAAGAATCACCGCCAGAACCACATCTTGTCATGCAGAACTTAAACCGCAGTCTTTCTGAAGATTTGGTGAGTACCAACTGCTTTATCACAATGGTTCTGGCACGCTATAGCCCTGCAACCAGGCAGCTTGTGTATGCCAATGCGGGACACATTTACCCCTTAGTGTGGTCTAGCCGCAATGTAGCCGCGCAGGTAGCAACTCAAGGCGCATCAGCCGTGGAACCTAACTATCTGAAAGTACGTGGCGTGCCGTTGGGTATTCTACCGATCTGGAAGGCAGCATCCGGTAGCGTGGCGCTCAACCCAGGGGAGGTCATGCTCCTGACCAGCGACGGCATTACCGAGGCGACAGTGGCGACGGCTGACAACGGCAGCACCAAGACCCCCCAAACGGTGACGGCGATGCTGCAACAAGCTGGTTTGTGGCAGCTGCTGATGCAAGAACATGCCCCTCTTGACCTCAACCGCTTGCTTTCGCGGATTCGATCGCACAATACAATTCAAGAAGACGACCAGACCATACTCTCCCTGGAGGTTCTGTAGTTAATGAGAACTGAGCTACACGTACCCAGCGACCTGAAGTTTTTAGCCATTGTCGAAAATTGGCTTCTAGGCGCGCTGGAAGTAGAACTTGGCAACCACGTCGATTGGACTCGACAGTCCAATCGGCTAAGGCTGGTTCTAGTCGAGGCTTATTCAAATGTCGTCCGCCACGCGCACAAAGATCAGCCCGCTCTGCCTGTCCTGATACGGCTAGAACTGCGAGAACGCGACATCGCCCTGGAACTCTGGGATCATGGCGCTGGCTATGATATCGCAACATACATGGAGCCAACACCAGAATTGATGCAAGAAGGCGGCTATGGCTGGCTCATTCTCAACCGCTTAATGGATCGTGTCGAATACCAATTGCAAGTAGACGGTCTCAACTGCCTCAAGATGGAAACCAGCTTGCCAGAACCATCACAGCCTGCGGAAGTGGGAAGGGAGTAGGGAGGGGAAAGTAGGGAGTCGGGAAAAGGGGAGGCAAGGGGGTAAGGGGAGCAGGGGAAACGTGGGGGGCAGGGAAGCAGCCTCCAGTAGTTAGTTCCCGTTGCCTCCAATATTCAAAGCTAATACCAATTTGAATTGAAAATGCGACACATCCTGTAGGGGCAAGGCAATGCCTTGCCCCTACCCACCGATTGATCTGTAGCCGTCATTCTTTAAATCGGTATAATTCATCCCCTATCCTTCTGCCCTCTGCCTTCTTCTACCTTCTGCCCCCTACCCTTTCAAATTCTAAAGATGCTCTAAGCGCTATCGCTTGCTTGTGAAAATCGGGTAGACTGCTCTTCTGTTCATGCATCAGGGAGCCAATTTTGTGATTGATCGCGCTACTCTAAACTGCTCGGAGAGGCATGGCAGCGTTATTCGCCCTTCTTGGACGGCGGTCATAGAACGGTCTGCGGCAGAGTGGTTGTCTAGAGGGCTGCTGGACTGTGCTCCAGAGCGACGTTGTCAGAGAACGATCGTCTCCAGCAAGATCTGATACGCTACTACTAAACTACTTCAATAGACTAAACGCTATATGTAGAGCTAAATGCTGGCTTAGCACTTTTTCCGTACAGTAAATCTACTCATTTTGGACTTGCGCTTCAGCTAATTTCGGTGCATCGTTTGAGGGCAACGCAGTAAGGTTGGGGCAGCGCTTGCCGCCCAGAGAAGGAAGTCGGGATCTCCGGTTTGCCTCGGTTTATGTCGCCATTCACGGGTAAGAGGTGAGGATTCGTGGTCGAAATTACGCTCGATAATCTCTGGACAAAGGTGCTGGAACGCTTGCAGATTCAGCTCAGTCGTCCAACCTTTGAAACTTGGATCAAAACGGCAGTTGCAGAGCAGTTAGATGACAATTGCCTGGTCATCCGTACCCCTAACCCCTTTGCACGTAATTGGCTGCAAAAGTATTACATCAAGACCATTGCGGAAGTGGTGCAGGAAGTGATAGGGCACCCGATCGATATTCACATCACGATCGCGCAAGGTGACGATGCTATCGATAATGCAGACATGTTCTGGCCGCTGCCATTTCATGAGAACCCTGCTGATCCCCCACCTACCTCTCAAACGGTTGCGCCAACCACTGGCAACAGTGCGCGGAGCGATTTGAATTCTAAATATGTGTTTTCGCGGCTGGTCGTAGGTTCCAATAATCGCATGGCCCATGCAGCTTCTCTAGCCGTTGCAGAGTCACCTGGTCGGGAGTTCAATCCCCTGTTTCTGTGTGGGGGGGTCGGACTGGGCAAAACGCATCTCATGCAGGCGATCGGGCATTATCGGCTGGAAATCTGCTCTACCTCGCGCATCGTCTACGTCTCCACAGAGCAGTTTACGAACGATCTCATTACAGCCATTCGCAAAGACAGTCGGCAGAGCTTTCAGGAGCGCTATCGGGCGGTAGATGTGCTGCTGGTGGATGACATCCAGTTTATTGAAGGCAAGGAGTATACCCAGGAAGAGTTTTTTCATACCTTCAATACGCTGCACGAGACGGGTAAGCAGGTGGTGCTGGCATCCGATCGTCCTCCCAACCAGATTCCTCGCCTGCAAGAACGGCTCTGTTCCCGCTTTTCGATGGGCTTGATTGCCGACATTCAGCCGCCCGATTTAGAAACGCGTATGGCGATTCTGCAAAAGAAAGCCGAGTACGAAAACATGCGTCTGCCGCGTGAGGTGATTGAATACATTGCCTCTAGCTACACCAACAACATTCGTGAGCTAGAAGGGGCACTGATTCGAGCGGTTGCCTATATTTCCATTTCGGGGTTGCCCATGACAGTGGAGAATATTTCACCCGTCCTCAATCCTCCCGTAGAGAAGGTGGAAGCAACACCAGAAGCGGTGATTCTGGCGATCGCGGAAGCCTTTGATGTCTCGGTCGATGACCTGAAAGGCAGTTCTCGTCGCCGTGAAATCAGCGTTGCCCGTCAAATTGGGATGTACTTAATGCGGCATCATACTGATTTGAGCCTGCCCAAGATTGGTGAAGAGTTTGGCGGCAAAGACCACACTACCGTCATGTATAGCTGCGATAAGATTGCTCAGCTTAAGGAGAGCGATCCCAGCATGGCACAAACATTGCGGCAATTGGGCGATCGGATTAATCTTTCGAGTCAGTCACGGAAGTGAGGGCAGGGGAAGCAAGGGAGGCAGGGGGGAACGGGAAGCAGTCTCCAGTTTCCAATATTCAAAGCTAATTCATCCTTCATCCCTCATCCCTCATCCCTTTGCTCCAATCAATCTTGCTGGTTAGAAAACTGACGTGCCCCGATCGCCGAGAGTACAATTGCCGCCAACAGCAGCACCGGAATGACGTACCAGGGAAACTGCGCAAGGGGCAAATAAGCTGCTGCTCGTAGTCCCAGACTGGTGTAGGTTAGAGGCAGCAGGTAAACGATGACTTTTAGCGCGATCGGTAGCGTCACCGGGTCAAAAAAAGTTGCGCCCAGAAATGACATGGGTACAATCACAAAATTGTTGTAGATACCGACGCTTTCTAGCGATTTGACATTTAGCCCCACAATCACGCCCAGCGCTGAAAAGACCGCACAGTTCAGCACTAGCACCAGCAGAAACAGCGGGTTGAGAAAGCTCCACACCTTGCCTGTGCAGAGAATGGCAACCAGAATGACGGAACCTGCGGTGAGCATGCCTCGCACAATGCCTGCCATCATCTTGCCAACGTGAAGCGCCAGCGGATGCACGGGCATCAACAGCATTTCTTCAAAGGTTTTGGTGAAGAGACGATCGCCGCAAATTGAAAAGGTTGTGCCGCCAAAGCTAATCACCATTGATGACAGCGCCACCATTCCGGGCAGAATGAACTGCAAGTAGTTGTCTCCCGCTGAGGGCTTCATGGCTGAATCCAGAGCGCTTCCCAGGCCCAACCCAAAACCCACGATGTAGATCAGCGGCGACACCAAACCAGACGCGACGACTTGCACCAGACGCACCCGCAGATCGAGCCAATCTCCCCAGAAAACGGTGAGGCTATCGCTCCAAAGTGTGTGAAGGGTGGAGCTAGAAGCCGCTTTTTGAAGCAGTAATGGCGTTTGAAAACTCACAAATGAAGACTCACAGTTGAAGCTAGCGGTTACGTTGTCTTTAACTATTGTTACACTCTCCTGTACGTGATCACAGCAAGGATTGTCGAAGTTCTCGTATTGCTACGCCAGTTCCTTGTTCAGCGGCTGTTTGAAGGCAACGAGACATCGGCGATCGCAGATCAGTTCCTGGGAAAAAGCGACTCTCCGATCGCAGTTGATATGCGTCATTGTGCAGTTCATGAATGGCAAGCTGGTTCCGTTTGAACAACCAGACTTCAGGCACACGATAGGGTAAGTAATCGTTCACACTGGAGTAGGACGTAACATCAATTTCAATCACTAAATCCGGTGGCGGATCAATCCCCCAATTTAAGCGGTCTTTGCCGACGGCTGCTTGCCAACGCTCAATATAGAAGCAATAGTCAGGTTCAATGCCACTCTCTTCTGGCAGCGACATGGTGATGGGCGTAAACGCCTCGTAATTACGGTTTTGACTGTCTAGCAAGACTGTCACCACATTTGCAATTAGGTGAGCATCGCGCCCATGCTTGGGTAAAGGACTCATCAGCACGATTTCTCCACTGCGGTACTTGATGCGCGGAATGGAGCCATCCCCTCGGCTTTCGCACAAAGCAAGGTAGTCCTGCCAGGTTCCCGGTAAATGAACAACGGTTCCCGGCGGCAATTGAATGCGTTCGCTTGAAATGACTGCATACATTGCCTTTTCCTCGTCTTTCCCGCTGGTGCCGCTTAGAGCCACTATAGCGTATGGATCAACTCACGTTTGCAGTTCCGCAAGCGGCGCGATCGTCGTTTCTGCATCGTACGTTTCTTGCTCATTCACTAAGCGACCATCTTCCATGTGGATCAGGCGATCGGCAATATCCAAAATGCGGTTGTCATGCGTTACCAGCAAAATGGCGCACGCTTGTTCTTGAGCTAACTTTTGCATGAGTTCCACAATGTCGCGCCCTGACTGTCTATCCAGTGCGGCTGTGGGTTCGTCAGCCAGAATCAGTCTGGGATGGCTGACCAGAGCACGGGCGATCGCCACACGCTGCTTTTGCCCACCAGAGAGAGTTTCCGGGTAATAATCTACTCGATCGGCCAATCCTACAGACTGGAGTATGGCTGTTGCTTTAGTTCTCCTTTCGACGGGCAGCGTCGTTTTGTGGAGTTTAAGCGACATCGCTACATTTTCCCAAGCCGTGAGGCACTTGAGCAAATTGTGGGATTGAAAAATAAAACCAATTTGGTTGCGTACTTGCATGAGCTTGCGCTGGTTGGCACCTTGCAATTCCTGGTTGAGAATTTTAAGGCTCCCATCCTGCATTTTTCTCAGCGCTCCGATCAGCGTCAGCAAAGTCGTTTTCCCGCTCCCAGAAGGCCCGGTCAGAATCACAATTTCACCAGAATTCATCTCAAGATTGATGTTGCTTAATACAGGTTGTTGGAGTGCCCCTTTGCCAAACGTATGGTTGAGTTTTTGGATTGCAATGACGGGGGTTTGCAGCATAAAGAAGTGAGTATGAGTGGCTAAGGACGGTGCATCAGGAGTCAGGAGTCAGGAGTCAAAACTCAAAACTCAAAACTCATACCGATTTAAAGAATGACGGCTACAGATCAATCGGTGGGTAGGGGCAAGGCAATGCCTTGCCCCTACAGGATGTGTCGCATTTTCAATTCAAATTGGTATCAAAACTCAAAACTCAAAACTCAGGAGTCAGGAGGGGGCGTTGTTGGCTCTATAGGCATAGTGGTTAAGCTTGGAACGAAATACTGCGCTAAAAAACATCGGCTGGATCGGCAGACCGGAGCTTGCTGGAGGCAATCGCCGCTGATACGGTACACATCACAAGCGTGAGAACAAAAACTGTGAGGGCAATTTCAGGACTCATGATGAGCTCCAGTCGGGTCAAGCCGCCCAAAAAGCCATACATCCAGACGGAAATGGCAAACCCAGGCAGAAACCCCAAGATGGCAAGGATTGTTGCTTCTTGAAAAATAACCATGAGTAAGGAGCGATCGGAGTAGCCCATTGCTTTAAGCGTGGCGTATTCTGCCAGGTGATCGTTGACATCGCTGTAGAGCACCTGATACACAATCACTACGCCCACAATAAAGCCCATGATGGTACCAAAGCTAAAGATGGGGCCTACCGCCGTACTTTCCTGAAAAGTTAACTCTTTGGCTATTAACTCATCGTGGGTATAGGCTTTCACTCCTGGCACGTTCTTTTCAATACCTGCTTTCACGGCCGCTGGGTTTGCGTTGGCTGCCAGTGTCACCACACCCACGCTCACTTGATCCAGCAAATTTGCACCAAAGATGTCTGCAAAAGTGGCTTCACTCATGATCACGTTCCCACTGCCTAAGAAGAATGAGTTGCCTAGACTAAAAAGCCCTTCGACCGTGACACGACGGTTGTTGAGCAGAGCCATCACAGGGCCTTTCTCGGCGAAAAGCTGGGGAATGGGGCCAAAATCAGGCTTTGCCTGTCGATCGAACAACACGCTGTTGGGAACGTTAAGTCGCTGCTGTTGCTGAGTGACAGCGGGCAAATTAAAGACCGTTTGAGTGGGGTTAAAGGCATACACACGACCTTCAAAAGATTTTTTCTGCTCAGAATAAGCCCAGGACGTGGGTGAAATATACAACGGTGTTGTTGCAACCACGCCTTGAATTGCGGCGGCTTGATAGAGACGAATGCGATCGAACCCATTTGATCCTAAAAATTCAGTGCTGGGGTTGAGTAAGAACAAGTCTCCTTTCAAACTTTGCGGTAAGGCCGTCGCACCGCCAGTAAAAAGCGACAGGAAGCCTAACTGCATAAAAATCAGCACGTTAGCAAAAGAGATACCACCCATTGCCACGGCTAAACGCACTTTTTGATGTGAAAGTTGTGCCCACGCAAGCGGTCGCTGAGTTTGCAACATGTGCCATAGTGCTGTAGGTGGCATGAAGTAGCGTGATTTGGTCATAGCGGTAGGATATTTAGCAATTGACAAGTGTTGAAGGGGGATGGGTTGGGGGATAGGGGGTAGGGGACTGGGGGTTAGCAAAGAACTCTAAGCTGACCGCTGACCGCTATTACCTATTAGCCTGGCGTTTTTCCATTGTTAGCTTGACCCGCACTTGCATGTTGGTGAATGAGGCAACTTTGGCGTTGTCTTTGGGATCGATCCGAATTTTGACGGCGATAACGCGGGCATTGCTGTCAGTCGTAGGGCTGTTGACTGCGTTAGCATCCTGGAGCGATCGCCGCCCTACCTGCAAGCTAATGTGCGCGATCGTGCCGTGGACTTCGCCTATAAACCCGCCATATTCGCTGGTAATGATGGCCCGTTGCCCATTGTGAATCTTGCCAACGTCAATCTCGGCAATCTCCGCTGTAACGACCATCTGTTCCGTCCGCGCCAGTTCCATAATGCCCTGGGCCGTATTCACCTGTTCGCCAATGCGCGTGTTAATTCTGAGGATTTGCCCTGAAATCGGCGCACGCACCTGCACATCTTCTAAGAGCGCTTGACGTTGCTGGACGGCAATTTCAGCCTTTTCAAGCTGTGCGGCAGCGATTTGCAGATCCACTGGACGCACTTCCCGCAGCTCGGCTAACCTGGCACGCTCTTGGACAATTTCGGCTGATACGGTGGTGAGCGTTTGTTGTAAAGCCGCCTGACGCTCTGCCAGTTCAGCACGAGCCGTATCCCATTCTCGTTGAGCCGTATCGAGATCGGCACGAGCGATCGCGCCTTCTTGTTGCAATGCCTGTCGCCGTTGATAGGTTAGAGCCGCATTACGAAGCGTGGCGCTGGCGCTGGCGATCGCAGCCTGTCGCTGTTGGGTTTCAGTCTTAAGCTGTGCTTCCAAACGGGCGATCGTTGCTTGCTGAGCAGTGATTTGTGCCTGTTTAGCGTCTCCTTGCCGCACTTTTGTCAGCGTTGCCTGCTGTAAGCGCACGTCTGCCTTGGCATCTTGCACATCTGCCTGCCGACGATCGATGCCCTGCAATAAAGCAATTAACTGACCCGACTGCACGTGATCGCCCTCTTTCACTAAGATGCGGTTCACACGGCTGTCCTGAGCGTTGGGTACCGACAGTTTAATCACTTCTCCGTCTGGTTCCAATCGTCCTAACGCCACGACCGCTGCCACCGGAGCCGCTTGTACTACTGTCTGGGAGGCTTTTGGCTCAAGCAGATCGCAGGCCATACACATGCTGGCGACACCCACAAGAGCGACTAATTTCTGCAACTGCTGCATAAGAAGTCTGGAAATGCGTGCTATTAACTAGCAGCCATCATAGAAAAGCTACAGGGCATTTGACTCCCACAAACAGCATTAACTGAAGCAGCGATTGGTCATGTAATTTCAATGACTTTAGTCACGATGAAAGCAATGACAAGTATTACAAAATAGTGCCAGTTACTCCAAAGTTGCTGATGGTTGCTAAAAGAATGTTGTTTTTAGTTCTGTGGCTAATTGGCATGAGCGGTGTGCTTTCGGCACTCTGGATTAACCTGCCAGCCTCGGAAGAAGCGGTTCCTTTCTCTCCAGTCGCTATTAAGCTTTTGAGTCTCATTTCGCCCACGTTTCTCCTCTCAATCGCCGTACTTATAGGGGTCAATCTAGCCCCTAAAGTTGGTTTGTCGGCACCATTTGCTGAAGCGATCGCTCAGGGTACAGCGCAAAAATTTCTGCTTCTCAAGCCACAGATTATGCCAGGTTTAATCGGAGGTGCGATCGGAGGCGTCGTGATTTCAGCCTGGTCTTTTCTATGGTGGTCTTCCTTACCGTTAGACTTTCTTGCAAAGGGGGAAGCCTTGTCAGAAACGACTCCATTGCTCACTCGCATCCTGTATGGAGGGATTACAGAAGAAATAATGGTGCGGTGGGGGTTCATGACGCTCCTCGTTTGGGGTCTGTGGCGTATGCTACAGAAAGGTTGTGAAGCGCCTCAGCCAGCCTATGTCATTCTCGCGATCGTGGTTTCGGCCCTGATATTTGGCTTAGGGCATTTGCCACTCGCGTTCGCACTTACAGCCCAGGCAACGATGCCGCTCATCCTCTACGTGGTGATTGGCAATTCATTCTTTGGGTTTATTGCAGGCTATTTGTACTGGCAGAAAGGGCTAGAATCGGCGATTGTTGCTCATATGCTGACTCATATAGTGATGATCATCAGCGACGGGTTGAAACGATAATGTCGGTAGCTAGCACCTGAAGATGAAACGACTTGCATGGACTACAGACGCAAAGATTCGGCAATCTCCTGCTGAGAGGACGATCGCCAGTCCTTCAGCTTCGTTGCGCCAGGTCATGCAGTATGCCGAGTGGGTGTTGTTGCTGATGATGACGCTCTTGTATGCCATTGAACGGGTGTTTCCAGTGCCGTTTAATGCCGAATCGTTGCTGCCGAAAGCGATCGGGTTTAACAGTCTCTTTTTTTTGCTGAGCTTTTGGTTTCCGATCGATCGTCCTCTCTGGCAGCGGCGCGTCTATATTGCGATCGAAATGGGCTTAACCCTAATTGCTAGCTTTATGGGCGTTGAAACCAGTATTTTGCTGTATTTCTTTTTGATTAAAAGCTGCTTCTTTCTCAGCCGTCGCGAGGTCATTCTCATCATGCTGACTGTGGGGGCAGGCTACCTGACCAGTGTGGTCGGCAATCTGCGTCAGTTGCAACAACAAACGTTGGCACAACTGGCTCAAGCCAATCAAATAGAGCAACTTTTGAGTCCATTGCCAGTCTTTTCATCAGCCTTAATTGAGTATTCAGGCATCAGCATTTTCGTGATCTTATTAGGCTTTGTGATCGTGGCAGAACGCGAGAGTCGTCAACGGGCAGAGTCTCTGGCACAAGAGGTCAAAACCCTGGCTGCTATGGTAGAGCGCACTCGCATTGCACGGGATCTTCACGATGCACTGGGGCATACGTTAACCACTCTGGGTGTGCAGTTAGAAGTCGCGCAGAAGCTCCGCCAGCGGAACCCTGAGCAGGCATTGGACGCAATCAATCAGGCGAAAGCGTTAACCGATCAGTGCCTGGAGGATGTGAGATTGGCTTTGCAGACGATCCAGCCATCTACCTTTAATTTTGATCAGGCGTTGAGGGTGCTCATTGAGCAAGCCAGTCAGCATACCGCTTTAATCATTACAACGGATGTAAACCTACCGCTCCTAACGCCTCAGACCAGCCAGCAGCTTTACCGCATTGTGCAAGAAGGGCTAACGAATATTCGTAAACATGCTCAGGCTTCTCATGTGCACTTGCAACTGACCGCGACGGCCGATCGCATTCATCTCACGCTCACAGATAACGGTAGCGGCTTTGACCCCACTGGTTCTCACACAGGCTTGGGGTTACAAAGCATTCAACAACGGGTCGATCTGTTGGCAGGGGTGTTTACGATCGAGAGCGAGATCGGCGAAGGAACTCAGCTTGACGTGAGCCTACCCCAATGATCAAGCTTTTACTGGCAGACGATCAGGTGCTCTTTCGGCAAGGACTGGCCGTTTTACTGGCGTTAGAAACAGATTTAGTGATTGTTGGTGAGGCCAGCAACGGTAGGGAAAGCATTGCGCTTGCCGACCAGCTCCAACCAGATGTGATTTTGATGGATGTGCGAATGCCGATCGCGGATGGGGTGAGCGCAACCCGTGAAATCCATCAACGCCATCCCCACATGCGAATTCTTGTGCTGACAACCTTTGATGAAGATGAGTATGTGTTCAAAGCGCTGCAAGTCGGTGCTGCCGGGTATCTTCTTAAAAACACACCTTCAGAGCAACTAGCTGCGGCCATTCGACTGGTGCATCAGGGCTATAGTCAACTCGGCCCGACAATCGCCCCCAAAGTATTTGCCCAGATCCAGTTTCAGGCACCTGAAGCCAAAGCATCAGCCGTCCCGCTATTGAGCGATCGCGAACAAGCCGTGCTGAAACTACTGGGCCAAGGCAACAGTAACCGAGAAATTGCTCAACAACTGCATCTCACCGAAGGGACGGTGAAAAATCACATTACGCGCATCCTCTGTCAGCTTGGCGTGCGCGATCGGGTTCAAGCAGCGCTGTGGGCACATCGGCACCTGCGCTAACACGCGCTCTAGAATCTTGAGGGGCAGAAACCTGTTATCTGTCAGCAGCCAGAATCGGTTATCGGATGGCTTCACAAACGTATGGATTGTTTTCAAAGCTACTAAGAGCATTCATCCCTCGCTGGTCGTTGGGTAGAAGCCTTGTCTCCTCTTCAGAAAGAGGAAGCATCAGTACCAGACACTTAAGCTGATCCCTATTGATAGGTTTGTCAGGAGATACCGATGGCTAAACAACTGGAAGAATTTCCCCAAGAGATCCAAGAAAATCTGGCTGACGGTTCACAGCAGATTTTTGTAACCGCTTACAACAGTGCTGTGAGCGACGGCTTAGATGAAGAAGCCGCTACCAACGTTGCCTGGAACTCGATCAAGCCAAACTACGAAAAAGGAGCCGATGGTAAATGGCACTTCAGACAGCAGCCTGATATCGGCATTCATAATAAACCGATTACCACTGGCGGCAACTAAGCTATTGCTGCTCATTCCATACTGTTAGTGCGGAGGAGCCTTCCATTGCGGTAGGCTCCTTCTTGCTGTTTGAGGCAAAAATACGCTAGGGTGACGCGGAGAGTGTCTCTTGTAGGTACAGAGATTCTTTGTGTGCAGACCGCTGTCCATTCGCGGCATACTGGAAGAAGGTCACTTTTAACGCGTTCAACCGGGTCAGATGACTATGAAACGTAAACCCAGGAACTCAGGCTCTAGCTATGACCGCGAGGTCGATCGCGACTACGATCGTGATTACGACGGCTACTCCAGTCCAGAATCCTCTAAGCAAAAGCCAGCTAAATCGTCGATCGCGGCACTGTTCAACGCGACGGCTCTAGCGGTGCTGGCAGGTGTTTTTATTCTAGGCATTGGCATTGGTCTTGGCTTTAGCTCTGTTTCCAGTTCTGGTGCGGGCAAAATTGTCACCGACCTTGACCTCAGCCAACGTGCGCCCAATGCCGAACTTTGCGCCCAGTTTGGTTCTGCCGCCATCACGATGGATGCGCGTGTCTTTGTCACCCTCAATCCGCTGAACGTCTACATTTCTCAGCCTAGTACCCAGCCAGGATGCGTGCTTCGGACCAATAACTGGTCGATCTTGGAGCAGCGAGGCTTAGTTAAATCGGAGCAGGTGCGTGACTGCAAAAACCGCATGAATACCTTCGGCTTTACCGATGCACTAGAGCGATCGCCCAGAATTGACTGCATCTATCAGAACGATGCCGCGAAGAACCTCTTCCTAAACCAACCCGGCACAGGCGGCGCACCGAAGCCGGAGAACGAGAAATATTAAACGGTCACAGCTAGAACTGTCTAGAATCCAAACCGTCTCAAAGAGAGTCATGACTTAACTGTTGCGGCTCTCTTTTTATGAATGGTTTTGCATGAACGGCGCTACAAACCTTACTCGAAACTCCGAAGGTCTTGGGTTAAACGCACCTGCACCACCTGACCAGGTTGAATGGCAGCAGGCTTGGGTGCTGTTAGTAGTGTAGCCGCCGCTCCAGCCGCCGCTCCACCGATCGCACCTAGCCCAGCCGAACCGCCCACAGCCCCCAGCACGCCGCCTGCCACTAGCCCAATGCCAGAATTAACTGCCAAGTTGTTGCCTTGCACTTTCCGGCTACCATCTAGTGTGTCAGATTGTGCGGTGAGTGGAATAGTACGACCTGAGACTGCGATCGCCTGCGTCACAAACTGGCTACCGCTGGTCGTGGTTTCAAAGCGTCCCGTGACAGCACTGCCAGCGGGGGCTAAAAGGTTGCCAGACGCGTCACGCAATTCTGTGAGCAGCACCATCACTTCTTGCTGCGGACGAGCGGTTTGCAACAGCAGCGTTTCCTCACCGGGATAGCGCAGATTGAGCACGGTGCCAACAGGCAACAAAACATCTGGAGCGGTTGGCTTGAAGGCTTGGCGCACACCTTGAGATGTGGTCAGACCATTGAGCGGTTGACTTGGCCTTACAGCACTGTTTTTTGCAGGCAGCGGTTGACCAAATTCAACAACTGAGGCCGAGGCCACTTGAGATGGCGGCTGCTTAATGGTATCGGCATTGTACCCTGGAACTGCCGTTGGTAAGGGTGCAGCAGCCTGCTGTACAGGTGCTTGCAATGGCACCACATTCAGCGGTGGCGCAAGGTCTGCGCTTGAGGACGGCTGTCTAATCGTATTGGCATCGTAGGAGGTCTGTGCTGGCCTAATGGGTACGGCGGTAGGGGCATCTAGCGGTTGCAGCGGTGGGGTTTTCTGTAACGGCGGCACGCTTACAGGGGGTTCGATCGACGCATTCGGAGCAAAAACCGACATGGGAGGGGCTGAAGCATTCGCTGGTGTGCCATTCGCCAAGCCCAGATCGGGGGTGCCAACCTGAATGAGCGGTGGAACGCTCACACTCGGTTGCGTACTTGCAGCCGGAAGTGATCTACCAGACGGAAGACTCGATGGGGCGTCGGGTTGCCTTGCTTGAGTGTTTGTGGTTTGGGCATCAGGCGTACTGGGTGTCCCAGGGGGAGCATTCAACGTGTTCAATGGCGGTACGCTGACGCTGGGTGCTAAAGCCGTCGTAGGGGGCGCTGCCATGACTGGTTTGGCTGTGGCACGCAAACGAGCAGCCTCAGATGGTTCAACCCGTGCTATTGGCGGAGAGCTAGCAGCCTGAGCATTGGTAGCAGGTGTCTGAAGCGGTGCTCCTGTAACGGTCGAAAGCGTACCTGGCGCAGGTACCGCGATCGCCACGCCACGTTGAGTATCGACTGCCACATTGGGATCAACTGGAGGGGTTGCTGCTGGTGGCGGTGGTGTGGGTGTTTGTGTCTCAGGTGTAGGCGGGGATGGCAGCACTGGTGCTAGAGCAGCAGGCTGGGTCGCGGATGGAGTCGGTGTAATCGCCGTCAGAGGCGATGTCATGGGTACCGTTGCTGCCGCCAGGTTAGGAACCGCAACCGTAGGCTGACGATCGCGGCTACTGTCCGCCGTTGGGTCGCTTGAGACGGCTGGCATAGCGGTTTCGGCAGGCTTTGAGGTCGCGTTGCTGCCAGACGGCGCTTGAGATGGTGCGATCGAGGTCTCTGCACGAGTCGGCTGGACAGGGGTAGATGGCACGATCGAGGGCTTTGTGGCTATTGGTTTGGGGACACGTGCCGTAGATGGAGCAGAGGTAGATGGCTTCACCGTGGCGACATTGGCAGTCAGCGACTTTGTAATCAGCGGTTGCAAGACCCAACGAGAGGTGCCTGATGGAGCCGTTCCATTACCAACCTTCTGCAACTTCACCTGTCCTGGTGCCAGTGAAACGCCTGGGGAAATTTCCATCACAATGCGGGCCAGACCTGGCTCAAACTGAGACACCCGAATCTGACGCACGGCACCCGCATAGGTTTGTTGAGCGCTGACAGACCCAACAGCCGTACCGGGAAGATCGAGCACAATGCGAGCAGGCTGAGCCATCAGAAAGTAGCGGGGCGTTGTGCCATCTTTGACCGTAATTTCGAGCTGGTTTGCCGCTGGATCAAAACTCCATTGCGTCAGGGAGGCAGCCTGCGCCGCAAGAACAGTCACCTCAGCCGTCACAACCCCGATCGCAGCAATGGTAGCGCTCAACAACCGTTGCACACCTGATTGCTGGATCAAGAGCCGTTTCGGTTTAGGATGAACATTTGGAGCGAATTTCTGGCTTTGCATCACTTTGAGCTGAACCTGTCCAACGAATCTGGTGTTCGGTTGATCTGGCTTTAAGGATAGTCGCAACTGGAGTATTTGACTACCAACGCATACCCCTTGGAGAAGAAGTAGCCGCCATCATCACCGAAGCATTTGCGCTTGAGATATAGGAAAACGTCTTCAACCAGAACGGTGCTAAGAAACTAAACGCAAAGCGATGGTTGCTCCGATCGCGCACTAGAACCGACTTCAACTGCAAACACACAACTGACCTTATACCCTATCTAGAGAATCACCCAGAGAATCTATTTAGGGTCAGCACCTTAAATGCCCCTTTATCATGGCACCAGATATAGGGGTTGACAGGGTTATTCACAAAATTTCATTCATAGCAGCATTTTCACGCCAAGCGTGACTCACTTACCACGGCGCTATGATTGCCTGAATCGCCTCGCGTTGAGCAGCATAGTCAGCATCCCCTAGCACTGGCAGATTTTCTGAGCCTTCCATCAGGCTTGCATGCTGTGCACTCATCGGCGTTAGGTCAAGCCACGATTTGCACCCACCATACGCTGCTTCATACGAAAGCATTTGCGGTTGCGGTAGGGTATAAACCCGCAACAAAAGAATCGACAGGGGTTGGCTAGGTTTCCACTTCAGCCGCTCTACCACAAAGGTCTCATGCCAAATGTGAAACGGGTGCAGTGCCGCCACGACTGCCGCGTCGCTAACCTCAAAGCGATCGATAATCTGCGCCCACGAAGCAATGCGGACAGTTTCAGGATGCCAACCCGGTTCGACAGGCGTGATTGCATCGGCATATTGCTCTTTGACCAGATGCGATCGCTGATGCTCATGGGTGGGATATAGCCAGAAACGCTCGTGGGCGACTGTAAACGTGCCTCTAGCGTCGCGGATGCCTCCTTTCCGCAGCAGCAAGATCGTCTCACCCTGCTCCAAAGCGTGTACAGCAACCTGCCATTCTTTCAGCGCATGGGTCATTGGCAGCGCTATTGACTCTATACCTGCCATCTCACCGTTCCCTCTTCTCTACCGATCAAAAATTTTGGCGAGAAATTCGCCCGCCGCCATGACAAAGGGAAAGAGAATACCCGCAATACCGATCGACCCACCAAATTGTCCCAGAAGGGTGAGCAATGTTTTGTTGCCGCTAGCCATCCGCTCATTTGTGAGGGCGACAAAACGAGAGCTCCCGCCCAACAGCAGCGCCCCACCGATCCCCAGCGGAATACTCAGGCCAAACCAAAACTTGAGTCGATCGCCCGGTTGAATGGCTCCAAGCCCTGGCAGTACGAGAAAACTGACGATTTCAATGACGATCCACAGACCCAGCCCTCTGAGAAAATCTCGTCGCAACAGGTCATCAAAAGAAAAGTTACTCATAGTTGACTCAACGTTGGACTCCATTCTAAAGCGATCAGCCAACCCTCTGGGAAGCACGCTACAGCGGTCAGCCGACCACAACGCAGAAGTAAGCTACAGCTTTCAGCCCCTTCAGCCTTTCAAAGCGATCAGCCATTAGCCATCAGTGATCAGCCGTCAGTTGCTGCTCTCCTTACCTTACGTCTAAACGTCGGTTCGCGATCATTGCAATCTTCAGCATTTCTCAATGCTTTAGCGGTAAGGACGCGAGCATCGTTCACTAGGATGAAGACAGTTCACGATCGAGTGGCTCACAGGCAGGCGAATCGTAGCACCTTCCACTCACTCAAATTTTGATCACAAAAGGCAACGATGAACACACACGACCTTCTGATGCTAGTGCTGATGCTGTCTCCAGGCATTCTCCTTTCGGTTGCCATTATGGTGACATTTGCTGCGGGAGGGTGAGGTAGAGAAGGATAAAGGCTGAGCGAATTTTGAATAACTAACCATCAGTTTTTAGCCTTTAGCCTTTCTTCACCCTACCAGGCCAATCTCGCGTAAGCGCTGTTGTAGGTAAGCGCCAGCCGTGATGCGGGGGAAGGGTGGCTGGTTAGTTCTGGCGACGCAATTTGAAAGGGGCGTGAGATCGACTTCAGGGCGTGGGTGTGCAAAGAATGGCATCGAAAAGCGTCGATCGCGTCCGTCAACCGGATTCACCACGCGATGAGTCGTGCTTTTGAGCAAGCCGTTGGTGAGTTGTTGCAGCATATCTCCACTATCGACAATGATTTGCCCTGGTAGCGCTCGGATCGTTCGCCAAGTGCCGTCTCTTTGCAGTAATTCCAGCCCATCATCCGTGGCTTCGCATAAGAGCGTGATGAGGTTGATATCTTCATGAGCCGCTGCTCGTAAGCTGGCAGGATGGACATCTGGCGCGATCGGCGGATAGTGAATCACGCGAAGAATGGTGTCACTATCGCGCATCATGTCGCTTAGCCAGTTTTCTGACTCGCCCAGATACAGAGCGCAAGCCTTGAGTAGCTCCGTAGCACACGCCTCCAACTGCGCATAAAGCTGATTCATCACGGAGGCAAACTGTGGCACTTCAGTCGGTGACAGGTTGGCTGGATACGCAGCCGCCAAAGGGTGGTCGGGAGCCAGTGCTCGCCCAACATGCCAGAATTCCTTGAGGTCGGGAACGGGGTGATCTTTTGCATGTTCGCGTCCAAAGCGTGTAAAACCGCGCTGTCCATGCAGAGCAGGATTTTCATACCGAAGCTTCACCGCTTCTGGCAGTGTAAAGAAGGCTTGCGTCACAGCATAGGCCGTTTGAATCAGATTGGCATCAACGCTGTGGTGCGTCAGGGCAAAAAAGCCTGTGTCTTCTAAAGCGCTGCCCATCTGGGTGACAAACGTTTGGCGACGATCGTCCGTATGAAAATCGCGCAAATCTAAAACGGGAATGGTCTGTGTAAGAAGCATTATGACAGCGAGACGCGAATGGTCAAAATACGGTGTAGGGTGTGAGATGTTGAGAAAAAGGAGGCACCCCTTTGGCAACGATTATCTGGCTCATTTTAGTCTACGCACTGCTTGTGGCGATCGGTGGCATTGTCGGTTATATCAAAGCCAAGAGCAATCAATCACTGATCTCAGGGTTAGGTAGCGGTGTAGCACTGGCGATCGCCTGGTACATTAGTCTGCAAAATCCTGCGATCGGGTTAGCACTGGCGACTGTGATTGCGTTGGCGCTACTGGTTGTCTTCGCACTCCGCTTTCGCAAGACTGGCAAATTTATGCCCGGAGGATTACTCGCCGTTTTGAGTTTGGTGGCGGGCATTGGGTTTGCGATCGGTTGGGCAACCACCGCTAACATTTAATGCTTTCAAAAATGACGCTGTCACAAGGCTGTCACTAAGCGCATGAAGCTTGCGGTCTACCAAATCTCGATCAAGCAAGCGAGAGAAATTTCTGCTTGGAGATACGAACCGCCCTTTTCGCTGTATGACTTGTCAGAAGAGGACTGCTCATTACTCTGGGAACCAACAAACCGCTATTACAGTGTGCTTGACCAAAAACAGGCATTGATTGGCTATTGCTGCTTTGGCAAAGAAGCGAGAGTTGCAGGCGGCAGCTATAGCGAGCAAGAGCCAGCGATTTTGGATGTTGGGGTTGGGATGCATCCAGATAAAACTGGAAGCGGTCTTGGCAGCAATTTTGTGGATGCGGTGCTTCAATTTGGTAGAGTTCAGTTCTCGCCAGCTAAATTTCGAGTCACAGTCGCTGCGTTTAATGAACGATCGCTCAAGACATTTTACAAACTTGGCTTTGAGAGAGCTTGCGAGTTTAAGCGATCGCAAGACGGTATAAAATTCATGCAGCTTGAAAGGCTTGCCTAAACAAATCCGCAGTCAGAGTTCTTCTAAATCCTCTGGGTTAATGCCCAATTCTTTTAGCTTGGCGGCTAGCTTGTCCGATCGCTCCCGTTCTTGTTCTAGCTGCCGTCGAGCTTGCTGGTTCTGCTCGATTAGTTCTAGATAGGTTGCAAACCTCTCCCCATCGGGACGGTAAATCTCTAGCGCCTCATCGACCAGTTCAAAGCGGACTTTGAGGCGAGGACTGACCCACCCGATCGGCTCTTCAATTACTTCCAGAAAGTCTCCAGACCGTAACCAGCCGCTGAAATCTCCTTTGTCGGGATCGTAAAGGTAATACTCCTCGACGCCATAGCGCTCGTAGAAGCGGAACTTTTTTGCCATACCAACCAGCGTGTTACCGGGGGACAGCACTTCAAAGGCCACTTGAGGCGCAATGTTGTCTTCTTTCCACTGCTGGTAAGATCCCCGATCGCCTTTGGGACGACCAAACACAACCATCGTATCGGGTGCCGCTCGAATGGTATTATCGCCTTCAACCGGATACCAGAGTAAATCGCCTGCTACAAAAACATTGGAGTCGTCTTTAAACAGAGCTTCGCAGCCGAGCTTGATGTAGACAATCCAATTAAACTGCCTGGTATTGTCAGACATGGGTTGTCCATCGCTGTCGGGATAGATGATGTCTTGGTTCAGGGCAGGCGATCGCGTCATATCAGCTTGTCCTCATTTTTCAGCCGTAGCAAACTGAAGCACCTGATTGAGCTTACCACTCCGAAATCCTTCCAGGTCAAGGGTGACGTAGAGAAAGCCGACAGACTGGAATTTTTCGACTAACGTGGGCAGATCCGTTGTTAAGACGAACTCTTTCAACTGCTCGGCAGGGAGTTCGATGCGTGCCGTATCGAACTCCGATCGCACGCGAAAGGTTCGTAACCCCATCCGTCGCAGCATGGCTTCGGCTCGGCCCACGCGCTGTAGTTTGGCGATCGTAATCTCTTCACCGTAGGGAAAGCGTGAACTGAGGCAGGGCTGCGCGGGTTTGTCCCAGCAGGACAGTCCCAAATGCTTAGCCAGTTCGCGTACTTCGACTTTGCTAATGCCGACTTCAGCAAGGGGCGATCGGGCACCCCGTTCCTTCGCGGCTTGAATGCCCGGTCGGTAGTCGAACAGATCATCCGCATTCACGCCATCAATCACATAGGGATAGCCCCGCTCCAACGCCAGAGGCCTCAATGTATCGTGCAGTTCGCTTTTGCAGAAATAGCAGCGATTCGCTGGGTTTGCCGTGTAGTTGGGGTTATCCATTTCGTGCGTTTGCGCCAGTTCATGGGCAATGCCAATTTCAGCCGCTTGCACGCAAGCATCTTCCAAATCTTCGGGCAGAAGGGACGGTGAAACGGCTGTGATCGCAAGGGCACGATCGCCCAAAGCATCATAGGCAATCTTTGCGACCAGCGTACTATCAATACCGCCAGAATAGGCAATCAGCGCCCGTTCCATGCCAGCAAACAACGTGTTCAGTTTTTCAAGCTTATCCAGCAACATAGATCCTTCTCTCTATCGGATGAACCCCTTCAGGCAATAAATCGCTTTCCATGCTGCAACGATAAGCATGCTCGCCCCCATCGTTACAGCACCTAAACACTGATTAGCCCACTTGCTTTAGCGTAACGTGACGAACCTCGTTTTCGCCTCTACATGCTTGAAGGCAGTAGATCGAAGCGTTGCAAAGCTCAACCCAAAGATTGCGGTTTTTGAGGAGTGCGATCAAATTGGTGGCTGGTCTTACAGCGGTTATTGCTTCAGCTTCACCTTTGCCTGCTGCCAGAGCATCTCTAGCTGCTCCAAGCTATAGTCAGCAAGGGGTCGATCGGCAACAGCCTCCATTTGTTCTAGCCGCTGGATGAAACGTTGATTGGTGCCTTGCAGGGCTGCACTAGGGTCTAAATCGTACCAGCGAGCAAGATTGATGACCGTGAACAGGAGGTCGCCCAGTTCGGCTTCTTGATGGGCTTTGTCTTGTTCTGTAAGGGCTTCCTTAAATTCAGCGAGTTCTTCCTGAAACTTGGCCCATACGCCCTCAATTGCCTCCCACTCAAAGCCAGCTTCTGCTGCTTTGCGAGAGATTTTCATGCCGGCCATCAGAGGCGGTAATGATCGAGCATACCGACTCAGCTTTTTGCTCAAGAGCGGTGTTGCATTTGGATCTTCACCTTTCTCGATCGCCTTAATTTGCTCCCAATGACGATGCACATCAGCCATTGTTTCGACATTCACATCCCCAAACACATGTGGATGGCGACGGATGAGCTTCTCGCTAATGCCTTGAACGACGTCTGTAAGGCTAAACTGATTGGTTTCGCTGGCGATTTGAGCCTGAAGCACAACCTGTAACAGCAGATCGCCCAGTTCTTCACATACAGCCTTCGCATCACCGCTTTGAATCGCATCAATCGTTTCATAAGCTTCTTCAATCACGTAGGGGGTTAGGCTTTCAGGCGTTTGTGCCAGATCCCACGGGCAACCACCATTGGGCGATCGCAACTGCGCAACTACAGCAACTAGCTGCTGCACGGCGTCTAACATGGCAGTTCGCAGTTCTAAAGGCTCAGGAGATGGCTCAGAAATAGACATGCAGAGTTAGAAATGACTGATCTTTATCTACTTTAGCGGTCAGGAGTCAGCGATCAGTGATCAGCCGCCAATGGTCAACGTTAGCCCCAAACTCTATCCTTTGGGACTTACGCATTTGGCCCCCTAGCCCCCAATTCTAGGGACTTTAATTGGCTTGGTTCCCCCTTTCTTGTAGCTTGCTTCCCGAAGGGTATGCCCGATAGGGCTATGAATTGGGGGTTAGGGGGCGAAAGACGACCGCTCTTGCGTAAGTCCTATCCTTTTTACCTTTTGCCTTTTTCTCACTCTTCACTCCTCTCACTTTTTCGACCAAAAGGTGGCAGTTGAGCTTCGCGGCGAACCTGTGGTTGCGGTGCAGGTAGTGTCGATCGTTGAGAAGACGGCTGTTGTGTCACCATGTTTTCTGGTGGCAGCGAACGTTCTGGTGGTAGAGGTATCTGCTTGGTTGACGGGGAAGGTTTCTTGATGCGTCTGGTGACAGCACGTCGGTAGGCTGACGCCAGCCAATCACTCAATGAGTGGCTGAGTGCACCCAGTTCAAGTCCCAAGGCGATCGCGATTGCTTCGGTTGGGTATTCCAAAGGTGCCTGTCCCAAAAACACAACGCTGCGGCTCCACCATTGCTGAGCGAGCACAAACCAATCGTTGGCTTTACCTGCAAGTTGAGCGATAATCGCACTTGCGAGCATCCCACAGCTACCGAAAAGCCCTACCCAGATGAGCAAATAGGCAACTCGCACGATCGTGCCTGCAATCGGCCCGTGCGACCAGAACGATCGGTGACGCATACTGCGCCGATAGGGTAGCCAGATCCACCGCAACGGCCCCCAGCGCTTGTATTGGTGCGAATACACATCCAAATCGGGACCGAACATCAGCCCGCTAAAGAGGTAGCTGCCAGACACAAAGAGCGTCAGGCTACTGCTTTGAGTGCTTGCAAAGGTTAACCCAGCAAGCAGCGGCAAACTCCACAGAGTAATACTGTCGTGCGTCCGACCGGAAGGCATATAGAGACAGACAACGCTGACAGCATCGTAACAGGTACAAACGCACTGACTGAAGGTTTTGGAGCAAATTTATCGCTTGATGCTTTCTGAGGAAGAACGTGAACAAAGGCGTAGCATCTGTTATTATTAATAACTGTGTCCAAAGCACACTCCTTCGGGCGGTTAGCTCAACGGTAGAGCGCCTGCCTTACAAGCAGGATGTTACAAGTTCGAATCTTGTACTGCCCATTTTTATTGTCATATCAAGTCGCAAACTGTTTGCTATTCAGGCGTTGATGGGACATTTGAGCCACGTCGATCGTCGGTGTACATGACCACATTTCATCTAAGGACGATGGGGTTTGCTTCACAAGCAGCTCTATTTCTGCCGCCATCGTAGAAAGAAGAATTTGTGCGCTCAAGTGCCCCAAAACGCCCAAGCGTATGGCGGCTCCAACAACTCCAGTGATAAAGCTGTGGAGGAAGGCAACGCTAGTGTCGCTCTCGCTCAAATGCACGGCACGACCCACAACCGCAAAGACGATCGGATGCAAGCCAGTCATTTGCTTTGCATCGATCGCGTCCTGTAATGCTTCTAGTTGCTGGTCGCGCCAGGTCGATCGGGCCACCATCAACAGTGCATGTCCGCTTCGGCGTTGCGCTTCACGGGTGGATTGAATAAGCGTTTGGGCATAGAGGCAAGCGTCGGCTCGTTGGATTTCACTGAAT
This sequence comes from Stenomitos rutilans HA7619-LM2, assembly GCA_019358945.1. GTDB lineage: Bacteria > Cyanobacteriota > Cyanobacteriia > Leptolyngbyales > Leptolyngbyaceae > Stenomitos > Stenomitos rutilans. The sequence continues at coordinate 5,971 of JAHHIE010000028.1, read as the reverse complement.
TCGTTGGTAACGCTGGCGCGATACGCATGCACAAGGGCAACCAGATCGGAGCAACCGACTTTATGGTGCAACAGCAGGTGAAGAAACGTTTCTACATCCTGAGCAGTACAGACCTGATTGGTCTGCACCAGACTTTCTAATCCGTAAGACAGCGTAAAGGAGCCGGATGGAAAAAAGGAATCAGACAATTGCATTAAGGCAAGCCGAGAATCAACCATAGCAAGCAGCTTGTAACTTCAATGATGAGAGTGAGATGAGAATTGCAGTGGTGCGTCTGGCGATCGCACTTCATAGTCAATGCACAAACCTGGGATATTAACGCTTCTCACCGTGGCTTCCATCACGGCTGGATCAGCCACCATTTCCACATAAATGCGATCGTTCTGCACTAGCACTGACCAATGGTGGTTGCCGAGCACATGACCCAGGTAAATGAGAGCAATAGCGTGACCCGTGGCATCACCGTTAAAGCTTAATACCATCACAGCTTGAGCATGAAGATGGATGAGCAAGAGTTGGTTTGCTTGAGTGACAAAGACATCACCTGCATTTAAAGCGTGATCACGACTTTTCATGATGCCAATCCCAACGCCAGTTGTAGAGTGGGCATGAATCCGACCTTTGGCGCGATCGTCTGTCTTTAAGTAAACCTCTAGCAAATCTCCTGCGTGTCGAGCTTGCGCCACTTGCTGCTGCAAGGTAGGGTCAGTCTCTTGATTGCCTAAATACGTCTCTGCCAGGATTGTCATTTGGGTACCTCCGGTAAGGCAGGCTGTCTGTTGAGCTGGCGCATTTTCGACAAGGCATAGTTGATGTAAGCTTTGGCGATCGGTACATTTCTTGCCATTACTCTCACCAGCAAGCCATTACAGTTGGGTAAGGCAGAACTGGCAACCGTTAAATCTGCTTGTGCGTGAGTAACCTGTTCTAAATCCAGGCTCAAAGCGTACAGGTCAGTATCAGGCACAACCAGGATAACGCTGGCGAGGATGGGTTGAGAGGCAAAAATAGGGCTACGGAAAGGAGATTCAACCTGCCCCTTCAGCTTCATAGCATCGGTGAAAACTAAGTCTCCAGCGGGTGTGTAAACTTGCAGCCGATTGCAATACTGATGAAAGTGAAAGTATTCGCCTCGTGCTAACCGACCGGGAACCATAATGTCGCTGAGAAAGAGGCTTCCAGTCGGTGCCAACATGACTTGCATTGTTTGTTGTAGATTGGCATCACGGTAGAGGATGATGGGTTCTGGAACATACTCTAAGCTTGCACCAGAGCCGATTTCAATCTTGTAATGAACGCGAGCACGTTGCCCCGTCGCCATTCGATGCACCTTCGTTGCTGACTGATCGGTGAGATAAAGGGCTGTACGATCGCTCAGCCGAATACCAATCTGAAATGCGTCACCACCCAGCAGACCAGGTGACGAATTCATGATGTAAAGATAGATGCGATGGGCATTGGTGGAGTCAAGCCGTAATGCCCGTGAGAGCCTGAAGGGGTAGGTGGCATACTGCCGCTGCACGAAGGAGTGATGGTTGTGATCCAACCCCATTTGCACAGAAAGATGATTGTGCAAGACGGCATGCTCTAACGTTGTGGTTGATGGTTTGCTGAGTGCAGCAACCATGTCTGCTGTTTGTCTACCGTTTATGCTGGTTTCCATCAAAGTCATTGAGCTAATACCCGCATCGATCGAAATAGCAATTTGTCAAAGATGAATTGCATCACCTGATCCAACCCTTCACCTGTTTTGCAGTTGGTATAGGCGATCGGTTTACCACGTCGGCGTTCTGTGGCTTCGCGATGAATCAGATCTAAATCAGCTTCCACATAGGGGGCAAGGTCAATTTTGTTAATGACCACTAAGTCTGCCTGCATAAAACCCGGCCCATTTTTGCGGGGAATATCATCACCAGCACCCACATCCAGCACAAAGATATACGCATCGATTAAGTCATAGCTGAAGGTCGAGGCGAGATTGTCACCCCCACTTTCCACAAAGACAAGATCAAGTTTAGGAAACGACCGCTCCAGATTGCGAATCGCTAGCAGATTCATGGTGGGATCTTCGCGAATGGCGGTATGGGGGCAACTTCCCGTTTTCACACCAATAATCCGATCGGTGGGCAAAAAGCCTTTGCGTTTGAGGCGATCAGCATCTTCCTGCGTTAATAAATCATTAGTAACAACCGCTACTTCAATGCCTTGCTGCATTAGCAACGGCACCAACCGTTCTAGCAGTGCCGTTTTACCGCTACCAACGGGACCCCCTATTCCTAAACGAGCGACTGATTTTGGCATCGTTTTTGCCTTCAATATGGATTTACCGAAACAAATACAGCCGTCCTAACGGCACCCGCGAGACTGGCTCGCAGGTAGCAATTTCACCATTGACTCGTACCTGGAATGTGTCTGGATCAACCTCAATTTCAGGGCAAGCGTTGTTATGCAACATATCCGCTTTGCTGAGTGATCGCGTTCCTTTCACAGGTAGCAGTTGTTTGCGTAGCTTTAGCTTGTCAGGCAACCCCTGATCCAGCGCAGTTTGAGTAACAAAGCAAAATGAAGTAGTTTGCTTCGCACTGCCAAAACTACCCCACTGGGGACGATAGAGAATCGGTTCACAGGTCATCAGCGAGGCATTAGATTCACCCATCGGCGACCAGGCAATAAAGCCGCCTTTGATGATGAGTTCTGGCTTGATGCCAAAGAATCCCGGTTGCCACAGCACAATATCTGCAACTTTGCCGGGTTCAATGGAACCCACATGAGCATCAATGCCACAGGTTTTGGCTGGATTGATGGTGTACTTTGCCAGATACCGTAGAATGCGCTGATTGTCATTACGCTCACTATCTTCTGGTAACGCGCCGCGTTGGTCTTTCATTTTTGATGCCAACTGCCAGGTACGACAGATGACTTCGCCAATGCGTCCCATGCCCTGACTATCTGAACCCATCATGCTGATTGCACCCATATCGTGCAAGATGTCTTCTGCCGCGATGGTTTCAGCCCGAATACGGGATTCGGCAAAGGCAACATCCTCTGGCACTTTGGGGTTGAGGTGATGACACACCATCACCATATCTAGGTGTTCATCAAAAGTGTTGACGGTGTAAGGATTGGTAGGATTGGTGGAAGACGGCAGGCAGTACGAGTAAGATGCCACTTTAATAATGTCTGGCGCGTGTCCACCGCCTGCGCCTTCTGTGTGATACATGTGGATGGTGCGACCGCGAATCGCTGCCAATGTATCTTCCACATAGCCCGACTCATTCAAGGTATCGGTATGAATTTGCACCTGAAGGTCATAGTCATCGGCAACTGAAAGACAAGTATCAATCAGAGCAGGCATCGCACCCCAATCTTCATGGATCTTGAGTCCGATCGCGCCCCCTTCCACCTGTTCCACCAGGCTGGCAGGCAGGCTGGAACTCCCTTTGCCGAGAAACCCAAAGTTCATGGCAAAGCCTTCAGACGCTTGCAGCATCAAGCCCATGTTGTAGGCTCCACCGGAGCAAATCCCCACCGTTACCGGACCTAAGCCACCGCCAATCATGGTGGTCAGTCCACTAGAGAGGGCTTCGGCACAGAGTCCAGCGCTGTCATAGTGAACGTGGCAATCAATGCCGCCCGGAGTGGCAATCAACCCTTCTGCCGATCGCACATCGGTATTCGCACTAATCACCAGATTTGGCTGCACGCCATCCATCACGCCGGGGTTGCCTGCTTTACCAATGCCAACGATCCGACCCTCTTTGATGCCGATGTCGGTTTTAACAATGCCCTGCACGGGATCCATTAGCACGACATTTGTGATCACCAGATCCAACGCGCCCTCTGCTGCCGTCACACCAGGAGCCAGCCCCAAACCATCACGCAATGTCTTACCACCACCGAACACACATTCATCGCCATAAATCGTAGTGTCTCGCTCGACTTCAGCGATTAAAGACGTGTCTCCTAACCGAATGCGATCGCCCGTTGTGGGGCCAAACAACTCGGCATAACGTTCCCGACTAATTTCCATATCATTCCTCGACTGGCTCGTTCTCTGTAGAACGCGTACTGTAACCCAGCGATCGCACACGCTCTAATGCCGCTGCTTTCGCGTCGGGATCATCTAACGCTTGATTCACCAGGCTGTTGAGTCCCTGGATTTGGCGTGTACCACCGATCGCTACGAGAGCCACCGTTTTGGTGTCGCCTGGTTCAAACCGTACCGCCGTTCCTGCGGGAATATCCAGCCGAAATCCGTACGCCTCAGCGCGATCGAATTGCAAAGCGCGGTTCACTTCAAAAAAGTGATAGTGGGAACCTACTTGGATGGGACGATCACCTAAATTCGCGATTATCAGAGTTTTGGTGGCTCTTCCAGCATTGAGTTGCAGGGTTCCAGGAGCACACAACACTTCCCCTGGAAAGGCATTAGAAACATGGGTCATAGCATCACGCTCCAGCGCTACGAATGGGATGATGAATACTGATCAGCTTGGTGCCATCCGCAAAGTGCGCTTCCACCTGAATCAGCGGAATCAGTTCGGTGACACCCGGCAGCACATCCTCGATCGCCAACAAGGTCGCGCCCTCAGACATAAGTTCCGCCACACTTTTATCTTCGCGTGCACCCTCAATCATGGCATCGGTGATATAGGCGATCGCTTCTGGCACATTCAGCTTGAGACCTTTTTCCTTTCGACGACGGGCAATTTCTGCCGCTGTAAAAATCGTTAACCGCTCCATTTCTCTAGGAGTCAAGTACACATCAACTCTCCACGACCTTGAATAACTCCCGCATTACACTGCTTCTGCCGAGATTGATGAGTAGCGAGAGTTACAAAATGGTGCGATCAGATAAGTTCCGCTTTACTTGGCAACAAGTTTTCGCCCGAAATCGAGCCTTGCTGCATTAAGTAAGGGTGAACTTGTCAAACGTCCTACTTTCTTGGCAGCGCAAGCTGATGCCCATTCTTGCCACTTAAGTTAGAATAAGCGCGGCACTGCATGAGGTTTAACCATGCCCCGGTTCAATCCTTTTACGCTTCAGATGGAAATCACCCGCATGTTTGAGCAGGGGCAGTCATTTTTTGCCACGCTGAAGGTGCAAGACTGGCTGAAGGAGCGCAATGAAGACCCTGGTGCCTACGATGTGTTGTTTCACCAAAAACCTGCCCCTCCTGGATCAGGACAAGTCATGGCTGTAGAAGTTGAACTCCGCCGCAAAGATGGTCAGCCTGTAGACACTTGGCTGCAAGCAGAGGTGAATCGTCACGGTTAAGATAGTTGCATCAGAGGCGCGATCGCACCTCTGATGACCCTGCACGTAGCTGTAGGCTGAGTTGAGTCCAATGAGAATGCAACAGAGTTAAGTAGCGGGTGTAATTAATAGAGGCAGTTTGAGGGGTAGAAGGGGAAGCCAAAAACCCTTCTTACAAAAACCCGTGCATCCTTAGCGGCAAGTAAACGGACACAATTAACCCGAACATACTGGAAAAGCTAAAGGCTGGCTGCTAAAGGCTGACCGCTTTACAAGATCGTCAGTTTAATTGCAGGCTTTTAATCAGCGTACAGTTTCATGCTGTAGAGCTATCCAGAAGCCATCTGTTTGCCAAACGACGAAGCAGCGGTCCTTACTGGTCATTCATAAGCAAGGTTGACTGACTACCACTCCAGCCTAGGGCGCGTCATCAATTAAGCTCAGAAAGCTTTCGTATCAGCCTTATCGCGCCCGTTCTAACAAACAAGGCTAGGGGCTGGAACCCCTGCTGTAAGTCATATGTACGAATAATTGATGACAGCCCCTAGAGGCATTAGGGACTCGTACTTACGATTTTCTTTACAATGCTTTACAAGTCTTGTGAATTTCGTTATGTTATGTGTACGGTTGCTTCTGCAATCGTTACATTCATCTCCACAACGCACTCATTACCTATCATGACTACAACTTTACAGAGACGCGAGAGCGTCAACG